>DHVS01000030.1 GCA_002412795.1 bacterium UBP2_UBA5202 | reverse complement strand
ATTGATTTTGCCAAAGTTCAGTTATCTTAACAATAATTTACTGAGGTTCTAAATCAGGTGAAAATCGCCATTTGCCAATATAACCCGGTGGTGGGAGACTTAGACGGAAATCTTGCCAAGGTCGCTTTGGCTTTAAAATCTAGCGCCAGGCAAAAGCCCGACCTGCTGGTCTTTCCCGAGCTGTTCCTGACCGGCTATCCGCCCCGCGATCTGCTGGAGAAGGACTGGTTTCTGCGGAAGACTGAGCAGGCGGTCAAGGACATTGCCAAGCTGTCGGGCAAGCGGCCGGACATTGGGATACTGATCGGGGCGCCGGTCCGGGCCGGGGAAAAGGGCTCAAGCAGGCTGTATAACTCGGCACTGCTGATCCACCGGGGCAAGGTCATCTTCACCCAGCACAAAACTTTGCTGCCAACCTATGATGTCTTTGACGAGACCCGTTACTTCAAGCCGGCGGATAAAGTGTCGGTGGTGAACTTCAAAGGCCGGAAACTGGGGATATCCATCTGCGAAGATGCCTGGAACGATCAGAGACTTTGGCCTAAAGGACTACCTTACCAGCGGGACCCAATCAAAGACCTGGCCATGGCCGGGGCCGAGATCTTCATCAACCTTTCGGCCTCGCCTTTCGAGATGGGTAAAGCTTCCCTTAGGTCAGGCCTTTTCGCCCGGCTGGCTAAGAAATACCTCAGACCCTTCATCTATGTCAATCAGATCGGCGGCAACGACGAGCTGGTCTTCGATGGACGCAGTTTTGCGGTGAACGAAGCCGGACAGCCGGTCCTGTTGCTGAATGCCTTTGCGGAACAAATGAAGGTCTTGGATACAGAGAACATTGAACTTTCTGCTAAATGGCCAAAGCCAGATCCGGCCGGAGATGTTTACCAGGCCCTGGTTTTGGGCCTGCGGGATTATATTAAAAAGACCGGTTTTCACCAGGCAGTGATAGGGCTTTCCGGCGGGATTGATTCGGCCCTGGTGGCAGCAATTGCGGCCGAGGCGCTGGGTCCAAAAAACGTGACGGGAATCTCCATGCCCTCGCCCTATTCTTCCAAAGGCAGCGTGGACGATTCAAAAAAACTGGCGGGGAACCTGGGGATAGGGTTCAAGGTGATCCCCATTACCGGGCTTTACCAAAAATATCTGGCAACGCTGAAAACCACTTTCAAGGGCACCAAGCCGGGGCTGGCCGAGGAGAACATCCAGGCCCGCATCCGGGGCAACATCCTGATGGCTTTTTCCAACAAGTACGGGCACATCGTGCTTTCCACCGGCAACAAGAGCGAGATGGCGGTGGGCTATTGCACGCTGTACGGCGACATGAGCGGCGGGCTGTCCGTGATCTCGGACGTTCCCAAGACCCTGGTCTATAAGATCGCCGGATATGTCAACCGGAAGGGGGAGGTGATCCCCGGGGCCACCATCAGGAAAGCGCCCTCGGCCGAACTGCGGCCCAACCAAAAGGACCAGGACACCCTGCCGCCCTACCCGGTGCTGGATGCGATCCTGGAATATCATCTGGAGGACGGCAGATCCCGGGAGGAGATCATCAAGCGCGGCTACAAACCGGCGGTGGTGGACTGGGTGATCAAAGCCGTAAGGAACAGCGAGTACAAAAGGCGGCAGGCCGCACCGGGGTTAAAGGTGACCAGCAAGGCCTTTGGGTCAGGCAGAAGAATGCCGGTGGCGGCGAGGTACTGATTAGTTAATCGTTAATTGTAAATCTTTAATCGTATTTAGGGAGGCATTATGGCGGATCAGTTCACCGAGACCGTCACCACCGGGTGGGGCAAAAGGATTATGAACTCCTTCATGGGAGTGCTGATAGGCATCCTGCTGTTCTTCTTCTCCTTCGTGGTCCTGTGGAAGACCGAGGGCCGCACCAATTATGCCAAGATCGCCGGCAAGGCGGTGGCCCTGTCCACCCAGTCCGTGGACCAGAACGGCCAGGACCAGCTGGTCTCGGCCACCGGGCCGCTGGAAACCCCTGATTCGGTGGGCGATCCGGAGTTCATCCGGCCCGGCAGTTACATCATGCTGCAGCGGACGGTGGAGATGTTCGCCTGGAGGGAGCGCTCCAGTTCCAAGTCCGACAAGAAAATGGGCGGCAGCGAGACCACCACTACCACTTATACCTACGAAAAGGAATGGACCTCCAACCCCGAGAACTCGGCCGAGTTCAAGAAACCCGAGGGCCACGGCAATCCGGGTTTGAACGTGGCAGAAAAGGAATTTTACGCGGCCCGGGCCAACCTGGGGGCCTATGAGCTGGACGTTCAGAACATGCAGCTGCCGGATGCCCCAAAGCTGGAGATAGGGCAGAATGATCTGTCCTCGAACCTGACCGCCGGCTTTAAACTGGCCCAGGGCTATCTTTTCAAAGGAACGGGCACTTTGTCCGAACCGGAAGTGGGAGATGTCCGGGTCAGCTTCGGGGCCATCGCTTCCGGCAAAAAGGTGACGGTCTTCGGCAAGCTGATAGGCGGAGCCATCGAACCCTACCTGATCAAGGGCGACACCAAATTCTACCGGGCCCTGGCCGGCACCAGGGACGAGGCCATAGCTCAGCTTAAGGCGGAGTACAAGATGACCGGCTGGATCGGGCGGATAATCGGCTTTTTGATGATGTGGATCGGAATGCTGATGCTGCTTGGCCCGCTGCATACCGTGCTGGATGTCCTGCCGTTTTTGGGCACCGCCAGCCGCTTCGTGGTGGGGCTGATGACCTTTCCCATTGCTTTGGTGCTGTCGCTGGTCACCATCATCGTTTCCATGATAGCCCATAATATCATTGTCCTGATGATCGTGCTGGCACTGGTGATCGGAGGGATATTGTTCCTGCTGCGCAAGAAGAAACAGCCGGTAGCTCAGGCTGCGGCCCAATAGCAAGAATAGTTCAGGAAACAAAATAGCCCCCGCCTTCCGACTATGCACAAGGCTTCGTCGGATAAATAGGCGGGGGCTATATTGCGTTAACAGGTGATCGGGGGCTTCGATACGGGCTTTGCGCCCTACTCAGCCCCCGGAAAGCATAAATTTAGATGGCTGAGTAGACGCCCCCGGCAAGTAGAAGGTCAGGTGGCTGAGTAGCCGTGTACGGAGGCGTATCGAAGCCACCACTTAAAACACTCTCTCCACCTCATCCTTCCTGACCCAGCCGCCGATGCCCCCGGGCATCTGGATCAGCAGGTAATCGCCCCTGGTCTCCTTGATCTGTCCCTCGGTGCCGTCGTGTACCAGGATGATCTGCTTGTACTCCGGGCCCGGTCCGCTCAAGGCGCTGACCTCGGCGGAGGTTATCACCACCGGGAGCTGCTGCCGCTCGTTCCTCCAGGTTAAAAGGTCAGCCAGGAAAAAGATGAAAACCAAAACCCAGAAAACGGAGATGTAAACGTAAAACTTTTTTCCGTAGACCACGAACAGGGCCAGCATCAAAGAGCCAAGCCCAAAGCATATCAGGGCCAGCAGGGCGGCTTCGCGCTCCGAGAAAAAGTGGAACAGGCCGTAAAGAAATTTGGAAAAAGGATCGGGCAGGGTCAGTATCTTGTCGGCCCGGTAACTGCGGACGAATTCAAGGTTGGCCCGGATGTCCCGGTCCCGGGGGTTCAGATACTGGGCCCGGCGGTAGCTGGCCACGGCCTGTCCGGTCCGTCCGCTCTTGAAATAGGCGTTTCCCAGGTTATACAGCACGGCGGCGTCGGGCCCGGCCTGCAGGGCCTGCTGATAGGCGGCCACGGCTCCGGCGTAGTCGTTCTGGCTGTAACACTTGTTGCCCAGGTTGTAGGATTCCGCCGGGCTCAAGGCGATGGCGATATAGAGTAACAGATGGGTCAGCATGATATCAAAAGATAAACATTAGGGACTATAGTTGGCTCAGTATCTCACGGGACCTTTCGAACAGCTCCCGGGGTGTTTTGTACGCGGCCTGGCCGGGCGAGAACCGGGCGATGTCGCATTGCTCTATTATCTCAATTATCTTGTCCACCAGTTCTGGCGCCAGGTTCAGCTGCAGCAGCCCGGCCTTGAGCTGGTCCTTGGAAAGGGCGTGGGTGTCCAGGTTGTAGCGGTCTCCCACATAACCCAGCACCGCCTGAAAAAGCACGGCGTAAAATTCCTGACGGGGGTCGTCGTCCAGCAGCAGCCTCTCGGCTGATTTCAGCCTCTTTTTGACCAGGGCCCCGGATCTGTGTTTGCGGGCATAGCCCCGGTCGCTGTCCAATTTATTGCGGTGGGCGCGGTAGAAAAATGAGGCCCCCAATACAGCGAACGACAGTAGATAGCCCAGGCCCAGCAGCCACCACTGCGGTTGTTTGAAAGGCTTGATCTCCGTTTTGTCCGGCTTGATGTAATTGATGTCGGTGCCCAGCACCTTTAGTCCGGTGGCCTCCACCAGCGGGGCATTGGGCGTGCAGCCGGTGGCGGTGCATTCCAGCACTTTGGACTGGAGGGTGTGGTAGCTTTTGTCGCCGGGGTCAAAGTAGGCCATCTTGATGGCCGGGAGGACATACTTGCCGTCGGCCTGGGGGATGACCGGATAGCGGAAGGTCTTGGAACCTTTGATGACATCGCCCGAGGTCTGAACCTGGTCCCTGATCTCGGGATCCAGGATCTTCAGGCCGGTAGTGGCTGGTATCACAGGCTTCTCTATAAGCCTTATATTTCCGGTGCCGGAGACCTTGATGGTCAGGTTGATGGGCTCGCTGCCGGTGGTGTTGGTTCTGTCCAGTTCCGCGGTCATGGTGAACCTGCCCACCCCGCCGGTGAATTCCGCCGGCTGGCCGTTCTCCGGCAACGGCAGCACCGTCAAACGCAGTGGCTTGGATTCCACCTTGACCGTCTGGGTGGTGCCGAACATGTCAAAGAAATCGCGGGGGCCCTGCACCACGCCGACGTTCATGGACAGGGGGCCTATCTCGACCTCGCCGGATGTGACTGGGAACAGGGCGGTCTTCTTAAGCAGG
The DNA here is from genome assembly GCA_002412795.1 of bacterium UBP2_UBA5202. Lineage (GTDB taxonomy): Bacteria > Edwardsbacteria > AC1 > AC1 > EtOH8 > UBA5202. Next base: position 85,370 of record DHVS01000030.1, on the reverse strand, counting down.
GCCACCTCAAATTGCCTGCCGTCTACCACCTGGCGCTGGAAATTGAGCTTTTCCGCCTCATATATCTTCTCCGGCCAGAATCCGATGAAAGAGGGGAACTGCACATCTCCGACGCCGCTTATCTGAAAACGGTTGTAAAGGGAGAACTCCACGTTGACCTGCTCGCCCTGGTAAACCGTCTTTCTGCTGGCGCTGGCCGAAAGGAAGAGGTTGCCGTCTATCGGCATCCTGGATTGCGAGGCTTGGGGGTTTTGCCCCTGCTGTCTGGGCTGGGCCTGGGCGGTCTTGGTCGCTTCGATGCTGATGGGCTGGCTTTGGTATTCCTGGCCTTCGTAGTTTATTTTGCAGGCGCCGATGTTCAGCTGGCCGGTCTTCTTGGCGCTGAGGTAATAGATGAAGTTGACAGTGGCCTGCTTCTTCATGCTGCCGTTGATGATAGAGATGCTGGTGGACTGGGAGGAGGAACTGCCCAGCAGGTTGAAATCGGGCAGGTCCGGCAGCTGGGGCTTGGGGACCGTGGCCATGCCCTCGCCCTGGACGGTGACGTTCAAAGTGAATTGTTCGCCCACGCCCACCGTGCTTTGGTCCACCGAGGCGTTGAAATCGATGCCGGCGGCCAAAAGCAGACCGGGCAGCACAAGCAATACCACCAGAAGGCGAAGATATTTTAAAAATCTGTCAAACAAAGAAGTTTACAGTTCAGCGTTTTGAGTTTAGAGTTTAGGATACAGGGTATGGCGTCCAGGGTTAAATTATTTGCAATTCACAATTCACGTTGTTAAGTCTTCAGCCTTCCGTATTCCATATTCAGTATTCAGTGACCTGTCACCAGTCCTTGTCGCCTTTGTTCTGTTCCTGCTGCTTTTCCTTCTGCTTCTTCATGTTCTCCTTCTCCTTGTTCTGCAGGGCCTGAAGCATGCGGTTGGCGTCATCCTTGCCTATCTGTCCCTTTTGGGGCTGGGGCTGCTGTTGTTGCTGTTGTTTTTGCTGCTGCTGCTTTTGCTGCTGATCCTGCTTGGTGGAATCGCTTTTGGATTCCTCTTTTTTCTTCCAACAAAATTCCAGGTTCTGCTTGGCCTGGAGATCTCCTGGATCCATCACCAGGGCCGCGGTGTAGGAGCCGATGGCCTCGTCCAGCTGCTGCGCTTTGAACTGGCAGTTGCCGATGTTGTACAGGGTCCGGGCCTGGAGTTTCTTGTCCTTGGTAAGCAGGGACAGTTGGAATTCGGAAACAGCCTCGGGATATTTGTTGAGCTTGTACAGCGCCCGGCCGATGTTGTAGTGTATCTTAACATTATCCGGCTCAAAAACCAAGGCCTCCTGGTACTTTTTAAGGGCTTCCTCGTAATTCCCCTTTTTGTCGGCCTGGTTGCCGGAGCGCATGTCGGAGCCGACACCAGCTTGGACAGCGGTCGAAGGCAGAAGGCAAAAGGCAGAAATTAGAATCACCAATTTGAAACGGGAAAGCTTCAGTTCCGGGAACCATTTTCCCCGCCGGTCGCTGGTGAATATCCCGGCCATGATCAATATGAAGGCCGCCAGCAAAAAGTACTGGTAGCGTTCCTGGTACTGCACAAAATCACCTCCGCCGATATCTTTCTTCTTTAACTGGTCCAGCGACAGCAGCAGGGCGTCCAGGTTAAGGGCCTGGCTCCGGAAATAGCGGCCATCGGCGGCCTTGGCCATCACCAGCAGCAGGCGCTCGGCCAGCCGGGAGACCACCACCTGGTCCTTCTGGTCCTTCTTGTAGGATACGCCGTAGCCGCTCTGGTCTCTCTCCGGTATGGTGGAGCCTTCCAGAGTTCCCACACCCACCGCGTAGATCCTGATGCCCTGCTCGGCCGCCAGCTTGGCCGCCTGCATCGGGTCGCCCTCAAGATTGTCGCCGTCGGTGATAAGCACCAGGGCCTTGGAGGCATTCTCCTTGGCGTCGAACAGTGAGGCGGAGACCTCGATGGCCCGCTGGATATTGGTGCCCGGTTTGGGAATGTTGCCGGGCTCGATGATGTCCAAGAACATCTTGGCGGCGTCCACGTCGGTGGTCAGGGGGCACATCACGTAGCAGTCGCCGGCAAAGGCGGTGATGCCCACCTGGTTGGCGCTGAGGTTGTCTAAAAGCGAGGCCACCTCCACCTTGGCCCGCTCCAGCCGGCTGGGCTGGATGTCACCGGCCAGCATGCTCTTGGAGGCGTCCAGGGCGATGACCACGTCTATCCCCCGCCCCTGGTAGCTCTGCAGCTTTTCGCCCCACTGGGGCCGGGCGGCGGCCAGGATCAAAAAGAAAAGCCCCAGCAACAATAACACCGACTTGGCAAAGGCCAGCCTGCCGCTGTAATTGGCGCTGATCCGTTCCAGCAGTTCCCGCTCGGCCAGTTTTTGACCGGCCCGGGCCTTGAGCCAGCGGCCCCACAGCAGGGCCACCACCATCAGGGGCAGGGCCAGCAGCAGGTAAAGATATTGCGGTTGGGCCCACTTGATCATGGCAGCCTCCTGGCCACGGTCAGCGACAGGGCCGTTCCCAAAAGCATCAGGAACAGGGCCGGGAACAGGAAGAGGTAGGCTTTCTCTGAATACACGGTATGTCGGTTCATCTTGTAAGTGGTGGGTTCCAGTTGGTTGATCTCGTCGTAGATGATCTTCAGGGCCTCGTCATCGGTGGCCAGGAAGGACTGTCCCCCGGTGATCCTGGCGATCTCATCCAAGGGCTTCATGTCGAATTCCATGTTGACGGTTTGGGGCCGCTGTCCCCAGAAGGGATCGTTGACCATGATGGTCACCGGGCCGTTGGTCCCGATCCCGATGCAGTAGACCTTAAGGCCGAAGCTCTGGGCCAGCCGGGCGGCGGTCAGGGGGTCGATGTCCCCGGCGTTGTTGAGGCCGTCGGTCAGCAGGATGATCAGCTTGTCCTTGGACTTGGAGTCCTTGAGCCGGGAGACGGCCGAGGCCAGGCCCATGCCGATGGCGGTGCGGGTGGGGTCAATGGTTCCCACCTGCAGCCGGTCGATGATGCTGCCCAGGATCGTCCGGTTTACGGTCAGCGGGCACTGGGTCATGGAGCCGTTGGCGAAGGCCACCAGACCTATCCGGTCGCCCGCCCGCTTGGCGATGAATTCCTTGGCCCGTTCCTTGGCCACGTACAGCCGGTTTTTGGGGCTGAAATCCTGGTACTTCATGGTCTCCGAGACATCAAGGCACAGCATGATGTCCACGCCCCTGGCCTCAACTTCCTCGTGAACCCTTCCCCGCTGGGGGCGGGCCAGGGCCAGGGTCATGAAAACCAAAGCCAGGATGTTCAGGGCCAGCAGCAGGTATTTAAGAATATCCGATCTCTTCTTATAGGCGGCGAAGAACGAGGTGTCGGAGAATATCACCGCTCCGGTCCTCTTCTTTAACTCCAGCCACAAAAGAAGGGCGATGGGCAGCAGCAGCAGCAGATATAACGGCGAAGCGAAACGCATATCTACACGGCCTCCGTTACCGGCTTTTCGCTTTTAGCCTTACCGGCGGGTTCCGGAGGGAGGGGGATGGTCCTGGTGACCAGGTCCCTGACGGTTTCCATGGCTTGGGCTGTTTCCTGTTCGGGTGGCACGGCCTTGGCGTACTTGACCAGGTCGGCCCGGTTCAAAAAGTCTGAGAATTCCTGGCGTAAAGGCGTTTTGTATATTTTTAAATTCAAGACGATTTCGGTGGTGGTCTGCTCCACCGCATTGAACTCAAAACGCCGCTCGATGTAGCGTTTGAGGATTTCAGATAAGGCGTAATAATATTTGCTGACAAAACCCTTGGCCAGCCATTCGTCCTTGGGCAGATTGTCCAATGCTTTTAGCGCTTCCTCCCAGGGCGGCAGCGGGGCCAGGGCCAGTTCCCTGATCTTCTTAAGCTTTTTGTACAACTGCAAACTCAGGTAAACCAAGGCGGCCAGGACCAGGATCAGGGCCGGGATCAGCCACAACCAGTAGTTGGGAAATTTTGCCTCGGGCTTAATGTCGTTGATATCCTGCATCTTGGGGGACAGGACGCTGGTGATCTTCACCTTCAGGCTGTCGCTGCGCAGGGTGTCGGTCTGGTCCCCGGAAGACAGCAGAAAGAACAGCCGGGGCAGGGCCTGCTCGCCGGCCTTGAACCCGGCCATCTTCAGGCGGTACAGGTTCTCATTGTAGCCCTGGCGGCTCTTGGTCTTCAACTGCTGGTCCAGGATCAGGAACGATCCCAGGCTGTCGGCCAGCGGTCCGGTTATTTTGCTGCTGTTGGAACAGGTCAGCTTCAGCTCGACATAAAAGGGGTCGCCCACCGTCAGCTTTTTGGGCTGGCAGTTGGTGGAAAGAGTGGGGCCGGAGGGCAGCTGGGTTAAAAGCAGCAATGTCAGAAGCAAATGGGTCATTATGTTCGGTATGATTATTTTAGTTTCTTATATGGGACGCAAATTTCCATTAGGTTCTTTTCTTTTTGTGCCGCCAAAAAGAGAATAACCAAAAGAAAAAGCTCGTTCAGCCTACGTAGCCGGCAGCCATATAAAAGCTACTTCGGCGAAGTGGGCTCGCTTAAAACTCTCCGGGCCACGCTTTCGCTAAAGCTACAGCGGGCCCGCGTTGCGCTTCTCGTTGCTGGCGGGCTTGTCTGAACTCGGGCTTTGGCCAAGCCCTCAAACAGGCCAGACAAGCTTTTTCCGCCATCAACTGCGATGCTCACTGATCGTTTTAACGCGACAACCGGGATTGGAACCGGTTGATCAATCCGTGTTTCCTGTTTTCCTGGATTCCTTATAGATTAACCTGTGGTCTTGCTTCAGTGAAATCTCTTGGCCCGCTGTTTGAAGAACTTGTGCAGTTTGGGGGTGAAATCCTCGGTGGTGGAGATGTCTATCTGGTCCACGCTGAGCTGTTTGAACAGCCGGTCCTTTTCCTGAAGGGCGTTCTGGGTGAAGCTGAAGAAACCCTTGGCCAAACCCTTATCGGAAAAGTTCACTGTGTATATCTTTCCGCTTTCAGCATCCTCGACGTCCACCAGTCCGGCCGGGGGCAGGCTGTGCTCGGCCGAGTCGCTGATGGACACGGCCACCAGGTCGTGGCGGCGGGAGGCGATGCCCAGGGACGTCTTGAAATTCTGAGGCCGGTATCCCTCCCCCAGAAAGTCTCCGATGAAGAACACGATGGCCCGGTGCTTAAGGATGTGCATCAAAAATTCCAGGGCCGGGGAAGGACTGGTGCCCTTGTGCTCCGGCACGAAATACAGGATGTCCCGGATCAACCGCATCACATGGAGCCGGCCCTTCTTGGGAGGGATGTACTTCTCCACCCGGTCGGTGAAGAAGAGCAGGCCCACCTTGTCGTTGTTCTTGACCGCCGAGAAGGCCAGGGTGGCCGCCACCTGGGCGGCCTGCTCCACCTTGAAGCGGCCCCGGGTGCCGAAGTAACCGGAGCCCGAGGCGTCCACGCACAGGATCACGGTCAGCTCCCGCTCCTCCACGAACTTTTTGACATAGGGCCGCCCCATCCGGGCGGTGACCTTCCAGTCTATGGACCGGACGTCGTCGCCGGGCTGGTATTCCCGCACGTCCACGAACTCCATGCCGGTGCCCTTGAAGGTTGACTTGTACTCGCCGGCAAAGGTGGTGTTGACGATCTTCCGGGTGTGAAGCTCGATTTGGCGGATCTTTTTTATGAATTCAGGCGATAGCATGATTGACGATTTTTCTTTTCCCCACTAAAAACGCGAAATTACGCGAAATATTTATTTCAATAAATACTTGATGCTGGGTTCATGGTCCCTCGGATATGACGATTTACGAATAACGAATAACCATTAACCAAAGCGGATCACGGAACCTCCACCCCGGCCAGGATCTTCTGGATCACGTCGTCGGTGGTTACTTCCTCGGCCTCGGCCTCGTAGGACAGGATGATCCGGTGCCGCAGGATGTCACCGGCCAGCTCCTTGACGTCCTCTGGTATCACGAAGCCGCGGCGCTTAAGGAAGGCCAAAGCCCGGGCGGCGGTGGTCAGGTTGATGGAGGCCCGGGGCGAGGCCCCGAAGCGGACCAGGCCCTTCAGCTCCTTAAGTCCGTATTTCTCCGGCTCGCGGGTGGCAAACACCAGGTCCACGATGTAATCCTTGATCTTCTTGTCGATGTAGATGCTCTTGCACAGCTCCCGGGCCTTGATGATGTCCGAGGTGTCTATCACCGGCTTGATCTTGGGCTCGCCGGCCCCGGCGATCCGCTCCACGATCTCCTTTTCCTCCTCCTTGCTGGGATAGGTGATCTTGATCTTCAGCAGAAAGCGGTCCAGCTGGGCCTCGGGCAGGGGATAGGTGCCCTCCTGCTCGATGGGGTTCTGGGTGGCCAGCACCAAAAACGGGTCGTCCAGCTTATAGGTCTGCTCGCCGATGGTCACCTGGCGCTCCTGCATGGCCTCCAGCAATGCGCTCTGCACTTTCGGGGGCGTGCGGTTGATCTCGTCGGCCAGGATGAAGTTGGCGAAGATGGGGCCCTTGCTGGTGATGAATTCCCCGGTCTTCTGGTTGTAGATCAGCGTGCCCACGATGTCCGAGGGCAGCAGGTCCGGGGTGAACTGGATCCGCTGGTATTTGGCCCTGACGGCCGCCGCCACCGTCCGCACCGCGTAGGTCTTGGCCAGGCCGGGCACGCCCTCGATCAGCAGGTGGCCGTTGGCCAGCAGGCCCACCAGCATCCGGCTGACCAGGTAGTTCTGACCCACGATGGCCTTGGAGATCTCGGCGGTGATGGTCTGGACGATGACACTCTTCTTTTCGATCTCCTCGTTGAGTTTTTTGATGTCGTCGTTGTTGAACTGTTCCATGGCTTATATTCTCCTTTAATTACTGACTTCTTTGGTCCGGGGGATACAACCCTATATTATAAAAAACATATTTTTTTTTGTCAAGGGGCAATGGTCCCGAAACGGTGGTTTGATGGACTTTGGCCGTAATCTCGACATGCTAAAAAACATAAACCCTTAAAATGTATGATTACGGGTAAATTTTTGAAAAAGTTTCATAATTTTTATGAGTTTTCATATGAAATCAGAAAATACTTGATTTTGGCTGGGTTTAAAGGTATGATTGAAACAGTAAGATCCTTTGACATAAAAAAGAACATCAAATCAACGCAAATATCCTAATGCCCAAACTCATTTTAGTCGACGGCACCGCCCTGGCCTACCGGGCCCACTTCGGGTTCATCCGCAACCCCCTGATCAACTCCAAGGGGGAGAACACCAGCGCCTCCTTCGGCTTCACCAATATGCTGATGCGGATGATCAAGGAGCACCAGCCCGACTACATCGGGGTGGCCTTCGACACCTCGGCCCCCACCTTCCGCGACAAAAAGTACGCCGAGTACAAGGCCCAGCGCCCCGGCATGCCCGAGGAGCTGCGCTCCCAGCTGCCCCGGATCAAGGAGATCCTGAAGGCTTTGAACATCGCGGTGCTGCAGCAGGACGGCTTTGAAGCCGACGACGTGCTGGCCGGGCTGGCCAAGCAGGCCGAGGCCAAGGGCTGGATGAGCTACATCGCCACCGGCGACAAGGACCTTTTACAGGTGGTGACCGGGCGGATCAAGGTGATCAAGCCCCGGCTGGGCAAGAGCGACGAATCCATCTACGGCCCGGAGGAGGTCTTTAAGGAATACGGGGTGACCCCGGACAAGATCAAGGACATCTTTGCCCTGTCCGGAGACACGGCCGACAATGTGCCCGGGGTTCCGGGGATCGGCCCCAAGACCGCCACCGACCTGATAATCCAGTTCGGTTCGTTCGATGATCTTTATAAGAACCTGGATAAGGTCAAGAAACCCCGGATAAAAAATCTTTTGGAAGAGCATAAAGACCAGGCCCAGCTCTGCAGGGAACTGGTGACCCTGCACCTGGACCAGCTTCCCGACATTTCGCTGGCTTCGCTTAAGACCCACCAGCCGGACCAGGAGGTTCTGGCCAAACTTTTCAAGGAACTGGAATTCAATTCTCTTTACCACGAGTTCGTCTCCGGGCAGATCAAGAAAGTGGCGCCTCAGGCGGTCACCGGCAAGGCCGAGCTGGAACTGCTGACCGGGCGGCTGAAGCGCGAGGGCGAGATGTGCCTGGAGCTGGAGACGTCCGAAGGCCGGCCCTCAAAACTTTGCCTGTTCTGCCGGGGCCAGGCTCATATCATCGGCGGACCGGACATCGGGAAACTGAAGAAGTCCTTAGAAGATCCGGAGATCATCAAAATAGGCCACGACCTGAAGAAGGCCATCAAGGCCCTGTCTTTATTGGGCATCCAGCTGAACGGGACGATGTTCGACACCATGATCGCCTCATACCTGCTGGACCCATCCAAGCGCAACCACCAGTCGCTGGAAGCATTGGCCGAGGAGCACCTGGGTATCAGCCTGGCCCTGCCGGGCGGGCCCGCCAAGAAGCAGACCGAGCTTGACTTTTCGGCCGAGTCTGGTCTGACCGACGAGTTGATGGCCCGTCGGGCCGACGCGGTGGCTTCGCTGAGGTCAAAATTCGAGCCGGAGCTTAAGGACAAGGAACTGGTCCAACTGTTCCAGGATATCGAGATGCCGCTGGTGAAGATACTGGCGCAGATGGAACTGGAGGGGATACTGCTGGACGTGCCGGTCTTCAGCCAGATGTCCAAGGAACTGGAACGGCAGGTGCTGAAACTGGAAAAGGAAATATACCGGATGGCCGGGGAGGAGTTCAACCTGAACTCGCCAAAGCAGCTGGGGGCGATACTTTTTGAAAAACTGAAGATCGGCAAGGGCAGGAAGACCAAGACCGGATTTTCCACCGACGTGGACGTTTTGACCAAGCTGGCCCTGCACCACGACCTGCCCAAACTGATCCTGGATTACCGCCAGCTTTACAAACTGAAATCCACCTACAGCGACGCCCTGCCGCTGGCCGCCGATCCCAAGACCCACCGGCTGCACACCACCTTCAACCAGGCCCTCACCGAGACCGGAAGACTTTCCTCCTCGGATCCCAATCTCCAGAACATCCCGATGCGGGAAGGGGTGGGGCGGGAGATCCGCAAGGGCTTCATCGCGCCCAAGGGCCATCTGCTGCTGTCAGCGGACTATTCGCAAGTTGAGCTGCGCCTGGTGGCCCACCTTTCCGGCGACCAACATTTAAGGCAGGCCTTCAAGTCTGGCCGGGACATCCACAGCGAGACGGCTTCGGCGGTGTTCGGGGTCAAGCCAGACCAGGTGGAACCGGACATGCGGCGCAAGGCCAAGGCCATCAATTTCGGCATCGTTTACGGCATGGGGCCCTACGGGCTTTCCCAGCAGCTGGGGATAGGGGTGGAGGAGGCCTCACATTTCATCGAACATTATTTCAGCCAGTTCCCCCAGGTGCAGGCCTGGATAGCCCTGACCACCGCCCGGGCCAAAAAGGACGGATTCGTCTGCACCATGCTGGGCAGAAGGCGCTACCTGCCGGAGATCAACTCCGAGAACGGCCAGCGCCGGGCCTTTTCCGAGCGGACCGCGGTCAACACCCCCATCCAGGGCACCGCGGCCGACCTGATCAAGCTGGCCATGGTCAACATATCCCGGAGGTTTGAAGAGGAGAAGATCAAAAGCAAGATGATCCTCCAGGTCCACGACGAACTGTTGTTCGAGGTACAGAAGGATGAGCTGGCCAAAGTGAAGAAATTAGTCAAGCACGAGATGGAGCAGGCGGTGAATCTTGAGGTGCCGATAGTGGTGGAGATGGGCGAGGGGGAGAACTGGTTTGAGGCGCACTGACCACATTGGAAAAACCGGTTAAAAAAAACACCATTTGATATACTCAGGGTAAACTCCGGCACAGAGGGTTAATAATTTAGTTATGGAGTACTCAATGAAATTTTTTAAAATTTATTTAGTAATATCGCTGGTCTTTTTGCCTTTGATCGGCATGGCCCAACAGGCCGCAGATTCTGCCCCGGCCGGGAAGGGTTTATCCCCAAGCGACAGTCTGACGGTAACGATCCCGAAGGTTACCGGAAATGTTCCAAGCCCAACCGTCTCCGCAGGTCAAACAAAACCGGACATTAAACTTCCGGGCAACTACTGGGGCGACGCCATCGGCGACGAGGAGGAGGCCGATGCCGAGGACGGATTTGATTACCAGGAATGGCTGCTGATCTGGCCGGAGCAGGATGAGGGAAGAGAATACGATCCACTGGATCCCCGGGACGACGGACCGGCGGCCGATACCAGGGAATGAAAACATTTTGAGGTGGGCATGGCAACTGGTTCGAAAAAAATAATGGCCGGCCTGACCGGCGGGGCCGGTTCCGGCAAAAGCACGGCGGCCAAATATTTCCGTGAACTGGGCGCCAGGGTCATCGACGCCGACAGGATGGGCCATGCCATGCTCAAGCCCGGCTCGCCCTGCCACCGCCAGGTCATCAAGGCCTTCGGCCCTTCCATAGTGACAGGGAACAGGATAAACAGGAAGCTTTTGGGCAAGATCGTCTTTGGCAGCAAGAGGGAACTGGAAAAACTGAACAGGATAGTCCATCCGTACATCCTAACCAATATAAAAAATAAAATAGAAAAAATAAAAAATGGCGGATTCAAGGGACTTCTGATTATCGATGCCGCGCTGATCGTGCCCTGGGGTCTGCAGAAGAAGTTGGACCTCCTGATAGTGGTAGACTCCCCGGTAAAGAACCGGCTGGAGCGTCTTGCTGCCAAGGGGATTCCTTTGTCCCAGGCCCGTAGAATAATGGCCTTCCAGCTTCCGGACTCAAAACTTAAACGGGAAGCGGACATCATCGTTGCCAATGACGGCAGTCTGTCCGGTCTGAAGAAAAAAGTGAAGATGGTCCACGACTATTTGTTGAGCCAAAGTTAAACTTGATTTTAAACAAGGATTGGTTTAAAATCAGTATCATGAAAACAAAATCTCATAACAAATATTGCAAGGCATAAAATGACGATCCCCGAACTGAAACAGGGCTGCAAGGCGGCCCGGGAAAAACTGGCCCACCTGCGGAGGTATCTTTGACCTGGATAAATTAGAGAAAGAACTGGCGCAATACGAAGAACAGATGGCCGGGCCGGGCTTCTGGAACAACAACCTCAAGGCCAAAGAAGTGATCGCCCAGGCCAACCTGCGCAAGGACTGGGTGGAGGCCTGGCGGCAGCTGGACAGGAAATGCACCGATGCCGCCGAACTTTTGGAAATGGTGGAGCCGGATGATAATGCTTCGCTAACCGAGATAGAGAACGACCTGAGATCCCTGGATACCGGCGTGGAGGCCCTGGAATACCGCCACATGCTGCGGGGCGAGGACGACGCCCGGGACGCCATTCTCTCGATTCATCCCGGGGCCGGCGGCACCGAAAGCCAGGACTGGGCCGAGATGCTGCTGCGGATGTACACTCGGTGGATGGAGCGCAACGGTTATGCTTACAAGATGATAGACCTTCAGCCGGGAGACGAGGCCGGGATCAAAAGCGCCACCTTAGAAGTGACCGGGAAATACGCCTTCGGCTACCTCAAGGCCGAGGTGGGGGTGCACCGTCTGGTAAGGATCTCCCCCTTCGACGCCAACAAGAGGCGGCACACCTCCTTCGCCTCCATCTTTGTCTATCCCGAGATCGACGACGAGATCAAGGTGGACATCGCCGAGGCCGACCTGCGGATCGACGTTTACCGGGCCGGTTCGGCCGGGGGCCAGAACGTCAACAAGGTGGAGACGGCCATCCGGATGGTGCACATTCCCACCGGGATCGTGGTCTGCAGCCAGAACGAGCGCAGTCAGTACCAGAACCGGATCAACGCCATGAAGGTCCTCAGGGCCAGGCTCTACCAGCACTACAAGGCCGAGGAGGACAAGAAGCGCCAGCACCTGGAGGCCGGCAAAGCCGACATCGCCTGGGGCAGCCAGATCCGCTCCTATGTCTTCCAGCCCTATACCATGGTCAAGGACCACCGCACCGGCCAGCAGAACGGTGATGTCCAGGCGGTGATGAACGGCGGCCTGGACCAGTTCATCTTCGCCTTTTTAAAGACCGGGGGAAAATTTGAGCGGGTTGACAAAGGCGACGATTTATGATATCTTATAGACAATAAAACTTCATATTATATTCCGAAAGGAGGTGCAAGAATACAAATGTTCGCTGCTTATGAATTCATCAACTGCGATTCCGGCAAGGCCGAGGCGGTGGTCCGCTCTCTGCGCAAGATCAAGGGCGTGAAACAGGCCCATGTGGTGACCGGTCTGCATGACATCGTGGCTTACGTGGAATCCCCGAACCTGGGCGAGCTCACCAAGCTGATCATCGCCAAGATCCAGGGCACCAAGGGCGTCGGCAGGACCGTTACCTGCATCGTGGTCAACGGCAACTAAAGAATCCTTTTTCCCATTCCCCCGTCTAAGTATTTAGACGGGGGTTATTTATTTGTGATAAAAATATGCAAGGAACTATAAATAAGTGTAACAAAACAGGAAACTGGTCAGAATACTAACAGTAAACATAGCAAGAAGTTAGCAAGTTCGATGATGGTGGTATGAATTATGCGATAATAAAAATTTCAGGTTAGTTTAAGCATATGCACGGGGTATTGCTTTTGGCCAGAACGATGGTATAATTGCATAATAACATTGAAACATAGCAATAACATAATAGGGAGGGAATGACATGAAAAAGGGATTATTTTTATGCATTTCCGTAATGGTTCTTGCTACAGTTCCGGCTGCTATGGCAGACGTAATGATCCTTCCGGCCAACCAGGTGCTGTCCGGGCCGCCCCGCTGGCATAATGTCGAGAACGTTTATCTGGACGACGCCCTTTACGCGGTTGACACCTGCACTTCCAACCGGCTCGACACCTTCTCAGTTGGCCTGGCCGAGCCTTCGGATACCACGGGAAAGATGGTCACCAAAGTGGTGATCTATGCCAAGGCCCGCACCCATTATCCCAGGGCGGTGATGTGGCTTTGGCCGGTATTTTCCGGGACCTCCTACCGTTCGGGCAACCTCAAGATCGGAACCACCGAGACCACTTTCTCCTTTGACATCACCCCCCAGGATTCCACCCTGCCCGATACCACCTGGAACTGGGAGGACATCGCCGGGCTGGGCATCCGCTATCAGCCCCGGACCACCAAGGTGGCCTATTTTGTCAACCACATGTTCGCCGCGGTGACCTGCGTGGACACCGTCAACGTCCAGGCGTTCCATTCCTTTGCTTTCGACCCCATTGCCACTCCGGAGACTGTGGGGGTGGCCTTTACCGCGGGGATCCGGGTCCTGGATTCCCTGGGTGCCCCGATGACGGGCTACAGCGGCACCGCCCTGATCAGCGACCTGACCGGTACTGTCTCCCCGGTGCTGGTGACATTCGCCGGCGGGCTGGCCTCGCCCGTCCTGACCATCAGCGACACCCTGCGCAACAACTTTCTGGTGATAGACGACGGCATGGCCAACGACACCAGCAACCTGTTCGACGTGGTCAACTCCGGCCTGCACCACTTTGCGGTGGATTCCATCGGGATGCAGATCAAAAACATTCCTTTCCCCATAAGCCTCTCGGCCCGTGACTTTTTCGACGACACGGTCACCGCCTTCACCGGCAAGGCCGACCTGTGGGACAAGACCGGAACCCTGACCCCGGATTCCACCGGGGCGTTTACCGCGGGTGTCTGGAGCGGAAGCGTCAACGTTGGTGCTGGAATCAGTTCCGACAGCATTTTTATTTCATATTATAACGGCAAATTGATCGCCGGTGTCAGCAATGGTTTTTGGGTGGATGATCCCTTAGGAATAAGCGGGGACAGGCCGGCGCCGTCCTTGCCCGGGTTCTGCCGGATGGATGTCAGCCCCAACCCGCTTTACCAGAGAGCCGAATTTTCGGTCTACTCGCCCAAAGCCGGCCAGGCCCGGATCATAATTTACAACATCCTGGGACAAACGGCCGCCCGGAAAGAACTGGGGGCGATCAACTCCGGCACGGTCAGGATCCATTGGGACCTGGGAGATGTTCTGCCCCAGGGCATTTATTTTGCATACCTGCAGATAGACGGGAAGAATACGGCCTTCAGGAAACTGGTGATACTCAGGTAGCCCAAGGCCTGACCGTTTAAAAGGCCCGCCGATGGCGGGCCTTTTTGCTTGACTATCTGCCTGAAGTTTGGTAAATTTATGGTTCTACAGACTTTTAAGGCCCCAACCAAAAACATTATCCGGGTCTGTCCATGTCCCGGCCGGACTGCGGTTTGAATTTACGGAGGATCTTATGAAACTGGACTGGGTCTATATTTCTGATATCGGGAAGCATCTGGGGCAGGAGGTCACCCTCAAGGGATGGCTTTACAACAAGCGCTCCTCGGGCAAGATCCACTTCCTGCAGATCCGGGACGGCTCGGGCGTGATCCAGGGCGTGATGGTCAAGAGCGAGGTGGGGGATGCGGTCTTTGAACTGGGCGACAAGGTCACCCAGGAATCCTCCATCATCGTCCGGGGGGTGGTCAAGGAGGACAAGCGGTCGCCCTCGGGTTATGAGCTGGGGGTCACCGATCTCAAGATAGCCCAGCTGACCCAGGACTATCCCATCACCCCCAAGGAGCACGGGCCGGCCTTTTTGATGGAACACCGCCACCTGTGGATGCGCTCGTCCAAACAGCATGCGATCTTAAGAGTGCGGGACACAATTGAGCAGGCCATCCACGCCTACATGCACCGGGAGGGGTTCATCCATACTCCGGCCCCCATCCTGACCCCCACCTCCTGCGAGGGCACCACCACTCTGTTCCAGACCGATTACTTCGGCGAGCCGGCCTTCCTGTCCCAGTCGGGGCAGATGTACATCGAGGCCACGGCCGCGGCCTTCGGCCGGGTCTACACCTTTACCCCGGCCTTTAGGGCCGAGAAGTCCAAGACCAGAAGGCACCTGACCGAATTGTGGATGATGGACGCCGAGGCCAGCTATTTTGAGCATGCCGAGAACATGCAGTGCCAGGAGGGAATGATCTGCGCCGTGGTGGAAAGGGTGTTAAGCGAATGCCAGAGCGAGCTGAAGACATTGGAGCGCGACACCGCTCCGCTGGAGAAGATCAAGGGCCCCTTCCCCAGGATCTCCTACAAGGAAGCGGTGGAATTGTGCAACAAGGCCGGAGTGCCGATAGAATACGGGGAGGACTTCGGAGCCCCGCACGACACCGCCATCGCGGGCAGCTTCGAACGGCCGGTGTTCGTGGACCGTTTTCCGGCGGCCATCAAATCATTCTACATGCAGCCGGACCCCCAGGATCCCTCGGTGGTGCTGGGCTCCGACCTCTACGCGCCGGAGGGCTACGGCGAGATCATCGGCGGTAGCCAGAGGATACACGACCTGGACCTGCTGCTGAAGAAGATGGAGGAGCACAAGGTTCCCTACGAGCAGTACAAGTGGTACGTGGACCTGAGGCGCTACGGCAGCGTGCCCCATTCGGGCTTCGGCATCGGCATCGAGCGCACGGTCTGCTGGATGTGCGGGCTGTCGCATATCCGCGAGGCCATACCGTTCGCCCGGATGCTGGAGAAGATATATCCGTGACGACCTAACCCCAACCCCACTTCGGATGGGTAATGTTTGCTTTTCTCAGTGCAGACTTTCCCGATGCGGGAAGGGGCTTTTATCTCAAGTTGTTACTGTATGAGTGAAATATGCCAAACAAGCATAAAAACAAAATATCCCAGCCGGCCCTGCTGTCTGTCATCTTGCTGTTGGTCTTTGCAGGCTGCGGGCCCAGGCCCCAGGGCACGACCTCTTCTCAGGCGATCGAGGTCAACCGGGAGCCGGAGCAATACCCGGTAGATGATGTCCCGGAATTCTTATTCCAGCCCCACAAAAACAAATATCTGATCAAGCCCCGGGCCGAGTATTTCCTGGACGGGGTGGTGCTGGGCAAAGAAAAATATGTTTACGACCGGGGGGCCGATATCGCCCCTTACGACCTGGCCATCGCCTGGAACAAGCTGGTGATAACAAAACTTTACAAGCAGCTCAAGTGGTCGCAGGAGGGACGCTGGTATCTTTGGCGCTACAATGAGGATTTCCCCTTTGACAACGCCTTTGTGGCTCGCTATTCCGCCAACAACCATATCATCCCGGCCAATTCCAACCTTCGGGCGGCCCTGGGGCTGGTGCGGGAAGGCGATAACATAGGACTTTCCGGCTATCTGGTGTATGTCCGCCAGGCCGAGGGTGAGGAATTCACCTGGAACAGCTCGCTCAGCCGGGAGGACGAGGGCGGGGGTTCCTGCGAGGTGTTCTATGTTACGGAGATAAGATACAACGGAATGAGTTACAAATAACATAATTGTCCAGGGATGGTGTGAAATTTTGTAGGGACATAGCATGCTATGTCCCTACTGTATTTTTCCTTGATATCCTGTGTTTTTTGGTGTATGATTATCTGTTCAATACATTATCAGGAATAGAATTATGAGCGAAAAGATCACCACCCGCACCCTGCTCAAAATGAAGCAGAAAGGCGAGAAGATCGCCTCGTTGACAGCCTATGATTTTCTTACCGCCCGGCTGCTGGACGAGTGCGGGATAGACCTGATCCTGGTGGGCGACTCGGCGGCTATGGTCTTTGCCGGCCACGAGAATACCTTGCCCATCACCATGGACAACATGCTCTACCATGCGGCGGCGGTCAAGCGCGGGGTCAAGCGGGCCATGGTGGTGGCCGACATGCCGTTCCTGTCCTACCAGACCTCCATTGCCGATGCGGCATACAACGCCGGAAGATTTCTTAAGGAATCGGGGGCCGAGGCGGTCAAGATCGAGGGCGGCCGGGTGGCGGCCCCCATCGTCAAGAATCTGGTGGAACGCGGCATCCCGGTGATGGGCCATCTGGGGCTGACTCCCCAGTCCATCCACAAGTTCGGGGGCTACCAGCTGCAGGCCAAGGACAAGGAGTCGGCCGAGCGCCTGCTGGCGGCGGCCAAGGCCCTGGAGAACGCCGGATGTTTTGCCATCGTGCTGGAGAAGATCCCGCACCAGGTGGCCCAGAAGGTCAGCCAGGAACTGACCATCCCCACCATCGGCATCGGGGCCGGGCCGCACTGCGACGGGCAGATCCTGGTAGTGGACGACATGGACGGCAGGTTCGAGGACTTTGTGCCCAAGTTCGTCAGGCAATATGCTCATATCGCCAAGGACATGAGGCAGGCTTTCAAGGGGTACATCGGGGACGTGAAGGGGAAGAGTTTTCCGAACATGGAGGAGAGTTTCTCCGAGGAATGACCCTTACCGAAAGCTTTTGCCACAAAGACACAAAGGCACAAAGGGTTTAATAAATTGTAGTTTGTATTCACTACGCAGTATTAAGTATAGTTGCGAATGCAAATAGTTAAAACAATAAAACAAATACGGCAGGCTGTTGCTTTGCAGAAGAAGCGGGGCAAGCGGATCGGCTTTGTGCCCACCATGGGAGCTTTGCATGAGGGGCATTTGTCCTTGATAAGGCTGGCTAAGAAGCACTCTGATTTCGTTATTGTCTCCATCTTCGTTAACCCCACCCAGTTCGGGCCAAAAGAGGATTTTAAGAAATATCCCCGGAACCTTAAAAAGGATGCGGCGCTGTGCCAGACTGCCGGGGCCGACCTGATATTCTCGCCATCTCCGGAGGAGATATATCCCAAAGGCTTTTCCACCTATGTCAATGTCGAGAACCTGACCCAAGGGTTGTGCGGGGCCTCCAGGCCCGGGCATTTCCGGGGCGTGGCCACGGTGGTCAGCAAGCTGTTCAACATAGTTCAGCCGGATGCTGCTATCTTCGGGCAGAAGGATGCCCAGCAGCTGGCGGTGATCAGGCAGATGACCAAGGACCTGGACCAGCCGGTAAAGATAATCGGCGCGCCGATAGTGCGGGAAGGGGACGGCCTGGCCATGAGCTCGCGCAATGCGTATCTGACCCAGGAGGAACGCAAGCAGGCTGTGGCTTTGAACCGGACGCTTCTAAAAGCAAAGCAAATGGCAAAAAGCGGACAGCTGAAAGCTGATAGCGTAAAGCGTGAGTTGATTAGGTTGCTGAAGCACGATGCCCCGCTGGGGAAGATAGATTATGTTGAGATAGTGGACAATGCTACCTTGAGGCCAGTAAAGGTGATTCAGAAAAATACACTGCTTGCTTTGGGTGTCAAGTTCCCTAGTGCAAGATTGATAGATAATATTGTCGTGTAGATTCATACCGATTATTTACGATTCAAACGGATGGGTATATGGATAAGGGCGAAAAGCTGATACATTCCGATCTCACCTATAAAATAATTGGGTTGTTCTTTAAAGTGCATACCCAATTGGGGTGCGGCTTTCCAGAGAGGATATATCAAAGGGCATTGGAATTTGAATTCCAAAATGAAGGCATTGAGTATAAAACAGAAAAAGAGATCAAGGTAATTTATAACAAGAAAATCGTCGGTTCTTTCAGGTTGGATTTGGTGATTGAAGAAAAAGTGATAATTGAAATCAAGGCTTTAGAATATCTTCCTAAAGTGGCTAAAGAACAGTTAGTGTCGTATCTTAAGGCAACTCCATATGAAGTCGGATTACTGGCCAACTTTGGCACACCTAAGTTAGAATATATAAGAATGGCCCGTAAGAACTAATCCGTCTGAATCCGTAATATCCGTTTGAATCAATTGAGAAAGGCACCCATGTTCCGAATCCTCTGCAAATCCAAGATCCACCGCGCCACACTGACCGGGGCCAACCTGCACTACTCCGGCTCCATTGCCGTCGACGAACTGCTGATGGAAGCCGCCGACATCCTGCCCAACGAGATCGTGCAGGTGGTGAACATCAACAACGGGAACCGCTTTGAGACCTATGTCATCAAGGCCCCCAAGAGGTCGGGCACCATCACCCTCAACGGGGCGGCGGCCCGGCTGGGCCTGGCCGGCGACAAGATCATCATCATCTCCTCCTGCTACAAGGAGGACGCCGAGGCCGGGAAGCACCAGCCCAAGATCGTCTGCGTGGACGACAGGAACCGCATCGCCAGGAAGACCAAGCTATGACCAGGGACTGCATCTGCCTGATACTGGCGGCGGGTCAGGGAACCAGGATGAAGTCGGACCTGGCCAAGGTGCTGCACCGCCTGTGCGGGAAGCCGCTGGTGGAGCATGTGGTCCGCTCGGCCCAAACGGCCGGGGTGGCCCGGACCGTGGTCATCGTCGGCCACCAGGCCGAGAAGGTCAGGGAATTACTAAAGGGCCTGGAGGTCGAGTTCGTGCTTCAGGCCGAGCAGAAGGGCACCGGTCATGCGGTGATGCAGGCCCTGCCAATCATCGAGAACTTCGCCGGCGAACTGCTGGTGCTTTACGGCGACGTGCCGCTGATAAAACCGGAGACCATTGTTGCGTTGCTCAAAAAACACAGAGAAGAGCGCAACGCCTGCACCATGCTAAGCACGATCATAGATCAGCCGGGGGGCTACGGCCGGGTGATCCGGGATGCCGGCGGCTTTGTCACCAAGATCGTGGAGGCCCGGGACGCTTCGCCGGAAGAACTGGCGGTCAAAGAGATCAACCCCGCCATCTATGCCTTCGAGAACCAGAGACTGGTGGAAGCGCTGGGGCTCTTAACTCCCAACAACAAGCAGGGCGAATACTACCTGACCGACGTGATCGGGATATTCAAACAGCAGGGGAAGAAGATCGCGGCCCAGGTGGTTAAAGATAGCCGGGAAGTGCTGGGGATCAATACCCCGGAGGAATTGAGCGAATGCGAAAGATATCTGCAACCAAATGCCGGTTGAAGGGAGCATGTATATTCATATTAACCCAAATAAAATACTCGGTTTTCTGGCGCCGGTAATTTTACTTATCCTGTCGGGGATATTTGTGTTCAACAAACTATGCGATGGCAGCATCTGGTACGACCCTGGAAATCTCAGTCCCCGCATGGCAGTGGCGCTGGCCCAGGACGAAGAAGGCCGGGCATCTTTTGAACCCCAGGATATCACCAAAGGCAAAGGGCGGGTGGTACAGCACGGCCGCCGGATAACCCTGCTGGTGGAAGCGCTGGACGACGCTGGCAACACCGCCAGCTCCGGCCAAATGAGTTTTCTTTATCCCCCCGTCGATACCGACAGACATCAGGGTGTTCCCTGCCAGGTTCAGTCAGGAAAGGTCCCCCAATACTTTTTCACCTGCATTGCGGGAATGAGGGCCGGGGGCGTCCGCCGGATAATTATGCCTAGCACCAGCAGGGATCCCGACTCCGAGCCCCGGCGCTTCATTGACGCCGCCACCGGCAGGGTCGCGGCAGAGCTGCCCCAGGACCAGGAGGTGCCGTTGAGGATCACCATTCTCAAGGTCTGCCGGCCGGCCATAAAATTAGTTACTACCTATTCGATACCGGCCATGAGGAACAGGAGGATCATGGAACTTTGGTGTTGGTGATCCACACTGTGTTACAGAAACCAAAAAACAAACATCAAAATCGGTAAAATCATGTCCCCTGTTGATCTAAAAAAACGCCCGGTCAGCAAATCCCGCAAAAAGTTTCTGACGGCCGCGGTCCTGCTGCTGGTAATCATCTGCGGGGCGGTGGGATTTTCGGTCTACCTGCGCTGGAAAGGGAACCACGAGATCGAGAAGAAGCGGCGCATCGCCCAGATAAGGGTGCAGGTGCTGAACGGCACCAAGGAGGCCGGCCTGGCCCAGAAGATGGCCGACGAACTGCGCCGCTGGGGCTTTGACGTGGTGGACATCGCCAACGCCGAGAACGACAGTTTTCCCGAGACGGTGGTGGTGGACCGGGCCGACAACAGCACCGGCAACGCCGCTTATGTGGCCGAGGCATTAAAATGTAAAAACATAATCCCGCAATTAGAATCAAGATCATATTTGGAGGTAACAGTAATAATTGGCAAAGACTACATCCGTCCCCAAAAGAAAGGTTTCCTCGGCCGGTTCTAAAGCCTTGAGGAGGCCCAAAAAAGTATCCCTGGCCAGAAGAAAGGCCGCGGTCAGAAAACCGGCGGTCAAGAAAACCGTTCCGGTCAGAAAAATAGTGATCAAGAAAACAGCGCCGGTCCAGAAGAAAACGGTCCGGCCACAGCCCACACCTCGACGCGGCTCGGTGCAAGCGCCAGACCAGGTCAAGGCGCTGGCCCACGAGATCTCCCAGCTGGCTCTCAGCAAAAAAGCCTTCGACGTCAGTGTGCTGGAGATCAAGAACCTGTCGTCCGTGGCCGATTACTTCGTGCTGGCCTCCGGGGCCACCGACATCCAGGTGCGGGCCATCTGCCATGCCATCGA
The DNA here is from genome assembly GCA_002412795.1 of bacterium UBP2_UBA5202. Classification (GTDB taxonomy): domain Bacteria; phylum Edwardsbacteria; class AC1; order AC1; family EtOH8; genus UBA5202. Next base: position 64,108 of record DHVS01000030.1, on the reverse strand, counting down.
GGACGGCTTAAGGGCCAAGGGCGTCAAGCCGCACCACGTGGAGGGAATGGCCGGGGCCACCTGGGTGCTGCTGGATTACGTGGACGTGGTGGTGCACATCATGCAGCCCCGGGCCCGTGATTACTATGCCCTGGAAGAGCTGTGGGCCGATGCCCCCAAGGAAGAGGTAAAGGACTGACTCACTGGGGTCATCGCGAGGCATTACCCAATTGGCGGCAAACGAAGCGATCCAACCATAAACAAGCGAATTGCTCCGATGCCGGATAAAAGTTATTACATCTACATCCTGGCCAGCAAAAAATACGGTACTCTATACACCGGCGTTACCAACGACCTGAAACGCAGGGTGGCCGAGCACAGGGATATAAAGCCTTCCTCTTTTTCCGGCAGGTACAAGGCCTTTAAATTGGTATATTACGAAACATTCAATGCTCCCAGATCTGCCATTGCCAGGGAAAAGCAATTGAAGGCGGGTTCACGGGCCAACAAGATAAGGCTGATTGAAAAGGTGAATCCCGGTTGGGAGGATCTGTATGAAAGGATTTAGATACGTTATTGGTTGGATTGCTTCACTTCAACCGCAAAGCACGGAGTAATCCCTTCGGCATAGGCTCAGGGCAAGTCTCAGTGCGGGCGTCTGCAAGGCAAGGAGCAGTTCCACAAAAGATGTTAATAGTCAGATTACTTCATTTGTCAGGCAAGAAGCATATTTCGTAATGACGTTAAGAGGGACATGTCAAAACAATACCTGCAAGACCAAATAATACAGGCAGCTCAAAAAGCTCTTGATGTCAAGTTGAATGCCCAAAGCATAATACTGGAGCGCCCCAAGCAGGCCGCCCACGGCGACTGGGCCACCAGCATTGCTTTGTCCCTGGCCAAGGAGCTGAAGGCCAAGCCCCGGGACATCGCCCAGAAGATAGTTGATTCCCTGGACCTCGATCCATCCTTGGTGGCCAAGACCGAGATCGCCGGGCCGGGGTTCATCAATTTCAAGCTGGCCTCCGGCTGGCTGTACAGCGAACTGGTGACCCTGCTGGACAAGAAGAACTCTTTTGGCTGCTGCGACCACGGGAAACGGGAAAAGGTACAGGTGGAGTTCGTCTCGGTCAACCCCACCGGGCCGCTGCACGTGGGCCACGGCCGGGGCGCTTTTGTGGGCGATGCCATCGCCCGGCTTTTGCAGTCCGTGGGCTACCAGGTCCATCGGGAGTATTACATAAACGACGCCGGCAACCAGATCGACAAGCTGGGCCGCTCGGTGCTGGCCCGCTTGAATCAGATCTGGGGCCGGCCCTTTGAATTTCCCGAGGGCGGCTATCAGGGCGAGTACCTCAAAGATTTCGCCGCCCAGCTGGATTCCGAGCAGGGCGCCCGGCTAAAAGCCCTTCCGCCCGACCAACTGCTGTCCGAGGCCACCAGGATCTCGCGGGACGGCATGCTGGAGAACCTGAAGCTGTCGTTAAAAGACCTGAAGGTGGAGTTCGATGAATGGTTCTCCGAGGTCGGCCTGGTGGGATCCGGGGCCATCAGCAGATCATTGGGAGAACTGAAGAAGAAGGGCTATCTCTACGATCAGGACGGGGCGCAGTTCTTCAAGGCCAGCGAGTTTGGCGACGAGAAGGACCGGGTGGTGATAAAATCCACCGGCGAGCACACCTACTTTGCGGCCGACATCGCCTACATGCTGAACAAGTTCGGCCGGGGGTTCAAAAGGCTGATCTACGTCTGGGGGGCCGACCACCACGGGGACGTTCCCCGCATGAAGGGCGCCGCTAAGGCCCTGGGGCACGATCCGGATTCGCTGGAGTTCATCCTGATGCAGATGGTCCGCCTGATCGAGGAGGGCCGGGAGGTCAAGTTCTCCAAGCGCAGCGGGGTGATAGTCACCCTGGACGAACTGCGGGACGAGGTGGGGCCGGACGTGATGCGGTATTTCTTTTTGATGCGGCGCAGCGAGAGCCAGTTCGATTTCGACCTGGACCTGGCCCGCAAGCACTCCGACGAGAATCCGGTATTTTACGTTCAGTACGCCCATGCCCGGATCTGCAGCATCATCGACCATGCCCGGGAGAAGGGCATCGCCCGGACCAAGAGCGATCTGAGCTTACTCAAGGAGAAGGAGGAGATAAACCTTATCAAGGCCCTGCTGGAATTTCCCGAGGTAGTGCTGGGGGCGGCCCTGGCCCGGGAGCCGCACCGCCTGCCCACCTACCTGCAGGACCTGGCCGGGGTGTTCCATACTTTTTATCACCAGCATCGGGTGGTGACCGACGATGCCGGGCTGACCCAGGCCCGGCTGGACCTGTGCGACGCCGCCCGGATAGTGTTCGCCAACGGGCTGAGCCTGCTGGGGGTCAGCGCCCCGGAGAAGATGTGAGGTTTTTTGACCTCTCCCTCTTATCCCTCCCCTCGAGGGGAGGGAAGGGTGGGGTTGGTGATTTATGAGCTTAAAAACAAACTACATAGGCCATGATGCCCGGTACAAAAAGCGCAAAGCCGAGGGCAAGACCGGCTGGAACGATGAGAAGGACTGGAATGAATGGCGGACGGAAATACTGGCCCTGATCGCTTCCGATGGTTTCCCGCAGTCTGGCAAGGTGCTGGAGCTGGGCTGCGGAGCCGGGGATGTGGCCCTGCTGTTTGCGGAAAAGGGATATCAGGTCTATGGAATAGACATTGCGCCGAGCGCCATAGAGTGGGCCAGGGGAAAAGCGCTCAAGACAGGCATGAAGGCAGAGTTTATCGAAGGCGACGTTCGGAACTTGAGAAGATGGGAAGATGAGATCTTTGATGTTGTGGTCGACGGACATTGCCTGCATTGCATCATAGGTGATGACAGGGCTGAAATGCTTAAAGAAGCATACCGGGTCTTAAGACCCGGCGGATCGTTTTATGTCAGCAGTATGTGCGGAGATCCGAAGGAACCGGAAGTGTTGAAGAATTATGATCCAGAATCACGTTGCATGGTATATAGTGGTGTGGCCGGAAGGTATTTCGGCCGGGCGGAGGATATAATCAAAGAGATAGAAAAAGCGGGTTTCAAGATCAAGCGGCACGAAGTGCGGGGAAATAACGATACACAAGACGATTTAATCGTAATGGCGATTAAATCATAGAATTTAAACAATAGGTGTTTAGATGAGAAAACATATTTTAACAATATTCGCGGTTTCTCTATTTGTAACACTTTTAGGCTGTAGGACTTTTCACTCTCTTGATGAAGGGTTGGTATCTGAAAACCCCACAACTCAAAAGACAGCGGAGAATGATTATTTTAGGTTGAGCCACGAAGATCAATTTAAATATATAAGTAAAATTACCAATAAATTAAAAAACGAGGGTGACCCCCAAAAGGGATTACAGCTAGTTACGATCATAGCTCATTGTCATTATGCAGATCCCTATCCTTCGGGCGTGTTGTATCAATTTTCAAACCGCATTGATTCTGAAAAAAGAGGATTGAGATATAAGAACCCCACATCATTATTGAAAAAGATAGGTCCAAAGGCTACTAATACAATTATTTATGCAGTAACAAATGGCGATGTAAAAACACGAATGTGGTGTGCAATGGCTTTAGGTGATATCGAATATAGTGATCAAAGAAAAATTAAGGCCTTGATAACTTTGCTTGACGATGAAAACCCCTCCGTTTGTTTTGAAGCGGCCCAATCAGCATGGTTGGCAAGAAGTTTGTGTATGGCTGAATTGTACGGATCGTTCAGAAAAGGAAATATATATGCCGCATATGCTTTGTGGGGGATAGATTCTTTAAACGAGAATATCGCCAATATGTTTTATGAGGATTATGTCAATGCGCAAACATTGGGTAGGCAAAATATTATAAATGCACTTATTCATTCTGGCAAGTTAACTGATAAAACGATAAACATTATAATGCTTGGGTTTAAGGTTGGATTAGTTCCTCAAACCTATTTGACAATTAATTCAGAAAAATTTATGCCGGCAATATTGCAGGTTTTAAACGGAAATGATACAACAGATAAATTGATATTTATAAAATTATTAAAAAGCATGGAACCCGAAAAGGCAGCAAAGGCAGTACCTGTTATTCTGCCAATGTTGAGAGATAAAAATGAGTATATTGTTTTATCGTCGGCAGAATTTCTTGAAAGATATGATATTCCAGAAGCAAAGGCAATTGTGCAGAAACACCATGAGGCATTTAACAAGGATTAACAGATAGAGAACCATGCGCTACAAAGACGCTGGCGTCAACATCGACGCCGGGACCGAATCGGTCCAAAGAATTAAAAAAGTGGTCCGCTCCACCTTCACCAAGAACGTGCTGACGGACATCGGCGGCTTCGGCGCCCTGTTCGACGGGTCTCTCAAGGGCTATAAGCAGCCGGTGCTGGTCTCCTCCTGCGACGGAGTGGGCACCAAGCTCAAGGTGGCCTTAATGGCCAGGCAGCACGGCACGGTGGGCCAGGACCTGGTCAACCACTGCGTCAACGACATTCTGGTCCAGGGGGCCAAGCCGCTGTTCTTCATGGACTACGCCGCCTTCGGAAAACTGGAGCCAAAGATACTGGAGGCCATCGTCACCGGCTTCGCCAAGGCCTGCCGGGAGAACGGCTGTTCCCTGACCGGCGGCGAGACCGCCGAGATGCCGGGGATGTACGCCGTCGGCGACTACGACCTGGCCGGGTTCATAGTGGGCGCGGTGGACAAGAAAAAACTCATCACCGGAAAGACCATCAGGCCCGGGGACGCGGTGATAGGGCTCTCCACCAACGGCCTCCAGACCAACGGTTTTTCCCTGGCCCGGAAGATCCTGTTTGAAAAATGTAATTACAAAGTAATTACACGCCTGCCGGAGCTTGGTTCTACTATCGGCGAGGCTTTGCTCAAGGTGCATCCTTCATTCTTGAAACCGGTCTTCCCGCTGTTGGACAAGGGCCTGGTCAAGGGCATGGCCCACATCACCGGCGGCGGTTTCCTGGACAACATCCCGCGGGTGCTGCCCAAGGACTGCAACGTGGAGATCAAGCTCGGCTCCTGGCCGGTGCTGCCGGTCTTTGAGCTGATGCAGAAAAAGGGAAAGGTGCCGCAGGACGATATGTACCGCACCTTCAACATGGGGATAGGGTTTGTGCTGGTCGTGGCCCAGCCCGATGCGGCCGCAGCGCTGAAGAGTTTAAGGGGTTTAAAAGGTTTGAACGGGTTTTCGCCCAAGCCATACGTGATAGGGCAGGTGGTTAAGGGAAAGAAGAAAGTAATTTTAGGTTGACCCCTCTCCCACACTTCGGTCCGGCGAACTGAAAGCCGTCTCAGTGTGTGCCTCTCCCCTGGCAGGAGAGAGGCGGTATTATGAAAGAGAGGTTTTATGAAGATCTACCTCAACGAAAAGCATATCAAGGCCGAAAAAGGCGCCAAGGTGGCCGAGCTGGTGAAGGAGCACAAGCCCGGGGCCGAGGTCTGCGTGCTCAATGGCTTTCCCTGTCTGATGGAACACACGGTGGAGGAGGGCGACCGCCTGGTGCTGATCAAGAAGGGCGAGGTGCCCTCCAAAAACGAACTGGAGCACCTGCTGTCCGCCCGGCATACTCCGGGCATCGCCGAGAAACTTAAGAAGGCCTGTGTAGGCGTGGCTGGCTGCGGCGGCCTGGGTTCTACCGCGGCCATTGCGCTGGCCCGGGCCGGGGTGGGCCGGCTGGTCATCGCCGACTACGACGTGGTGGAACCTTCCAACCTGAATCGCCAGCAATATTTTGTCTATCAGATCGGCCTGCCCAAGGTGGAGGCCTTAAAAGAAGTGATCAAGAAGGCCAATCCCTTCGTCAAGGTGGAATCTCACCACCTGCGGATCGTGCCTGAGAACGTGGAATCATTGTTCGGCAGGTGCGATGTCATCATCGAAGCCTTCGACATGGCCGACCAGAAACAGATGCTGGTGGAGACGGCGCTGACCACACTGACCAAGACGCCCATCGTGATCGGCAGCGGCATGGCTGGGTACGGGGCCAACGATCTTTTAAGGACCAGGAGGACAGGCAACCTCTACATCTGCGGGGACGAGCGGAGCGAGGCCGGGCCGGGCTTCGGGCTGATGGCCCCCCGGGTGGGAATGGCCGCCTGCATGCAGGCCAACCAGGCGCTGGAGATACTGCTGGGGCCGGATCCGCGGATTGACCCCTCCCTTGATTCCTCCCCCACCAGGAGAGGGAAATAAAAAGAATGAAAAATTGGAAACTAGTGGGACTATGATCAAAGTAAATGGGGAAGAACATCCCTGGCGGCAGGGGCTCAATATCGCCCAATTGCTGAAGGAAAAGAATTACGTCTATCACGCCATTATCGTGCGGATAAACGAGAAGTTCGTTCCGCCCGAGGAGTATGATGTTTCTGTGATCAAAGACGGGGACAATGTGGAGGCGATACATTTGATAACAGGCGGGTGAGGCCCAAAGTTTAAATGAAGTAAATGTTATAAATGGGGTCAATAAATAAGTAACATTTTTTATTAGGAATCCATGAATACTAAACTGTGGGAACCCTGATTGATTCCTGCTTTCCTGGCTTCCTTATAAAATAAATTCGTTTTCCTTAGAGTGCCATGCTTCATATTAAGTGACCTGGTTAATATAAAAGTGGTAAATGTATAAAAGTTAGTGCAACAATGTTAGCAGATCAATACGGAAGAAAGATAAATTACCTGAGGGTCTCGGTCACCGACCGCTGCAACCTGCGCTGCCGCTACTGCATGCCGCCCGAGGGCGTGCCGCTGAAGAAGCACGAGGACCTGCTGACCTTTGAGGAGATAGAGACCATCGTCCGGGCCGGGGCGGAGTTGGGCATCGATAAGGTGCGGCTGACCGGCGGCGAGCCCCTGCTGCGCAAGGGTTTTTTGGACCTGGTGAAGAAGCTGGCGGCCATCCCGGGCATCAAGGACTTGGCCCTGACCACCAACGGGGTGCTGCTGGGCCCCATGGCCGGGGATCTGAAAACCGCCGGCATCATGCGGGTGAATATCAGCCTGGACACGATGAAGCCCGAGCGCTTCAAACAAATGACCGGCAGCGACGACTGGCAGAAGGCTTATGACGGGATGCTGGCCGCGCTGGGCGCCGGTTTTCAGCAGGTCAAACTGAACGTGGTGGACATCGCCGGATACAATGATGACGAGATAGCTGATTTCATGACCTTTGTTAAAGACAAACCCATAGGGCTGAGGTTCATCGAGTTCATGCCGGTGGGCAACGCCTTCTGGGGGCCGGAAAAATTGCTGAACTCCGAAACGATCAAGAAGCTTATAGCTGAAAGCGTAAAGCTTGTTCCGGTGAATAACAAGAACAGCATAACCGAAGAATTCCAGATCGAAGGTTCTCCGGCCACGGTGGGATTCATCTCGCCGCTCTCTAACAAATTCTGCAAAAAGTGCAACCGTTTGCGGCTGACCTCGGACGGTTTTCTCAAGCCCTGCCTGGGCTCCAAGAGCGAGGTCAACATCCGGGTGCCGGTGCGCAGCGGGCTGGCCGGGACGGAACTGCGGCGGGTGTTCTACGAGGCGCTGCGGCTGAAGCCGGCCTGCCACAAGATGGACCAGGGAGGCGTGGACATCGCGCGGCACATGGCGGAAGTGGGAGGGTGAACTAAAAAATGAAAAATAAAAAATTAGAAATAAAATATTTAGTTATAGTGGCAGTTGCGTTCTTGCCTGCCTTGTGCTTTGGGCAGAATCTTGACTCTTTAAGAATTGATCTGTTCAAATCCAGATATGGTGCTGGGAATGACTACAAAGGGGAATATCTAAAAGAAAGCCATGAGGCGATGAAAAAGCTTCTGTCAATTGGCAGCAGCGAGGCCTTGGATGTATTGGATTACTATTTAACTACCTATTGCACCGATGGAACTTTGAAAAGATTAATATTGGTCGAATTGGGGAAAACAGGCAGTGAAAAAGCCATCGGTGTGATTGACGACTTTCGTACTTGGGCGAAAGTAAGCAATTTTTCTAATGACAATCAATGGGAATGGCCTGCCTCGATTGCACAATGCAAAGATGAAGTTGGTGTAACTTGGAGCGTATTTGCTTGGAAGAAATACGGCATAAGAAGTTTGTGGCTGACCAACACAATAAATGGAGTAGATTGGACGGAACCAATTTTAATCAATCCTCCGAAAATTGTTGAAACAGCACAAAAAGTTTCCAAGTATCATTTAAATAAATTTCATGGGAAATCTGTAACCGGTGATACAATATTATTTTTTGATCTTGGTGGCATTAAACATAAATTAAAATGCCAGGGAAGTATTATTACATTATTCTTTGATAAGCTGTCTTTTAGTTTTTCTTCCTCAGAACTAATGAATGATTTTGACAATGATGGATTGGTAGACGATGTGGAATTATTACTTACAACCAACCCCAGGTCAAATGACACCGACAGAGACGGAATCAAGGATGGTGCTGACTGTAATCCAATAGTGCCAAACAAGAACAAAATTAATGACACAACAGAGATAAAGCAGGCAGTATTTTTTAATGAAATAGCTACATCAAACAGCAAAAGAACCATTGTTGCTTTTGAGAAAAACGAAAGAGATTTACAAGAATATTTTGGTTGTGGAGGTTATGTAATAGGGTCTAATTCATATATAAAAGGTTTTGCAAACTTTAGTTTTCATGATTTAACCATCAATAATGATGCTGCACAAATATCTATCAGCATGGGGCGTGATTACAAAGGTGAATACAAGGAAATAAAGTTAAACAAAATTAACGGCAAATGGTATATTGTTGACTATGGCAAATGCTGCTTCATTGTTTCCTGAAAAAATATGAATAAAGTAAAAATTCTTTCTCATGTGAATGCCAAGGGCCGGGCCCGGATGGTCGATGTCACAGAAAAGGCCAAGACTGACCGGATGGCCCGGGCCTCCGGGCAGGTGAAAATGAAACCGGCCACGCTGAAGCTGATTGCCGATAACCAGCTGGCCAAGGGCGATGTGCTGGGCGTGGCCAGGATCGCCGGCATCCAGGCGGCCAAGCGGACCCACGAGCTGATCCCGCTCTGCCATCCTCTGGCTTTGACCCACGTGGAGGTGGAATGCAGATTGGACAAGAAAAGGTCAACGGTCGAGGTGACCGGCACCGTGCGCTGCGCCGACCGCACCGGGGCCGAGATGGAGGCCCTAAGCGCGGTGGCCGCGGCCTGCCTGACCATCTACGACATGGCCAAGGCGGTGGAAAAAGGGATGGTGATAACGGAGATCAGGTTGGTGGAAAAACAAGGGGGAAAATCCGGGCGCTGGGTTCTCTAACCGAAAGTCCCCTCTGGCAAGTTGCAAATCCGCCGCAGGCGGGAGGGGATTAGGGCCTGCACTGAGTAAGGCTTGTATGATGCTTACGAAGCGGTGTATCCATGAAGGTTTATTACAACGCTAAACTAAAAGAGAGAGCCCGCCAGCTTCGCAACCACAGCACCAGGGCCGAGATCCGTCTTTGGCTGCATCTTAAATGTAAAAAGGTGATGGGTTGTGATTTCCATCGCCAAAAGCCGATCGGTAATTATATAGCAGATTTTTATTGTCCCAAGGTGCAATTGGTAATCGAAGTGGACGGTTATACCCATAATTTTGAAGAGGTCATTAAAAAGGATCGTAAAAAACAGGATTATCTTGAGAATCTGGGCATAACGGTTTTGCGGTTCAGGGATGAAGAAGTGATTGAGGATATAGATTCGGTGTTGAGAAGGATCGAGAAGCATATACTGGAATACACCAATAGTTCCCCTCGGGGAGAAGACTTACACACCCCTTGATCCCCTCTTTTTAGAGGGGAGGATAAGTATGACAGGCAAAATAATCTCCATAAACATCAGCCAGAGCAAGGGCGAAAAGAAGACCAGCGTTCAGTCCGCTATGTTCAAAGAGAACCACGGCATCGTGGGCGACGCCCACGCCGGGGACTGGCACCGCCAGGTCAGTCTTTTAGCGACAGAGAGCGTGGACAAGATGCGGGGCAAGGGGGTGGAACTGCATCCCGGGGACTTTGCCGAGAACCTGACGGTAGAAAATATTCAATTAAGTAAATTGAAAATTGGCCAAAGGTTGTTGGTTGGTTCCGAGATAATTCTGGAGATCACCCAGATCGGCAAGGAATGCCATGACGGCTGCGCCATTAAAAAATTGGTGGGCGACTGCGTGATGCCGAGAGAGGGTGTGTTTGCGAAGGTCATGAAGGGCGGGGAGATCAAAACGGGTGACCAAATAGTTTTGGTATTGTAAAATGCAAAATGCAAAATTTAAAATAGCCATTCTCACGGTCTCCGACAAGGGATCCACCGGACAGCGCACGGACACCTCCGGTCCGGCCCTCAAAGAACTGCTGGCGCCGCTGGACGCGGAAGTGGCCGCCTACGAGATCGTGCCGGACGAGCGCTCGCTCATCGCCGATAAGCTCAAGTACTTTGCGGACACCCTGGGCTGCGACCTGGTGCTGACCACCGGCGGCACCGGCTTCTCGCCCCGGGACGTAACCCCCGAAGCCACTTTGGATGTCCTGGACCGCCTGGCGCCCGGCATCTCCGAGGCCATCCGGGCCAAAAGCATGCAGATAACCCCCAAGGCCATGCTCTCCCGGGCGGTGGCCGGGATCCGCAAGAAGACATTGATCATCAACCTTCCCGGCAGCGAGAAGGGGGCGCGGGAGTCGCTGGAGGCGGTGCTTCCGGCGCTGGTCCACGGGATAGAGATCCTGCGGGGCGATGCCGGCGAGTGCGGGCGAAACTAAAAACAAAAATATTTTGTTTTTGTTTTTTGATTTCTGATTTCCTGCTTTCTGATTTTCTGCTTGCATTGTCTTTTATCTTGTGTTAAAGTAAAATAACTTAACTTTGGCAAAAAACTGTAATCATGTCATCTTGAGATGCTTTACCTGCCAAACAAGTCGAAAGATGGCATTGTCGCCCTTCAATTTGTGGGGCAAGATGATATCTCAGGGTGACAAAGTGAGGGTTTTAGAAAATTTGCCAAAGTCCAATAAAATAATAGTAAATTTATTGCCACGACCTTTAGGTCGTGGCAGACAATCTTATGAAACCCAAGGGGGCTTTAGCCCTCAACATCTCCGCCATAGGCGGACAAGCGGGGTTGAAACCCCAAAGAGTTATTTTTCCGGATCATTCGTCCACGAGCTGAAGCTCGCGGCAATGGAACGATAAAAATCAAGACCTCAGGCGGACTCAGCATGACACCCCTGAATGGTTAAAATATCATTCTCACTATATTTAAGGTGCCGCATGTCCAAAGACAATTTCTACCCCAAGCACAACAAATGCTCGTTCTGCGGGCGCCCCTCCAGCGAGGTCTCCCAGCTTATAGACAGCGGCGAGGCGGCCATCTGCAGCGAATGCGTAAGCAAGTGCTCCGAGGTCATCACCCAGGACAAAAAATACAGCGGATTCCCCGCCAAGGAGGACCTGCCCAAGCCGCTGGAGATCAAGGCGGCGCTGGACGAATACGTGATCGGCCAGGACCGGGCCAAGAAAGCCCTGGCGGTGGCGGTCTACAACCACTACAAGCGGATNNCACGCCCTGGTCAAGGATGACGTGGAACTCGACAAGAGCAACATCCTCCTGATCGGCCCCACGGGCTCGGGAAAGACCCTGCTGGCCCAGACCCTGGCCCGGATGCTGAAGGTGCCCTTCGCCATCGCCGACGCCACCACCCTGACCGAGGCCGGCTATGTGGGCGAGGATGTGGAGAACATCCTGGTCAGATTATTGCAGTCGGCCAACTACGACCTGAAGCGGACCGAGATCGGCATCATCTACATCGACGAGATGGACAAGGTGGCCCGCAAGTCCGAGGGGCCGTCCATAACCCGGGACGTCTCCGGCGAGGGGGTGCAGCAGGCCCTGCTCAAGATCCTGGAGGGCACCATGGCCCACGTGCCGCCCCAGGGAGGCCGCAAGCACCCGGAACAGCCGCTGCTGCCGGTCAACACCAAGAACATCCTGTTCATCTGCGGCGGCACCTTCGACGGCCTGGACAAGATCATCTCCTCGCGGATCGGCACCAAGACCCTGGGATTCGGGGCCGACATCCGGGAGAAGAGCCAGCTGCAGCCCAACGAGCTTTTGGCCAAGGTCCAGCCCGACGACCTGCTGAAATACGGGCTGATCCCCGAGCTGATCGGGCGGCTGCCGGTGATCTGCTCCCTGGATCCGCTGGACAAGTCGTCCATGATGGAGATCCTGACCCGTCCCAAGAACGCTTTGGTCAAGCAGTACCAGACCTACTTCGGGATGGAGGGGGTGGAGCTGGAATTTTTGCCACAGGCGCTGGAGGCCATCTCCGAGGACGCGCTGAAGCGGGGCACCGGGGCCCGGGGCTTAAGGGCGGTGCTGGAGGAGGCCATGCTGGACATCATGTACCACCTGCCTTCCAGCAAGGACATCACCAAGTGCACCATCGGGCGCGAGGTCATAGTCAACCGGCAGGAGCCGGAGTACGTCCGCAAGGAGCAGGACGCGGCGTAGACTGGGAACAGATATCAGGGATATGATTATTGGGATTTGGATTATTGTAGGGACGAGGCGTGCCTCGCCTGGAAACATTAACGATGCAAACAGCATGACCCGCGAAGAAGAAATAAAAACAATGATCAAACAGACCCTGGCCGGATTCTCCAGAAGCCTGCAGGACCATCAGGTCATTCTGTTCGGCTCCCGGGCCGGCGGGGAGGCCCGTCCCGCTTCCGATTTCGACATCGGGATACAAGGCGAAAAGCCCCTAGCCTCGGAAATATTCAGCGACATTGAGGACGCGCTGGATAGCCTGCCGACCCTTTATAAAATTGAACTGGTCGACCTCAGCCGGGTGACGCCCGCTTTTCTTAAAATGGCCACCAGCAAAACGGAGGTATTGCTGTGAATAAATTCAAACTGGTTTTCGAAGATTACAAAAAAGCGGTGTCCCAACTGCAGCAGGCCCTGTCCCGAAAAGCGGAGGATGAACTGCTGCAGGCCGGCTGCCTGAAATATTTTGAGTTTTGCTTCGAGCTGGCCTGGAAGTCCATCAAGGAAGCCGCCGCCGGGGAAGGTTTGCCGGATTGCCTTTCGCCCAAAGTCTGTTTGAAGCAGGCTTTTGCCCTGGGATGGATAACGGACGAAAAGGCCTGGCTTTCCATGCTGGAGGCCAGGAACCTGATGTCCCACACATACCAGGCCGAGCAAGCCTTGCAGGTCTACCAAAAACTGCCGTTGTATCTGGAGGAATTAAAAACCCTGCAAAAAGCATTGGACAAACTAAGCGGATGACAGGTATTTGATTATCGGGATTTATGCGGTCACAGATAAACAGCAAATGTTAAACCTGCAATAACAGAGCGAGAAGTGAAACAGAACATCTGCATCGTGGGGGCCCAGTGGGGCGATGAGGGCAAGGGCAAGATAGTGGATCTGCTGGCCGAGCGGGTCAGCATAGTGGCCCGCTACCAGGGCGGGGCCAACGCCGGCCACACCGTCAAGGTCAACAAAAAAGAATTCGTGCTGCACCTGATACCATCGGGCATCGTCCACCCCGGCAAGCTCTGCCTGATCGGAAGCGGGGTGGTGATTGACCCCCAGAGCCTGCTGGAGGAAATGGAGTACCTGAAAAAACTGGGGATCAGCGTCAAGGGGCGGCTGCTGATCAGCGGCGGGGCCCACCTGACCATGCCCTACCACAAGCTGCTGGACAGCGCCCGGGAATCCAGGGCCGAGGGGGCCATCGGCACCACCCACCGGGGCATAGGGCCCACCTACGCCGACAAGGCCTACCGCAGCGGGCTGAAGATGATAGATCTTTTAAACCCGGAACTTTTCGCCACAAATCTTAAGCGCAACCTGGACGAGAAGAACTTCATCCTTCAGAAATATTACGGCCATAAAAAGGCCGATTATTCCCGGACCCTGGCCCTGTACCGGTCTTACGCCAAGGTGCTAAGGCCCTATATCGCCGACGTCTCCGACCTTTTGAGCAAGGAGATGGCCAAGGGGCGAAAGGTGCTGTTCGAAGGGGCCCAGGGAACCTTCCTGGACGTGGACTTCGGCACCTATCCCTTCGTCACCTCGTCCTCCACCATCGCCGGCGGGGCCTGCACCGGGCTGGGAGTAGGGCCAAGCGCGGTGGACAGGGTGATCTTAGTGGCCAAGGCCTATACCACCAGGGTGGGCAACGGGCCGTTCCCCACCGAGTTCGATGCCAAAATGTCCGGCTTCCTGCGGGCCAAGGCCGGCGACGAGGTGGGCCGGACCACCGGCCGCCCCCGGCGCTGCGGCTGGCTGGACGCGGTGATGCTGAAGCGGGCGGTGCAGCTGAACGGGGCCGGCGAGCTGGCCCTGACCAAGCTGGACATCCTGGACGGCTTCAGGGAGGTCAAGATCGCCGTGGGCTACAGCCATAAAGGCAAAAAGATAGACGGCTATCCCCAAAGCACCGGGGAACTGGCCGGGTGCCGGCCCCGGTACCTGACCCTGCCCGGCTGGGACAAGCCCACCGCAGGCCTCCGCAGTTACAGCCAGCTGCCGGCCAATGCCAAAAGGTACATCAGCACCATCGAAAAACTGGCCGGGGCCAGGGCCAGCATCATCTCGGTGGGCTCGGAGCGCCAGGCCACCATCCTCCGGGGCAAATTCTAAATGTCATTCTGATCTTCCGGGTAACTTTATCCACTCACGCCAAAGGCGGATCCGCCTATATGTATTGCCCTGCGGTGGCGGAAGATTTCACAGATTTTCGCAGATATATACCAGCCCATTAAAATCATACTGAAAAAATCTGCAGAATCTGCGGATGGTAAATCAAACCGGCCGCTTTTTTGCTTGACCGGAACGATGTTTTTATAGTAAAATTAACAGTTTGCGATAAGTCGCACAAAATGAGCCAGTAGCTCAGTCGGTAGAGCACCGCCCTTTTAAGGCGGGAGTCATGAGTTCGAATCTCATCTGGCTCACCAGAAAACATCACCATTAATTGGGAGGTCATCCATTATGGCATCGACCGATGTTTTAAAGAAGGTATTTCTTTTCAAGTACCTGTCGTCCACCGAGCTGGAGGCCCTGCACGACCGCCTGGTAAAAAGGGCGGTGCCCAAGGGCGAGAAGATCTTCAACGAAGGCAGCCAGGGCAACGAGATGTACCTGATCACCAAAGGCGAGGTGGAGATCTCCATCTCCCGCAACGAGTCCAAGCTGGTGCTGGCCGAGCTCCAGGAAAGTTCGTTCTTCGGCGAGATGGCCCTGATCACCGACAAGCCCCGGACCGCCACCGCCATCGCCATGGTGGATTCCGAGATCTACGTCCTGACCAAGGAGGAGTTCCAGCGGCTGCTGGTGAAGGAGCCCCAGCTTTCGGCCCGGATCCTTTTGGCCATCGCCGAGATCCTGTGCGACCGGATCCAGTCCACCAACGAGAACCTGGAGACCTATTTCCTGATCAACCGGGCCATCGTGGACAACGAGCAGTTCCGCCGGCTGTATATCCAGAGCCATTTGAAGGTCTAGGTTTTATATTCGGACACGGATTTACACGGATTTTTATCATCTTTAATTGGCGAGTATCTGTGTCCTAAATGCAAGATTGAAGTGTTCCCATCGACTAGCGGTCAGGTCACCACCCTTTCACGGTGGCAGCACGGGTTCGAATCCCGTTGGGAACGCCATCCTTCGACAAGCTCAGGATGCCATCCTATGACAGGCTCAGGATATCGCCAATAAATTACGTGCCGCCGCCGTGAATCGGAATAAGGCAGCATCCTTCGAAAGCCAGGCACATGATGTCCTGAAGACAAGATCTCATGAATCGGGGTTGGGAACGCCTTTTCTCCGCCGCAAGCGGAGAATTGACTTTTTTAGGGGCCGCCTTAGCGGTGTGTCTTTGATTCATGCCGTGGGTAATATAAAAAAATCACATTTTATTTAAAAAACCCTTGACAAAATGGGGCAAAAGTTGGTAATATTATTGAGAATTTAACAAAACCTTTATATACCTTTAACATAGCGGTACATTTAATAAAAAAATCAAATGCGAACACAGGAGGTGATAACCCTTAAATATTCGCAAAGGGATTTTATTATTTTAAGCGGAAATCAAAGTAAAAAAGACGTTTAATGCAGCGTCTGGGAAAACCTAAATAGAAAACAAACTAATTAACTTAAACAGGAGGAAAACCCAAATGAAGCGAATCTTCGCAATGTTCGCAGTGTTAGCCCTGGTGGCCGGCATGGCCATGGCCGCCCCGTCCATGTACGGCAGCAACGGCCTGATCCGGACCATCTCCCCGACCAACTGCGGCCCCATGAGCTGGAGCGTAGGCGCCCGCGGTTTCATGTCCATGGGCGAAATTGACAGCGTTATTTCCTGGATGAACGTCGACGCCGTTCCCACCGCCAATTTCTCCTTCAGCGACATGCTGGAGCTGTCGGTGGCCCCCACCTATAGTTTTCAGCAGACCAAACTGGCCCTGAGCAAATACAACGTGGTCGGCCTGGCGGATTCTTCCTGGTTTGACAACGGATCCCGTGACACCCGCTTCGGACTGAAGGCCACCTTTATCCGCGGCGAAGGTTTCAACTTCGGCACCTACCTGGGCTATGATTTCCGCTGGAGCAAGAAGTTCAGCAACTATTATGGATGGGACGGTTCTGCCTACGTAAAGGATTCCGCCTATTCACCGATGGGCGCCATCCACTTTGTGGCCATCCCCGGATTTGACATGGGCGCCGCCAAGCTGAACCTCAACGTCGGCTTGGATTATGATCTGGACAAGTATGAGGTCGGCACCCCGGTAGTGGATTATGTCTATCCCAAAATGGCCATTCCGTTCGGCCTGGGCTTCAGCTACAAGGCCAGCGACATGCTCACCCCGTTTGTCGAGGTCAGCGGCAGCTATGTGATGGACACCAATCAATATTACCAGCTTGACACACTCTTTGTTCCGATGGATTCAGTGAAACGTGGCCTGATGAACAACCCGCTGTGGATCACCGGCGGACTCCGTTTCGCCTTTGGCAACGTCAAGATGGACGTGGGCGGCGAGTATAATCTGCAGAGCGATGACACATTGTTTGGTCTGGGCCGCATGCAGGACTGGCAGGTATTCATGGGCCTGAGTTACGGCATCTGCAACCTGGGACCCAAGGTCCCGGTTACCGCCATCCTCACCGGCAAGGTCACCGATGCCAAGGGCAAGGGCCTGGCCGCCACGGTCACCGCTGGTGGTTTGACCGCCAACACCGACCCGGCCACCGGCATCTATACCATAGCCGGCCTGCCGATCACCAAGCTCCCGACCGAGATCAAGGCCGTGGCCAAGCTGTATAATAGCAAGAGCGGCTCGGTAATCCTGGCCAAGAAGAACAAGAAGGTCCCGGCCGTCCAGGACTTTGCATTAGACCTGACCCCGATCCCGCCGAGCGAGATCACCGGCAACCTGATCGACTACAAAACCGGCCTCCCGGTGGCCGCCACTCTTACCTTCAAAGATGCCAAGGGCAAGGTCCAGACCGCCAAGACCGACGCCAAGGGAGCTTATATCATCAAGCTGGAGCAGGGCAAGTATGACGCCCAGGTCACAGCCGAAGGTTACAACCCCAACAACTTCGTGATCAACGCCGCCGACGGCAAGCCGGCCTCCAAGAACGTTTCCCTGGTCAAGATGAAGGAAGTGTTCAGCTTCAACAACATCAACTTCGCCAGCGGCAAGGCCGTCATCACTCCCGAGATCGAGAAAGCCCTGCAGCCCCTGCTGAAGGTATTGCTGGACAATCCGGACATGAAGGTCGAGATCGCCGGACATACCGACGCCATCGGTTCCAAGGTCAAAAACCTGAAACTTTCCCAGGATCGGGCCGACGCGGTGGTCGCCTGGCTGATCACCAACAACGTCAAGGCTGTCATGACCTCCAAGGGTTATGGTTCCAGCATGCCGGTCGCCAACAACAATACCAAGGCCAACCGCGCGCTGAACCGCCGGATCGAGATCAAAGTCGCCGAATAAAACAACATACATTTTTAGAATGTAACAAAAATGCCCCGCTTAGGCGGGGCATTTTTGCTTGGGTAAAAAACCGGTAAGGCCGATAATTTTCTTGACAAACCAAGGTTCTAATTGATAGTATTATACCTCAACCAAACAGCAAGGAAAACAAATGAGATCGATTTTTACACTTTTTACAGCTCTGACGTTGACCGCAGCTTTTGTCTCCGCCCAGCCGGCTGGTTCCCCTGTCAGCGTCATGATCCGGGCTGTTGATGCCCTGACCGGGGCTATGGTGGAGGCCGGCATGGCGTTTTCCGGGTCCCAGGCCGAGTCCGTCCAGACCACCGGAGCCTGCCAGTTCATCCTGCCGGCCGGCGAATACAAAGCACTGGCCACGGCGGCCGGATATTTTGACAAGGCCTTTGCCATATCCCTGGCCGGCCAGGACTCGGCCATATACCAGGTCAGGATGCTTAAAAAGGGGAGCACAATGAAGGTGGAGGTCAGCTGGTCTGCTCCCAATAAGGCCATGATCAAGAAAGTAAAGATCGAGGAACTGGCCCGGATATTGCTGGAAAACCCCAAGGCCAGGGTCAAAGTCACCGCCTACCTGGACCGGGAGGGCGGCAGGAAGATGAACCAGAAGCTGGCCGATGAGCGGGCCGACGCCATTAGGGCCGCTTTGGTCCGGGCCGACATCGACGCCGCCCGGGTGGATACCGAGGGCCGGCTGGTGGCGGTCAGGGGAAAGACCAAGGCCATTATTGAAGCCAATAACAGGGTGGAAGCTGCCTTCACAGAATAGGCTGTTCCAAGATTGCACAACAAAAAGCCCCCGCCTTTGGCGGGGGCTTTTTTGCTTATAACTGGTTATGGTCACTGCGAGAATAGCCCGGATTTGCACTGGCGAAGCAGTCTGGCTTGTGTATGGTCAGATCGCTTCATTTGCCAGGCAGGGAGCAGTCCCCTTCGTATGCAAAATGGGTAGTGTTCTCGGGACATGCCTCGCGATGACCGGGTCAGTTTCCCTTGATCCGGCGCGGCTTCTTGGCCTGTTGCCACAGGGCCTCCAGCTCCTCCAGGCTGCTCTGCTTGAAGGTCTTGCCGGCCTTGGCCAGCTGCTGCTCGATATACTTGAAACGCCGGGTGAATTTCTCCGAGGTCAGCCGCAGGGCGTCCTCGGGATCGATCTTCAAAAACCGGGACAGGTTGACCAAAGTGAACAGGATGTCTCCCAGCTCGTCCTGGATCTCCCTTTTGTTCCCCTTGCTGTAGGCCCGGGAGAATTCACCCAGTTCCTCCTCCAGCTTGGCGAAGGCCCCGTCGATGTGTTCCCAGTCAAAGCCCAGCCGGGCGGCCTTGTCCTGTATCCTATGCGCCTTCAGCAGGGCCGGCAGGCGGCGGGGGATGCCGTCCAGGGCCGAGCGCCGGACGCCCTTCTTCTCCTTGTATTTCAGCTCCTCCCAGTTCATCAGCACTTCCTTGGCGTCCCTGGCGCGGCCCTGGGCAAAGACATGGGGGTGGCGCCGCCGCATCTTCTCGGCGTGGCCCAAAACCACCTGGTCGATGTCAAAGAGTTTTTTCTCGGCCGCCATCTGGGAATGGAAGATGATCTGGCCCAGCAGGTCGCCCAGCTCCTCCTTCATTTTCACCGGGTCGTTCTCGTCGATGGCCTCCAGCACCTCGTAAGTTTCCTCGATCAGGTAGGGCTTGAGGGTCTTGGGGGTCTGGACCCGGTCCCAGGGGCAGCCGCCGGGGGCGCGCAGCCGGGCGAAGATGTCCACCAGCTCGTAGAACGGGCTGTCTTGGGGCTGTTTACGATTGGGTCGTTTAGTGTTTGTCGTTTTTTTTGCTTTGAGCGGCATGGTTTCTCAAAATCTTTTTTACAGGTTGTTCAGGTTGTCAGCACCCGGACGCTTGATCCTTTATTGATCGCAGGCACAAGCACTGGTTATTCTTTTAATCCAATCACACCGCCACTCTTGGCAGCATGGGATTGATCCTGGTCACCACCTCGTAATTGATGGTTCCGATCCACTGGGCCAGCTGCTCGGCCGAGACCTGTTCCTTTCCCTGTTTCCCCAGCAGCACCACTTCGTCCTCCGGTTTAACTCCGGGGATGTCCGTGATGTCGGCCATGCACAGGTTCATGCAGACCCGGCCCCGGATGGGGGCCCTTTTCCCCCCGATCAGCACGTAGGCGGTGTTGGAAAGTTTCCGGTCGTACCCGTCGTAATAGCCCGCCGGTAGCACTGCGATCCTGGTCCTGCGGCTGGTCCTAAAAGTGCAGCCGTAGCCTATGTATTCCCCGGCCGCCACCGTTTTCACCTGGGCCACCCGGGTCTTCCAGGACAGCACCGGCTCCAGCCTGAACTCCGATCCCTGCTCCTTAAGCGAGACCATGGTCTCGCGCGAGGGCCACAGCCCGTAAAGCCCGATGCCGATCCGGGCCAGCTGCAGCCTGGTCTGGGGAAAGACCAGCGAGGCCGCGGTGCAGGCGATGTGGTTCACCGGAGCCTTAAAACCTTTTTGCTCCAGTTGGTCCAGCATCTTCTGGTAGCGCTGTAATTGCCGGCCGGCGAAACTCCGGTCAGTGGTGTCCTCAATGTTGGCGAAGTGGGTGGAATAGCCCTCCAGCGTCAGGTTCTTTGACCCTTTGATCATTTTGGCCAGCAACAGCGCGCCTGGCAGGTCCACCCCCTGGCGGTTAGTGCCGGTCTCCAGTTTCAGGTGGAGGCATATTTTCTTTTTGGTCTTCAGGGCCTTCAGTTTCAGCACTGTTTCCCGGTTGTAGACGGTCAGCCGCAGGTCGTGAAGCGCCGCTTCGGACAGCTTTTCCAGGGGCACGTATCCCAGCACCAGCACCGGCATCCTGACCCCATTCTGGCGCAACGCCAGCCCCTCGTCCACCGAATTGACGGCCAGCCAATTTGCCAGCCCGGAATCCTGGATCATCAGGGCCGTCTGAAGAGCCCCGTGGCCGTAAGCGTTGGACTTGACCACCGGGCAAAGTTTTGTCCGATCACCCAGCAGGTCCCGGAAGGTCTGCAGGTTTTTTAGCAGGTCTTTTTTGCTGAGTTCAACCCAGATCAGGTGTTTATTTGTCACGGTTCTTTGCATGATGCAATCTGCCCTTAGGTGGAAATTTGAAAGTTTGAGACGCATTTCATATATTCTACTACTTTTATGCCATGCTATGCAATAATATTTAAAAAAAAGAAAAATAACTATTGCTTTTTAGGCCAAAATGTGATAAAAATTAAGATTAAAGCACAAGTTAAGCAAAATGACAGAACCTGTAAACAATTCATTGCCTTCGCCCAGCATGGAATCACTTTTCTACATGCTGGCCACCTCGGCCTTGGTGAACCTGGGGGAAGTGCCCAACCCGGTGGATCAAAAGAAGAAGACCGACCTGGCCATGGCCTGCCACAACATAGATACGCTCATATTGCTGCAGGAAAAGACCAGGGGAAACCTGACCCCGGCCGAGGAGCGGTTGTGCCTGGAGATACTGAACGAGCTGCGGCTTAAGTACGCCGCCGCTTCGCAAGTAAAGAAATAAAAACTTTTAGGAGGAAAAGATCATGTCCCAGAAGAGGTTTGGGTTTTTCCTTATCGCCGCTGCGGTTTTGGCCTTTTTCGGTTATGCAGCCCGGGCGCAGGAAGGCAAGACCACCCACACGGTAGTGTTGGATGAGACCCTGCACGGCATAGCCGAGCAGTATCTTGGCAACCCGGCATCCTGGCCCATAATCTATAACGCCAACAAAGACAAGATCGAAGATCCGCACTGGATATACCCCGGGCAGGAGCTGGTCATCCCCCTGACCCCCGAAGGCATGGCGGCCGCCCCGGACACCTCCAAGGTGATATCTCCAACGGCGGTCGATACCACCCCGGTCCAGGTGCAGGCTGCGCCAGAGCCGGAACCGGAACCGGAGCCGGAACCCGAGCCGGTGCCCCAGACCGCCGGTCCGGTGAAAATCTCCGGCGGCCAGGTGGTGGTCAGGAAACTGATCGTGCCGGTGGTCTCCGAGGAGCGGGTCTTCTCCTCGGGCTACATCACGGCCGAAGAGGAGAAGCCGCTGGCTTACATCAACGGCGCCGACAAGCCCATCAGCGATTACCTGATGCCCAATGACATCGTTTACATAACGGCCGGAAGCAACAGCGGGCTTAACCCCGGAGATACCCTGACCATCTACCGCATCGGTGGAAAAAACATTTCCCACCCCCAGACCGGCCAGAATCTGGGAAGGATCGTGACCATCGTGGGCCTGGTGCAGATGACCGAGGTGGGGCCCCAGTCGGGCAAGGCCAGGATAATCAGCAGCATGGAAGCCGTTACCCGCAAGGAGATGCTCAAGCGTTACGAAAAATTCAACGTCCCCAAAGTAACCATGGGCGACCCCATGCTGACAGTGGCCAAGACCCCGGAAGGTTTCATCGTAGCCACCAAATCGCCGATCGAAGCGGCCACCGCCTACCGGGTGGTTTTCCTGGACAAGGGGACCGACGACGGCATCGGCATCGGCGACATCTTTGAGATATACCGCCTGCAGGGCAAGATGTCCAACCCGGCCGGAGGGGAAAAACTGGAAAAGCTGGAAATAGTGATCGGCAGCATCCAGGTGCTCAATCCCCGCCCGGCCACCTGCTCGGCCTACATCAATAATTCTGTCATAGAGGATATCAAGCCCGGCGACCGGATCCGGCTGATAAAAAAAGTACCGATCCAGCAGTAACTAAAACCTTAAAACTCTATGCAAAGCAGGCAATAATGGCCGCCCAAAAAAAACTGATAGGAGAGATTTTAGTTTCGCTGGGATACGTCTCGGTGGAGCACATCAACGAAGCCCGGCGCCACCAGATGCAGGTCGAGGGCAAGAAGATCGGTGAGTGCCTGGTGGAGCTGGGATTTTTGGGGCACGAAGACATCAAACGGGCGCTGTCCATCCAGGAAATCGACTAATTCCGGCCCCAATAAACATTTCAGTAGAGGTATTATGGCCCCGGTAAATAAAAGTTCTGAGTTGTTGCGCAATGTGTACTTGTTCAACGACCTTTCCCAGCCGGAGCTGGAGAAGATAATGGGCCTGGCCTACGACAAGAGCTACGAGAAGGAGGCGGCAGTTTTCCAGGAGGGCGAGATCGGAGACGCCTTTTACATCGTGACCGAGGGCGAGGTCCGGATTTCCACCATGGTGCCGGGGGTGGGCGAGGAGGCCCTGAAGATCCTGCGTCCCGGGGAGTATTTTGGGGAGATGGCCCTGATCGACGATTTCCCCCGTTCGGCGGCCGCCATTGCCCACCAGGGCCCGGTGAAGCTGCTGGCCATTTACAAAAGGGATTTCAAAAAAATGCTTTCCGAGGACAAGGAGCTGGCCTACAAGCTGCTTTCGGTCTTCATCAAGACCCTGTCCTCCCGGCTGCGGGAGACCAACGAAAAACTGAAGAGCATTTTTGCCATGGCCAAGGCTTTTTAAGGTCAATGTAATTTTGCCAAACGAGGTTGAATGATTTTTCGGCCTCGTTTTGGTTTATAACCGTAAACTTAGGTGGAAAATGAAAAAATATTCGGTCTGGCTGATCATTGCATCGCTGGTCGTAGCCGCCGGCTGCTGCCGGCAGGGGCTGGGAACGGTGAAACCATTCAAGCTGAAACTTTCCCAGCTGTCGGCAAACCAGGAAAAATATTCCGATAAGTTGATAGCAGTAAAAGGCGAGCTGAGCAACGCGGGAGACAATTATTTCACCGACCTCAGGGTGACCCTCAGCGACGGCCAAGGGAACAGCATCCGGGTCCAGCCCTGGCTGCCCATTTCGGTGCCGCCGCCCCGCCCCGGCGGGCCCAGGAACCGGCCGGTCCTGCTTTCGGATTATCTGGGAAAAACCCTTAAGCTGGTCGGGAAGTGGGTCAAGCAGGATGAAGGATTTGTTTTGCAGGTGGAGAAGGCCGAGCCGGTGGAATGACAAAAAGTAAAACCCCTTCTAAAAGGGGTTTTACTTTCACTTAGAGGTTGACTATGTCCCGGCATTTGGTGTATATTTGAGAGCAGAAACCGCGCCGCAACCGCCATAAGGGAGAAAAATGAAAACTCTAAGGAACATGCCCAAGGCACTGAAGGCCGCCCTGAAGCTGGAGCACAAGGGCAGCGCTTTTTATCTTAAGATGTCCCAGAAGACCGGGAACATCCTGGCCAAAAAACTTTACGACCAACTGGCCCTGCAGGAGGTGGAGCACATCGGCCGGATCAACGAAATCTACGCCGCCATCATCCAGGGACAGGCCTGGCCGGTGCCGCCCGGGAAAAAGACGGGCTTTTTGGAAGCGGAGATCAAGAAGCTTTTCCTTAAACTTAACCGGGACGGGGTAAAGCTGAAGCCGGACAACACCTCGGGGATGAAGGTGGCCATGGACATGGAATGGTACAGTTACAAGATGTATGAAAAACTGTGGAAGGAAGCGGTGGACGGCCCGGAGAAGGATTTCTTTAAGCACCTGATGGCCGAGGAGACCAAGCACTACGAGGCGCTTTCCAATGTTTACGCCTATATGACCGACAACGGCGACTGGCTGGAGCGCTCGGAAAGCGAAACCTGGAATTGGATGAACTCGTAGCCACAAAGCATGCCCTGAGTTGAATCGAAGGGACACCAAGTCACTAATTAATTTGGATCTTCATATTGCACTGAATCGTGGAACTCTGCTCGTCCTTTCATAAAGTCCTTTCCAGTTCTCGGCCAGCCAGGCCAGGCCCAGCATGGTCAAGGTCAGCAGAACCACACCCAGCAGCGACTGCAGGGGATCAAGTTTGACTTTCAGAAAATACAGCACCCGGCCGTAGACCAAAGTGATATGCACCCAGTAGACCAACAGGGAGTGCCGCCCCAGCAGGCGCATCAGTGAAAAACTTTGGGGCTTAAAGAACAGGCAGATCACGAAGCTGCCCGACAGGACCAGGGCCTGGATCCCGATCCGGATAAAAACATATTCCGGGCTGTTGCGCCAGAAGCTCCATCCGGCGCCGTGGGGGACGTGCCTGGCCCAAAGGTTTCCCCCGATGATCAAAACCCCGGCCAGGCCGGCCAGTCCCAGGTTCAGGAGGATGCTTTTGTTCCGGTACTGCTTATATTCAGCGGTCAGCAGGCCTACGGCGGCACCGCCGAAGGAGAAGGCCAGCCAGGGAAAAACCGGAAAATAACCATAGTCAAACCTTCGGCCCAGATACTCGCCGGCCAGCCAGGGAAGGCCCTGGATCCATTGAGAACCCTGAACTGATGGCGTTAAAGCAGTCAGGGACGCGGTTCCCGCTAAAAGCAAAGCAAAGCGCCATCGGTTCGATCGGACCGCCCAGAACAGCAGGCCCAGCGCCATCAGGGATATCCCGATGGCGTTGAGGATGTCCACCTTGAAGATCTTTTGCCACTGATGCCATTCCGTCCACTGGACGAACTCCTGCAGCCGGAATAAGATCGCCAGACCCAGAACCTGTAGGCCGCGTTTGACCGAGAGCCAGAGCTTGGGCAGGGAATCCAGTTCCCCTTTGTCCAGTTTTCCGTAGCTCAGGGCCATGGCTAGTCCGGCCAGATACAGGAAGGCCGGGGCGGGAAACCCGCCCAGCAGCTGGGACTTTCCAAAGAATCCGGTCTGCCGCCAGGCCGGCGCCAGCCAGGCGTCTATGGCATGGGTCTGGATCATCAGCACCACGGCCAGTCCCCGGGCCCAATCGATGTGAATGAACCTGAATTTTGCGGCATCTTTATTATTCATAAGCCGTAATTATACCCAAACCGCGGCAAACTGTCAAAATATTTCCGCCATACAGAAAGAGGAGCAGCAGCCATGCAGGAACTGGCCGTAGAAAAAAGGAAGGTACCCGTCACCATCCGCTGTGTAGACTGCGAGGAGGTCCAGGGAGAGCTTTTCCTGAGCCTGTTCTCCAAGAACCACAGCGGCCCGGAAACCGCGCTGGAATTCATGAACGGCCCGGAGCGTTTTTTCGTGCTTCGGCTGGACGCCGAGCCTCCGGCGCGGATGATTAACAAGGACCGGATAGTGGAGGTCGAGGTCAGCGCCGAGGCCGAGCTGGGCGGACAGGACCTTTCAGGGATGGGGGCCAAAGAAGAGCCGATGGAGGTCCACTTCAACCAACAACATTCCCTGAAAGGTAACGCCTTTGTGGAACTGCCGCCCGCCAAATCGCGGTTGATAGACTTTTTGAACCAGGAGGAAAAATTCTTTTTACTCCGGACCGAACAGATGGTGCACATCATTAACCGGCGGCAAATAAGCTTTGTAACCCCCAGGAGATGAAAATGGCCAGAATCGACACTTTCTTTAAAGCCATGTCGGACTATCAGGCGGCGGAGTTCCAGTTGAACAGCGAGGCCGAACCCCAGTTCGTGATCGGAGGATCGCTGCAATCGGTCTCCAAACAGAAATTCTCGCGGCAGGAGGTGATGAGCCTGCTGTCCGAGATCATGCCGGAAAACGTCCGTGAAAAACTGATGAGCCAGCCCACGGTGGACTTCAGCTACAAGTCACCCCAGGGGGCGGAATACTTGGGGAAGGTGACCATGCAGGGCCAGCACCTCTCCGCCCTGTTCGTTCCGGCTGCGGCCGTGGTAACGGAATCGTTCGACCCCCCGGCGCCCCCGGCAGCGGCTGAAACTTCCCGCCCGGCGGCTCCCGCCGCTCCGGCTCCTGTCCCAGCCCAAACCGCGTCCGAGCAACAGGAATCAAAATATGCCAAGGTTTACCGGGAAGCCGAAATAGACAAGCTGCTGAAACTGCTGGTGGAGCGCAAGGGCTCAGACCTGCACCTCTCCAGCGGCGAAAAACCGATCTTCCGGATCGACGGGGATATCAGGCGGATGGATGAATTCCCGGTGACCACCCCGGTTGCCGCCGAACGGATGCTGTACCAGATTATGGAAAAGCGCTACCGTGATGATTTTGAAGGCGACAACGACACCGACCTGGCCTACGAGATCCCCGGGGTGGCCCGTTTTAGGGTCAACATATTTCTGGACCGCAAGGGCATGGGTGGGGTGTTCCGGGTGATCCCCACCAAGGTGGTGACGGTGGAGGACCTGAACATCTCCATGGCCATCCAGAACCTGTGCAACCTGAACAAGGGGCTGGTGCTGGTGACCGGACCCACCGGCTCGGGAAAGTCCACCACCCTCTGCGCTTTGGTGGACCTGGTCAACCGCAGCCGGGCCGGGCACGTCATCACCCTGGAGGACCCCATCGAATTCGTGCACGAGAACAAGAAATGCCTGATCAACCAGCGGGAGGTGGGCCCCCATACCGCCTCCTTTAAGAACGCCCTGAGGGCGGCTTTGCGCGAAGACCCCAACATCGTTTTGGTGGGCGAGATGCGCGACCTGGAGACGGTCTCCATCGCCATCGAGACCGCCGAGACCGGCCACCTGGTCTTCGGCACCCTGCACACCTCCACCGCCGCCTCCACAGTGGACCGGGTGATAGAGCAGTTCCCGGCCGACCGTCAGGAGCAGATCCGGATCATGCTCTCGGAATCGCTTAAGGGCGTGGTCTCCCAGACCCTGTGCAAGAAGATCGGCGGCGGCCGGATAGCCGCCATGGAGGTCCTTTTAGGGATACCGGCGGTCTCCAACCTGATCCGGGAATCCAAGACCTACCAGCTGCCCTCCATCATCCAGACCAACCGCAAGCTGGGAATGGTCAGCCTGAACGAGTCATTGATGGAGCTGGTGAATCTGAAAAAGGTGGAGGCCAAGGAGGCCTACATGAAGGCCCTGGACAAGACGGATATCTTGAACCAGCTGAAACGCGACGGCCACAGCACGGCCTTCCTGGATGATGTGAAATAAACGCCCCATTATTTGCTCAGCTTTTATAAGGAAACCAGGAATACAGGAATACTAAACCGTAGAAAATCTTGGTTTATTCAGACATACCGGGTTTCCGATTAAAGCCATTTCGGTTGTTTTCTGAGTCCGTATAAAATAATATCAAAGCCGCAGCCAAGACACCCCGGGTCTTCCGGGGCCTTGGCCTTTCGGCGTTTGGCTGAAAAGACTGTCCAGACAATTATTCATCCGCAGACGTTGTAGTGAGTCCTTCGACACTGCTCAGGGCAGGCCCTGCCGAACTATTTCGCAGATGGCCGCAGATTGAGCCGTAATTCATATTGGATGGCAATAGTCCGTTAAAACTTTAACAGAAAACAAAAGAGCAATCATGTTCTGGCAAACCATATCCCAATCCGTCAATCAAAGCGCTTCCTTCAAAAAGCTGTTTCAGCTGCTGCCCTCCGACCGCTCTAGTCTGGGCCTGACCGGGCCGGCCGAGACCGGCAAGGCGCTGATAGTTTGCAGTCTGCTGGAAAAGGCAGAGCATCCCTTATTATGGCTGCTGCCCACCGAAGAAGAGGCCGAGCGGCAGCGGGACAACCTGACCGCCCTGCTGGGCGAGGGCCTAATAAAGCATTGGGCGGCCTGGGACGTGATGCCGGGCGAGGAGCGGGAGCCGGATCTGGAACTGCTGGGCAGCCGGATCGAATCGTTGGAACATCTTTTCACCGGATCCAGGGGGGTGGTGATCTCTTCGGCCCGGGCCCTGATGCAAAAGACCATGGCGGCCCACGATTTCAACAGCGGCCGGCTGGATCTGGCCCTGGGCCAGAAACTGGACCGTGACGAACTGATCTCCAAATTAGTGGCCGGAGGTTACGAGCGGCAGCCGGCGGTCTCCGGTTTCGGCGAATATTCAGTGCGGGGCAGCATCATCGATGTGGCCACCCTGGGGAACAGCCAGCCGCTGAGACTGGAGATATCGGATGAAACGCTGGCCTCGATGCGGACCTTCGGGCTTTCCGACCAGCTATCCAACCAGAAACTGGAACGGGCGAAGATACTGCCCTGCCGGGAGGACCTGAACCGGGCGGTGCTGCTGCTGGACCACTTTCCAAAGGACTCACTGCTGTTGTGGGACGAGCCCCAGGAGGTGGGGATGGAGTGGAGGCAGGAGGCCGAGGAGGTGCTTGATTTCGGGGCCGACGAAAGGTTCTGCGAACCAAAAGAGCTCACCGCCCGGCTGGAGGAGCACAGCCGGATCATCATGACCTCGGGCGCGGGTTTTGGCAGTTTTGAAGGGGCCGAGCCGGCCAACCAGGTCAAAATATCCATCGGCCCGGTGGAGCCGTTCATGTCCAACCTGGAACTGCTGGAGCAGAAGCTCAACAAACTGGAGGCCGAAAGCTTCTCCACCCACCTGCTATGCGATAATTCCGGGCAGCAGGGCCGGCTGAAGGAGATAATAAGCCCGGAGGCTTTGGCCAAGGTCCAGGGGGTGGAGGTGGCCGGGCTGCATGCCGGGTTCATCTTTCCCGAGGGAAAGATCTGCGCCATCACCGAGCGGGAGATCTTCGCCCGGGAGCGCCACCGCCGCTTCCGCCGCTTTTTCAAGGGGGGCAGCGCCATCCGCAGCCTGGAGACCCTGAAGTCCGGAGATTACATGGTGCACGTGGACTACGGCATCTGCCAGTACAAAGGCCTGGTGGACCTGGAGCTGAACGGGCAGAAGACGGAATGCCTGCTGCTGTTCTTTAGGGACAACGACAAACTCTACGTCCCCATCGAGCACATGAAGCGGGTGCAGCGCTATTCCTCGGAAGAGGGCTTCGTGCCGGTGCTCTCCAAGCTGGGATCCAAGGCCTGGGAGGAGACCAAGGCCCGGGTCAAGAAGGCGGCCAAGGACATGGCCGGGGAGCTGGTGGCCCTGTATGCCCAGCGGAAATCCCAGGCCGGCCACTGTTTCTCCGAAGACACCCAGTGGCAGAAGGAGCTGGAGGCCTCATTCATGTACCAGGAGACCCCGGACCAACTGAGGGCCCTGGCCGAGATCAAGACCGACATGGAGTCCGACAAGCCCATGGACCGGCTGCTGTGCGGCGATGTGGGCTACGGCAAGACCGAGGTGGCCCTGCGGGCGGCCTTCAAGGCGGCCATGGACAACAAGCAGGTGGCGGTGCTGGTGCCCACCACGGTGCTGTGTGAACAGCACTACCAGACCTTCAAGGAGCGGCTGGCCGACTATCCCGTCAAGGTGGAGATGCTGTCGCGTTTCCGCCGTCCGGCCGACATCAAAGAGGCGGTCAAGGCCATCGGGGCCGGGGGGGTGGACATCACCATCGGCACCCACCGCCTGCTGCAGAAAGACGTCAAGTTCAAGAACCTGGGCCTGCTGGTGGTGGACGAGGAGCAGCGGTTCGGGGTGGCGCACAAGGAGAAGATAAAGCAGTTCTGCCAGAACGTGGACGTGCTGACCATGACCGCCACCCCCATTCCCCGCACCCTGCACATGTCGCTCTTGGGCGTCAGGGACATCTCCAACATCGAGACCCCGCCCAAGGACAGGCTGGCGGTGGTGACAGAGATGATGCCCTGGAACGAGGCCCGGATCAAGGAGGCCATCTTAAGGGAGTTGGACCGGGGCGGGCAGGTGTTCTTCCTCCACAACCGGGTGCAGTCCATCGGGGCCATGGCCGCCCTGCTGTCGCGCCTTTTGCCGTCGGCCGAGATCGCCTATGCCCACGGCCAGATGGACGAGCGGGAGCTGGAGAGCGTGATGCTGGCCTTTACCGCCCGGCGCTACGACGTGCTGGTGGCCACCACCATCATCGAATCCGGCCTGGACATGCCCAACGTCAACACCATCATCATCAACCGGGCCGACCGGTTCGGGCTGGCCCAGCTGTACCAGCTGCGGGGCCGGGTGGGCCGCTCCAGCAAGCGGGCCTACGCCTACATGCTGGTGCCCAAGGGCGGCAGGATGACCGACATCGCCCGCAAGCGCCTGCGGATCATCGAAGAACTATCCGAGCTGGGCTCCGGCTTCCAACTGGCCCTGCGTGACCTGGAGATCCGTGGGGCGGGGAATCTGTTGGGCCGGGAACAGAACGGGCACATGCTTTCGGTGGGCTTTGATATGTACTGCCAGCTGCTGGAGGAGGCGGTGCGGGAGCTGAAAGGCCTGCCGGCCATCTCCCAGATCAACGTCACCATAGAGATCGAGGGCCAGGCCATCATCCCCGCCGATTACGTGGAGGAGCCCAATGAGAGGATCAACCTCTACCGCCGGCTGAACAAGGCCGCCGATCTGGCCGGGATAGAACGGATATCCGGGGAGCTTAAAGACCGGTTCGGCGAACCCCCCGGACCGGCCCAAAGGTTATTGATAGTGGCCAGGCTGAGATTGGCCGCGGCCAGCCTGGGGGCCGACCGTCTGGTGTGGAGGAACAACATCATTGAATGGTGGTGGCCCGAGGACCGGGACCCGGCCCGGGAACTGCTGGAAAAGGTGGTTTCCAAGGTGAACCTGCCGCTGGAGTTCGTGTCCGGAAAGAGGTTCATGGTGAAGATGGCGCTGGGGAAGGATTGCGACATGGGGGCCTTGGCCAAAGTGATGTTCAAGGGTTGACAAAAGCCGTTTTAATGTATATATTTATCTTATAAACTAATATGGGGTAAACTCTAAACACCAAATAGAAATTTGTAATTAGGGCTTTAACAATGAGAAAATATTGGTTAACTATTGTATTGTCAATTATATTGGCTATTATTGTTTATAATATTGTAGAATCATATGAATATGCGAAAATTGAGGCAAAAGTTAAGGCTGTTAAAATTGGAATGTCTCGAAGTGAAGTTAAAAAAATAGCTGGAGAACCACAGCATATTAAATGTTTTAATGATAATGCAGTATTGACCGAACATTGGGGTTATAAACATAGTAGTTTAAAGTCGACACCACCAATGGTTGTCTTTGATGCAAATAACGATAGAGTAATTAAGGTTTTATGCGGAGAAGATTACCGAATAATTGATGATAAACTTAAATAATCTTACTTCGCATACTAAACAAATTCAAATTACTTAATTATAAAACTCTAACTCTTTTGGATTTGTGTTATTAGTAATTGTTTAGGGTTTAGAAATTCGACATTAGAAATTACGAGCCAAACGTTATGCTTTGCCAATCCTGCCATAAAAAACAGGCCACCTTAAGTTACACCGAGATCAAGGCCGGACAGGCCCGCCACAGGATGCTGTGCGAGGAATGCGCCCTGAGCCAGGGCCTGCTGAGCCCCATGGAGGCCGCCATCTCCGGCCTAAGCGACCTACTAACCCAGCTGATGATGGAACTGACCGATTCCGGTCCGGCCCGGCCCGATATCAGCTGCAGCCGCTGCGGCCTCAGCTGGTCCCAGTTCCAGAAGACCGGCAGGCTGGGATGCCCCGGCTGTTACCGGGATTTTTCAGAGAAACTGGAACCGCTGGTTATGCGTATCCAGCACAGCGACCGGCATCTGGGCAAGCCTGCTAAAAAGGCAGCGGTACAACTGCCGGTGGCCGGGGGCCAGGCGGTCATTCTGAAACGCCAACTCAACGCAGCGGTGGAAAAGGAGCAGTTTGAACTGGCCGCCACCCTGCGCGACCGGCTGAAGGTGCTGGAATCGGAGCAGGTAAGATCACGGGATTAAATAAATAGGAAATGGGAAATAGGAAATAATAATTGTAAGAATTTCGACCCCTCGTGGCGGACTCCTTCCGACAGAAACCATATACCACTTGAGTTAACGAATCAACTGACCGCCGTCAGGATGGCCGTCAAGTATTTAGGGAAAACGTGCTGGCAGGTCAGGGTTTAAATGAGAAACAGGTGAAATCATGTTAATCCTGTCTGCTCCAGTAAATAGGACAGTCCAAATCACATGAATCCAGATGACGCAGGGATCATAGGCCTGCTGCAGCAGCCGGCCGGGTGGACAAACGCCGCCGGGCGGGAGGCGGAGACCATCCTTTCCAGCCGGGTCAGGCTGGCCCGCAATTTACAGAACTACAATTTCCCGGGCCGCTGCCGCGAGAGCGAGCGGCGGGAGATCCTGGATTTCAGCAAAGATCAGGCCCTTAAGGTCAACTATCTTAATGGGGCTTCGTTCTTTTCCCTGGACGGGATCACCAAACTGGGCCGGAGAGCCCTGGAGGAGCGGCGAATGACCAGCTCCGGCCCGGCGGAGCAGTTGCAGGCCGGGGTGTTGATCTCCCCGGAACAGAATGTCAGCCTGATGATCAACGAAGAGGACCACCTGAGACTGCAGTCGATCTTTCCGGGGCTGGACCTGCTGGAGGCTTTCAGAGTGGCCGACCAGGTGGACGACCAGCTGCAGGAACGGATGGAAGTGGCCTTTTCTGCCGACCGCGGATTCCTGACCGTCTGTCCCTCCAATCTGGGCACGGGCTTAAGGGCCTCGGTGCTGATGCATCTTCCGGCTCTGGCGATGAGCGAAAAGATGGACGGTCTGATGGAAGACATTTCTCAAAAAGGGATCGTGGCCCGGGGCGCCTATGGCGAGGGCAGCCGAGTCAAGGCCAACCTGTTCCAGTTCTCCAACCGGACCTCCCTGGGCAAAAGCGAGCTGGAGATAGTGGAAGAGGTGGAGCAGGCGGCCAGATCATTGCAGAGCGAAGAGAACAAGCAGCGGGATGATTTGTGGAGCAGGTCCCGCCCCGAGCTGGAAGACAGGGTCTTTAGGGCCAGGGCAATTTTAAGCCAGGCCCGGGTGCTTTCCATGGAAGAATTCCTGAGCCTGTGGTCGGCGGTCCGGTTGGGGATAAGCCTGGGGCTGGTAACCATTCCAAAACTGGCCGATCTCAACCGGATGCTGATATCAATGCAGCCGGCCCACCTGCAGTTCGCCTGCGACCGGACGCTGGATGCCACCCAGGAGGAAATCGAACGGGCTGACCGGGTCCGGGCGATGTTTTCGTAGGATGATACATACTACTCTAATACTTTAATACTTGGATGCTATGAAAGAAAACCGTTTTACCGAGAGGGCCAAGAAGGTACTGTTCATGGCCCGGGAGGAGGCCCGCCGTCTGCAGCACGATTACGTGGGCACCGAGCACATTCTGCTGGCCATGATCCGCGAGGGCCAAGGTGTCGCGGCCACCGTGTTGGTCAACCTGGGTCTGAACTTGGAGCAGGTAAAGCGCCGGGTGGAGGAGATGGCGCCCCAGGCCGGGGGAACGCTGGCCCTGGGCGACATGCCTTTTAACCAGCCGGCCAAGAACGCCATGGAATTCGCCGTGGACGAGGCCCGTTCGCTGCAGCACAGTTATGTGGGCACCGAGCACCTGCTGCTGGGCCTTTTGGACGAGCCGAACGGAGCGGCCGGCCGGGCGCTGCTTTCCTTTGGCGCCGATGCCGAACGGGTGAGGGCCGAGATGCTGAGGCTGCTGGCGGTGGAGCCGGGTGGCCTACCAAAGCCGGCGGCCGATTCCCAGAGCAAGACCCCGGCGCTGGATTATTTCTGCCGTGACCTGTCACAATTGGCCCGGGAGGGCAAGCTGGATCCCGTCATCGGGCGGGCCCGGGAGATCGAGCGGGTGATCCAGATACTGTCCCGGCGCAAGAAGAACAACCCGGTGCTGATCGGCGAGGCCGGGGTGGGCAAGACCGCCATCGTGGAGGGCCTGGCCCAGCAGATAATCGCCGGGCAGGTGCCGGAGCAGATCTCCGGCAAGCGGGTGCTGGCTTTGGACCTGGCGGCGGTGGTGGCCGGCACCAAATACCGGGGACAGTTTGAGGAACGCCTGAAGGCGGTGATGAACGAGCTTAAGGCCGCCAGCGATGCCATCCTTTTCCTGGACGAGCTTCACACCATCGTCGGGGCCGGCGGGGCCGAGGGGGCCCTGGACGCCTCCAACATGCTGAAGCCGGCCCTGGCCCGGGGCGAGATCCAGTGCGTGGGGGCCACCACCATGGATGAGTACCGCAAGCACATTGAGAAGGATGCGGCCCTGGAGCGCAGGTTCCAGAGCATAGTGGTGGAGCCGCCGGGGGCGGAGGAGACCATCAGGATACTGAAAGGCCTGCAGTCCAAGTACGAGGAGCACCACAAGATAAAATACTCCCCGGAAGCCATCGAGTCGGCGGTCCGGCTTTCAGATCGTTACATCAGCGACCGCTTTTTGCCGGACAAGGCCATCGACGTGATAGACGAGGCCGGGTCCCGGGCCCGGCTGGGGGCCAGCGAGCCGCCGCTGGAGATCAAGGCCCTGGACGGCGAGCTGGAGCAGATAGTCCTGTCTAAGATAGCGGCGGTAAAAAAGCAGGATTACGAGGGGGCGGCCCGCTGGCGGGACGCCGAGCGCAACAAGAAACAGGAGATAGAGCGGCTGAAGGCCGCCTGGAAGAAGAGCCGGGAGCAGATCAGAGTAGTGATCGGCGAGGAGGACATCGCCTACGTGGTGGCCCGCTGGACCGGCATTCCCATCGTCAAGCTGGAGGAGAAGGAATCGGCCCGGCTGCTGAAGATGGAACAGGAACTGAGCAAACGGGTGGTGGGCCAGCAACAGGCCATCTCGGCCATCTCCCGGGCGGTGCGCCGCACCCGGGCCGGGATCAAGGATCCCAAACGGCCCATGGGTTCCTTCATCTTCCTGGGGCCCACCGGGGTGGGCAAGACCGAGCTGGCCAGGACCCTGGCCGCCTTTCTGTTCGAGGATGAGAACGCCCTGATCCGGGTGGACATGTCGGAATACATGGAAAAACACGCGGTCTCCCGGATGATGGGAGCGCCTCCGGGTTACGTGGGCTATGACGAGGGCGGCCAGCTGACCGAGAAGGTGCGGCGCCGGCCCTATTCCGTGGTCCTTTTGGATGAGATAGAGAAGGCCCACCCCGACGTCTTCAATGTCCTGCTGCAGGTGCTGGAGGACGGCCTGCTGACCGATTCCTACGGCCGCAAGGTCAGCTTCAAGAACACGGTGGTGATCATGACCTCCAACCTGGGGGCCAGGGAGATCAAGAAAGGCGTCAGCCTGGGGTTCCAGTCGTCGGGCGACCAGCAGTCCTTCGATCTGATGAAGGACAAGGTGCTGGCTGAGCTCAAGAAGACCTTCAACCCCGAGTTCCTGAACCGGGTGGACGAGACGGTGGTGTTCCATTCCCTGGGCGAGCCGGAGATGGAGCAGATAGTGGATATCCTGACCGGGCAGCTTTCGGCCAGGCTGGCGGAGAAGGACATCAGGATCAAGTTAAGCCCCGAGGCCAAGCAGCTTTTGGCGGAGAAGGGATTCGATCCCTCCTACGGGGCCAGACCGGTCAAGCGGACCATCCAGCGGCTGGTGGAGGACCCGCTTTCGGAAGAGATCCTGAAGGGCGCGGTCAAACCGGGGGAGACGGTGGAGGTAGAGGCCAAAGAAGGCCTCATTCGCTTCAAACCGGTCAGGGGCCGGGCGGCCAGCGGGAAGAAGAAGGCGTGAGAAGGGATACTAACCAGCCAAAGACGAGACCAGGCCGGAACATTTTGTTCCGGCCTTTGTTTTTCAACCCATAAGGTTTTTGATCCCAAACTTAAACCATTTTTCTGTTTTACGAGTCTAAACTTTATAGTATGCAATACAACCAAAAGGGCTTTGGGCCGCCAAAGCCCTTTATTTGTTTCATCCAGATCTGAGACCGGCAGGGGCGGTAAATGAACGGAACAAAATGGCCAAGAAATGCGTAGTATGTGAATATGGCCCCCGCCGGGTTGTTTTTACATTGACTATTTACTTAAGCAATGCTATAATAATCAGTTAACTTCATCATAAGCAATAGGTAAGAAGAATGCAGAAGAAAATATTTCCCGCGATCATCGTATCGGCCATTTTATTTTTTATGTCTTGTTCCACATCCTGGGCAGTGGTTGTCACCGGACTTAAGGTGGAGGGCAACGTAAATGTCGACCAGACCTCCATCATCAACGCCTCCCAGCTGACCGTAGGGGACAGCCTGGACGCCGACGGGCTTTCCTCGGCCCTGCGCAAGGTCTACGCCCTGGGATATTTCAAGGACGTCAAGCTCCGCACCGACAGCACCGGGATGGGCAGCGATCTGGTATTTGTGGTGGCGGAAAAGCCGCTGGTGGAACGGGTGGAATTTTTGGGCAACGAGAAGATCAGCACCCAGGACCTGGAGGACACCCTGACGGTCAGGCCCGGGTCCATGCTGGACAAGAAGATCATCAGCCAGAATGCCGCCCTGATCCGCAGTCTGTACCTGGAAAAGGGATACTCCGACGCCACGGTACGGGACACACTGATCGAGTCCGGCAGCAAATACTCCCTGCGCTACGTGATAGACGAGGGCCGCAAGGTCCGGGTGAAAAAGATCGTCTTTACCGGGAACCCGTCGCTTAAAAGCCGGGACATCATCAGCGCCATGACCACCAAGCAGCGCGGCTTGACCCTGCTGTGGAGGGCCGTTCCCTGGTACCGCAAGGGGGCCTACAGCCAGGACACCCTGACCGATGACCTGGCCCGGGTGGAACGCTACTGCCAGAACTACGGGTTCATAGAGGCCAAGGCCGTGCTGGACAGCGTCAGTTACAACCAGAACCGGGACCGGGTGACCGCCTACATCAACCTGACGGAGGGAACCAAATACCGGGTGGGACAGCTGACTTTTGAGGGCAACGAAAAGATAACCACCCCCAAGCTTAAGCAGGCCCTGGCCCTTAAGCCCGGTCAGGTTTTCAGCGCCGACCAGGCCGACAAGACGCTGGAGAACCTTTACACCATCTACACCGAGGAGGGATTCATCTACTGCCGGGTGATACCGGAGCCCAGCCTGCACGACTCGGTGGCCGACATGAAATACAGCATCCTGGAGAACAACCCGGCCCACATCCGGCAGGTGATCATCGCCGGCAACACCAAGACCAGGGACAAGGTCATCCGCCGCCAGCTGAAGGTGCTGCCCGGCGACCTGTTCCGCCGTTCCCTGGTGATCCGCAGCCAGCGCGAGGTTTTCTCCCTGGGATATTTTGAAGACGTCCAGATCGGCTCCCAACCGGCCGACACCAGCGGCGACATCGACCTGATATTCACCGTCAAGGAAAAGCAGGTGGGCCAGTTCCAGGTGGGCACCACCTACGGGGCCACCGACGGGCTGGCCGGGTTCGTCCAGATCGGGATGCCCAACCTGTTCGGCCGGGGGCAGGCGATAAACTTCAAAACGGAATTCAGCTCCAAAAAATTCAACCTGGACCTGGGCTTCACCGAGCCCTGGCTGTTCGACACCCCCACCTCGGCCGGCATCGACCTTTACCGGACAACCTATTCCTACTCCACTTACGACGAGGAGAGGATCGGCGGCGGGCTGCGGCTGGGGCGGCCCATCCCCTGGCTGGACTACACCCGGGGGTATTGGCAGTACAACCTGGAACGGCTGGACATTTACAATCTTTCCTCCACCGCTTCAGCCGGCCTGACCAGCCAGACCTGGCCCCGGATCTCCTCCAGCACCGGCATAAGCCTGGTGCGGGACAGCCGGGACCGGCCTTTCAACGCCACCAGAGGGAGCAGGACCATGCTCAGCTCCAAGTTCTGCGGAGGGATACTGCAGGGCCAGGTGGATTATCAGAAATACACCGGAGAATACCGCTATTACCACCCCCTGTTCTGGAAGCTGGCGGTAATGGGCCGGGTCCGGGCCGGAATGGTGGACGGATATTCAAATCCCAACACCGTTCCCATCAGCGAGCGCTTTTTTGTGGGCGGGGCCGGCGAGGACGGAGTAAGGGGCTACCCCGACCGCTCCATCAGCACCTCTTACGGGGGGAGGGCCATGGCGGTGTCCAACCTGGAACTGCGCTACGGCATCAACTCCAGCATTTACACCATGCTGTTCCTGGATGCCGGGAACTCCTGGCTCAGCGTCAAGGACGCCCGGGCCACAGCCTACAAGGGACTGGGGGCCGGGGTCAGGATGGAGATCCCCATGATCGGAATCCTGGGCTTTGACTGGGCCTATGGTTTTGACCGCAAGCAGCTGCCATACCAACTGAACGACCACTGGGAATTCCATTTTCAGATCGGAACCACGTTCTGATCACATTAGCGGAAAGCTTATAGCTGTCAGCCATAGGCTTTTTGTTTTTGATTTTAGTGATTGGAGCATGAAATTTATTAACTGCATAACCGTAGAAAACAACGGGATTATTTTTATAAGGAAACCAAGAATACAGGAATATACTAAGGTTTCCACCGTTTTACTTTCATGGTTTCATGGACTCCTAATAAAAAGCTACTTATTATCCGGCCTAGTTAATAGTAAAGGAGCGATAATGAAAATCACCAGAAATGTTTTTATCTGGGCGGTGCTGCTTTTGATGGCCGCCGTTTCGCCCGCCCTGGCTCAGAAAACTGGCTACGTGGACTCCAAGAAGATATTCGAGAACTACAAGGGGGCCGGAGACATCAAGCAGCAGGTCAACCGGGCGCTGGATGCCTGGAACAGGGAGATCGAAGCCAAGCGGGCTGAGATCGATTCTTTGCAGCGTGAACTGGAGTCCCAGAACCTGGTGATCAGCAGCGAGCGCCGCAAGCTCAAGCAGGAAGTGATCAAGGCCAAGACCAAAGAGGTGGAAACCCTGATCCACCAGGTCTACGATCCCTCCGGCAAACTGGACGCCAGGAACAAGGAACTCTCCAAACCGATGGTTGAGAAGATAGGGGCCATCATCAAGAAGGTGGCTTTGGACAACAACATCCTGCTGGTGCTGGACTCGTCCTCGGGCGCGGTGGTCTACGCCGACAAGGACCTGGACCTGACCGATCAGGTGCTGGAGGAACTGGCCAAATCAGAAGGGATTGTGGCCCAGTACCAGGCCACCCTGGCATTATTCCCGGTTTGGGACGCCGACCCCGAGGCGGTCCGCAAAAAACTGGGCAAGCTGGCCTTCGGGTACCTTTTCAGTTCCCTGGGCCGCTCTGAAGCCTTCAAGCCGCTGGCCCAAAAGTTAGTCAGGGACCTGGTCAAGGACAAAGGGCTGGAGGACAAGGAGGTCAGCGATGCCCGGGGCATGGAGCTGGCCAAGATCCTTACCGCCCAGTTCTCCATCAGCGGCGGCATCAATTACAATGCGGCCAGCGGGCAGATCACCATCAAGCTCAGATTGTTCAATGTGGACACCGGGATGATGCTGGCCGAGGAGAGCGAAGTGGCGGCCAGCCAGACAGAACTTTCCGGGGCCTGCGAGAACCTGGTGGCCCGGCTGGCTCAGAAGGCCGGCGGAAAATGAGAAGCATCAAGGCCAGCGAGATCGCCGCCCTGTGCCAGGGCCGCCTGTCGGGTCCCGACCTGGAGCTCAAAGGACTGTCCGGCCTAAAGGAGGCCCGGCCCGGTTTTTTAAGTTTTCTATCCAACCCCAAATATGCCGTCGCCCTTCCCGAAACCAAGGCTTCCTGCATCATAGTGCCCTTGGGTACGGAGGTCAAAGACAAGACCCTGATCGAATGCAAAGACCCCTATCTGGGTTTCGCCAAGGCCGCCCAGCTTTTCTTCCGGGAATCAAACCCCAAGCCTGAGCCCGGAATCCATCCGGCCGCAGTGGTCTCTGACAGCGCCGAGATAGATCCTTCCGCCACGGTCGGGCCGTATGCTGTGATCGAAAACGGAGCCGAGATCGGCCCTCGCACGATAGTGATGGGGCCGAGTTTCATCGGAGCCCGGGCCAAAATCGGAAGTGATTGCCTGATCTACCCCAACGTTTCGATCCGGGAAGAATGTCTCTTGGGGAGCGGGGTCATCATCCACTGCGGGGCGGTGGTTGGCTCCGACGGCTTCGGATACGCCCGGGAGGGCGCCAAGTACGTCAAGATACCCCAGACCGGGAATGTCATTTTGGAGGATGAGGTGGAGATCGGGGCCAACTCCACCATCGACCGGGGGGCTTTGGGCCCGACCCTTATCAAGCGGGGGACCAAGCT
Organism: bacterium UBP2_UBA5202; assembly: GCA_002412795.1. Taxonomy (GTDB): domain Bacteria; phylum Edwardsbacteria; class AC1; order AC1; family EtOH8; genus UBA5202. The sequence goes on along the minus strand of DHVS01000030.1, from coordinate 23,294 downwards.
GGACAACCTGGTGCACATCGCCCACAACGTGGTGATAGGAGAGGACGGGGCCATCGCCGCCCTAAGCGGCATTGCCGGGTCCACCATCATCGGCGACCGTCTGATCATGGGGGGAAAGGTGGGGGTGATCGGGCACCTGGAGATCGGCGACGATGTGATCTGCCTGGCCTATTCCGGGGTGACCAAGTCCACGCCATCCAGGACCATGCTTTACGGTAACCCGGGCCGGCCCCACATGAGGGGCAAGCGGATCGACGCCGCGGTGGACTTACTGCCGGAGAAGCTGAAAGTGATACATGACCTGGAGAAGAGGGTGGCTGAGCTGGAGGAGAAGCTGAAAACCTGAGTGGGACGCATACTTCGACAGGACTTCGGCGTGAGCTCAGTCGAACGATTCACGCTGATCAACGCAGATTACAATGCTCTGGATGTTGTAAAATAACGGATACCCGGCGGATGAAATAATATACGAAAACATAAAGGCCCCCTGCATGATAAGCAGGGGGCTTCTTTTTGTGCTGTGAGTGAAATGATATCCGCGCAAATCTGCGCGAATCCGCGTCCTAAAACAGTTCTCTTTTACTCCGGGCTGTTCAGCGAGCCCTTGTCCAGCTGCTCGAAATTGTAATCCTTGCCCTGCAGGTTCAGGTCCTGCATCTTGTGAATGTTGCACATCTGGGCGGGAACGTTGGCCGTAACATAGACCTCGGGCCGGACCTTGGGGCAGGCCGGGGTGGCCAGCAGGCCGGATTCGGTGCAGACAGTAGCGTGGCTGATCCCCGGCGGCACCGGGAAATCGGCCCCCGAGGACTTGGCGGTGGCCAGTTTCATGAACTCGGTCCAGACCGGCAGGGCTATCCCGGAACCGGTGGCGCCTTCGTAGATCATAACCTTCTGGTCAAAGCCTACCCAGACCCCGCAGACCAGGTCCGGGGTGTAGCCGATGAACCAGGTATCGGTGTAATCGTTGGTGGTGCCGGTCTTTCCGGCGGCCGGCTTGGTGAAGCCTGAAAGCCTGGCGGAGTAGGCGGTGCCGCCGTCCAGTACGGTCTTCATCATGTTGGCCATGATGTAGGCGGTCTGGGGCGAAAGCACTTCCTCGGCATAGGGCTTGTTCTCCTCCATCACCGCTCCGGCCCGGTCGGTGATCTTCAGGATCAGCACCGGCTCCACCCGCACTCCGCGGTTGGCAAAGACCCCGTAGGCGCTGACCATGTCGTACAGGGTGATGTCGGCCGAGCCCAGGGCCAGGGACAGCACCGCCGGCAGGGAGGTCTTGATGCCCATCTTGCGGGCATAGCTGATGACGTTGCTGGGCCCCACGCTCTGGATTAATTTGACAGCGATCAGGTTCTTGGAAAGGGCCAGAGCTCTGCGGAGGGAGATGGGGCCGTCGAACTTGCCATCGTAGTTTCTGGGATACCAGGCATTGCCCGATCCGTCGTCATCCACCACTATCGGGGCGTCCACGATCACGTCACCCGGGGAAAACCCGTTGTCCACGGCCGCGGTATAAACGAACGGCTTGAAAGCCGAGCCGGCCTGGCGCTTGGCCTGGACCGCCCGGTTGAATTTACTGACCAAAAAGTCCCGTCCGCCGATCATGGCCATCACCCGGCCGTTGTGGGGGTTGATGGCCATCAGGGCCGTCTGGATGTAGGGGGTGTTGGTCACGCCTTCTTCGCTGGCGGGCGCTTTGTAATCCCTGCGCTTGGGTTTGAACTTGTAGGTATCCTCAATCTTCTGCATCCAGTCTTCCGAGGCTTTGTTGGCCATCCGCTGGACCTCCAGATCCAAAGAGGAATAGACCACCATCCTTCCCTGGTAGATGGCGTTGGCCCCGTATTTGGCCTCCAGGTACTTGCGGATCTCCTCCACGAAATAGGGGGCGTCGTTCAGCCGCAGTTCTTTTGGTTTCAACTTAAGTGTTTCTTGGGCGGCGGCCTCGGCCTGGGGCCTTTTGATGGCGCCGGTCTGGACCATGGCCTCCAGCACCGTGGCCCGCCGCTTGACGGCTGATTCCGGGCGGTCATAGGGCGAATACAGGGTGGGGCCCTTGGGCAGGCCGGCCAGCAGGGCGGCCTCGGACAGGCTCAGGCTGTCCACGTGCTTGCCAAAATACAACTGGGCGGCGGTCTCGGCCCCGTAGGCTCCGTTGCCGTAATAGATCTGGTTGAAGTAAAGCTCCAGTATCTCGTCCTTGGAGAACAGCCGCTCGATCTTCAGGGCCAGGATGGCCTCGGCGATCTTGCGGGAGATGGTGCGGTCCTGGGTCAAAAACAGGTTGCGGGCCAGCTGCTGGGTGATGGTGGAGGCCCCCCGCAGCCGCTTGCTCCGGCGCAGGACAAAATCCTTGAGGGCCGCGGCGTAGCCGAACATATCCACCCCCCAGTGCCGCCTAAAGCTGCGGTCCTCGATGGAGATGGTGGCGTCCACCAATGTTTTGGGGATCCGGGCCAGGGGCACCACTATCCGGTGCTCCTCGGCGAACTCGTAGATCAGCTGCTGGTTGGCGTCGAAGACCTTGGTGCCCTGCTTGGGCTGGATGTCCTCCAATGCCTTGGTGGAGGGCAGGGTGCGGGAATAGAAGACGAAAGCCCCGGTCCCCAGCCCCAGGAAGAAGAAGAATGCCAGGCCGGCCCAAAAGGCCAGTCCGGTGACAAAACGGACGAACCGGCCGGAGGTCCTGCGGGCGTGGAAGAATTCCTTGGTTCGGAATAAAAAACCGGACATAATAGTTATTTACCTTTATATGTTATCTTTGGTGGGCTTGCCGGCCTATATTGCAATTCTACCTTTATTTATTTTAATAGTCAAGCATAAAAACAAGGTCATTGCCAGGGCTTTGGGTTCCCCCATTAAACAAATATTATCTCCGAAATGTATTGAAAAATACTTTTTAAATAGGGTATAATTATATGTTATGGTTGGAATTGAAGAAAATCTTAAAATCGTTCAAAATCGGATAGCCGGGGCCGCCTTAAAAACCGGCCGCCAGCCCGGAGATATAACCCTGGTGGCGGTCACCAAGACCGTGCCCTCTGACCTGATAAACCGGGCCATTGCCGGGGGCGTGGCCGTCATTGGCGAGAACCGGGTGCAGGAAGCCGCCCAGAAATATCCCGATATCACCGGCGGCGTGCAATGGCACCTGATAGGCCATCTTCAGAGCAACAAGGCCAAAAAAGCAGTGGAGATGTTCTCCCTGATCCACTCCATTGATTCCCTGAACATAGCACAAGAAGTGGGCCGGAGGGCACTGGAGGCAGGCAAAGTGCAGGAGGTCCTGCTGGAGGTGAATACTTCGGGGGAGCCGCAGAAATACGGGTTCCAGATCGAAGAGGTGGTAAAAATGGTAAATGAGATAAAGGATGTAGAGGGCCTAAAGGTGATGGGCCTGATGACGGTGGGGCCGCTGACCGAAGACGACCAGAGGGTGCGAAAGGCCTTCCGCCGGCTGAGGAATATTTTTCAGGAAGCTGCCAGGCTGAACTTGCCGAAGGTTCAGATGAAACACCTGTCCATGGGAATGTCCGGTGACTTTGAGATGGCCATCGAGGAAGGGTCAAACATGGTGCGGCTCGGCAGCGCCATCTTCGGGGCCCGGGGGTAACCTACCCACTAAATGCACGCCACCGCCTGTGGGCGGGGTGCCGCTGCGGCGGCAAAAAGGCGCGAAAACTTTCCATTAAATTCAGTTGTAGTTACAAAGAACAATTCCAAGAGCAAAAAACCTTTGTGTACTTTGTGGCTTAGTGTGGAAAAGAATATTTGGCATAAATCATTTTGGATGACATCAGATAAATGTTCATTCTGGCTAATTTCATAATAGCGGCGGGAAAGGTCCTGGGAATAGCCCTGGACATTTACATGTGGGTCATCATCATCCGGGCCCTACTGTCCTGGGTCAATCCCGATCCTTACAACCCCATCGTCAGGCTGCTGCACAAGCTGACCGAGCCGGTCTTAGGTCCCCTGCGCCGGATCATTCCCCTGGGGGCGGCGGGGCTGGACCTGTCGCCGATGCTGGTGATCCTGGCCATAATATTCGTCAAACAGTTTCTGATAACCAGCCTGATAGAGTTCGGTCTCAGGTTGAAGCAGATATAGCAGCTGCGGGGATTAACCATCCGCAGAGTGGACAGATTTTCACAGAATATTAGACAGGATTAACAGGATTACCATGATTTTAATTCCAGGGAATGTAAGATATGCTAAACCTGCGGACATTAAATCCTGTAATCTTATGGTCATGACCCGAAACCTAAAAAGGAGGCACCTATGAAACTGACCCCTCTGGATATACGCAAGCAGACCTTTAAGAAAAAGTCCATGGGCGGATCGGATCCGTCCGAGGTTCAGGCTTTTCTGGAGATGGTGGCCGGAGAGGTGGAGGAGCTGATCCGGGAGAACACCAGCCTGGCCGAGCGGCTGGAGGGCCTGGAGACCAAGGTGGACGATTACCGCCGGATGGAGAAGACCCTCCAGGACACCCTGCTCTCGGCCCAGAAGACCTCCGAGGAGCTACGCAAGAATGCGGAGTCGCGGGGGGACCTGATGATCAAGGAGGCCCAGTTCAAGGCCGACCAGATCATCGGCGAGGCCCGGGCCCGGCTGATGGACCTGCAGCGCCAGATCGCCGATCTCAAGAACATGCGCACCGGATACCTGGCCAAGTTCCGCAGCCTGCTGGATTCCCACCTGGAGATCCTGCAGTACCAGGAGATGGATTCCGGGGTCCGGATCCAGACCAACATCTTTGCCGGAAGCAAGAAGGAGGAGGCGGCCCCGGAGGCCAAGGCCCCCGAGATCCCCAGCCAGCCGGGCCGGGCCATGGACGAGCAGAAGATGGCCGACATGCAGAGGATGCTTTCCACCCTGATGGAGACCGCCAAGCTGACGATCCCCGAGGTCCCGCAGGCGGAAGAGCCGCCCCAGGTTCAAACCGAAACACTTAACCCCGGGGAAGAAATAAAATGAGCGAGATGAAACAGAAGATCCAGGAAACAGCAGACTTTCTGCAGTCCAAGACCAAGGTCCTCCCCCAGATCGGGATCATCCTGGGCACCGGGCTGGGCGGGCTGGTCAATGAAATTGAGATCATAGACACCATTCCCTACCAGACCATCCCCAACTTCCCGGTTTCCACCGTGGAGAGCCACGCCGGCAAGCTGATCTTCGGCAAGCTTTCGGGAAAATACGTGATGGCCATGCAGGGCCGCTTCCATTTTTACGAGGGCTACAGCCTGCAGCAGGTGACCTTTCCGGTGCGGGTGATGAAGGCTTTGGGGGTCAAGACCCTGATCGTTTCCAACGCCTGCGGCGGGGTCAACCCCGCCCACCGGGCCGGCGACATCATGCTGATCTCCGACCACATCAACCTGATGGGCGGGCACCCGCTGATCGGGAAGAACGACGAAACTTTGGGGCCGCGCTTCCCCGACATGTACGATCTTTACGACCAGGAACTGCTGGCCCTGGCCGAGTCGGTGGCGCTGGAGGAGAAGATCAAGGTCCAGAAGGGCGTTTACCTGGCGCTGACCGGGCCGACTTTGGAGACCGGGGCCGAGTACCGGATGGTGCGGATCCTGGGCGCCGACGTGGTGGGGATGTCCACCGTGCCAGAGGTGATAGTGGCCCGGCACTCGGGGCTGAAAGTGATGGGTTTCTCCATCATCACCGACATGGGCTTTCCCGAGGCCATGCGCTCGGTCAGCCTGGAGGAGGTCATTGCGGTGGCCGGCCAGGCCGAGCTCAAGTTCGTCAGGCTGGTGAAACAGGTGGTGGCGAAACTGAAGGACTAAAAAGGCCGAAAGGTCACAAACGACCAGAACCTTTATACCTTTACAATATTTCAAACCTTTCGAAAGAGGTATCATGTCAATCACAGTGGTCGGCTCCATCGCATTGGATTCGGTAAAAACCCCGTTCGGCGAGGCCAAGGAAGCCTTGGGCGGCAGCGCCCTCTATTTTTCCTCGGCCGCCAGTTTCTTCACTCCGGTCAGCCTGGTGGGGGTCATCGGCGAGGATTTTCCCAGGGGCGACATCGACTTCCTGGCCAAGCGGGGAGTGGACCTTTCCGGTCTGGAAACAGCCAAGGGCCAGACCTTCCGCTGGGCGGGCTCCTACGAATACGACATGAACGAGGCCAAGACCCACGCCACCCATCTCAACGTGTTCGAGACCTTTCATCCCAAGTTGTCCGAAGCCCACCAGCAGGCCGAGTTCCTGTTCCTGGGCAACATCCACCCGGCCCTGCAGCGGGAGGTGATCGGCAAGGTTGCAAAGCCGCTGGCCATCGGCTGTGACACCATGAACTTCTGGATCCAGGGCAGCCGGGAGGAATTGCTTAAGACCATCAGGCTGGTGGACATCATGTTCATCAACGACACCGAGGCCCGGATGCTGGCCGGGGTGCCCAATCTGGTCAAGGCCGCCCGGGCCATCAGGGAAATGGGACCAAAAATACTGGTGATCAAGAAGGGCGAGCACGGGGCCATGCTGTTCTCCGGCCAGACCGTATTCTCCGTTCCGGCCTTTCCGCTGGAGGATGTTTTTGACCCCACCGGGGCCGGCGACAGTTTTGCCGGGGGCTTCATGGGATACCTGGCCTCCAAGGGCGATCTCAACGACCGGGTTTTAAGGCGGGCCATGATCTACGGCAGCGTGATGGCTTCGTTCAACGTGGAGAAATTTTCGATGGAACGGCTGAAGACCCTGACCAAGGACGAGATCGAACAGAGGTTCAAGGAATTCAAGAAGCTATCCCATTACGAGGAATTAGAGGCTTAACGGCACAATGTCATGCTGAGCAGACAAGCTTGCCGGCAATCCGAAGCATCTTCCATTTACTTAAAGGAACAACGATGATGAAAAAAGCCCTGCTGACATTGATCATTTTAGCGGCGGCATCGTCAATCCTTAACGCCCAGTCCGACCGCAAGACCGCGGTGGCGGTGATGAACCTGAAGGGTTCCGGCATCTCGGACCAGGACACCCGGTTCCTGACCGACCGCCTGACCATCGAACTGCAGCGGGCCGGGATCTTTGACGTGCTGGAGCGGGACAAGATGGCGGAGATCCTCAAGGAACAGGGCTTCCAGCAGACCGGGGCCTGCGACGAGACCGCCTGTCTGGTGGAAGCCGGGCGGATGCTGCCGGTGCAGAAGATGATCGGCGGCAGCCTGGGCAGGATCGGCGAGGTCTACGCCGCCCAACTGAGGCTGATAGACCTGAAGACCGGCAAGGTGGAGATGACCTCGGCTCGGGATTACAAGGGCCAGATGGAGTTCCTTCTGACCGTGGGCATGAGGGAGGTGGCCGAGGAACTTTCCGGCAAACTAAAGGCCCAAGCCCAGACCCCGGTCCAGACCCAGACCACGCCCCAGACCGAGGTGATGATGCAGAGGCTGCTGGAAGGGCAGGCGGAGCGGGAATACAAATCTAAGGGCTGGGGGCTGTTCTGGTCGCTGGTGATACCGGGAGCCGGTAATTTTTACGCCAAAAGCTATGGCCGGTCGGCCTTCTTTTTCCTCGGCTCTATCACCGCCCAGTCGGCTTTCACTGTGCAGGCTCTCAGCGACAACAGCTCCGGCGCCGGCGGCTGGGGCCTGGCCTATGTGGTCCTGCGGGTGGCCGACGTGGTGGTGGCCAACCGCAGCGTCAATCGCTACAACCAAAATGTGCGTAAGAAATACGGGCTGACCTACGAATTCCTGCCGCAGAGCAACGAGATCAAAACAGCATTAAGCGTGCAATTTTAATTTATTTTCTGGAATATTGAAATGAAAACATATTTGCCAATACTTTGTATTATTTTTGGGTGTTCAGTCAACGCACTAATTATGCCGGCTGGAGCACAGGGAATTGGCGACAGCACTCCCAGCTTGGATTATCCAACGACAGCATCAAAAACTGATAGCTTGTACGACCCCAAAAGCCCGGGAAATAACTCCGATAGTATTTTCGTTAAATACATAGCTCAGCTTGATGAAATGGCTAGAATTGAAAAATATAAATCGGAGAAGAAATCGGTAGCTGCAGCATTGTTATGGTCAATGTTTATTCCAGGGGCTGGCCATTTCTATTTAGATGAAGATAAGACCGGAGCGTTGTATCTGGTTGGTATAATAGGTTCGGCATTATTGTCGGGAGGTGATCATCCGAACCCTAGAGATCCACCGACTGATATGGAAAGCGCTTTTTATCTAGTTTATGTTACAGGTTATCTTGCAAATATTATTCATGCTCCAATTTCCGCAAATGCTTATAACAGAAAAATAAAAGAAAAGTATGGACTGATATGGTCTGTAGTGCCAAGAAAAAATTCATTAGCGTTAAACGTAATATTTTAAAAAAACACTATGCGATTAATTAAATTGTCGATTATCTTGTTGCTTATATCGGGAATTTGCTTCGCGGATACCCTAAGTGATGTTCACTGCGACTCATCAACGGGTGCAACAGGGTTTGGAGCCTCTAAAGAACAATATATGGCAGACATCAGCAGAAAAATGGAAGAGAACATTCGCTGGCAGAAATACAACCAGGAACGAAAACCAGGCTGGGCCGCAGGGCTTTGGTCGTATTTCATACCCGGGGCGGGGCATTTCTATTGCGGTGATAATCTTTCAGGTACAGTATTTGCCGCCGGGACGATTGGAAGTTTGGTCTTAATGGCCTCTTCAAAGTCTGAAGCTACAGCAGAGATTGGTCTAATTGCTTGTTTGGCATTGAGGGTTGGAGATATCGCACTTGCTGTCATAGCCGCTGATGAATATAATGAAAGCTTAAAAGAAAAATATAATTTAGTTTTTTCTACTACCCCCAAAAAAGACAAAGTATACATAAGCTACGTTCACCGTTTTTAATGAACAGCCAAAGATCTTCAATTTATTGAGTCTTAATAGAACATTTTAATCAATAAGATACTAGTCACTATGTACCAGGACGTACCCCAAAATCTTGACTTTCCCGAACTGGAAAAAAGAATACTGAAATTCTGGGAAGACAACAAAACATTTGAGAAGCTGGCGGCCTGCAACAAAGGCAGCGCAAAGCGTTTCCGTTTCGTAGACGGGCCGATCACCGCCAACAATCCCATGGGGGTGCACCACGCCTGGGGCCGCACCTACAAGGACCTCTACCACCGCTACAAGGCCATGCAGGGCTATGACGCCCGCTACCAGAACGGCTTTGACTGCCAGGGCCTGTGGGTGGAAGTCGAGGTGGAAAAAGAGCTGGGCTTCAAGTCCAAGAAGGACATCGAGGCCTACGGCATCGGCAACTTCGTCAACAAGTGCAAGGAGCGGGTGGACAAGTTCTCCCAGGTCCAGACCCAGCAGTCCATCCGCCTGGGATACTGGATGGACTGGGACAACTCCTATTTCACCATGGCCCCGGACAACAACTATGCCATCTGGCATTTCCTGAAGAAATGCCACGACCAGGGCTGGATCTACAAGGGCACCGACGTCATGCCCTGGTGCACCCGCTGCGGCATAGCCCTCTCGGACATGGAGATCGCCACCGAGGGTTACAAGGAGATGACCCACAAAAGCGTCTACATCCAGCTGCCCATCCTGGGCCGGGACAGGGAATACCTGCTGGTCTGGACCACCACCCCCTGGACCCTGACCTCCAACACCGCGGTGGCGGTGCACCCCGATTTCACCTATCTTAAGGTGCGCCAGGAGGGGAATGTCTATTACCTGGCCAAGGGCCGCAAGGAGATCCTGAAAAAGGATTACGAGATCATCTCGGAACTTCCCGGACGGGAACTGGTGGGCCTTAAGTATGAAGGGCCGTTCGACCATCTGCCGGCCCAGCAGGGCATAGAGCACCGCACCGTGGCCTGGAAGGAAGTGACCGAGGAGGACGGCACCGGGATGGTGCACATCGCGCCGGGCTGCGGCAAGGAGGACTTTGCCCTGTCCAAGGTTGAAAACCTGAAAGTGGTGGCACCGCTGGACGAGGCCGGAGTCTACCAGGACGGGTTCGGCTGGCTGAGCGGCCAGAACGTCAGCGGGGTGGCCGAGGCCATCATAGATGACCTGAAGAAACGGGGAGTGCTGTACTACGCCCAAAAGATCACCCACCGCTATCCCGAATGCTGGCGCTGCCACAGTGAACTGGTGTTCCGGCTGGTGGACGAGTGGTTCATCAGCATGGGGCCGGTATACGACAAGCCCTACGACCAGGTCACCGCCGAAGAGAAAAAGCACAGCCTGCGCTACCGGATCATGGACTCGGTCAAACAGGCCCGCTGGATCCCGGACTACGGCCTGGACCGGGAGCTGGACTGGCTGAAGAACATGGGCGACTGGTGCATCTCCAAAAAACGCTACTGGGGGCTGGCCCTGCCCATATTCCAGTGCTCCTGCGGCAACTTTGATGTGGCCGGCGGCTACGAGGACTTGAAGGCCCGGGCCGTCTCCGGCTGGGACAAATTCGACGGCCACACCCCGCACCGCCCCTGGGTGGACGAGGTCAGGATCAATTGCTCCAAGTGCGGCCGGGAGGCCTCGCGCATACGCGACGTGGGCAACCCCTGGCTGGACGCCGGGATCGTGATGTTCTCCACGGTGATGCCGCCGGACAGGTGTTATACTCCGGAAAAGGAAAGATCCGGCAAGTACCGCTACGATCCTTCCCAGGTCTATCCCGCCAACCGGGAGTACTGGCAGCAGTGGTTCCCGGCCGAGTTCATCACCGAGTGCTTTCCCGGGCAGTTCCGGAACTGGTTCTATGCCATCCTGACCATGAGCACGGTGCTGGAGGGGCGGGCGCCCTTTGAATGCCTGCTGGGCCACGCCCTGGTCAAGGACGAGAAGGGGGACGACATGCACAAGTCGGCCGGCAACTCCATCCCCTTCGACGAGGCGGCCGGCAAGATCGGGGCCGACCTGATGCGCTGGGTGTTCTGCTGCCAGAATCCGGTCCAGAACCTGAATTTCGGCTACCACACGGCCACCGAGTTCAAACGCAAACTGCTGACCCTGCACAACGTCTATTCCTTCTACATCACCTACGCCAAGCTGGACGGGTTCGTCCCCCAGGGAAAAAACCTGGACAAATGCCAGCTGTCGCTGCTGGACCGCTGGATCCTCTCCGAGCTGAATCTGCTGGTCAAGAACACCCGCCAGAAGCTGGATGACTACGATGCGGCTGCAGCCTGCAAGAAGCTGGAATCCTTCACCGAGGACCTTTCCACCTGGTATGTCCGGCGGTCCCGGAGGCGGTTCTGGAAATCGGAATCAGACTCCGACAAGGAGGCCGCCTACCTGACGCTGTACACCTGCCTGGAGACCCTGATTAGACTGATGTCGCCCATCATGCCTTTCTGGGCCGAGGAGATGTACCAGAACCTGGTGCGGTCAATTGACGCCGCGGCGCCCCAGAGCGTCCATTTGACCGCCTATCCCCAGGCCGATGAAAAGCGGGTAGACCAAAAACTTTCCCAGGAGATGGCGGTGGTCCGCAAGGCGGTCTCGCTGGGCCACGCCGCCCGCAAGGAGGCCAGGCTCAAGGTCCGACAGCCGCTGGCCCGGCTTTTGTTCAAGGGCGACCAGGCCGCCGGGTGGGAAGCGGTGCTAAGGCACCAGGAGATCATCCGGGACGAGGTCAATGTCAAAACCGTGGAGCAGGCGTCCGACGCCGACAGCCTGGTGGACTACCGGGCCAAGGGGCTGGTCTCCAAACTGGGACCCAAGTTCGGCCCCAACGCCAAAGCCATAGCCGAGGAGATCTTGAAACTTGACGGACGGCAGGTGAAAACATTTAAAGTCCAGGGCAAATGTTCCGTTCAAATACCGGCCGGACAATTTGAGGTTGAAACCGGGGATGCGGAGATCACCGCCGTCTCCAAGCCCGGGCTGATGGTCAAGGAGGAAGGCGGGGACCTGGCGGCTTTGGACATCACTTTGACCCCGGAGCTGACCGCCGAGGGCTGCGCCCGGGAGCTGGTGCACGGCATCCAGAACATCCGCAAGGAGTCGGGCTTTGAGGTCTCCGACCGGATCAAGGTCTCTTACAACACGGACCCCGAACTGGCTGCGGCCATCAATAAATTCAAGACCTATATCATGAACGAGACCCTGGCCCTGGAACTAAAAACGGGATTGCCGGAAACAGCCGGGCAGCAGATGCAGATCAACGGCCATCCCATCAACCTAGTCATAGAACAGGTAAAATCCTAAGGAGGTACCAACCCGGCATGAACAAAAAAGACCTGCAAAAGTACGAGGCCATCCTGCTGGACGAGAGGAAGCGCTTCATAACCGAACTGGCCCAGATCAAAAGCGAGGGGCTGATGGCCAGCCAGAAGGAATCGTCCGGGGACCTGTCCTCGGCCTCCTATCACCCGGCCGATCAGGGCTCCGACACCATGGAAAAGGAAAAGAGCGTGTTCCTGGCCTCCAGCAAGGGCAACGAGCTCTACGAGATCGACCAGGCTCTGATGCGGGCCAAGGACGGGAAGTTCGGGATCTGCGACAGCTGCGGCAAAGAGGTGGATCCGGCCAGGCTGGAGGCCATGCCCTACGCCAGGTACTGCATCAAATGCAGCCGCCAGGCCGAACAGCTGGTCAAGAACGGCAACAAGGAACAGTAGGGGCTTTTGTGACAGAACTACGACTGCGCAACCGCATCGTCATAATCGCGGTGACCCTGGGGGTGTTCGTGCTGGACCGCTGGACCAAGCTTTTGGTGGAATCCCGCCTGGCCCTGGGGGAAAGCTTTGAGGTGCTGGGCAAGACACTGCAGTTCACCCATATCACCAACAGCAACGGAGTGATGGGCATATCCTTCGGCCCCTTCAGCCGCTACCTGATGCTGCCCCTGTCGCTGCTGGCCATCACCGCCATAGTTTATTTTTACCTCCGCAGCCAGAGCCGGAGCCTACTGGCGGCCCTGGCCACCGGCTCCATCCTGGGCGGGGCGGCCGGCAACATGCTGGACCGGTTCCGCACCGGGGCGGTGACGGACTTCATAGACTGCGACATACCGGACATCATAATCCCCCCCTTCCAGGCCGGCATCCTGAAGTTTTCGGGATTTTACCTGGACCGCTGGTACATCTTTAACATCGCGGACAGCGCGGTGATGGTGGGAGTGGCCCTGATGATCTTCATCACCTTCAAAGAAGAATACCGGGCCGGGGCCGGTCCAGCCGCAGAGAAATAATATAACAATCGGATTATTCCTTAACCAATCATCTCCCGGATCAGCCACAGAAAGCACATAAATCACAAAATAAGTTTCTGCTTGATCGTAAATCCCCCCGATTGATGCGAGGAGCTTCATATAATAAGGAGGTTAGAGAAATGTTCTCAAATATTATATTTTGTGTTTTATGAATTGGTATCTATTTCGTTTCGACTATCGCCAGTAGTTGAAAAACCCTTGACGTATACCTCCAATCTCTCTCTCCTATTTTATGTCCTCTGTGCCTTTTGTGGCCGGGTAGTTTTAAAACAGGAAAACCATTCTTCCAACAATGAACAAATTCAGGCGACATAGGCGGCGGCCCTGGGGGTACTGGCCGCTGTTTCTGTTTTTGGCGGCCTTCAGTCTGACGGCGGTTCCTGATCTGCTATGGGGCCAGACACCAGAGCCGCCGGCGGAAACAGGGACCGACGACTCGCAGGCTGCCGGTCCGGGTAAATCAGATGTTACTGCCTTGCCGGACTCTTCAAAACCCAAGAAAGACAGCACCGCCGTCCAAACTGCCACCGGGGGATGGGATCTGGCCAATGACGACACCACCAGGACCGCCATCCGCTACCAGGCCGACCTGATAGACTACCGGCTGGACCTGAGCCTGATCAGCCTGACCGGCCGGGCCGAGGTCAGGTACAAGGAGATAAAAGTGACCGGGGACAGCATCAGCCTGGACACCAAGAACCAGATGCTGACGGTGGACCAAAACCCGGTGCTGTACGACGGCCCCGAGGCCATCAAGGGAGACCGGATGGTCTACGACTTTAAGGCCCGGCTGGGCTGGATATACAACGGCAACACCGATTTCAACAAGGGCCGTTACTGGGGGCGCCGGGTCCGCCAGGTTGACGACAGGGTGCTCAACATAGACTACGGCCGCTACACCACCTGCGACTGCGAAACCCCGCACTTTTACTTCTGGTCGCGGCAGATGAAAATATACCTCAATGACAAGATAGTGGCCCAGCCGGTGCTGTTGTGCTTTAAGGGGATCCCGGTGCTGGCCATCCCGTTTTGGTTCTTCCCCATGCGAAAGGAACGGCATTCAGGTTTTTTAATGCCCAGGTTCGGCAGCAACAATTACGAGGGGGCATTCGTCAAGAACCTGGCCTATTATCAGGTTTTCAACGACCGGTCCGATGCCACCGCTTCAGCAGATTTTCTGGAAAGCATAGGCTGGCGGGGAAATTTTGAGGCCCGCTACATGATGCCCCCCCGGTTCTCATCCACTTTGAATTTTTCCTACCAGAACGACCGGAACACCGGCTACCGGCGCTGGAGCCTGAACGGTTTGTACAGTCAGATACTGGGCAAGAGGGCCTACCTCAACGGCACCGCCAATTTCGTCAGCGACCGGAACTACTATACCGATTTTTCCGAAAACAGGACCGTGCGGATGGACCGCAACCTGCACTCCTACCTGGCCGTCAATACCCCCTTGACCACCATCGCCAGCCTTACCGGGGCAGTGGATCATACCAACAATCTTGAGACCAGTGTCAAGAGCAGCCGCCTGCCGGATGTTACGGTCAGCCTTTACCGCAAGGACATCATCAAGGGCTTGCTGGGGTTCTCGGGGTCTTCCCATTTTCTGGCCACCGACAGGAGGGATACGCTGTTGGTGGAAAAACACCAGGGTTGGGAGAATAACCTTAATTTGGAAGCCACTTTCAATGTCTTGCGCTGGATAAACCTGAACCCCAACGCAAAAATATCCGGCACCTGGTATGATCGCGACACCAGCCAGAACCGCAATGCCCTGCGCTGGCTTTACGGCGGCGGATTGGGGGCCAGCACCACCATATACGGCTTGCTGGACTTGGGAGACCGCAGGCTCAAGGCCCTGCGCCATGTGGTAAAGCCCCAGGCCTCATTTTCCTATACCCCCAAGATAGACCAGGGCAGGTTCTACGGATTTTTGGGCGGAGGACAGGGGGAGAGTAAATCTATGAACATTTCCCTAAACCAGCAGTTCCAGGCCAAGCTTAAAAAGGACACCACGGAGCAAAAGATAGACCTGCTGACCATATCCTCCGGCACCAGTTATAATTTCCTGGCTTCCGGGGAAAAATGGGGCAGCCTGACCAGCTTCCTCCGGGTCCTGCCGTATGTCAGTCCTTTGGACTGCCAATTTTCCTGGGTTTACAACTTTTATCAAAAAAGGAACCAATCCGCCAGGCTGGACATGAGTTACGGGATTTCCGGCAAATGGCTGGGCTGGCTGGAGCCCGGGGACTCGGTCCTGGTCAAGCCAGATTCAACCGATTCCACCGCGACAGGAATGCATACCGATACTCTGGCCCGGTCAGCAGCCGAGCCGGCCGACAGCCTGTCTTTGCCTGCTGGCGGGGACAGCCTGGGGGCCAAGCCGGATACCGTTGCCATCCCCGCTCCGAAACCAGCCAAGGGGCTGTCTTGGTCCATAAATCTTGGGTTCGGTCAGAACTGGCTTAAAAACATGGGAGTTTCAGGTTCCGACCTGAACGGTTCGGTCAATTTCAACCTGACCAAGAACTGGAACATTAATTATCACCGTTATTATAACATCAAGACCGGGGAAATGATCTCCCAGGATTATTCTCTTTTCCGGGACCTGCACTGTTGGGAGGCCAGGTTCTCCAGCAGCAAGAGCCGGGACAACTGGTCCTACGCCTTCATAATCCGGCTGAAGGCCATACCCGAGGTCAAGGTGGAGACCAAGTCGGGCCGGGTGGTGGGGTATCAGTAAACAAAGCATATTTAGCTTGACAAACGTTACAGTTTTATGCTATTCTTATAATGGGTTTAAAGCCTGTTAAGGTTTTGGCAATCTTTTCTGTTTAATAAATATTTATGGCCATCAAGGACAAGACATATCTAACCCTGATAATCGTGCCGCATCAGAGCGGAAGAACCGTCACTTTAAGGCTGCCCACCTGGGCGGCCAAGACCCTGGCGGTTTTAGCCGTATTCATTCTTTTGGGCCTGGCCGGGGTCACCACCGGCTATGTCGGCAAGTTCGTGGATGCCTCCATGTTGCAGACCCTGAAACTGGAGAACCGGATATTAAGGGATAAAGTTACGGAGTTTGGAAACAACCTGGTTGGATTGCAGTATCAGATCAATGAATTTGTCAATTTCGATTCCAAGGTCCGGATGATGACCGGCCTGGCCCCCATCGACCCGGATGTCCGGCGGGTGGGGGTGGGCGGTTTTGCCCCGGCCCCGCTGCCCGAGGGAATCACCCCCGGAACCGCCGCCAGCCTGCAGACAGTGCAGCGTGACCTGGAGAAATTGGACCGGGAGGCCCGCCTGCAGCTGGAAAGCTTTGAAGCAATAGTCTCGGCCTTAAGCGAAAAACAGGAGATGTGGAACCACCTGCCGTCCATCCAGCCCACTCCGGGATGGATCATCAGCAACTTCGGCATCCGGCGCGACCCGCTGGTGGGCGAACTTAGAATGCACGAGGGAATAGACATCGCCGCTCCCGAAGGCACCATCATTGCCGCTCCGGCCGCCGGAAGGGTCAAGTTCGTGGGTTACCGCAATAATTACGGGCTTTGCCTGGAGCTGGATCACGGATACGGGATCACCACCAGGTTTGCCCATTGTTCAATGATCAAAGTATCGGTGGGACAGAACGTGAACCGGGGCCAGGTAGTGGCGCTGGTGGGCCAAACCGGGCGGGTGACCGGACCTCACCTGCATTACGAAGTGATGGTGAACGGCCAGCCCAAAGACCCCGCCAACTATATCCTGGCCGCCCGGATGTTCTAACTGTTTATCCAGGTATTTTTTCCCAGTTCATTTTATGGTATAATGAACTGGGTTTTTTTATGACAGGATACATCGCCACAAAGCATGCACTGAGTGGGGCCGAAGTGACACAAAGGCACTAAGCCCACAGAGGTAAAATAAATTGCATAAGGAAATTTTATGAAGGTCCTGTATTTATCAACTATTATTGTTTTAATCAGCCTGGCGACGGTTTCGGCACAGAACGATTCCGGCACGGTTTCCATCCTGGCGGTGGGGGACGTGATGACCGGCGGGAGCATGTCTCCCTGGGTCAACGACAGCGGACCGGATTATCCATTTTCTCTCACCCGTTCCATCATACAGCAGGCCGACATCGCCATCTGCAACCTGGAGGCGCCCTACGGCACCAAGGGAAAAGCTTTCAACAAGAAGTTCACCTTTCTGGTTCCGCCCCGGCAGGCCGCCGGAATAAAGTCTGCCGGTTTCGACGTGGTGGCTCTGGCCAACAATCATATGATGGACTATGGCCCCGAACCTCTTAAAGCCACCCTGGTACTTTTGGATTCATTGGGCATCGCCCGCAGCGGGGCGGGAATGAACCTGGCCGAGGCCAGGAAACCGGCCATTGTGGAGCGCAACGGGATCAAAGTCGCCTTCCTTTCCTATTCCCGGGTCTTCCCCGTCCAGTTTTGGGCCACGGCCAGGAAGGCCGGGACCGCTCCGGCCTACGAATCCCATATCAAAGAGGACATCAAGAGATCCCAAGAAATTGCGGATATCGTGGTGGTTTCCTTCCATTGGGGGGCGGAGCTGATGGACACCACCAAGCTTTACCAAAGGACACTTGCTCATTTCTGCATCGATAACGGGGCGGACCTGGTGCTGGGGCACCATCCCCACATTTTGCAGGGGCTGGAGCTGTACAAAGGCAAACTGATAGCCTACAGCCTGGGGAACTTCGCCTTCGGTTCCCGCAGCAAAAAATGCACCGAGAGCGTGATCCTTAAAACAGAGTTTGATTCCACCGGGTTAAAACGGATCGAACTGATACCATTGTGCGTGGACAACAATAAAGTGTTCTTTAAGCCCACTCCTTTATCCGGCCCGGAAGGTTTGGCGGTGCTGGAAAATCTGGCCCGGCTCTCAAGGGACCTGGGGTTCGACTTCGTGCCCGGCGACAGCATGGCGGTGGTGGAGTTCTAATCTTTTTATCCTTGATTTTGGGGCCGTTTGATGCTAAAATAAAAATCTTATATCTGAAAAACTAAAACTAATATAAACCCATACGAGGTCAACCCAAATGAAGTATCTCAAGACCAGCCCGGCCAAATGCCAAGGGGTGCGGGCCTGCGAGAAGACATGCTCCCAGACCTTCTTCAAGACCGGGGACCCCTCCAAGTCGGCCATCCAGGTCAAAGAGGTTGGGGGGAAGTTCGAGATCAACGTCTGCAACCAGTGCGGGGAGTGCATCCCGATCTGCCCGGTCAAGGCCCTTTCCCGGAACAAACTGGGGGTGGTGATGCTGGACAAGAAACTGTGCGTGGGCTGTCTGATGTGCGTGGGCTACTGTCCCACCCTTTCCATGCGGACCCACCCGGACCTGCGCGAACCCTTCAAGTGCGTGGCCTGCGGGGCCTGCGTCAAGGACTGCCCCGAGAAAGCGCTGGAGATCGCGGAACGGTAATCTGATAAACGTAAGGGCACGATGCATCGTGCCCCAACCGATAGTAAGGGCCGATATCATCGGCCCCAACCAGGAGAAGAAAAAATGGACGAGAACAAGGTCTTTGAATATACCAGATACACCCAGGACATAGAGGCCATGAAGGCTGCCCACCAGGTGCTGGCCGAATATGCCTTCACCCCCAGCCTGCCCCAAAAGGGTTACAACAACCGCTCCCTGCACATCGATCTGGGCACACTCAAATTCACCGAAAAGAAGATCGACGAGGCCATGAAGCAGACCTTCACCGGCGGCCGGGGCTTCGGCCTGAAATACCTGTGGGATGCCATCAAGCCCGGCACCAAGTGGAACGATCCCGAGAACGACATCATTATCTCGCCCGGCCCCATCTGCGGCATCACCCAGTACCCGGGGGCCGGCAAGTCGCTGGTGGTCACCCTGTCGCCCATCACCAACATTCCCATCGATTCCAACGTGGGCGGCTATTTCGGCCCGCTGCTGAAGTTCTCGGGCTTCGACGCCCTGGAGATCCAGGGCAAGGCCAAAGAGGACGTGATCATTGTGCTGGACGGGGTCAAGGGCAAAGTGACGATCGAGACCGCGCCCCAGGAGTCGCTGGATTCCCACATCGCGGCCGAGCAATTCACCCACCAGTACGCCGCGGACGAGGCCGACCTACGCAACGTGTCGGTGGTAAGCTCCGGGGCCGCTGCGGCCCACAGCCTGATCGGCTGCCTCAACTTCAGTTATTACGACGTCCGGCGCAAGGTGACCCGGCTGAAGCAGGCCGGCCGGGGCGGCATCGGCACGGTGTTCCGGGACAAGAAGATCAAGGCCCTGGTGGTCCACGGGCCCCAGGTGAAGGGCGACATGAACCATCCGGCCGACCTGGGACGGATCCAGCGGGCCGGGGTCAAACTGCACAGGGAGATGCACGACTTTGACGACAAGATGTGCGGGATGCGCAAGGTGGGCACCACCAACATCGTGGGCGTGATGAACTCCTACGACCTGCTGCCGGTGATGAACTTCCAGTACGGCAGCCACGCGGACGCCCCCAAGATAGACAAGACCACCTGGATCAAGCAGTTCACCCAGGGAATCCCGGACGGCTGCTGGTACGGCTGTTCCATGGCCTGCGCCCACGGGGTGGATGAGTTCGCCCTGCGCACCGGGCCCTACAAGGGCCACAAAGTAGTGGTGGACGGCCCGGAATACGAGACCGCGGCCGGCTGCGGCTCCAACTGCGGGATCTTCGATCCGTTATGGGTGATAGAGTGCAACTTCTACTGCGATACCTACGGCATAGACACCATCAGCTTCGGCACCATAACCGGCTTCATCATGGAGTGCTGGCAGAGGGGCATCCTCAATGCCGAACGCACCGGGGGCCTGGATATGAGCTGGGGCAAGGGGGAATCGCAATTGGAACTGATGCACCAGATGGCCCGGGGCGAGGGTTTTGGCCTGATCGCCGGTCAGGGCGTCCAGCGGATGAAGCGGATCTTCGCCGACAAGGGCTGGGGTGACTTTGCCTTTCTTACGGACATCGGGCTGGAGGGCAAGGGGCTGGAGCAGTCGGAATACATGTCAAAAGAGTCGCTGGCCCAGCAGGGCGGCTACTACCTCACCAACAAGGGCCCCCAGCACGACGAGGCCTGGGTGATCTTCATGGACATGGTCAACAACCAGATCCCCACTTTTGAGGACAAGGCCGAGGCCCTGTATTATTTCCCGATGTTCCGCACCTGGTTCGGGCTGAACGGCCTGTGCAAGCTGCCCTGGAACGACATCGAGCCCGGGGACAACCGCACCAAGAACGCCCCCATGGACGCGGCCAAGGTGCCGGAGCACGTCCAGAACTACGTGGACCTGTTCTCCGGGGTCACCGGCCGGGAGATCACCAAGGAGGAGATCATCAAAATGTCGGAACGGGTCTACCAGTTCCAGCGGGTGTTCGATCTTAGAATGGGCAAGGGGGTCAGAAAGTACGACCAGCCGCCCTACCGGGCCATGGGGCCGGTCACCAAAGAGGAATATGAATCCCGCCAGGAGCGCTACGATAAGCAGCTGAAGGACTGGATGAACATAGATCCGAGCACCAAATCCACCGAGGAGAAGATAGCCCTGCACCGCAAGTACCGGGAGGACCGCTATCAGAAACTGGTGGAGGCGGTCTACAAGCGCCGGGGCTGGACCGCCGACGGCGTCCCCACTTTGGAGACCCTGAAGCGCAATGGGATCGATTTTCCCGAAGTGGTGGAAGTGGTGGCCAAGCACCAGTAGACAAAATTCAAATTGCAAAATGTAAATTTAAAAATCAAAGGGCAACGAGCAATATTTTGCAATATGATATTTGCATTTAAAAATTTGCAATCATGCGGTTAGTGATCCAGCGTGTCTCATCCGCCTGCGTCACAGTTGACGGAACCACCATCGGCCAGATCGGCCATGGCCTGTGCCTGCTGTGCGGGTTCACCCACGGCGACGACGAACGGATCGTGGAGCAGATGGCCGCCAAGTGCCTGAATCTCCGCATCTTCGAGGACCAGGACGACAAGATGAACCTGTCGCTCGCAGATATCAAGGGCGCGGTGCTGGTTGTTTCCCAGTTCACACTTTATGCCGACTGCAAAAAGGGGAGAAGGCCGTCGTTCACCGACTCGGCCGACCCGGTGGAAGCCGAGGAACTTTACCAAAAATTCATCGGGATGCTCAAAACTTCCGGGACAGAGGTTCAGACCGGAAGCTTTGGGGCCAAGATGCTGGTGGATATACAGAATGACGGGCCGGTAACCGTAGTATTGGACTCGGCCGAACTGGGGCTGTAAGGTTCTCTTTACAGTTGACTTACGGGCCTTAAATAGGGTATAATTACAAGTCATATAACTTTGCCCTGCCTGCCCCTCTTCGCAGGTTGCGGCGTATAAAAAACAACCCCATTTTAGGAGACGGAAAGACCATGCCTTTGCAAAAGGAAAAGAAGCAGGAAGTCATCACAGTCCACAAGAAGCACGAGAGCGACACCGGATCCCCCGAGGTCCAGATCGCCCTGCTGACCGAGCGGATCAACCAGCTGACCGGGCACCTCAAGGCCAACAAGAAGGACCATGCCTCACGGCGCGGGCTGCTGATGATGGTGGGCCGGAGGCGGAGACTGCTGGATTACCTCATCAAGCGCCATGCCGCCAGATACCGGGCCATCGTGGAAAAATTAGACTTAAGGAAGTAAAAATCTGGGGGCGATTTTACGGTTAAAATCGCCCCTTGTCATTAACCTAACCGGAACAATTCCTCCCGGATAAAAAGCCGGGAGAAGCCCGGGCTCAAGGAGCCTGGGACAAAAAAGGAGGTTTTATGGTCCATACCAAGGAACTGGAGATCGGCGGCCGCAAGCTCATCATCGAGACCGGCAGGATCGCCAAACAGGCCCACGGCTCGGTAACGGTGCGCTACGGAGGGACCGTGGTGCTGGTGACCGCAGTGGGTTCCGACTCGCCCCGGGAAGGGATAGATTTCTTCCCCTTATCCGTGGAATACCGGGAACAGGCCTACGCCGCCGGGAGGATCCCGGGCGGGTTCTTCAAGCGCGAGGGCAAGCCCCGGGACAAGGAGATCCTTTCGGCCCGGCTGATAGACCGGCCCATCAGGCCGTTGTTCCCCGAAGGCTACCGGAACGAAGTGCAGGTAGTCTGCCTGACCCTTTCGGCCGACCAGGAGAACGACGCCGACATTCTGGGCCTGACCGGAGCCTCGGCCGCCCTGTCCATCTCTGACATTCCCTTCACCGGACCGATAGCCGCGGTGCGGGTGGGCAAGGTGGACAATCAGTACGTAATCAACCCCACCTTCCAGCAGCTGGAACAGAGCCGGCTGGACATCGTGATCGCCGGCAGCAAGGACTCCATCACCATGGTGGAGGCCGGGGCCCGCGAGGTCTCGGAGGCCGAGGTCATCGAGGCCATCGAGTTCGGGCATACTTACATCAAGCAGCTGATCGCCCTGCAGGAGGAACTGGTGGCCCTGTGCGGCAAGCCCAAACGCAAGGTGGAGATCGTCCCGGTCAACCAGGCCCTGCTGGAAAAGGTCAAAAGCCTGACCCTGGACAAGATCCAGGCGGCCAATGTCCTGCCCCACAAGGAAGAGCGGCAGGATGCCATCAAGAAAATATGCCAGGACGCCGCCGAGGCCCTGCTGGCCGAATTCCCGGAGACCGGCAAACAGATCAACGCCATGGTGGAGGAGATCCAGAGCCACGACCTGCGGGAGCGGATCTTGAGCAAGGGACAGCGGGCCGACGGGCGGAGCCTGACCCAGATCCGTCCCATCACCGGCGAGGTGGGGGTGCTGCCCCGGACCCACGGCTCGGCCATCTTCACCCGGGGCGAGACCCAGAGCCTGGTGGTGACCACTTTGGGCACCGCCTCCGACGAACAGCGGATCGAGGACCTGGAGGGGGAATACTCCAAGAGCTACATGCTGCACTATAACTTCCCGCCCTTCTCGGTGGGAGAGGTCAAGCCCTTCAGGGGCCCGGGACGTCGGGAGATCGGGCACGGGGCCCTGGCCGAGCGGGCGGTGGCCCCGGTGATACCCTCGGAGGACCTTTTCCCCTACACGGTGCGGGTGGTCTCCGACATCATGGAATCCAACG
>DHVS01000029.1:141809-292881 GCA_002412795.1 bacterium UBP2_UBA5202 | reverse complement strand
GTCTCTGCCGCAGGGTTCTTAATTTTCTGATTTTAGCAAGATGGCGATCGAAGGCCCCATAAAAGAACTAAGCCTGATGGACCTGTTCCAGCTTTTAGCCATGTCCCGGAAGTCCGGGGTGCTGACCCTGGACTCGGCCCATGACGTCGGCCAGGTGTTCTTCTCCAACGGCAACATCATCCGAGCCACTTTGCAGCAGAGCTACGAGCGGCTGGGGCAGATAATGCTGAAGTCCGGGAAGGTCACCATTCCCCAGGTGGAGAGGATATTAAAGGACCAGTCGGATTCAAAAGAACGCAAACGGTTCGGGGTATTGGCGGCGGAAAGCGGCTTCGTCACCAAGCCGGCGGTCAAGGAAGCGCTCAAGACACAGGTGGAGGAGGTGGTCTTCGCCATCATGGGCTGGCAGGACGGCTATTTCCGCTTTGAGGAAATGGACCTTTCGGCCGATTCCGACACCGATCTGCTGTTGGTGACCGAGAACGTGATGATGGAGGTATCCCGCCGGCTGGATGAATGGTCCAAGATCCATTCCAAACTTCCCGATCTGGACCTGGTGCTCAGCCTTTCCCCTGGCAGCGAGCTGGCCTCGGGCCGGCTGGACCTGAAGCCCGAAGAATGGTTGATAATGGCCACCATCGACGGCAAAAGAACCGCCCGCCAGGTGATCGAGACGGTGGGCGGCCGGGAGTTTGAAACCGCCAAGGTCATCTACGGGCTTTGCGTCACCGGGTTGGTGAGGGCTTCGGGCAAAAAGACCGACCTTAAACTTGATCTGCAGGAGCCGGAGCAGGATCCCATCAAGCAGGGGATAGCCGAACTGAACAGCGGAAAAATTGAAGAGGCCATAGACTCCTTTACCAAGCTGGTACAAAAAGACCCGGAGCAGGCCCATGCCCATCTGTATCTGGGCGAAGCCTATTATCTGGCCGAGTCTTACGACGAAGCCGTGATGGAATACAAGCTGGCCAGCAAGGGCGAAGAGAACAACCCGGAGATAAACTACTGCCTGGGATTTACCTACGCCCGTCTGGGCCGGCTGGAGCTGGCGGTGGAGCGCTGGGAGAAATTTCTGCGGTTCGCCGGCGGCGACAAAAGGGCCGAAAAAGTCCGGGAATTGGTGACCCTGGCGGTGCGCTGGGCCGAAGGTTTGGAGGGAAAGGCCAGGATCCAGGCGGGCACGGTGGAATCGAAAACCGAATCTGCCCGGCCCGAGGGCGTGCCGGCGGAACTTTCCTCCGAGGTAAAGTCCTGGTTGGAGAAGATGAAGAAATCCAGGGAGGAAAGGTAAAGTCCAAAGGCCAACTTTTAGCGTATATCATACATTGTAAAGCAAACAATAATCCCAACAATCCAATCCCAATTATCAACTGCCATGTCCGATCCATTAGACAATAACACCCCGGAACAGATGGTTACCGACCCTTCGTCACAACTGTTTGCCTCCCTGGCCGATTTTTACCGTGACAACGGACTTTACCCCGAGGCCATCGCCATTTGCCAGGCAGGGCTGGAGTCCCAGCCCGACAACATAGAAGGCCGGCTGGTGCTGTCCAAGTGCCTGCTGGCCACCAAACAGTATGCTTTGGCCCGGGCCGAGGCGGCAAAAGTGCTTTCGGTGCAGTCCGAACATTCAGAAGCCAAGAAGGTCCTGGCCCAGGCCGATTCCGCTGTGCCGGAGGCAGAGGCGCCTGCGGCCGCTCCGGTAAAAGTTGAAACGGCTGTCATCGCGGAAACTCCACTCCAGGTCAAAACTACTGAAGAGCCGGTCTTGGCTGAGTCGGCAGTCAAACTGGAAGCGCCTCTTCCGGAACCGGTGAAAATACCGGAGCCGCCGGCCAGGGAGATCCCTTCCAGCCCTCTACCGTTGATGGCCGGGCGCACCGAGCCCCAGCCTATTCCCGCCCAGAAAACCGAAGACCGGCCGGCGGAAGTCCCGCCTGTGACCAAAGCCCCTCCGGCGGCATCAGACAAACCCACGAAACTGGCGGCAGAGGAAGCCACCGAATGGCAGGCCGGGTTTGGCAAGATCATGAACGACCTGGTGCAGACCCCGCAGGTCAAGGCCTGCATGCTGGTGGATGAGAACGGCTATGCTGTGGCAGACGCCGTCTCCCGTTCGGGGCAAAGCCTTTCCGAGGACAGCGCCGCGCTTTCGGCCAATATCTTCAAAACCGCTTTTGAAGCCCTGAAAAAGATTAAACTGGGAGAATTGGAGAGGATAGTGATCGAGACGGGGGACGAGAAGATATTCCTGCGCCAGGCCGGACGGATGATTATGATGATCTCAGCCGACTCCTCGGCCAAGGTGGGATTGGTGATGGTCAACAGCAAACGGGCGGCGGAACAGGCCGAGAATCTGGCCAAAAAAGAACCCAACAGGCAATCATTTTAAACTGCCGGAAAATTCAGAGCAAAAATCATCATGAAAGAAATACTCAATCAAATAAACGAGATCTCCGGGGTCAAAGGCAGCCTGGTGGTGGACAACGAAGGGCTGGTGGTCGTTTCCAACCTGATGTCGGGGCTGGAGGAGCGGACCATCAGCGCCATGGTGGCAGGTATCTATCAGGAGATAATCAAGGCCCTCCGGCCAGAGCAGGGATCGGAGCTTTCCGGGGTACAGCTATCGGCCAGCGAAGGAAGCATCATATTCCTGTGCGCTCCGGAATGCATCCTGACGGTGATCACCGAGCCCGGGGCCAACATAGGCTTGGTGTCAATAAAAATGAAAGCCAGCCTGGAACGCCTGATGAAGATATTATGACCAATCTCCAGTTCGTCATATCGGAAGAAGTTACTGTGGCAGTGGAACGGGAGATGGCCGTCTATATCAAGGCCTCCCGGGCCAAGTGCGCCATTCTTTTATCCAAGAACGGGCACCTGATCAGCCAGTCAGGCTATGTAACAGATTTCAGCCTGCAGCCGATCTCGGCCCTGATCGGCGGCATTTTTTCCTCCACCCAGGCCCTGGCTCATCTGGTGAAGGAGGAAAAGTTCAAGGTGATGTTCCAGGAGGGATCAAAGTGGAACGTATATTTCTGCCTGGTGGCCGAACATTTCATTCTGGCCACTATCTTCGATAAATCAACGGTGGTGGGCATGATCCGCCATGCCGCAGCCGAAACCGAAAAAGCGCTGACCCCGCACCTGGAAAAGACCCTGAACGACGAAGGCGACAATGCTCCGCTGGCGGAGGAAGAGGTCCCGGGAACGCAGTCCCTACCGGTTCGGGAAAGCCAGGGGATAGAGCTGCCCGACCTTAATCAGGAAGTGGAGGATGCCCTGTCCAAGCTGTTCTCATAAAACGGATATTCGTCCGCGTCAGCCAGAATTTAACACAACATTCAAATAATCAATGTCTTTAATCAACTACTCATCTAAAGAGATCACCTGCAAGATTGTCTATTACGGGCCGGGACGCTGCGGCAAGACTTCCAATCTTCAGTATATCTACGGGAAGATCCCGGACGAGAAGCGGAGTTCCATGGTCAGCCTGGCCACCGAAAAGGACCGCACTCTGTTCTTCGATTTTCTGCCGCTGGAGCTGGGGACCATCGCCGGGTACAAGACCAGGGTCCAGCTTTACACCGTGCCCGGGCAGGTATTCTACAACTCCACCCGCAAATTAGTGCTGCAGGGATCTGATGGCGTGGTGTTCGTGGCCGACTCCCAGGTCGACCAGTGGCAGGAAAACCAAGACAGCCTGCAAAACCTGAGGGACAATCTGGCCGGATTGGGTATGGACCTGTATAAGATACCGATGGTGATGCAGTACAATAAACGGGACCTGCCCAACATCATGTCGGTGGCCGACCTGAACACCGGGCTCAATTTCAGGCGGGCCCATTACTTTGAAGCCATAGCTACCACTGGAGCGGGAGTCTTTGATACCTTGAAGACCGTCAGCGCTTTGGTGCTGCAGTCGCTTTCGGCCAAGTACAAAAAGTAGGCCAGATCTCTGGAACTTTTATCTATAAGGAACCCATGAAATCAGGAAACACTAATGAATACGTTCACATACCGTTAAACTCAATGACCGCTTAAATTGAAATCCGACAGCAAATATAAAATATCCGATGGATCAAAACGACCCTGAAATAGTAAAGACCAATTATGTCTTTCATAACTTCTTTACCGGGCCCAACAACCGCCTGGCGTTTTCGGCTGCCTTAAAAGTTTCCGAGGAGCCGGGAAGGATCTATAATCCGCTGGTGATCTATGGCGGGGTGGGTCTGGGCAAGACCCATCTGCTGCATGCGGTGGGAAACGCCGTAGCGTTGTCACATCCGGAATTCAAGATCGAGATCCTGGCCGGAAGCCAGTTGGTGGCAGGAGATTTAGCCCGGGCCGAGCAGGCCGACCTGCTGCTGTTTGACGACCTGCATCTGGGATTGCACCAGCGCGATGTCCAGGTAAGACTGCTGCCGCTGTTTGACCGGATGATCGGCTCGGGCCGTCAGATCGTGATCACCACGGACACCCATCCACAGAAAATTGAAGCCCTGGACCCCAAACTGCTGTCACGGCTTTTGGGCGGCGTATTTGCGGCATTAAAGGAGATTGAGCTCCGGGAAAAAGGACTGATCCTATACAAGAAGGCCGAAGCCCGGGGACAAAAACTTCCCGAAGACGTTCTGCAGTTGATAGCTTCGCGGGTTTCCTCCAACGTCCGGGAGTTGGAAGGGGCCCTGAACCGGGTGCTTTTATATTCCTCTCTGATGGAGGGCCCGGTCACCAAAGAGACGGTGGATGAAGCCTTGCCTCCGGCAGCCCAGGCCGGGTTGTCTGCCGAACCTTCTCCGGCAGAGGAGCCCGAGGAACCGGCGGACAAGCCGGAAGGCGAGTTCGGAGCCTTTGTTTCCGGGCTGGATGACCGGATGCTGAACATGCTGTCCGAACAGCAGGATACCGAAAAGATCCGGCGGGAATACAAGGAGAAGATCTACATCTGGAAGATGAAGGGTTTTAATACCGCTTCGGTGGAACTCTCATTGGATCAGGATGTTGCGGTCTTATCTTTGGAATACGAAAAGTATACCGCCAATGTGGAAAAGCTGATAGACCTGCAGCAGCATTTCGGGCAGATGGCAGGCCAGTCCACTCCCGAAGAGATGACCAGGATCGAGTCGGTTTTGTTCGATCCGGAACAGACGGATAAGCTTGAACAATTGGTTAAAAACCTTTCCCAAAGGTTAAGCGGCGGAAAGACCGGAACAATGGCGCAAACGGAAATTGTCCAGGAAGCTCCGGTCCCGGAGATCCCCTTGCCAGAAACTCCGCTAATGCCGGTCTTGTCATCGGAACCCAAAACCCAGCCGCTTAACCCTCCCGAGATCAAACCGGAACCCCAGAACGTAAACCCGCCGGAACCAGCAGTTCAATCCAAGCCTGATGACATACTGGCGGAAAAGGCCGGCACCATTGAAGAGACCTGGCCCTGGGTGGAAGACCGGTTAATGGAAGAATTTTAATATCTATTAAGCCACAAAGACACAAATACTATAAACTTTGGTTCAATGCAAAAAATGTATTGCTAATAAATCTGCCCGCCGCGAAGGGCAATGTTAGCGTTGGAAGCTATGGGGCACACGGAAAAATGTTCTTTATTATAAGTGGTATTAAAAAATATTGTCATTCAATATTTAGCCTTGGTGGCTTAGTGCCACTACGGCACTGCTCAGTGCATCGCTTCGTGGCTGAATAATTACGAATCCTTAAACCCATTACATATGATCTGACCAATGGCCATTAAAGGATCCTTCAAGGAAATAAGCCTGCCCGATGTCCTTCAGCTTTTGTCGGTGGGACACAAGACCGGATGTTTGAAGGTCACCGACGGCAAGAATTTCGGAAGCATATTTTTCAACGACGGAAAGATATGCTACAGCAGCCTGTTGAACCGGCCCGACCGTCTGGGCGACCGCCTGCTGTCCCGTGGTTTAATCACCAATTCCCAGTTGGAGGAGGCCCTGAAACACCAGCAGACTGATCCGGACGGCCGCCGGCTGGGCGGCATCCTGATCCATCTGGGGCTGTTGACCAAGCAGGACCTGGAGTCCGATGTTTCCCGTCAGATCGCCGATGCCATATTCTACCTGCTGCGCTGGGAAGAGGGTGATTTCTTTTTTGAACCGGACACCCTTCCCACCGAGGAGACCATCACCGTATCGCTGGATGTCCTGAACCTGCTGCTGGAAGAGGCCCGCCGGATAGACGAATGGAAAAACCTGGAGGCCAAACTGCCTGGTGCCCAGATAATACTGGAAAGGCTTATTTTAGAAGGCGCCCAGCAGGTGGAGATGGAATTGAACGAGGAAGAACGGCAGGTGATACAGCTGATAGACGGCCGCCGCACCATGGAGGAGGTAATGGAGGCTTCTTCGCTGGGAGAATTCCTGACCTCCAAGGTCGTATACGGCTTGCTGCGGGCGGGGCTGGTCAAACGGGGCAACGAAAGGGCCCGGACCGCTGCCGGAACAGGGAGCGGAGCGGTAGACGAACACCGCAACCTGGGGATCGCCTTTTACAAGACCCAGATGTACGAAGAAGCTTACCGGGAATACCGGAGGATAGTGGAGATCAAACCCGATGAGGCCGATGCCCGTTTCTACCTGGGCCTGATCCATTTCCGCAAGGCGGAACACGCCGAGGCCGCCACCGAATTCCTGGAGGCCATAGCCATTGAACCAAAAAAGGCCTGCAGTTACAATAACCTGGGGCTGGCCCTGGAAGCCATGGGAGAATACGATGACGCCACCCGCCAGTATAAAAAAGCTTTGGAGATGGACCCTGAAAATTTGACCCCAAAACTCAACCTGGCCCACCTGGCCTGCCGCAAAAAAGAATGGGGCTCAGTCCGGGATCAGCTGCAGCTGCTGGAACAACAGGGAACGAAAACCCTGTTGGGAAGTTTCCTGCTGGGGCTGGCGGCCTACCGCAGCAGCCAGTGGGATCAGGCCATAGAACACTGGCAGAAGTGCTCACAAAACGGACGAACCAATCCCGCTTCAGAAAATAATATCGCCGCCCTCTGGCAGGCCCGGGGCCAGGTGGAAGAGGCGGAACGCCACTATCAGGCCGCGCTCAAGGTTTCGCCGGAAAACAGGACTTTGCTGCAGAATCTTTCCGAACTTTATTACCGCAACAGCCTTTGGGACCAGGCGGTGGAGGTGCTTTCCCGGGTGGCCGGCATGGGCCTGGCGGATGTCCAGCAGCTTTACAAACTGGGAAATCTTTGCCTTAAACAGGGGCAAAAGGACAATGCGGTAAAATGGTGGAAAAAAGCTCTGGAGCTGGATCCCTCCAACCAGATGATCAGGCGCAATCTTGATCTGGCCGAAAAAAGATGATTTCCAAAGACGCCATCACTGATCCCCAGCTGATGGAACTGGCTAAGCAGATAAATGCCGATACCGGTTTCGATATTCTGCAGTACAAGGAGCGGCCGCTTAAAAGGCGGCTGGCCGTCCGGCTGCGGGCCTGCCAGCTCAGCACTTATCAGGAATATGCCCAAAGGCTGGTCCAGGATAAATCGGAATACCCCAAACTGCTGGATGCCCTGACCATCAATGTCACCAATTTTTACCGCAATCCCGAAACTTTCAAAGCGATCTCGGCCAGGGTGATGCCTTTGCTGGCAAGTCAAGCAGACCAGAGCCGCCCTCTTACTATCTGGAGCGCCGGATGCTCTTCGGGCGAAGAACCCTACAGTCTGGCCATTTTGTGGCGGGAGTATTCCGGGGGAAGCGGCGTTAACCGCTCCTGCCGGATCATTGCCACCGACATAGACCGGCAAAGCATGGAGAAGGCCAGGCAGGGCATCTACGACCAGAACAGCATGAACGAGATCCCTCCCGAACTGATGAAAAAGTACTTCAAACAGAGTGAAAAAAATTATATTTTGGATGACGATATCAAGCGGATGGTGGAATACCGGCATTTTGACCTGTTGGAGCCATCGACCTTTTCCGGCCTGGACCTGATATTGTGCCGCAATGTGCTGATTTATTTTTCCCGTCAGGCCCAGGAGTTCATCTTCGAAAATTTCAAAAAAAGCCTGCATCCCGGAGGTTTTCTGGTGCTGGGCAAAGTGGAGACGCTTTTCGGGACGGTTAAAGAATCTTTTACCCCTTTTGATCCCAAAGAACGGATATATCAGCTTAACGGCTAATGCGGTTAAAAAATTGTCCAACGAAATAATTGTTAAAATAGCTGATCTGAAGGTGGACCGGGAGCCGGCCATCATCACCACCCACGGTCTGGGTTCCTGCCTGGCCATAATGCTTTATGATCCGGAGGCCAGGATCGGTGGGCTGGCCCATGTAATGCTGCCGTCGCCGGAGATGAGCCGCCTTAAGGCCCAGCCGGGCAAGTGCCCACAGACAGCGATAGAACAGATGCTGCTGGAGATGGAGGGACTGGGCTGCCAGCGCTTCAGGATCAGGGCCAAACTGGCCGGCGGGGCCACCATGTTCGCCGGGCTGTTGTTGAACCGCAGGGAAGGAGGCGCCAACATCGGCCAGCGGAATACCCAGGAGACTAAAAGAGTTCTGAATGATCTGAACATTCCTATTGCAGCCGAGGATACCGGGGGAGATTACGGCCGCTCGGTGGAATTCATTCTTTCCACGGGCACGGTTCTGGTGCGGTCGTTCAAGGCCGGGCTTAAGGAGATATAGCCGGGCATTCATTATCCAATGTCTTTATAATACCTTTTCCAGATGAATTTTAAATAATCTAAACCTACGGCTAAAATGACTGCTTCAGGGAAAAATATACGGGTACTGGTGGCGGACGACTCCGCCTTAATGCGGAAAATGGTGGGCGACATAATCTCCACCACGCCGGGGCTGGAACTGGCCGGCACTGCCAACGACGGATTGGAATGCCTGGCCCAGGTAAAGAAGCTCAAACCCGATGTGGTGACTCTGGATATCGAGATGCCGGTCATGGACGGGCTTAAGGCACTGGCCCGGCTGATGAGCGAGACCCCGGTGGCGGTGCTGATCCTTTCGGCCCACGCCGTGGAGGGCGCGGAAGCAACTTTGCTGGCCCTGGAGCTGGGGGCGGTTGATTTTGTCACCAAGCCGTCGGGATCCATATCTCTGGACATAGAAAAGGTCCGGCAGCAGCTGGTGGAAAAGGTAACCATGGCGGCCGGGGTGGATCTGGATAAATTAAGGAACCAGCGCCATAAAAAAGCTGAACCGGCAGCGGCCCTTGCCCGGCCGCCTGCCCAGGGCCAGAAAATTGTGGCTATCGGTTCATCCACCGGCGGCACCAGGGCCTTGGCCGAGATCATTCCTAAACTACCCGCAAATCTCAACGCCGGATTGATACTGATCCAGCACATGCCGGTGGGCTTTACCAAGTCTTTGGCTGAAAGGCTTTCCTCCCGCAGCCGGATCATGGTACAAGAGGCTAAAGAAGGAGACATCATCAAGCCCGGGTTGGCGCTGATGGTCCCGGCCGACTATCATCTGACTGTCGACCAGTCCGGCCAGATGGTCCGGCTGAACCAGGATCCGCCACGTTTCGGGGTCCGGCCATCGGTGGACGTAAGCATGGAATCGCTGGCGGCCAGCGCCAAACTGCCATTGGTGGGCGTGATATTGACCGGGATGGGGCATGACGGGGCCAAGGGAATGGTTGCCATCAAACGGCAGGGCGGGCATACCATCGCCGAGGACCGCAGCACCTGCGTGGTCTTTGGAATGCCGAAATCAGCCATTGAGACTGGGATGGTGGACCTGGTGTTGCCGCTGGACCAGATCCCCGGGGCCATAGTCGCGGCCTGTTCTTAAAATGATCTGGAACCAACCCACGCTTGCGTGCCACCTCTTTCATCGGTGTAAACTCCGCGCTACAGCCCGCCTGCCAAAGCCTTGTGCGGCGGACAGGCGCGCAGGAATGAAACATACGCCACCGTCTGTGGCGGCAAAAACCCACAATAACAGTTTAAATATTTTTAGTGTTTTTAGTGGGCAATGTAAAAAAAGGGGGAAGCTGAAATGCCGGTGCTGGAAGACATCGTCAAGGATTATCAAGGCAAGATCACTGCTCTCAAGGAGAGGCTCAAGGTTCCCGAAGACAACGGGCAGGAGGGGCAGATGGAGCGGGAGATCCGCGAGTTATACAAGGACATTGCCATAGCCCTGAAGCACCTGCTGAGCCTGCAGGATTCCGTCAAAACCCTGATCTCGGTCTACAAATCGGCCCCGGTCAGCGAGGACCAGTCCAAGCTGATGATCCGCTCATTTGTGGAGACCATGCGCACCGACAGCCTGGGGAGCTCCACCTATGTGGCCGAAGGCTGGAACCAGATCTGCAGCGGGGAATACGAAAAGGCCATCGGCTCCCTCAGCAACGCGGTCAAACTGAATCCCACCGACACCAAGGCCATGGGCCTTTTGGGCTGGGCCTACAGTTACCAGGGCAGCTACGACCAGGCCCTGGAGATCTGCCTTAAAGTGCTGCAGCTGGAACCCAACAACGATGCGGTGCGCAACAACCTGGGTTTCGTCTGCCTTAAAAAACAGATCTACGGCGAGGCCATCGAACATTTCAGCCGGGTGCTTAAATCCGGCAAGGACCGGACCGCCGTGCTTTACTCCCATTATTACATGGGGCTGGTTTATCTGGAGCGGCAGATGCTGGATGACGCCATATTCTTCTTCTCCAAGGCCACGGTGCTGGGGCCTAATCTGATAGAAGCCTATTACCATCTGGGGCAGGCCTATTATCATAAAAAAATGCCTGGGGCGGCCATCCGGGAATGGGAGAAATGCATCAAGCTCTCGCCCGGCAACTGGTGGGCCAGGGAAGCCCAGGCTCAGATCGACACCCTGAAAAGCGAGGAAGGCTGAAATTGGGTGAAACCGGCGGCAAAGCCCTGATAGTCCGCTCCGGGGCAGAGTACTATGCCCTTGACATGACGGCGGTTCAGGAAGTGATCTATCACCCCGATCTGACCGTCCTGCCCCGGGACAACGGTTTCATCACCGGGATGTGCCCCTGGCATGGCAAGCAGGTGCCGGTGGCCGACCTGGGCTTGTTCCTGGGAAGCGCCCAGCCGGCTCCCGCCGGCGACCTGGTGATCACGGTCACTGCCGGAAACGAGACCGGGCTGTTGGTGGAGGAGATCGGCCCCATCGTGGACATTCCCCACGATTCCCTGATCCCGGTGGACAGGAATATCATTCAGGACCAGGGAAAAGTGTCGCAGGCTTTTGAACACCAGGGGAAGCTGGTATTTATAATAGAGGCCAAGGCGCTGACAAGACGTTAGGCGGGTCTCTGGCAGCGTTTGAAACGTTTGAGGGGCGGGGCAGGAGGACCGGGCAATGTTGGAGGAGCGGCGCAAGGGGCCGGACAATGATTGAAACGTTTGAACGTTTGAAACGTTTGATGTTTATCGTAGGGGCGAATCACGATTTACCTGAGAGAGTTAAATATTAAAAGGCAAATGCGACCATGAAACTTAATATTAAACAGGTTGAGCAATATTTGAACAAAATATCCAGTTCATCGCCTAGGACATTCCAAGCTAATATTTCACAATTTCTGGATTATATTAGAAGTCAAATCTCTGCTGATAATCAAGTATTAAAACAATATATAGCGGACCGTAATAGCAAGTGGTCTAATTGGCCCTCACAACAGTATTGGGAAATGCCACTGAACGTAACTGAAGCTCGCTCTTTGAGTTTTGATCTGTACAATACAATAGCAGAGAAAGGGTCAGATTTTCAGGCGTCTTTGTACGTTGGAGACAATTTTGGCGATGCTATCTATCAGTTTAATCGGGATTTTCTCGACCATTTCTTTCAAGCAATACAAGAAATCAATAATTGTGAACCAGGTGTTGATCTCAATGAAAGGAAAGAAGTGACTGTAGATTCAGCAATTGTTTTTGTCGTACATGGTAGAAATGAAAAACTTAGAAAGGCAATGTTTGAATTTTTAAGGGCCATTGGTTTATCACCATTGGAGTGGAGCAAACTGCTACTTATGACTGGAGAAGTATCACCGTATGTTGGTAAAGTATTAGAAACGGCATTCACGCAAGCACAAGCAATAATTGTATTGTTAACTGCCGATGATGAAGTGAAGTTGAGGGAGGAATTTATATCAAGTAGCGATGCTGATTATGAAAAAACTCTTACAGGGCAAGCCCGACCGAATGTCCTTTTTGAAGGCGGTATGGCTATGGGTAGGCATCCTGAAAGGACGGTATTTGTACAAATTGGAGATGTAAGACCTTTCAGTGATATTTTGGGTCGCCATATAATAAAAATGAATAATGATTTAGTAAAAAGGCAGGACTTAGCAAATAGATTGAAAACCGCAGGTTGTCTTATAACCCTTGAGGGTACAGATTGGCACAACTCTGGTGATTTCTCATTGTAACTTAGTAATCATCCCTTGCAACCCAACTATTAACTTTTAGGAGGTACCATCATGGCCACGCGAATTGGGACAAGCTTTGCTGACCTGATCAATTTCTTGGAAGCATCTTTGGGCGGGCTTAAAAGTTCCACCAGCGACTCGGTGCAGAAAAGGTACGCCACCGACATTGCCAAAATTCTGCCCGTGCTGCGCAAGCTGGACGAACGGCAGGAGAAGGCCAAGGCCGAGCTGTATACCGTTTCCAAGGAACTAAAGCTTAAGGATAAAGAGGCCAGGGCCATTGGAGCCAAGATGGTTAGCTATCTGGAGTCGGTTTACGGCAAGTCCGGGCCGGAATTACAAAGATACGGCTTCTCCCGGCGGCAACAAGGCGGCGGGCGGAAGAAGAAAACCGCCTAAAGTCAGGTGATTGGCAGCATTTTACCCTTGTTTGTTGCCAAAATTACGAAAGCAGGGCACAAACTTACCAAGTTAGCAGGCTAAAACGGCGGGATTGCAGTCAATATAGTCAAATTTGGTTGCAATCTCGCCAAGATTGCAACCAAAGTAGCCAAGATTGCAAGCAAAGTAGCCGGGATTGCAAGCAAAGTAGCCGGGATTGCAAGCAAAGTAGCCGGGATTGCAAGCAAAGTAGCCAAGATTGGCAGCAATAACGATTAAATTTGTTAGATAGTTAAATATGCTGTTAAATAAACTGGGAAATAAATTAGTCAAATGCAACCTGAAGTGTGAGGGTGTCAACAATAACCCGAAAGAGGGAATTATTCCGCGTTGTTTAATCCCGGAAAAGAGAAAAGGGGTAAAGAAGTGCATTGTTGTTGGTTTAAATCCAGGTAAATGTAAAAAAGATGAAAGGCAATACTATCTGTCCGAAGGTATAAAATTCACTTCGCTTTCCAACTTCTTTTTTGGAAGCAAATTAAAAAACAGACAATATTACAAAAGAACACGTGACTTATTAACTGGGTTAGGATTTGACGGAAACATTTTATGGACAGATTTAGCGAAATGCGAATGTTTGGGGAAAAATGGTTGTTTGCCAGTCCAAACATATAGAACATGCATTAATAGATTTTTACGTAAAGAAATTGAGGTTATAAAATATAAGACTATTTTCGCATTAGGCAATAAAGCATTTGAATTTTGTGCGTTGAGTTTTCCAAATCATTTTGTTATAGGTCTACCGCACCCCAGTGGCACTTATGGCGAATTCGCTGCATTAAAAAAGAAAATTGCTTCAAACAAAAGGCGGTTTATTAACGAAGTTACTAAAACAAATGACAACAACGGTAATCCCAGGGCAGTGCATTTGTCCAAAATATAGTATCCAGCAGGGTAACGTCCCCAATAACTACGTAACTAACAACGAAGAGGATCTGCTCCTTGCAAAAACACAAACTGCTAAGCTACTGCGGGCTCTATTGCGGGGGCTGCAAAAACTACCAGGAAAACTCAGGCGAATACCAATGCCAAGGCTGCCGGGTGGAGGAAAAATTAGTCTCCGACTGCCCAACCAGGGCCTGCGCAGCGGGCAAAAACCTTCTGCATTGCGGCCAGTGCGCCGATTTCCCCTGCGCCACCCTGGAGAACTTTTACAAAGACGGGGTCAAACACCACGCCCTGGCCTTCGTCAACATCCAGCGCCTGAATAATCTCGGAGCCGAGGAATGGCTGAAGGAACAGATAAAAGAACACACCTGCCAGTGCGGAAAAAATCTTTTATGGGAAGCCGAGCAGTGCTGCATGACAGCAACTGAACCAAGCAAATAGTAAACATGTTTGCCTTGATTATTCGCGGTAAAACCGGGCAAACCACGATGTCAATACAGGGAGATAGAACATTATGAACAACAGATCCAAATGGCAAAGCTTATATGCCTGGGCGGTAACGGCCCTGGGCCTGGCCTTGCTGTTCTATATGCTGAAAGGCGGGGTCGGAGTGCCGTTTTGGCTGATGCTGACCCTTCTGGCGGTAGGAACCGGATGCCAGTGGTTCACGGTGGCCCTGCCCGGCGGGGTGCACGTCTCTCTGGATCTGGTGATGGTCTATTTCACCTTCCTGGTCTGGGGACCGGCCCCGGCGGCGCTGGTGATAGCTGTCAGTTCGGTCTTCCATCAGATCAGGCGGAAAAAACCCTGGCAAAGGGTGTTCTTCATCGGGGGCCAGTTCGTGATAGCCACCTTCCTGATGTCCCGGGCTTTCATCCTGATGGGGGGAAAGGGAGGCGGGGATGTTCTGGGCTGGCTCAACCTTCCGGTATTACTGGCGGCCTTGCTGGTATACGTGATCGTCAACGACTTCATGGTGGGCAGCTACCATGTGATCCCCGGAGACTTCGGCTGGCCTGAAACCAGGAACATGGCCTGGGCTGACCTGAAGATCAATCTGACCATAGCTCCCATTTCCATCCTGGCGGTGTTCCTCTATTCCCGGCTGGGCTGGATAGGGCTTTTGGCCATGCTGGTCCCGGCCGCCATAATAGGTTGGGCGGTGCTGACGTTGATTAAGGCCCAGGAAAAGGAAAACAACGTAAGCGTGGAATCCAAGCTGGTCTCCAGCTTTGCCATCGTGCTTTTTACCGCCTTGACCGTGGTCACCGGCATACTTTTGGTAACGATGTTCAACGTGCTGTCCGGTTATTTGCTACAGGAGATGGAAATGCTGGTAAGCGACCAGGCCCAGTTCCAGGCCGAGATCATCACGCCTATGTTCCAGAAAATACTGGGCAATGTAGTGGTGGTGCTGCTGGTCACTTTTTTGGCGGTTATATTTTTGATCCGGCGGATGGTCCGCCGGATGGTTTCCCAACCCATAGGAATGTTAGGCAACATGCTGAAAGACCTGGCCGAAAGTTCGGCCGACCTGACCCGCCGGGTGCAATATTCGGCCAATGATGAAATAGGTCAGCTGGGCCTGCATTTCAACAGCTTTGCCGCCCGGCTGGAGGAGCTGGTCAGGATAGTGATGAACACCGCCAATAACGTGGCCGCTACCTCGGAGGAGCTGGCGGCTTCCACTCAGGAGATGAGCGCCTCCCAGCAGGAGATCTCCGCCACCCTGCAGAGGGTTTCCCAGGGCTCGGTCACCCAGGTTTCCTCGGTCAAGGAGACCAAGGACGCCATCAACGCCATCTCGGCCTCGGTGGACGAAGTGAACTTAAGCTCCCAGGAAGCCGCCAGATCGGCCAGCCAGGCCTTGGGCATGGCTTCGGAGGGCGAGAAGGCCATGGCCGCCATCACCGAGCAGATGGGGAAGATCGACCAGACCATGACCCGTCTTTCCTTCGTGATCGGCGGGCTGGAGAAGAAGACCGGTGAGATCAGCCAGATCACCGAACTGATCTCGGCCGTGGCCTGGAGAACGAATCTTTTAGCATTGAATGCGGCCATTGAGGCGGCCCGGGCCGGCGAATCGGGCCGGGGTTTTGCGGTGGTGGCCGGCGAGGTGAAAAAGTTGGCCGAACGAACCGCCTCCGCCACCAAGCAGATAGACGGCCTGATCAAGGAGATCCAGTCGGAGACAAACCAGACTGTCAACGCCATGCGGGAGGGCCTGGTGGAAGTAGGCAGCGGCAAACAACTGGCCGAGAATGGGAACAAGGCCTTCTTCCAGATCATTGAAACGGTGAAAAATTCATCCGAGGGATCTCTCAAAATATCCCAGACCACCGAAGGGCAGGTGGAAGGGGCCAGGCGGATCGTGTTGGCCATAGAACAGGTGGAGGCGGTGGCCGAGGAAACGGCTTCCGGAATGGAACAGACCGCGGCCGCCCACCAGGAACAGATGGCTTCAATGCAGGAGATGACCGCCAGCGCCCAGGAACTGGCCCGGTCGGCCGAGGAGATGAAACGTCTGGTAGGAAACTTTACTGTTAAGGAGGGCCAGGGAAAATGATGCCGGAGAAAAAACTAAAGCTGGCCCTGGCTCTGCCGGACCTGCTGGCCTTGTTTTTCGGGGTGCCCTTTTTGATGTATTTCGTCAGCCGGGTGGCGGCCTTCCCGCCCCAGGCCAACCGGGTGATGCTGTGGACCGGGATCCCGATCTCGCTGCTGCTGGCCGGCCTGACCCAGATCTGGAACCGGAAGCGGATGAGACCGGTTACCGGCATTTTATCCGATCCTTCCCCCGAACCCCAGCTTGCCACCGCGGCCTTCAGGTCGGCCCTGGATTTTCCCCTGGTCTCGGCCCTGCACATGGCGATAAACTTCTTGGTGGCAGTGCCGGTGATCTGGCTGATCGTGGCCCTGCTGGCCCAGGCCGCCAATTTCTGGTACATCGTGCTTTATTCCGTGGTGACGGCGCTGGTATTGGGCGCTTTGATATTCTTGGGGGAAGAGTTCCTGCTTAAGGACATCGTCAGCCGCCTGGCCATGCTTCATCTGGGGCGGCAGTCCGAGGTCATCCGGAAAACCTACCGGATATCATTGACCTACCGGCTGATAACCCTGTTTCTGGTGGTGATGCTGCTGTCCCTTTCTTTCGGGATGATGATGGGGCGGCTGAACCAGATGACCCTGATCGCCCTGATGGGGCTGGCGGCCACCCTGACCATCGCCTATCTGGCCTCACGTAACATCAGCGATGTCGTTGATTCCCTGGTCCAGGCCCTGTCCGAGATCAGCGGCGAAAACCGGGGGCTGGGCCGCCATCTTCCGCTTTTAGCCAACAACGAGCTGGGAGATCTTTGCCACCAGTACAATCAGTTCGTAAAACTATTGGACCATCTGGTCAGCGACATAGAAAAAGTGGCGGCCGAGGTGGCGGCCAGCGCCCAGGAACTGGCCTCTTCCTCCCAGCAGATGAACGCCTCGGGACAGGAGATATCTTCCACCATCCAGCAGATATCCAAGGGA
Organism: bacterium UBP2_UBA5202; assembly: GCA_002412795.1. GTDB lineage: Bacteria > Edwardsbacteria > AC1 > AC1 > EtOH8 > UBA5202. Next base: position 275,616 of record DHVS01000029.1, on the reverse strand, counting down.
GCCACAGTCCAGTCCGAGCGGCTGACCTCGGTGGCCAAGTCGCTGCAGGAATTTTCCGAAGCCGCCAAGCGGATAGATTCACAGGTGCGGATGACCACGGTCTCATCGCAAAGGGCGGTGGATTCATCCCAGCAGGGGGCTGCCAAAACTTCGGAAGCGGTCCAGAAAATAACTGAGATCTATCAATCGGCCGATCAGACCAGCCAGAAGGTGGTCAAATTGCAGCAGAAATCCAAGGAGATAGGGGGGGTGGCGGCCCTGGTCTCCAACCTGGCCCAGCAGATAGATTTTTTGGCCCTGAATGCCGCCATCGAAGCGGCCCGGGCCGGCGAGGCCGGCAAGGGGTTCTCGGTGGTGGCCGACGAGATCCGTTCCCTGGCGGTGGAGGCCGGCAATTCCGCCCAACAGGCATCTTCCCTAATCCGCGACATCGAGGCCGAGATCGCCAGAACGGTGGAGGTGATCGCCCAGACCCAACAGTCAATAGAAAACAGCCGGACCAGCGTGGACCAGACCGAGCAGGCCCTCAAGGTCATCAACAGCACGGTGACGGTGGCCGGGACAATGGTCAAGCAGATCTCTGAATCCAGCCGGGCCCAGACCAAAAGCGCCGGGCAGGTGGTGCAACTGGCCTCAGAAGTATCGGCCATAGCCATCGAGACTGCGGCCTCCACCGAAGAAGTGGCGGCGGCGGTGGAGCAGCAGACCGCATCAATGGAGGAGCTCTCGGCGGTAGCCCAGACCCTTTCCCATACCGCTGTTAAAATGAACAGCCTGGTGGGCAGGTTCAAATCCTCAAAATGATAAAAGCATGCGATTACTGACCTTTAAAATAGGCACGGCCCGTCTGGCCCTCAAGGTTGACGCCATCATTTCGGTGGGGCTGGATAAAAAGGATGAAGGCCTTAGAAAACCAGGGAATTTGAAGGTGGATCTGGCCAATATCTTGGGTTTAGCCCACGGCGAATCCCAAAATCAGGCCGTGATCAAATGCAGCCATCAGAACAGATCGTTCGAGATCACTGCCGATGAAGTGCTGGGCCTGGAGGATATCGATCCATCCAGTCACCTGGCCTGGCCCGGGGCCCTGGCTTTCATGGATAATTATTCCGGGGTGGCGTTGGCTGCCGGACAGACTTTCCTGGATCTAAACCTGGAAGCCATATTGGCCGGTTTAAAAAAATGAAGGAAAGGATCGGAAATTATCAGATAAGCTCGGTTCTTTCCAGCGGGGGCATGGCCACGATCTATCTGGGCCGGCACGCCGAACTGGGCCGGCAAGTGGTGATCAAACAACTCCATCCCCATCTGGCCAACGACCAGGGTTTCGTCAAAAGATTTGAGCGCGAGGCCAAGCTGCTGGGCAGGTTGCACCACGAGAACATTGTGGACGTGACCGATTATTTTGAGTCGGATGGCTCTTATTACATTATCCTTGAATACATCGACGGCTGTTCTTTAAAGTATCTGTTGGACCAGCAGCATAAGTTGCCTTTTTTGCTGGCCGTCTATGTGGTGGGCCAGATAGCCCAGGGTCTTTGGCACGCCCACCAGAACCAGATCATCCACCGGGACATCAAGCCGGCTAATGTCATGCTGACCAAGGGGGGCGGGGTTAAGATAACCGATTTCGGACTGGCCTACGCCCAGGAGGCCCTGGGAATAACCGATCCCGGGACTTTTGTAGGGACGCCGGCCTATCTGGCTCCGGAACAGATTAAGGGCCAGCCGGCCGATGCCCAGTCCGATATATACGCGCTGGGGGTGATGTTCTACGAAATGCTTTCCGGAAACAACCCCTTTTCCGGCCAGACCCATTCCGAGACCATAGACCGGACCCTGCGGTTGGTCCCCAAAAGCCTGGCCCGGCAGGATTCGGAACTGCCGCTGGGGGTGGATTCAGTCATTCAAAAACTTTTGGACAAGAACCCCAGACACCGGTACGGCGATGCCGGAAAACTTTTGGCCGGACTGACGCCCTACCAGATGGGCAGCCCCGAAGCGCTTTCCCGCTATATCAGCGCGCCCCTAAGCTATGTTCCCCGGCAGGAAGACCTGACCCTGATAAAAAAAATGGCCCGGGCCGAGCGGCGGATCTTTATGGTGCGTCAGACCCTTTTCATTACTGCCTTGGCGGCGTTGATGATATTTTCCGGCAGCTGGGTTTATAAAAATATCATGGGATATATCGCCAGCCGTAAAGCCAATGACAGTGTGACCAGGCCGGGCTCCCTTAACATAAACCCTCCGGATACCAGCAGAACGGCGATCCCGCAGCAAACAGTTCTGGTATCGGGAACGGAAGGGGCCGAGGTGTCCATAAACGGCCGCGATTACGGCAGAATTCCCCTGATCGTCCAAAATCTTGATCCGGGGCAGCACCGGGTGACGATCACCAAAGAAGGTTTTGAGACAAAACAGATCAACCTCAGGTTAAATTCCGGTCAGGACCTTAATCTTACGGCCAATTTGGTTCCTCAAAATAATGATCCCGGCTTTCTTAAACTCTCGGTAAAACCCTGGGCCGAAATCTATCTCAACGGCCGCTATTATGAACGCACGCCCCTGGATAACCCCATAAAACTCTCACCCGGTAAATATCAATTGATACTAAGGCATCCCAACCGCAAGGAGTATCTTGATACCCTTTCAATAACCCCTGAGGACACCTTATCTTTGGCTGTTTTCATGCCGGAGGCTTTTGGAAACTTAAGACTTACCGTTTCTCCCTGGGCTGTGGTCTACATAGACGGCGAGGAGATTGGGACCACCCCGCTGGGGGCGCCGTTGAAACTCTCCATCGGGGAACATGAGCTAAAACTTTCGGGCCCGGCAGGAAAAGAGTGGAAAGAAAACCTGAACATCGAAGAGGAAAAGACTTTGGACCGGAACATAATCCTGCAATGAAAAAAATAATATTCATATCATTCCTGTTTATCTGGGCAGCCGGTCCCGTTCCCGCTTCTGCCCAAGGCAGCAACTATTTGGGAACGGTGGTGTCCTCATACGAGCGGGGGTTTTACGATGAAGTGGTCATTAACGCCCAGAAAGCGCTGGCTGACACTGTAGTTTATACTCCCAGTGACCTGGTCTACCTGCGCACCTATCTGGCTTTCTCTTTAGTGGCTCTGGGGAATGACGACCAGGCGGTTGGCGCATTCAAAGCCATCCTGGTCACCAAGCCTAAATTAGAATTAAATCCGGAATTCGTCTCTCCCAAGATCATCAGCGTTTTTAAACGGGCCCAGCTGGAAGCCGCCCAGAGCCAGGGTCAAACAGTAGTGCAGGCGGGGCTGATCTTTGATAAAGGAAAACCCCAGAAACTCCCATGTTTGTGGCGCACCGCTCTGTGGCCGGGTTGGGGACAGTCTTTCCGGGGGGAGATCAGGAAGGGAAAGATACTGAAAAGATCAACCATTGGTATTGCCGCCGGACTGGGCACGGTATTTTTAGGCACCTATTTAAGCCATCAAAGTTATCTGAATGCAACCGACCCCGATGCCATAGGGCCCAAGTATGATACTTATAATGCCTGGTATAAAACCCGGAATTTCGGAATAAACCTGGCAATCTCTTTCTGGTTTTACAGCGCACTGGACATTATACTTACCGATTAACCCAATCAATGAAAAAAACAAATTCTTTCATAGTACTGTTGGTCTTTGGTATGCTGGCCGTTCTGGGCTGTGGGCCGGATGCCAGGCGCGATAACCCGCTCGACCCGGTCAACGGCCGGGGGGTTTGGGGCACGGTCCGCAATTCCAAAGCTTCAGTGGTTCCGGGAGCGGTGGTCACCGCCAGGCCGGTTAACATCAACACAGTATGCGACGCCCAGGGCTCCTATAGTCTGGATCTGACCGGAGGGGAAAGATACGTACTGACGGTCAGTCATCCGCAGTATTGGAACGCTTCCGATACGATAGATGTCCCCTCTGACGGGAAACTGGAGAAAGATTTCATCCTGAACGGAAAACCATCCTTGTCCCTGCCCAAGGTCAATACCTATGTGATTGCCCACGAAAATGGTCAGATCAATAGAGGCCTGAAATTGGAATGTGTTGGAACCCATCCCGAGGGTTATGTCTTATTGGACGATTATTTGTTTTATGCGATGGTTGAGAATAAAAGCTATCCTGCAAATGTCGGTTCGGCGTTTTTGTTAACCAGGACATATGGCTGGGATCTGGACTTGGAAATAATCTATGGGATTACCAGCAATCCTGAAACCCTGGCAGCCTGGGCAATAGAACTTGTGGGAAAACCGGTATCTTTTTCGATTGAACCTGGCGATGACCTGGCTTCGTTGCAGTCGTTTGTTCCGTTGTTTAGCTCTGTTCCGACAAATCTTACTCCCAATAACGGAACGGCGTTAAACTTGCCGGACACTTTAAGGTGGACCAACGCCATAGCCAGCGGGGTCAATATCAGCATTGAGGTCTGGCAAGGCATGCAGTTAAAGTGGTCTTTGACAACCGCCGATGTCGCCAGCGTGAATTGCAATGCCTCACTTTCTCCCGGCGGGTACACTTGGTTGGTAAGGACCACCGACAGTAAAGGAAACACAGCCGCCTCCGAAGCCACTTTCGTCATACCATAATAATATCAGTATAATTACAATGTCTACTGAGGAATTAAAACAAGTCGATAAAGAGGGAATGCTGGCCCTTTACGATATCAGCCAGGTAATCAACTCCATTCAGGAGCCGGAAGAGTTGTTCAACCGGGTGATGGACCTGGTGATATCCACCACCAAGGCCGAACGGGGCCTGCTGATGATCAAAGAGCAGCCGTCGGGTGAGCTGGCGGTCAAGGTGGCCCGCAACTTCCAGCGCCGTCCCATAGAAAACCCCGATGAGATTTCCCAGACCATCCTTTCCCAGGTGATGGAAAGCGGCGAGGGGACGCTGACCTCTGACGCTAAGACAGATCCCAGGTTTTCCGGCTCGGAGAGCGTGATGCTCTATAATATTCTCTCCATCATTTGCGTGCCCCTTAAAAAACAGGACCAGACCATCGGTCTGATCTATGTGGACAGCCGCACCACCAGGAATGTATTCACCGAACGGGACAAGGTGTTTCTGGCGGCCTTCGCCAACATGGCTGCCATCTCCATCGAGAACGCCAGGCTTCAGGCCCGCCTCAGGCAGGAGAACCTGATTCTGAAGGAGGAGATCAGCCGCCAGTACCGGTTTGAGAACATAGTAGGCCAGTCCACCAAATTCCTGGCTGCCCTTTCGGTGGTGGAAAAGGTGTTGGAGAGCAACGTCCCCGTCCTGGTCCAGGGCGAATCGGGCACCGGCAAGGAACTGGTGGCCAAGGCCATCCATTATAACGGCCCCCGTAAGGAAAAGAATTTTGTGGCCCAGTACTGCGGCGCCCTTCCCGAGACCCTGCTGGAATCGGAACTGTTTGGATATAAAAAAGGCGCATTTACCGGTGCCGCCGCCAATAAAATGGGCCTGTTCGAAATGGCCGATGGCGGCACGTTTTTTCTGGACGAGATCGGCGATATCTCCCCGGCCATTCAGGCCAAGCTCTTGCGGGTGCTGCAGGACGGAGAGATGCGCAGGGTGGGGGATACCCAAAGCATCAAAGTCGACGTCCGGGTGATCTCGGCCACCAACCGGGACCTGATTCAGGAGGTAAAATCGGGCCGGTTCAGGGAAGATCTTTTTTACCGCCTTAATGTGGTGACCATCAACCTGCCCAGCCTGCGGGAACGGCAGAGCGACATTCCCCTGCTTTGCCGGCATTTTCTCCAGACCGCCCCCGCCGCCAAGTCCAAAGGCATTGACCAGATCGAGAATAAAGCCCTGGCCGTTCTGATGGATTACAGCTGGCCGGGAAACATCCGGGAACTGGAGAACGTCATATCCTATGCCGTGGTAATGGCCAAGGGGCAGACCATCCGTCTGGAAGATCTTCCGGATCAGATCAAAACCGCCAGGAACGGATCTGCAACCGTGGTCTCCGGCCAATCAATGAGGGAGATGGAGAAGAACCTGATCATAGCCACCTTAAAATCCTGCCAGGGCAACCGCCGCCAGACTGCGGAGCAGCTGGGGATCAGCCTGCGCACCCTGCAATACAAACTAAAAGAACTGAAACACGATGATGCCGTTTCCCAAGCCTGATTGCCGGCATTTTCTGGGCTACAAGCCCTGCCCGCTCAACCCAGAATGCCGGTCGTGCCGTGAATACCGCCCCTGGAGGGGAAATATCCTGCTGATCAAGACCGCTGCCAAGGGTGATGTATTGCGCACCACTCCTTTGGCTGCGGCTTTAAAACAAAAATACCCCCAAAGCCGCCTTACCTGGCTGACTGCCCCGGATGCCGTTCCTCTGCTGGAAGGCAACCCGCATATCGACAGGCTGCTGGTCTATGAACTTGGATCAACCGTGGAAATATTGTCCCAAAGATACGACCTGGCGGTCTGTTTGGACAAGGAACCCCACCTGGCCGGGCTGGCCTCGCAGGTCCTGGCCAAACATAAATGCGGGTTTGGTATAGACCAGCTGGGACAGCTGGTCCCCCTGGATAAGAATTCAAAGTATCTTTACAGCCTGGGAATTTCCAACCATCTCAAATTCCAGGTTAACCATAAAAGCTACCAACAACTGGTCATCGAAGCCTGCGGACTGAAATACCGGCAGCAGCCATATGTGCTTAATCTTACCGGCGAAGAATTTTCCTGGGCGAAGGGGCATTTGCATAAATTCTCCCGGTTGAAGGGCAAAAAACATCTGGTGGGGGTCAATACAGGAACCGGACGGGCCTTTCCCACCAAAAGCTGGCCCAAAGATCATTTTGTCAAGCTGGGAAGGCTTTTGGCCGGGCATAAGGACATCGGCTTGCTGCTGCTGGGTGGACCTGATGAAACCAAACTCAACCAGGCCGTCATAAAAAGCTGCCCCGGTCTGATCAACCCCGGTACCAGTCTGGAATTGCGCCAGTTTGCAGCGGTTATCAGCGCACTGGACCTGCTGGTCAGCGCCGATACTTTGGGAATGCATTTGGGGATCGCTTTGGGCAAAAGGACGGTGGCCTTGTTTGGACCCACCTGTTCCCAGGAAATTGACCTGTATCAAAAAGGTGAAAAACTTTCAGCCGGGGCAAATTGCTCACCCTGCTATAAAACATTTTGTCCCGATCCAGTCTGCATGTCCGGCCTGACCCCGGAATCCGTCAGGGATGCGGTGCTAAGAACATTGTCCTTATGAAATTTTCGATCGGCATACCATGTTATAACGAGGCGGCCAATATTGAAAAACTTTTGGACCGCCTTTTAATGTTTGACGCCCCCGGTTACATACTGGTGGAGGTGCTGGTCATAGCCTCCGGCTGCACCGACGGCACTCCCGACATCGTCGGTAAAAAGACCAAAGCGGATCCCCGGATCCGCCTGCTGGTGCAGGAAAACAGGGAAGGGAAGGCTTCGGCGGTCAATTTATTCATAAGCCGGTCTGCTTCCCCTGTCCTGGTTATGTTAAGCGGTGACATCCTGCCCCGTCCCGGAGCGTTGGAGGAAATGCTGAAAGCCTTTGAAGACCCCAAAACCGGCGTGGCGGCCGGACAGATAGTGCCACTGAACGATCCCGGAAATTTCATCGGCTATTATGTGGGGTTGTTCTGGCGGCTGCATCACCGACTGGCCATGAACGGCTTCAAGGCCGGAGAGGCGGTGGCCTTCCGCAAAGTGATCGACGGGATCCCGGTGAACACAGCAACTGACGAAACCTGGATAGTGATGCAGGTTCTGGATAAGGGATTTAAAAGCCGGTATGTTCCCGGAGCGGTCTTTTACAACCGCGGCCCGGAGAACCTGGCCGATTTCTTCAAGGTCCGCCGCCGGCATCTGATAGGGTACCATCATATGAAAATACTGAAGCCGGACTGGAAACTTCCCGATACCATGGATAACCTGAAAGTGCTGGCCCTGCTTAAAGACGAACTATCATGGTCGCCCCGCCGGCTGGCCTTTTTAGCTGGGGCGGTTTCTCTGGAAGCCCTGGCCAGGCTTCTATCCTGGATCGATTTTCACGTCCTGAAAAGAAACCCGTTCATCTGGCCCATGGCCTCTTCCACCAAGCGGATCGAGAACGGTTTATGAACCTGTTAACTGCCCAGATACTGTACCGGCTTTTCCGGGCCGCCGGCCGGCCGAAGGTATTGCCCTTTAATTATACAATCAGCCTGACCTCACGCTGCAATTACCGCTGCGCCACCTGCCGCATCTGGGCCGAGCCGCTCCCGGAGCTTACCGTTGAAGATTACCGGAAAGTATTCGCCTCCCTGGGCCGATCTCCATACTGGGTGACGTTTTCCGGCGGGGAGCCGTTCTTAAGGGATGATCTGGAAGATGTCATAAGCATGTTCTGCCGGATCTGCCGTCCCAAGATCGTTAACATCCCAACCAACGGCAGTCTGCCCGACCGCATTAAGGATGTGGTGAAAAGACTGGTCAAAGGATACAAAGGGATCCGGTTCATTGTAAATGTCTCGATCGATTCGGTGGGGCCAAAGCAGGACCAGATCAGGGGCAGCACCGGCGCTTATGCCCGGGCGTCGGAGACCGTAAGATCACTGAAAGAAATAAACCTTCCGAACCTGACCGTAGGCATAGGGACGGTGATCTCTTCTCAAAACGTGGACAGTTTTGCTTCTGACCGAAAAACATTGTTATCCCTGAATGCCGATTCATTGGTGGCCGAGATTGCCGAGGAACGGGCGGAGTTGAATAATCAGAACAGTTCCATTTCCCCAACCCCGGAGCAATATAGAAGTGCGGCAGATGTTCTGATCTCCGAAACGGCGCAAAGCAAGAAGAAAGGGGCGGCCGGACTGGTGCAGGCTTTCAGAAAGCAATACTATCAATATGTATCCCGGGTTTTGTCCGGCGCTGCCGGGCTCAAATGCTATGCCGGGACCGCCTCGGTCCAGATCATGCCGGATGGGAAAGTATGGGCCTGCTGTATCAAAGGTGATGAGATGGGTTCGCTCAGGGACTTTGAAAATGATTTCAAGAAATTGTGGCTTTCCCCCAAGGCGGATGCCGTCCGCAGATCGATCAAAGACAGGGCCTGCGCCTGTCCCCTGGCCAATGCGGCTTACACCAACATGATGCTGGATCTCAGGACCTCACTGCAAGTGCTCCGGGATCTGTTATTTGGAACTTAGATAAAAATAGTTATGCTTAAAATAGTTAAAAACATCACGGCCCTGTTCATCTGGTGGCTTTTCTACATACCGTTGAATATCTTCATCCTGGCCGTATTCATCCGGCAGATCATGGAAGGCAAGGCAGATACCGGACCTTCCACTGTCCATGACAACGATGATCAAAGGATTATTGCCCTGGTGGAAAAGAACCTGGGAAGTTATAGGGATGTCAACGCCAATGAGGGTTTTGGCACTCAATACGAGCGGCTGATGGTAGACGATCTGTTAAAGAACACCTGTTTAAAATACGGTCTGAGAAGTGTTTTGGAATCCCCGGCCGACGGCATCACCGGAGTCCCCGGGGCCAACAGCCTTTGTCTGGCGGGAATGGCGGAAAAACCGGTGGCCCTGTCCAACCCGTCGGCCCTGCTTTTGGAACGGGCCGGTGATACCTGGAAGCAGATGGGTCTGGCCGGCAAGATGGAGGCCTGCCAGTGCCCGGTGGCAAAACTTAAATATCAGGACCGGTCATATGACCTGGTCTGGAGTTTTTGCATGCTGGAACAAATGAAGGATCCGGGATCATACCTGAGTGAACTATTCCGGGTATCCGCCAATACTGTAATGATGATAACGGTCAATGACAACAGCGGGGTTTGGCTGCACCGTCAATGGCATAGAGGCAGGAACATTCCCTGGGATCACGGAAATGAGGCGTTGATGAATCCGGCCGGGATCAAAGAAGCCTTTGGGCGGGCGGGTTTGAAGGTGGTTGAAACCGGAGGGGTGGATGTTCCCCCCACCCTGGATACTTCGGACATGTCCCTGACCGCCGATCTGCGGAGAATAGCCGGTCTCTTTGGCAGGAAGTGGGACTGGAACCTGAAGGGCGAAAAACAAAGACCGGGAGCCGTCCTGCATCTATTCCGCTGGCTGGAACACAATCTGCCCCGGTGGTTCAAGATCAGGCATGCGCACCATATTTATGTGGTGGGGATGAGAAATGACGGTTCCGTCAAATGAACAGAACCCGGATAACATATCCCTGGCAGGGGAACCATTGGCTGGATTGCATAACAAGGTTTATTTTCACCCCTTACAATTCAGCCCGCAAGCTGGGTAATCTGATCCTGGTGCTGCTCCAGAACCTGATCAAACCGGAAAAGGCCTGGGCCAGGCCGATCAAGCTGATCGTAGAGCCGTTCAACGGGTGCAATCTCCATTGTCCCCTGTGCCCGACCGGACGGATGGTGACCGACCGAAAGGCTGCCGCATTGTCATTTGATCTCTTGAAGAAAGCGGTGGATCCCCTGTCGCCTTATCTCTATGAGGTCTATTTATACAACTGGGGGGAGCCCTTATTGAACCCGGAATTGTTTGAGTTTGTGAAATATTGTTCCCGACGGAGGATAAAGACCATCGTTTCCAGCAATCTGACTTTATTTGAACCCGGGATGACGGAGAAACTGCTGGGCTCCGGCCTGGATACCCTGATAATTTCGCTGGACGGGATCAGCAGCCGGACTTATCTGCAGTACCGCCGGGGAGGGGATTTCGAAAAAGTCATGGCCAATATGAGGAACATCATTCAGAAAAGGGATAAAACCAGGTCGGCCAAACCCAGGGTGATCTGGCAGTTCATAGTATTTTCTTTCAACGAACATGAGGTGGCCGGAGCCGCCAAACTGGCCCGGGAAGCCGGGGTGGATGAGATCAGGTTTATCTCCTCTTTTTCCAACATGGAGGAAATGGTCTATAAGGATGATACCCAGAAACAATCCCAATTGAATGATTTCTTGCCCGCTGATCCACGGTACCACCTTTTCCGGACCGCTGCCGGCCAAAAGACCGAAATTAAACCCCGATGTAATTATCTATGGGGCCAGATCTCCCTAAGAACCGACGGCGGAATAGCCCCCTGCTGTGGCAGCTATTATCGGAGGGATGATTTCGGATCCCTGGCTGAAGCCGGGATACTTGAGATCTGGAACAATGATAAGTACCGGTCCGCCCGCCGGGCGGTAAAATCAGGCGGAATATACCGCAGCAGCACGGTCTGCGACCCGTGCCTGAAAAACAACCAGCTTTGAAGGCGATTCCGGTATAGTTTCTGGAAAAAATACGGGTAAAACCAAGCCGGTGGATGAAATAGCGAGCCGGGCAATTAAGTCCGCTGGTAAATCAGGCAACCCGAGGTAATGATAGGTTTTATCTTGACAAACGGCCTTTAAAATAGTATACTTAAAGTCTATATAAAAGGAAACAATATGTCTAAAAAAGAATTTAAAAACAAGGTCAAAGCCTCTCCGGAAAAAATGGTAATAGTGCCGGAAACTCCGCTGGGGTTTAACCGCAAGAACTATATTCTGTTCGGGACCGGGTTGGTTCTGATAATCTTGGGGTTTTTGTTCCTGACTAGCCCGGTTTTCGGGGGCGGATTCCCCTTCGTTCACCCTTTTAAGGGGGGCGTGGACGGCTGGCTGACCATGAATCTGGCTCCGGTAATGCTGGTTTTTGGCTACTGTGTGGTAATACCGGCGGCCATCATCGTCAAATAACCGGGCGGGATAAAATATTTTAAACCACGGTCTAAGCGGATGCAGTAAAAATCTGCAAGGCTACTGTCCGTGGTTTATTGTTGCCCGGGTAAAGGCATAATCATTCAAGCTCCATGCTTAATTTTAGGCGCTCCGGCTTGGCCGGGCCATAGGAAACCATTGAAACTAAAAAAAGTACGCCTGGGCGTCAACATAGACCATGTGGCCACTTTAAGACAGGCCCGGCTGGCCTGTCAGCCTGACCCGGTAACCGCTGCCCGGCTGGCCGAAAAGGCCGGGGCCGACGGGATCACCGTCCATCTGCGGTCAGACCGGAGGCACATCCAGGACCATGATGTTCAACGGCTGTCCAAAGTGGTAAAGACCCGCCTCAACATCGAGATGGCGGCCACCGCCCCGATGATGGCCCTGGCTGTGAAGATAAAGCCAGATGCGGTCTGTCTGGTGCCGGAAAATCCCGATGAAATAACCACCGAGGGTGGATTGAACCTGGTCAAAACCAAGGACAGGGTGGCAATGTCCGTCAAAATGCTGAACCAGGCCGGGATCAAGTCAACCCTTTTCGTCGAGCCGGACGAAATCCAGATCAGGACGGCTTTAAAACTGGGGGCCCGGGCGGTGGAATTGAACACCAATGCCTATTCCCTGGCCTGGGATGCAGCGCCGGGGAACAGCCGCAGGGCGGCATTTCAGCTGGACCGGCTGGCCAAGGCAGCCAGACTGGCCTCGGGACTGGGGATGGAGGTCCACGCCGGGCACGGACTGAATTATTTGAATGTAAAGCCGGTGGCAAAGATACCCCAGATAACCGAACTTAACATCGGGCACTCCATAATCGCCGAAGCAGTGCTGGAGGGACTTCCCAAGGCGGTAGGCCGCATGGTCAAGCTGCTGAAACGCTGAAACCACAAATTACATCGGACAGGGCATAGCTTGAACAACCGGCAGATAATCAAACATTTTACCGGCAAGAAGATCGCGGTGCTAATGGGCGGAAGGTCGGGGGAACGGGAGGTTTCGCTGCGTTCCGGACGCAACGTGCTGGAAGCCCTTAAACGCCAGGGTTTGCAGGCCGTGGGCATAGACGCCGGGCTGGACCTGGGAACCGAGCTGAGAAGCAAGAAGATCGACTCCGCCTTCGTGATCCTGCACGGCCGGTACGGCGAGGATGGCACGGTTCAGGGCCTGCTGGAGATAATGGATATTCCCTACACCGGCTCCGGGGTGCTGGCTTCGGCCCTGGCCATGAACAAGGTCTTTTCCAAGAAGATATTCACCGAACAGGGGATACCCACCCCGGAATACTGCTGGGCCGGACAGCTGCAAGACCCAAAAACAGTGGCTCATCAGGCGGTGGATGATCTGGAACTGCCACTGGTGATCAAGCCGGTGGATGAAGGCTCTTCCCTGGGGGTTTCCATTGCCAAAACCAAGGAACAGGCGGTAAGATCGTTCATCCAGATCCATAAAAAATACGGCCAGGTGATGGCCGAGCGCTTCATCCTGGGGATGAATGTTACGGTGGGCATTTTGGGCTGCGGCGCCAAGGCCAGGGCTTTGCCGGTGCTGGAACTGGTGCCCAAGAATGAATTCTACGATTTTCAGGCCAAATATACCGGCGGCCTGACCGAGTTCCATGTTCCGGCCCGTCTGCCGGGAAGCATATACGCCAAGACCCAGCAGGTGACCCTGCAGGCGCACCAGGCCCTGGGCTGCCACGGCTGGTCCCGGGTGGATGCCATTGTGGACCGCTCCGGAACCACTTACGTGCTGGAGGTCAACACCAACCCGGGGATGACCGATCTTTCGGATATGCCGGCCGAGGCCAAGGCCGAGGGAATGGAATACGACCAGCTGGTGCTGGAGATACTGGACAGCGCCAGAAAAAGATAATCATAAAAACTGCAATTTATTTTAATTAAGGAGATATAAAATGCCAGTCCCCAAGAGAAGACACTCAAATTCCCGCACCAACAAACGCCGGGCCAACTGGAAGCTGGTGAAGCCTAATTTGGTGAATTGTTCCCACTGTCATCAGCCCCGCATGCCGCATAGGGCCTGCCCTAATTGCGGATATTATGGCGGGCGGGAAATCGTTGTCATCAAGGAAGTATAAGCTACATCCTAAACCTTTGCTTCAATAAAAATGCCGCCTAAACCCATTAAAAAAAAGATCTCCAGAAGCTCTGATCTTACCAGCGGAGCGGCCATGGCACAAATCCCAACCGGAACTGAAGTAGTGACGGTGGTGGTCGATGCCATGGGCGGAGACCACGGTCCGGCTCCCATCATAGAGGGAGCTGTCCAGGCCGCCAAATTTGCCAAGGGGCGCTACAAGGTGATATTGGTGGGCGACGAGGTGGCCATCAAGACCGAACTGGCCCAGGGGGTGGGGGAGGACAAGTACGAAGAGGAAGACCTGAAAAAGTACGGGGTGGAGGTGGTGCACGCCTCCCAGGCTGTGGAGATGCACGAGTCACCGACCGACGCCCTGCGCCGCAAGCGGGATTCTTCCATCCTGGTGGGTTTAAGGCTGCAAAAGGACAAGAAGGCCCAGGCCTTCATCTCCACCGGCAACACCGGGGCGGTGATGGCGGCTTCGCTGTTCGAATTGGGAAGGCTCAAGGGTGTGGCCCGGCCGGCCATTGCCAGCTTCATGCCCACCGAGCACGGCGGCTGCATCATGATAGACGTGGGGGCTAACATGGACTGCAAACCCCACCATCTCCTTCAGTTCGCCTTCATGGGATCATCATACGCCCAGTATGCCTTTGACCGCAGCAATCCCAAGGTGGGTCTGTTGTCGGTGGGCGAGGAAAAATCCAAAGGCAGCGAGATCATCCTTAAAACCCATGAACTGCTGTCGGCCAGCAAACTCAACTTTATAGGCAACATCGAGGGCAAGGATATCCTTAAAGGCACGGCCGACGTGGTGGTCTGCGACGGGTTCATCGGAAACATCATCCTTAAGTTCGCCGAAAGCGTGGTAAGGATGTTCTACGGCTCCATCAAGCGTTACATCAACACCAGCATTTTGGCCAAGCTGGGAGCGTTGCTGTTAAAGCCGGCCTTGAAAAGGTTTGCCCAGGACCTTGATTACGAAGAGTATGGAGGGGCCCCGCTTTTGGGGGTCAACGGGGTCTGCATCATCTGCCACGGGCGTTCCAGCGCCAAGGCCATCAAGAATGCCATATTGGTTGCCACCCGCTGCGTGACCCACCGGGTGAACGGCCACATCCAGGAGCAGCTGGAATCTTTAAACACCGAGGAATTTGAAAAATGAAACGGATAGCCATTCTGGGAACCGGATCTTATGTTCCCGAAAAAATACTGACCAATGCCGACCTGGAGAAGATCGTAGAGACCACCGACGAATGGATAACCCAGCGCAGCGGAATCAAGGAGCGTCACGTTTCAGACGAGAAGACCCCGACCTCCAAGCTGTCGCTGGAAGCCGCCAAAAAGGCGCTGGAAGCTTCCGGGGTCAAGCCGGAGGAACTGGATTTCATCCTGATCGGCACTGTTACCCCGGACATGATGTTTCCCTCCACCGCCTGCATCGTGCAGGCCGCATTGGGAGCCAAGAACGCCGCGGCTTTTGACCTTTCGGCCGGCTGCACCGGGTTCATCTACGGATTGGAGCTGGCCCGCTCGCTGATAGTGGCCGATCCCAGGCGCAAGGTGCTGGTGATAGGGGCGGAGGAACTGACCAAGATCACCGACTGGACCGACCGCGGCACCTGCGTGCTGTTCGGGGACGGGGCCGGGGCGGCGGTGTTGGGTGAGGTTGAAGATGACCGGGGGATCCTCTCCACCTATCTGGGCGCCGACGGAAACCTGGGGGATCTTCTGTATATGCCGGGAGGAGGTTCGTTGAATCCCGCCAGTCATAAGACGGTGGACGAGAAGATGCATTTTGTGAAGATGGCCGGAAACAAGGTGTTCCCCTATGCCGTCAGAAACATGCTGGAGGCCGCCACCAAAGCGCTGGAAAACGCCGGGATATCCAAGGAACAATTGAACCTGCTGATCCCGCACCAGGCCAACATCCGGATCATAGAAGCCATCGCCGAGCGGCTGGGAGCCGGGAACGAGAAGATATACATCAACATCCAGAAATACGGCAACACTTCGGCGGCTTCCATTCCCATCGCAATGGACGAGGCGGTGCGGAACGGAAAGATCAAGAAAGGCGACCTGATAATGCTGGTGGCCTTCGGGGCCGGATTCACCTGGGGGGCGGTGCTGATACGGTGGTAAACCTGAACACTGCATACTGAATATTGAATACCGAAGATAGAACAAAGAAATCCGTGGAAATCCGTGTCCCATATAATAAAGAGGTAAAGTATGTCCAAGACAGCATTCATATTTCCCGGCCAGGGCGCCCAGTACGTGGGCATGGGGAAGGACCTGTTCGACAACCACCCGCCGGCCAGGGAAACCTACGAAAAGGCCAACGAGGCCCTGAAATTCGACATCACCAAGATCTGCTTTGAAAGCACGCCCGGCGAGCTGCGGATGACCCACAACGCCCAGCCGGCCATTCTGATACATTCCATCGCCGCCTTCCGCCTGCTGCAGAAGGAAGGCATCAAGTTCGACTATACCGCCGGGCACAGCTTGGGGGAATATTCCGCCCTGGTGGCGGCCGGGGCCATTGCCTTTGAGGACGCCGTGCGCCTGGTGCGCATCCGCGGCTCGCTGATGGCCATCTCCGGCGACATCCAGCCCGGCACCATGGCCGCCATCCTGGGACTTGATCCCAAGGACGTGGAGCATATCTGTTACCAGGCCCGGGAATCGGGCATCGTGGAAGCCGCCAACTTCAATTCTTCCGAGCAGACCGTGATCTCGGGCGAGGTCAGGGCGGTGGAGAAGGCCATGGAGCTGGCCAAGGCCAAGGGGGCCAAGCGGGCGGTGCAGCTGGAGGTCTCCGGCGCCTTTCATTCCGAGCTGATGGACATAGCCCAGTACGGCATGCGCCGGGCGTTGAACCAGGTTGTTTTCAAAGAACCGGCCTGCCCTGTGATCGCCAATGTCTCGGCCGAGCCGGTGCACAGCCCGGCTACCATCAAGGAACTTTTGATAGAGCAGGTTAAGAAGCCGGTGCGCTGGGAAGAGTCGGTCAAGAAGATGGACTCGCTGGGAGTGACCACCATGGTGGAATGCGGGCCGGGCCGGGTGCTGAAGGGGCTGATCAAGCGGATCGTCCCGGAGATCAATGTGCTGAACGTGGAGGATAGCAAGACCCTGGC
The DNA here is from genome assembly GCA_002412795.1 of bacterium UBP2_UBA5202. Lineage (GTDB taxonomy): Bacteria > Edwardsbacteria > AC1 > AC1 > EtOH8 > UBA5202. The sequence continues at coordinate 258,640 of DHVS01000029.1, read as the reverse complement.
GGAGACGCTGGAAGCACTGAAAAAGGTTTAACAGGTTATTAATACCAATGGTAAGTTATTTTAGATATTTAATAGTTGGGTTAGTGGTTTCTTTTGCTTTTGTTGTGTGCGCACAGCAAGACAGTACACCAGAGAGTTATACTAAAAAGGTTTTGATTGAGGCTAAATGGGGTAATGAACTGGGGGAATTTCAATTGGGACCGTTTGAGGAAGTTAGAGGTTTTTCGTCTTCAATGACAGTTGATAAAGAAGGATCAATATATATTGCTGATATTTATACTTGTAAAATCAATGTTTTTAGCCCTAATGGTAATTTTTTGTATGATATACAACTGTCAAATACTGAATTTTCAGTGCGTGGTGCAATGACGGTTGATTCTAAAGTGCAAATACTGTATCTAATGGTTCGTGATAATAAAAAAGCAAGACCTGCTATAGCAGAAATTAATTTGAAGACGAAAAAAGTTGTTAATTCATATGCAATCCCTGCCGGAATTGGTGCTATTAATTTTTATAATAATATGGATGGTGGAATATATGTCTGGTCAAGGCCAGCACTACGACCCCAAACAAGTGATCTAATACAAGGCTTTGTGCCGCTTGAAAAATATACTGCTGAAGTTAATAATAAAAACGCAGATGCCATTTTGTCAAAATCTGCAATTGTTGACACAGGTGCCTTTACTAAAGGTTTATGGGCACGTGGTATTTTGTTGAATGGTTTGAAAGCTTATGTTGATGGTGTTGAACAAAAGAGAGTTATTTATCAAAATGGCAAAGGCCAAACAAAATGTACGGTTTATTTATTGTCAAGTATTTGGGGCAGCGGTGAAAAGGAAACGTATATTACTAGTTCCAACAATATTGCATTTGATTATCATTTGAATTGTTACCAAATTGTAGGAAGCGACGAAGGTTTGAAAGTAATAAAGTATACACCGGTTGAGGTAAAATAAAAATGAATAATATATTTCACACAGCGAAGTTAATATTTATAACACTAGAACTATGCAACTAAAAGATAAAAACGCCATCGTCACCGGCTCGGCCCAGGGCATAGGGAAATCAATTGCCCTGGCGCTGGCCAAGGCCGGGGCCAACATCGTGGTCAGCGATGTCAATATTGAAGAGGCCGAGAAGACCGTTAAAGAGATCGAGGCCATGGGCCGGAAGGCCATCGCAGTCAAATGCAACGTGGCCGATGCCAACGAGGTCACGGAACTGGTCAAGAAGGCCCAGGAGACATTCCCGGCATTGGACATCTTAGTCAACAATGCCGGGGTCACCCGCGACAACCTGATGATGCGGATGGAGGAGAAGGACTGGGACCTGGTGCTGGACGTCAACCTTAAAGGCGCATTCCTGCTGACCAAGGCCGTCACCCGGATCATGATGAAACAGCGCTATGGCCGGATCGTCAACATGTCCTCGGTCATCGGCGTGATGGGCAACGCCGGGCAGTCCAACTACGCGGCCAGCAAGGGCGGGCTGATAGCCTTCACCAAGTCCACCGCCAAGGAGTTCGCCTCGCGCAACATCACCTGCAACGCCATTGCCCCGGGCTTCATCGAGACCGCCATGACCGCCAAGCTAAGCGACGAGGTCAAGGAGAACTACAAGAAGGGCATCCCGCTGGGCCGGATGGGCAGCGTGGACGATGTGGCCAACGCGGTGCTGTTCCTGGTCTCCGAGCAGTCGACCTATATCACCGGCCAGGTGCTGCAGGTGGACGGCGGTTTGGTGATGTGACCCTTCGATCCCCCACGAAAAGGCACTAATTTATCTGTCACCCTGAGCGTTGCACCGTGCCTTACAAATCGAAGGGTGAAAGTGTCATCCCTCAGACAGCCGGGCAAGAAAGAAACCTCGGGATGACATCCATGACAGCAGGATAAGAAATCAAGCAAATCAAACATACCAACAATTAAATAAACTACTTGAAAAGGAGGTGAAACAAATGGCAATTATTGATGATGTCAAGAAGATCGTCATCGACCGGTTGGGCGTGGACGCTTCGCAGGTGACCATGGAGGCCTCGTTCATCGAGGATCTGGGCGCCGATTCACTGGACACCGTGGAACTGGTGATGGCCCTGGAAGAGAAATTCGGGATGGAGATCCCGGACGACGAAGCCGAAAAGCTTACCAAGGTGGGCGTGGCGGTGGAATATATCGAAAAGAAGATGGCCGAGAAGGCCGGCAAATAAATACCCTGACCCCGAGCAGAAACAGGAGAGGCGCTTTTTAAAGCAGGCGCCTCTCCATCCAAAAACAACAACGGCAGATTGAAAAAGATTATGAAACGAAGGGTTGTCATCACCGGAATGGGGGTCATATCCCCCGTGGGAAACAGTCAGGATGAATTTTGGAAAAGTCTGACCGAGGGCCGGAATGGGATTGGGCAGATCACCCGGTTCGACGTATCAAAATATAGCGCCCGGATCGCCGGCGAGGTCAAGGATTTTGACCCGGCCCAGTTCATGGACCGCAAGGAACTGCGCCGGATGGACCGCTGCACCCATTACGCCATGGCGGCAGCCAAGATGGCGGTGGAGGACTCGGGCCTGAAGATCGAAGGCGAATTCGCCGAACGGGTGGGAGTGATCATCGGTTCCGGCATCGGCGGCACCGAGACCTGGGAGGCCCAGCACCAAAAGCTGCTGGAAGCCGGTCCGGACAGGATCTCGCCGTTCTTCGTGCCCATGATGATCATCGACATTGCGGCCGGACAGGTGTCCATAGCCTTCGGGGCCAAAGGCCTCAACTTGGCCACGGTCTCGGCCTGCGCCTCGGGAGGGCATGCCATAGGCGAATCGATGAAAAGCATCCAGACCGGGGACTGCGATGCCATGATCTGCGGCGGGGCCGAAGCCCCGGTCACCCCGCTGGCCCTGGCCGGTTTCTGCGCCATGAGGGCGCTTTCCCTGCGCAACGACCATCCGGAACAGGCCTCCCGGCCCTTCGACAAGGACCGCGACGGCTTTGTGATGGGCGAGGGGGCAGGGATACTGGTGCTGGAAGAGTTGGAACACGCCAAGGCCCGGGGCGCCAAGATCTATGCCGAGATCTGCGGCTATGGCGCCAGCGGAGATGCCTATCATATGACGGCCCCGGCCCCCGGAGGGGAGGGAGCGGCCCGGGCCATGAAAATGGCGCTGAGGACAGGCGATCTGAAGCCGGAGGAGGTTGATTACGTCAACGCCCACGGCACTTCCACCGACATGAACGACAAATACGAAACTGCGGCCATCAAAACTGTCTTTGGCGAGCATGCCAAAAAACTGGCGGTCTCTTCCACCAAATCCATGACCGGGCATCTTTTGGGCGCGGCCGGCGGGGTGGAGGCCATCGCCACGGTGCTGACCATCAAGCATGGGGTCATACATCCCACCGTAAATTACACCACTCCGGACCCGGAATGCGATCTGGATTACGTGCCCAATAAGGCCCGGACGGCCAAGGTCAAAGCGGCGCTTTCCAATTCATTCGGTTTCGGCGGGCACAATGTTTCCCTGGCTTTCAGGGAATTCATATCGTAAGGCTTAACAATATATTACAACAGCATCATCAAAAATCACTTTAATCTGAATTTGTCGTTTGGAAGTCAAATTTTCTAATATTCAATCCAGGTATTCAATTGTTTAAAAAGTTATTCGGCGCTGGGAATAAAAAACTCTCCCCGGAACGCCAGCAGGCCCTGGACAAGATCCGGCAGCGGCTGGGATGGAAGATAAAGAACCGCAGTTATTTTCTCCAGGCCCTTAAACACCGTTCAGCCGCCGGGCGCCACATAGATTCCAACGAACGGCTGGAACTTTTGGGCGATTCGGTGCTGGGTCTTTTGGTCTGCGAATACCTGTACACCAGCCGGCCCAAGGACGACGAGGGCCAGCTGACCGAGGTCCGGTCACTGGTGGTCAGCAAGAAGATACTGGCCAAGCTGGCCAAGGAACTGGGGGTGGGGGAACTGCTGGAGATGTCGCGGGAGGAGGTTTCTTCCGGTGGGCGCTACAAGGACTCCATCCTCTGTGATGCCATGGAATCGCTGATCGCGGCCTATTACCTGGATTCGGGCCTTAATGCGGTCAGGATATTCCTGCAAAAGACGCTCTTTTGGCAGATCATCCATCTTTCCAACAACGAGGCCTACAAGAATTTCAAGGGACTGCTCCAGGAATACATGCAGTCCCGCCGGGATGACCGACCCGTCCGTTACAGTCTTAAGTCGGACGCCGGCCCCGAGCACCACCGCACCTTTGAGGTGGAGCTGAAGATCTCCCGCAAGCGCTACGGACTGGCCCGGGCCGGCACCAAGAAGGAAGCCGAACAGCTGGCGGCCCAGCAGACCCTGGAAAAACTCAAGAGTGAGGGATCATAGATACCTGTCTAATTTAGCCACAAAAGGCACAGAGTGCACAAAAAAAAATTTATTTTGTGATTTATGTGCTTTATGTGGCCGATCTATGTGGCCGATCAAGGTAAACGAGAATTCACGCAAGTTTTCTTATCCTGGAATACATATTTTCACAAATAAATCAAAAGGACAGCCAGAACCATCATGATGAATTATTACCTGACCGAAGAACAGATGATGATCAAGGACCTCTGCCACAAGATAGGGGTGGAGAAGATCAAGCCGGTGCGCGAGCATTACGACGAGACCGGTGAATTCCCCTGGGACATAATCAAGCTGCTGGCCGAGGCCGACATCTGCGGGGTCTATATCCCGGCGGCTTACGGCGGCCTGGGCGGCGGGGTGATGGAGATGGTGATCGCCACCGAGGAGCTGTCCCGTTTTTGCGGGGGCATCTCGCTGTCCTTTGCCGCCACCGGGCTGGGAACCTTTCCCATCATCCTGTTCGGCACCGAGGAGCAGAAGAAAAAATATCTGCCGGACATCGCCAGCGGCAAGAAACTGGGGGCCTTCGGCCTGACCGAGGCCAACGCCGGGTCGGATGCCGGAGGGATCCAGACCACCGCGGTCAAAGACGGGGATTTCTTCGTACTTAACGGCACCAAGCAGTGGATCACCAACGGCGGCGAGGCCGAGATCTATACCGTGGTGGCCCTGACCGACAAGGCCAAGGGCAGCCGCGGGGCCACCGCCTTCATCGTGGAAAAGGGCACCCCCGGCTTCTCCTTCGGCAAGAAGGAGAACAAGATGGGCATCCGGGCCTCGGTCACCCGCGAACTGGTGTTCGACAACTGCCGGATCCACAAGGACCAGGTGCTGGGCAAGGAGGGCATGGGTTTCTTAGTGGCCATGGGCACCTTGGACCGGACCCGGCCCGGCGTGGCGGCCCAGGCTCTGGGCATCGCCCAGGGGGCGCTGGACGAGGCGGTCAAGTATTCCCGGGAGCGGGTCCAGTTCGGCAAGCCGATCTCGGCCTTCCAGGGGGTGCAGTTCATGCTGGCCGACATGGCCATGAAGCTGGAGGCCGCCCGGTCGCTGGTCTATGCCACTGCCAGGATGATAGACTCCGGCGAGAAGAAGTTCGCCAAGGAGAGCGCCATGTGCAAGTGCTTCGCCTCGGATGTGGCCATGGAAGTGACCACCAACGCGGTCCAGGTATTGGGAGGCTACGGCTACATGAAGGAATACCCGGTGGAGAAGATGATGCGAGACGCCAAGATCACCCAGATCTACGAGGGCACCAACCAGATCCAGCGCACCGTGATCGCCTCCAACCTGATCAAGGAGGCGGCCGGAGGGAAGGAATAAGGGACAGTTTCTTTGCTTTAATAGCCCAGCCATAAATGGCTGGGCTATTATTGTTTCCGATTAAACCTTTTACCGGTATCCGCGGTCTAATGATTATAATAATTTTACCATTAAACGGCCTTTCCCTCAGGCATCCGTTACCCTCCAGGGCGGGAGCCTCCGGTGAAAGGCCGTTAGCTGATTCCTAAAAACATTTTGAACCCCCTTGACATATTATGGTTTATGGCATATAATAGAACTGACCAGTCAGTTCCATTATCCATTTTACAAAGGCATAAAATGAGAACGGTTACCGATCTGAAACGCCAGGAAATATTAAAAGCCGCCGCGGCGGTGTTTGCCAAGAGGGGGTTCCAGAAGACCCTGATGGAAGATGTGGCCGGGAAGGCCGGCATCGGCAAGGGCACCATCTACCGCTATTTCAGCAGCAAGGACGACCTGTATTTCAGCATCCTGGACCAGGCGGTGGAAGACCTTTTGACCTGCCTTTCGATTGATCTGGAAAGCAAAGCTTCGCCAGAACAAAAACTGGGGAAGATGATGTCGGATATGGCAGATCTGCTGCTGAAAAACCGAAGCCTATTTAAATTGATAGCCGAGACCGGAGCCCGGGACATGCACAAACGGCATAAGTCCATTCACTTACAGAACAAAAAGATCATAAATTCAATCGCCGAGGTCATTGAAAAAGGAATGAAAGACGGCCATTTTGTCAGAGAAAACCCCCGTTTGCTGGCCATCCAGCTGGCAGTAATGACCAAAACGACGGTGATGGAGTTCTCCGGGCAGGGAAAGGACAAGATCGTCGACCGGATCATGGAATTATTTTTATACGGGGCGGCTAAGAACGGGAAACATTTGCATCGGGAAGTCCGTAATGTTATCGGGAACAATCTATTATAAGATCAATCGGTCAACATACGAAGCAACACAATTATAAAGATGCCATGAAAAAGATAGTTTTAGCGGTTTTTATCCTGTTACAATTCTCCTGGCCAGCCCAAGCCGTAGATTCCCTGAACGTGGAGCAGTGCGTCTCCCTGGCTTTAAAGCAAAGCCCGGAGCTTAAAAAGGCCCAGGCCAATCTGAGCCTGGCCGGAGCATCCTTGCAGGGTTCGGTGGGAACCATTCTTCCCCACCTCTCGGCAAACTCCAGTTTTTCCCAGAGAGGCCCGGCCACCGTCGACCAGAACGGGCATTCCAACACCTACAGTACCGGCCTGAACGTCGGGATGAGCCTGGTTAACCTGTCCGGCTGGGCCGATATCACCGGCACGGCGCTGGCCCGGCAGTCGGCCGGGGCGGCCTACCAGCTGGCGGTGGCTTCGCTGGCCTACCGGGTAAAGGAGGCGTTCTACGGGCTGGCCAAGCTGGAAAAGGCGGTGGAAGTGGCCCGGTCTTCGGTCAAGCAAAGCCAGGAACAGTCCAAGCGGGCCGAAGCCATGTTTCAACTGGGTTCCTTAAGCCGGGCCGACATGCTTAAAATCCAGGTCAGGCTGACCCAGAACCGGGTGGACCTGCTCTCGTCCGAGAGCAATCTGCTGACCGCCAAGCAATCGCTGGCCGGCCTGCTGGGCCTTTCGGGCGAAGCGGTCATCAATCCCAGCCTGGATTTCCCCGACACCAGCCTGATGAAAGCTTTCAACGACAGTGTCACTGCCTCCGAACTGGAACAGAACCCGGCCTATCGTCTGGCCAGCAAGAACCAAAAAAGCAAAAAAACCGGGCTTTGGTCGGCCTGGCTTGACAAACTCCCTTACCTATCCGGTTCCTATAGTTACGGATATTCCGACTCGCGGCAATTCAAGGATAATTCCGACTGGATAGACCGCGACTCCTGGAGCGCATCTCTTTCATTGAACTGGAATATATTTGACGGAGGCATTTCCGCCTCCCGCATCCGCCAGGCCGCCGCCCAGTTGAAAACAGCCGACGCCGATCTCTTTTCGGCCCGGCAGGCGGTCTATTCCGAGCTGAAGCTGGCCAAACTGAGCCTGGCCATGTCCCGTGAAGCCATCGGCCTGGTGACCGATCTGCTGCAGCAGGCTGGAGAAGATTACAAGCTGACCACTGAAAAATACCGGCTGGGTTCGGCCTCGGTGCTGGACCTGCTGTCCAGCCAGCTGACCTACAACCAGGCCCAGCAGCAGGCGGCCAATACTTTGTGCGATTATTACCTGTCCCTGGCCAGGCTGGACAAGGCTTTGGGCAAGTGGTAACTGGCTCCGATCAACAAGAATATATCTGCAAATTACTCTTCACACAAAGCCGCTAAGAACGCCAAGAAGTTTAGCTAAATTTGTAACCTAAGTAAAGGCTCTGTGGTCTTTGTGTCTCTGTGTGAGATAAGATTCTAATGTTTTCAGTATTTAAGCAAACATTTCAAATAAATTTCAGGAGAGGCCAAGTGAAAGCGATAAACTTCAAAAGTAAAAAATTATGGATCATATCCGGGGCTGTGCTCATCGTGCTGATCCTGGTCGTTTCCAATATCGCCCGGGGCAGCAAAAAGCTGACCGTTCAGCCGGCCAAGGTCAAAAAGGGCGACATCATCTCCACCGTCTCGGCGCCCGGCAATGTCAAGGCCGAGACAGTGGTCCAGATCTCGGCCTATGTGATGGGCAAGGTCACCCGGCTGCCGGTCAAGGAGGGCGACAGGGTCCGCCAGGGACAGGTGCTGGTTCAGATCGATCCCGCCAGCTATGCCGCCCAGGTCAAGCAGAACCGGGCCAGCCTGGAACTAGCCCAGGCCAACCTGGCCCAGACAGAGCTGATCTACAAGCGCAAGCAGGAACTCTTTTCCGCCGGGCTGATCTCCCAGGAGGAACACGAAGCCACCACCACCCAGTATAATCTGGACCGGGCCAGGCTGACCCAGGCCGAGGCTTCGCTGGAGCAGGCCCAGGACACCTATGCCAAGACCACCATCACCTCGCCCATCAACGGCACGGTGGTTCAGCTGAACGTGGAGGTGGGGGAAGTGGTGGTCACCGGAACCATGAACAACGCCGGTTCGGTCATCATGACCGTGGCCGACCTGTCGCAGATGGAAGTGGCGGCCCAGGTGGACGAAAGCGACGTCAGGGACATCAAGCTGGGGCAGGAGGCCCAGGTGGAGGTGGATGCCATCATCGGCAAGACCTTCAAGGGGGTGGTATCGGAAGTGGGCAACGCCGCCATCAGCACCAATACTTCATCCACCAGCGCCGCTTCTGTCAATTACACGGTCAAGACCAGGATCACAGACAAATCGATGGATCTCAAGTCCGGGATGTCGGCCAACGTGGATATCACCACCGCCCATAAGACCGGCATCATACTGATCCCCATCCAATCGGTGGTGATGCGCAAAGTGGAGATGGAGCGCAAACAGGCAGAACCCAAGAAGGGCCGGAAGGAAAAAGGCAGCATTTCCGGCGGAGACAGTTCGGCTGACGGCAAAAAGATCAGGGAGAAGGAGCAGGAAGTGGTCTATGTGATGGAAAAAGGACGGGCGGTGATTACTCCGGTGCAGACCGGGGCATCGGATCAGGAAAATATCGAGGTGGTCAGCGGCCTGACCGAAGGCCAGGAAGTGGTCAAGGGGCCGTTTAGTGTGCTGCGGAACCTGAAACACAACGACAAGATAAAGACCGGTACCGCCAAGGCGGCCGGGAAACCAGATAATGCCGGAAAGTAGGCCCTGATGATCAAAATGGAGAACCTGTCCAAAACCTATAAGATGGACGGCGTGACGGTGGACGCCCTGAAGGGAGTGTCCCTGAACGTCCAGGCCGGGGAGTACGTGTCCATCATGGGGCCTTCGGGTTCCGGCAAATCAACCCTGATGAACCTGATCGGCTGCCTGGACACCCCCACCACCGGAAGTTACCGCCTGGACGGACTGATGGTCTCCGAGATGAATGACGACCAGTTGGCGGTGGTGCGCAACAAGAAGATCGGATTCGTCTTCCAGACCTTCAACCTGCTGCCCCGCTCCTCGGCCCTGCACAACGTGGAGCTGCCGATGCAGTACGCCGGGGTTGACGCCCAGACCAGAAAGGCCAAGGCCGTGGCTTCGCTGGAATCGGTGGGGCTGGCCCACCGCATCCACCACAAGCCCACCGAAATGTCCGGGGGCGAGCGCCAGAGGGTCTCTGTGGCCCGGGCATTGGTCAACAATCCGGCCATCCTGCTGGCCGACGAGCCCACCGGCAACCTGGACAGCAAGACCGGAGTGGAGATCATGGCCCTGTTCGACCGGCTGCATCAGGAAGGCAAGACGGTGATATTGGTGACCCACGATCAGAAGGTGGGCGAGCACGCCCGCCGGATGGTCCGCATTTTGGACGGAGAGATCGTGGCCGATGAAACAGCAAGGAAATAAAACCTTATTGCTTTAAGCTATCAGTCCATGCTTAGAGCCTACAGCATATAGCTTCAAAGGATTTTTAATATGAACATCTGGGAATCGGTCCGGCTGGCCTTTGACGCCATCTGGGCACACAAGCTCCGCTCGGGGCTGACCACTTTGGGCATCATGATCGGGGTGCTGACGGTGATCGGCATGCTGGCATTGATCGACGGCTTCAACAAGATGATCGCCAAACAACTGTCGTCGCTGGGCACCACCACCCTCTATGTCCAGAAACAGGGGCTGGTAATGAGCCATGACGATTGGCTGAAGACCAGGGGCCGCAAGAACCTGACCATCGAAGACGCCTACGCCATCAGGGACAATTGCCCCTCGGTGCTGAGGGTGGCTCCGATACTTGAAAACATGGCCAATGTAAAATACCAGAAACAGGAAGTAATGGGCACCGAGGTAAACGGCACCACCCCAGAATACCAGTTCATCGCCGACTACGAGATCGTTGACGGCCGGCCCCTGTCCAACGTGGACATGGTTCACAGACGCCAGGTGGCCATGCTGGGCTCCACCGTGGTGGAAAAACTTTTCGGCCAACAGGATCCATTGGGCAAGGAAGTGATCATCAATGGCAACCGCTTTGAGGTGATAGGCCTGCTGGGCAAAAAGGGGTCGTTTTTGGGGAATGATCAGGACAATATGCTGATCATCCCCATTTCCACCTTCCAAAAAATATTCACCGGTCAGATCCGCAACCGGGGCCGGGGCGGTTCGGTCACCATCGCGGTCCAGCCGCTGGACGTGGCTCACATCGAGACGGCCAAGGATGAGGTCACCGAGCTGCTGCGCCGCAGGCGCAAGGTGCCCCCCTCCAGGCCGGATGACTTCGGGATAGTTACGGCCGACCAGCTGATGGGGATATTCAAGAAGATAACCGCCGGGGTCTTCGGCCTGATGATCGGCGTAACCCTGCTGTCGCTTTTGGTGGGCGGCATCGGCATCATGAACATCATGCTGGTATCGGTCAGCGAGCGGATCAAGGAGATCGGCATCCGGAAGGCCATCGGGGCCCGCAAGAAGGACATCATGAGGCAGTTCATCATCGAGGCGGTGAGCCTGTCGCTGGTGGGAGGGGTGACCGGGATGATACTGGGATTCATCCTGGCCGGGCTGGTTTCTCTGGTCATCAAGCTGCCGGCTTCGGTCAGCTGGTGGTCGGTGCTTTTAGGCTTCGGATTTTCGGCGGCGGTGGGAATATTCTTCGGGTGGTATCCAGCCCAGCGGGCGGCGGAAATGGACCCGATAGAGGCGTTGAGATACGAGTAAGATAAATTCATAAAAAGCCCCCGGAGCGATCCGGGGGTTTTTTATGTCCCCAAAAGCCAGATCAAATTACTTTAGGCTTGAAATAATAATGGTAAGAGGGTATACTTTAGTCAATGAGTCAAGCAACAAAACATAAAGCAGACCTGCACTGGCGCTACCGGGTGCTGGAAAAACTGGGGCAGGGGGGCGAAGGCGAAGTTTATCTGGCCGAAGACAGGCTAAGCGGCCGGCCGGTGGTGGTCAAAGCCGCCGCCCAAAAATCCGGCCAGGACCTGAAACTGGAGTTCATCCGGCTTTACCGGATGGACCATCCCGGCCTGCTGAAGGCCTTTGACTTTTACCGCCAGGATGAAAAGTCCCTGGCCGCCTTTGAGCATTTCCCCGGGGCCACTCTGGATGCCTACATCCGGCAGAACCAGCCGGACAAAAAAGAGCTGTGGGATATCTGGGTCAGGCTGGCCGGCGTTGCGTCCTATCTCCACGGCCGGGAATACATCCACGGGGACATCAAGCCGGAGAACATCCTGATTGGCCGGGATGGAGGGGTAAAGCTGATTGACCTGGGGCTGGCCCGGAAAACCGGCGATGAAACAAGTTCCGGTTTTACCGGCACCGCCGAATACTCGTCTCCCGAGGTCCTTAACGGCAGCACCGGGCCCACCCAAAGCTCCGATGTCTACAGCCTGGGCCTGCTGCTTTTTTGGATGATGACCGGGCAGCTTCCGGCGGCCACGGACAGGCTGGAGGAAAACCTGTCCTGGAACCTGGGGATCAGGGAATCATTGGATGACAAACGGTCGGAGATCGGGATCAGAACTTTGAACTATTGGCCCCAGGAAAGATATCATTCCGCCTCGCAGCTGGTTCAGGCCTTAAGGCATTCCGGCAGCGGATGTGGTCTGGAAAGTCCGGGGTCTTTTCGCTTTTCCGGCCAAAACCAGGCGCTGGCCAAAGCCGTGGAACATTTGCGTCCGGGGAGATCCGGCCTGTTCACTGTTTCAGCCGGCCCGGGCCGGGGAAAGACGGCCTTTTTAAGGGAATTGAACTTCGTCTGCCAGATGGCCGGGCAGACATCGGTTTATTTCAATGCCGGTGAGTCAGAAGGCGAGAAACTATTTAAGGTGCTTCCTTCAGATGCTGTCTTGCTGGTGGATGGTCTGAAGGATGGAGAAATACCGGCCTGGCTTAAAGACCGGCCCGGCAGATCAGTGGCCGCCATTGATCCGTCAACCCCCCGGCTTTCCCCAAAGGGCCAGGCACTGGCTTTGGTAAAGTTCCACAAGCAGGAATATTCCAAGGTCCTGGCCGGCTATCTGGCGGGGATAAGCAACTGGGAGCTGGAAAACCTGTCCGACTGGGTCTGGCGGCAGGCCGGCAGCAACGTTGCCCATGCCAGGGCCTATCTGGAACACTGCCAAAGTGTCTCCGTCATCAGCCAAAAGCAGGACCATTGGCAGATAGACTGGCAGAAGATGTTCACCGGCCGGATCCTGCCGGAGGAGATCGCCGGTGACATCGGCCGGCGCTGGCAACTGCTTGACGCTGATGGCCGGGAGGCATTGAAGAAGATCTGCCTGGAAGACTGCGCGGGATCGCAGATGAAGACGGCGGGCCCCGACCCGGAGTACTGGCTGGACGACAGCGGCCGGGTGGACGGGGACATTCTACGGACCTTCATCCTGGAACAGATACCTCCGTCTGAAACTGACCGGATAAAAACGGCGGCGATTTCCGCAGAGCGGCCAGAATTTCCCTCCATGGCGCGCTGGATATTCTGGAATGAAAATAATGTCCAGCAGCAATGGCTGACCGAAGGCAAAAGTATATTCGAACAGGCCCAGAACGACAATGACCTGGAAAAGATGCTTTATGTGGGGCGGCTGCTGGTTGATTCCGGGCGGCTGGGGACCAAAGAACAGACCCAGATAGTCCGGCAGTTGGCCGCCCTTTACCAGCGGGTAAGCCGGTGGGCTTTGGCCATAGAGTTGTGGAAGACATTGGCGGGACAGCTTTCCGGTGAGTGGGAGTACTATCAGACCCTGGCCAAGCTATATGCCAACAAGGGCGATCATACCAAGGCATTGGAAACTTTGGAAGAAGGTTTCCCTGCCGTAAATAATGACGATCAGAAGAGCCTTTACCTGGCCTACAAGGGCAGGGTGCTGGGTCTGCAGGGAAGAGCGGAAGAGGCCGCAGATAACTTACACAGATCTTTGGAAATTGCCAATTCTGGCCGATGCTCCAACGTCACATATTTTGAAATATATAATTTGTTGGCCAGGCATCATCAGCGCTCAAACGATTTCAAGCAGGTGATAGATTGGGCCGAAAAAGCTGCTATGATTGAGATATCCGATCCGATAGAAAAAGCAAAATTATTAAATATTTTGGGCTACAGCCAGTGGCAGGAAGGCGATTTAGTCAATGCCAAAACATCTCTGGAGCAGAGCAGCAACCTGGTGGAACAGGAAGGGCAAAACAGCATGCTTTGTTATTCCTTATGTTATTTAGGCTTGATAAATATCAGTTTAAAAAACTGGGGTCAGGCTCTTTTGTGTCTGCAAAAAGCGGAAAGCAATTTTAGTCCAAATGAAGGCCTTGCCATGCAGGCCAATATAACAGCTAATTTAGCCCTGATTTACGGGAAATCGGCCCAGATAAAACTATCCAAAGAAAAATACCTTGAAGCGTATGCACTTTACGAAGAAAACGGTGATAAACAAAACATGCTTATCTGCCTGTCTAATGTCTCTTCCAAAGAACAACTTATGGGTAAAACAGCGTATGCCATAAAAACATTAACCCATTGTCTGGACATATCGTTAAAAAACGAGTTGGATTATGTTGAAGTTATCATAAGAAAAGAAATGGGAATTGTTTGTGCCGAAGACAACCGCCATCGGGAAGGGCTTGATAGCATTGAGAAAGCAATGTCTTTGGCATCTGCAAAGGGCTTTAAAATACAATGGGATTGCATTTATTACGGTGCTTTGGCGGCAGGATATCTCAATGATCATTCATCAATGAAGGATTATCTGGGCCGGGCCAGGACCCAGGCCGGGGATGCAATAGAAAAGGCGCAGCTAAAAATGCTGGAAGGATTTTATATGGCTAAAAATGGCGATATAAACAAAGGCCTGGATCTGGCGATGCAAGCCGCAGGCGAGCTAAAGGACAGCGGCGATCCGGCCGAATCGGCCAAAGCCTGGCTTAAGACGGGGGAAATGGCCATGGAATCGGACAGTTTTAACGACGCCGAAAAACTGATGCCCGGCCTGCTGGCGGCCGAGGCCGAGTTCCAGAAAATGGGGGCCCCGGTTTATCTGGAGCGGACCAGAAACACCATCCTGGCCGCAGTCCACCGGCTGTTCGCTCCGGGCAATCTCCTGCCCGGGGCCCGGATGCTGGAAGGGCTGTACCAGATAGCCGCCCTGCTGGACCCCGAAAAGAACCAGGCCGAGCTGGCTCAAAGTTGTTTGGACGTAACTGTAAATCTTCTTAATGCCGAAAGGGGGGGCTTGTTCCTGAACGATGAGAACTCCAAACATTTCCTGGCGGCCAAGGTGGACCTGGATCCCCTGACCCAGCACGATGCGCTGGAATTTTCCTCCAATGCCGTGATGGCCGCGGCCTCCGGGGAGACCATGGTGGTCTCCAACGACGCCCAATTGGATGAGGCCCTCAGTTCGCGCTTAAGCGTCAAGCGCAATGCCATCCGCTCGCTGTTATGCCTGCCGCTAAAGTCAAGGGAAGGGAACCTGGGCGCCATCTACCTGGATTCCCGGCTTAAACCGGGGTTATTCAGCCAGGCCCAGAGGGATTTCACCAAGGCTTTGGCCCAGATCCTGGGGGCGGTGATAGAAAGCCACCGGTTGCTGGAAGAACTGAGGTCAAAGAGCAGGGAGCATCAAGTTACCGGGTCCAAGGCATTGCAGGGGATGATCGGTAACTCCCCGGCGGTCAAAAGCATGATCAAACGGATCAAGGCCGCCGCTCCCACCGATGTCACGGTGCTGCTGGACGGGGAATCCGGCACCGGCAAGGAAATGGCGGCCCAGATAGTGCACCAGCTTTCGGCCCGCAAGGACAAAAAGTTCCTGGCCCTGGACTGCGGCTCCCTGCCGGAGACGCTTTTGGAATCGGAGCTGTTCGGCTATGTAAAAGGGTCGTTCACCGGAGCCAGCAAGGACAAGACCGGGCTGTTTGAGGCGGCCGACGGCGGCACGGTGTTTTTGGACGAGATCGCCAGCGCCAGCCCCGGGGTGCAGGCCCGGCTGTTAAGGGTGATAGAGGCCGGGGAGATCAGGCGGATCGGCAGCGAGACGGCCAGCCGGGTGGATGTCCGGATGATCTGCGCCACCAACAAGGACCTGGAGATAGAGATCAACGAGGGACGGTTCCGGGAGGACCTGTATTACCGGCTGAAGGTGATCAAGATAGACATCCCGCCGCTAAGGGAAAGAAGCGAGGATTTACTGGTATTAGCCGAGTATTTTAAGAACAAGTATCAAAAGAAATTCAATAAAGGAAGCCTGTCTTTTAACGAAGGGGCAAAGAGGGCCATTGTGATGCACAATTGGCCGGGAAACATCCGGGAGTTGGAGAATACCATTCAAAAGGCGGTTTTACTGGCTTCCAAAAGAAGGATTACCGAGAATGAATTGGAAATTGAAGGATACCGGGTAGATGACGCTCAAAGCATTAGAGATAACCATGAGGGCAGCCAAAGACAGCTGATAATAAGGAGTTTGGAAAGCGCCGGGTACAATTTTACCAAAGCGGCCAAAATTTATGGCGTTTCCAAGAGGCATTTTTACCGGTTAACCGGCAAGCACGGGGTAAAGCGGGACAAAAATGTCAAATAGCGGGACATGGTTGTCATTTTTCGCATCACTTTGTGGAATAAGACCTTAAACGGATAATATTGAAGTTTTAGAAAAACGAGCGGGACATACCTGTCCCGCTTTTTTGTTTTTATGCCCAAATGCAAAACCTAACGCGGGAAACCATTTTATTCTTAACGCATTGAAAATTAACTTGTTAGAAACACTGTGTTTTTGAACATGCGTCCCTGGCACAGAAATTGAATGTATATAATGCTGTCAACACAAACTTAAACCTAAGGAGACAGAAATGAAAAAGGCAGCATTATTCATCCTGGCAGCTTTTCTCTTGGTAAGCTCCATAGCGATTCCGGCGTATTCTGCCGTTATCAATAAGCCCATAGTGGTATTGGACGATGATCCGCCAGTCCCGCCCCCGCCACCTTGGTAAGCAGAGCCACTTCAATACCCATAAAACATTAAACGATCATTTTCCATGTATAACAAGATAGACACATACCATTTCATTCTGAACACGGGCCAGGACTTTTACGGAAAAGTCCTGGCCCAGGACGGCCTTAAAATGGTCATCTCCACGGTCAAGGACAGCCAGCCGGCCCGGAGGGTGATCATCTACCACCAGGCCATGCTGATGGCCGAGCCGGTCAAAATGCCTTAAGCAAAACAAGCCAATAGAGAGGAGTATGCCTCTAATCGTACAAACTAATTCGGACAACAATTTACCGGTCTGCAAACTTAAGCACAGGATAAAAATTCCAGATGGGGATCGAAACGGGCCTTACAAATACCAGTGTTGTGATGCCCGCGATTGCTATTGGAAGAAACACAAGGAACACAAGGCGTTCTGCCTGTTTGACCGGGATCATCGGCCAGGCTAACATTACAAGAGGTTATAAAATGCATTTCTCGGAAGAGACCCTTAAAAAGGCCTGGGACCGGGCCGGCGGCAAATGCGAGGGGGCGGTAGTGTCCCAGGGCCGGAAGGAGCTTTGCGGCAGGCCGCTGTATTGGGAAAAGAAGAACTCAGTAGTGGAGATCAAACATCACGATGGCTGGATAGCCCTGCCCCGGTTGATCATAAGCGGCAAGGCGCCGGACCTGGCGGCCAACTGCGAGATACTGTGTTTGGACTGCCACCGGCAGCACCGGTGAAACAGGGCTGAGGCGCTGACCGCAATAAGGAAACCCTGCCTTGCGCCACCGCTGTAGCTAAGGCGCACGAGGCAGTAAATATAATAGCGTAAGCGGTCGCTAAAGCTACGGCGGACGGGCATGAAGGCAGGAAAATTACCATTTGAGTGATCCACGGAAAGGAGCAGTGCCAATGAATGATCAAAACCCGACATATCTCTGCATCCGGGAGGTGGGGACGGAGTACCTGCTGCAGCCTGCCGGTAAAGTAAAGGAAACTTCCGTTTCCGGGAAAAAGGAAAACGTCTGGTATTTTATCACCTCCCGTCCTCTGTCTCTGTACAATGTCTTCGGCAGTTTCGGATCTTACCGGGACCTGCAGTCCGCCTTCAGCGCCATGACTATGGTGGATCCTTTGATACAAAGGGCCGAGGGAAACAATTCACTTTGAACGAACCTGCCTTATGTCTGTCCTGACGGATACCTGACCAGAAACAACCCTGGCTTCCGGATGCGCACAGCGTCCGGTGGCGGCAGGGCTTTTTTGGTATTTTAGCGCAAACAACAGGTGTACACGCCGCGTTAAGCGGCTTGGCTTTGCAAACAATGGCCTTGGAATGAACCAAGGAATAGATATAAGTTGTAACTGAACTCTAAAAAGGATAAAACCATGAAACGCACAAGAGCATCTCTTCTGCTGTTTTCCATATTCAGCATTCTGTATTCGTGCCCGGCAGCGGGGCAGACCGCTTACAACCTTGACATCATTTGGCAACGAGCAGGAGTTGATACAGTTGAAGATTTTGGAATGTCATTGTCTGGTGGAGATATCAATGGAGATGGTTATAACGACATTATTGTTGGGTGCCCGGCATGGAACAGATATTCTGCTAACCCCTATAAAGGGACCGTAAAAATATTTACGGATATTATAGATACAACGGTCGATGTAATTTTAACCGGTGAAAATGCCACAAATTTGTACGGGTTTAATATGTGCTCTGGTGATTTTAACGCTGATGGCTTTGACGATGTTGCTGTTGGGGCACTTGCTTATGGCGCCAATTACGAAGACGGCAAAGTTTATGTATATTATGGCGGCAATACGATGGATACAGCAGTGGACTGGAGCGTTACCCGTAAAAACACACGCGAAATGTTCGGCTGCTCGGTAAGCAGCGGGGATATTAACGGCGACGGTATTGATGATTTGGTGGTGGGGGCACTTGGATCAAGCGTTAATAATTGGTTGGATGGCAGGGTATATGTTTACTATGGCGATACCCTTGGTTTGCATACCTGGCCGGATGTAGTGCTAAACGGGGGCATCAACGATAGTCAAGAGGAATTTGGAACCGAAGTAGTTAGTGGAATGGATTTGAATGGTGATGGCTTTGACGATATAGCTATAGGTGCTAAAGATAACAGCGAAAGCTATTATTTGGCAGGTAAAATATATGTCTATTTCGGCGGAAACCCGATGGACACTTTGCCCGATATCTGGTTTCATGGTGAAATACCCAATTATTCAATAGGTTGGTATCCCTTGGGCTGGTGCGGCAGCAGGCAAAACGGCTATATCAGCTTTAGCTCGCCGGACTATCCCGGCGGCTATGGGAGCGGCAATTATCAGGGCAAGGTTTACCTGCTTAAAGGCGGGCCAGGCATGGACAGCATTCCGGATATTACCAAGGTCGGTGCCGATACCTTTACCTGGCTTGGTAAAATGACAAGATGTTTAGGGCGGTTAAGCGATGATAGTCTGTCAGAGCTTGGCATTGTCCTTGGTAATGCCAGCGCTGTTATGGAAGGGGAAGGCCAATGCGAAATATGGCTGGGCAAGGAGACAATGACCACCGATTCCACGGGCTATATGCAAGGCAGATGGTCAACGGATTATTTGCTTAACATGGCGGCAGCCGGTGATGTGGATAAAGATGGCAAGGATGAAGTGTTATTTTCCAATCCCCAAGGATATTCGCAAAAAACCGTGTGGCTGTGCAAATACACCGGCCCCGACGGGGTGGCAGGGCAACCAGTGAACAATGAACAATTAGCAATTAACAATGTGCTGCAGAACTCACCCAATCCATTCAGTCATCAAACAACCATAAAATACCAAGTTTCCCAATCGGGTAAAGTCAGCTTGAAGGTTTACAATATAGCCGGGCAGGTAGTGCGGGTGCTTGCCAATGAAGATAAGAAGGTGGGTAGCTATGAAGTTCGGTGGAATGGGTGCGATGATGACGGGCAAAGGGTTTCCAACGGAATATATATCTATCAACTTAAAACAGGAGGAGAAAGCATGGTAAAGAAGATGACCTTGCTTCGGTAAACACTTCGGCAAAGTATACCCCGTCAAAGGCGGTGGCTCAGTGCACCGCTCAGGACAAGTGCTTCGGTAAACTTGTGCTGAGCTCGTCGAAGTACACCTCGGAAAAGTATACCCCCGCCAAAGGCGGTGGCTCAGTGCACCGCTCAGGACAAGTGTTGCAATATGGTAAAACGGTTAATTTAACTGACAATTACCAAAAAACCAAAAGGGGAACAAAAATGAAAAAGAGAATACTTTTAATTGCCCTGTTATTGGCCGTTGGATTGGCCGGACAAAGCCTTGGCGACACTTATTACGCCGAAGGCGACTGGGTGGTGCAATTGGGTCATGGAACAGAACCGGGTATAGACCGCGACTTGAAAGGCATAGCCAAGATAGACGGGTACAAACTGTGGACCGTGGGAACCAAAGGGGCCGTGCTTTATACCGCCGATGGCGGATGGAACTGGCAGGAAAAATCAGTAATAACAAGCCAGGCCGACTATGATTTTATGGATGTCTGTTTTGCCGGGACGCTAAACGGCTGGATAGTGGGCTATAAGAACACCGGAACTGATAGATATTCGGGGATACTGTTAAGGACTACCGATGGGGGTAGTACGTGGAGAACTGAATGGTCTGCCACCTATCCCTTCCTGTCAATTAAAATGATTGCCAGCGGCAGTTACTATTATGGCTATATTGGCTGCGGGGATGGTGTGGTGTTAAAGTACAATGGCACCACTTGGTTGCCTACCCAAAAACGGCCTTCGCCCAATGCCGATTCGCTTTCCCTTTGGTATCACGGGCTTTGGGTCAACCCAGCCAACAGCAGCCAAATTATAGTGAGCGGGGATAACAGCTGCTTAATTTCCAGAAGCAGCGATGGCGGCGGCAATTGGCAAATCTGTAATGATCCGGCCAATACCGTGCTGTTTGATAGAACTTATAGTTTTCCGGCCGGCACCAATACGCCGTTGGGCACCAGGCTGGCAATATTTAAAGTAAGCGCCGCAGACTTGAACAATCTGAGCGTAGCTCTTTCCGACGGCAAAGTAGCATATACCGCTAACGGAGGCACAACCTGGCAATTAACCGCTAATTCGGCCACCTTCCCTGCAAGCCAGTGGTTTTACGATGTGGTAGGCAATCAGGGCGTGGGCAGCGACGGCAGCATAAATTGGGGTTATCACAATTATGACGACCCTTCGTATAATTTAAGAGATATTGCCGGGCAGTGGACCGTCGGCGATAGTTGCCGGATTATGAGAAGCCATAATGCCATAATAGAAGGTGAAACTTATGATCTTAGTGTCTTAAGCGTAAATAATCAGATTTATAATGAATTAGAAGTAACTTGGGAACAACAACCGGGTGTGCCGTCTGGTGTGCTCTTAAATTTTTATACTGCGCCCACGATTGCCGGTCCATGGGAATATAGGGATTGGGCTTTTACTGGTGGAGCGGGGCAGGGTAAAACAACCTTTGCAGTAACACGCATGGGCAATACTTTTGTAAAAATGGAATGGAACAAAAATATATGGGTTAATTACCGGACAAATTATGCCAACTATAATGTTGGGCCAGCTGGCGGGTTAAAAGAGGAATATCTCAGGTTTCCTATTAGTTTAACTGCTACGCAATTAGCCGGGCAACATGGAAAAAAAATAATGCTACAATGGGATTATAATAACTATAGATGGAACTATATATACAGAAAAGTTAACGGTTCCACGGCTTATGTTCTGATAGATTCTGTAGACGGGGGCACTACCTATACTGATGAAAATGTCTCTATAGGCAAAAATTATACTTATAGGGTAATGTATTGGGATATAATGGTTGGGATACCCAAGGCGGAAACCGATACTACTGAAGTAAGCATAACTACTTTTGACACTGACAAGCCGCCTCAAGTTGCGCAACCTACTGGCTATTATGATGCTGTTACTAAATGCATTAATTTGCGTTGGCCGGAAGAGGACCCCACTTTAGAACCAAATTTTGGTGGCTACTGGGTCTGCCCCGAACCGGTGGGCGTATTTGCCAGCAAACCATCTTCTAAATATACGGTTAATCACTCTGCCCCCATCGAAAGAACTACCTGGTCTTACATTGTGCCGGATTATCTAATTGGTCAAACCTTGCAAATGCATGTGACGGCCATGGACAGATCTTGCAATATCGGCAGCTGGAGTCCCTATGTACAAATTAACACCAAGGCCTTCACCAATTCCAATACAGCAATGGCCACGGCCTACAACAACGGCCGGCATTTGCTTTACGACAGCAACGGCAAACTGCATTTAACATATACCTCGGCCGATTCGGTGTTCTACCAAAATTCCATAGACGACGGGTATACCTGGTCGGGCACTTGGGCTTCGGGTCCTGCCGTTTACGCTGAAGGAACAAACCCCTCCTCCGTCATCGGTATTTACGGCCCGGACACGGTGATTGCCTGGAAAGCCGAGACCCCCAGCGTGGGCTGGGTATTAAAAACGGCCAAACATACCGGCGCCACATGGCAGAATGTTGAGACCCTTATGGAAGCGCCGGGCTATTGGGACCAGATGCATCAGGCCAGTCCGCCGGCCATGGTGGTAAATTCTGCCGGAACCCATTTGGTCTTGGAAAAAATTGACAGTTGGAACAGCGCCTCAGGCTATACCTGGTACTGGAAACTGCTTTACGGCTTCCGCCCGGCTGGAGGGACTGCGTTTGCCTGGAATACCCTGGATTCCACCAGCGGTTCCGGCGGCGACCCACAGGAGAATCCCGCCTCTCCCACCATCTGCATAGATTCCAAAGGCGGCATACATGTAGCCTGGGACTACGAGGGCGAAATATACTGGAAAGTTTACGATCCTTATACCAGCGCTTGGAAAAACAAGGTCAACCTGTCCCAAAGCCCGGAGGTTGTTTCCGACGAGCCTTCGCTGGCCTTCTACGGCGATATCCATGTGGTCTGGCAGGAGGGCAACGATATCTTCCACAACAAGGGCAACTGGGGCTTGGCATTGGCAAAAGCTTTGTATACACCGTTCAGCTGGGAAGGTTCCGAGAACGTGAGCAATAGCCCATTAACCGCATCGCTTAACCCGGTATTTGACGGCAATTACATCGCCTGGAGCGAAGCAACCACAGACGAACTTTATAAGGCCTGTTATGCGAATTATGCCGATTTTGCCTGGCAGGTGGAACAAGATTACAGTAAAAACCCGACCCAGCCTTCTGTATATCCCCAGATCGCCTATCGCCAAAATGCCGACGGTAATAAGATGACCACCATTTGGACCGAAGGTACCGGCCCATTATATTCACTTATTGCCCGGGATTCGGCAGGCCAGGTGACAGCAGCATTGTCCGCCGATGTGGGCGGTGAAACTCCGTCAATCTATACCCTGGAAAGGGACGGCTTTATAACCTATAGCGCTAAAAAATCCACTGGCATAACCGTGGACTACGACAGCACGGCTTTGGAATACTACCTGCCGACCCTGAACAGCGAACAAAAGAACACCCTGAAGATAAGCTTGTATCAGCAATATTCAGACAAGGCCGATTATATCTATCAGATATGGGTGGACAATGTCTCGCTGGGTACAGTTAAAGTTCCCAGCGGCCAAATGGCTGTTTTCGAGAAGGACCTGCCCCAGCCGGTCAGTCAGGATGGCGAGGGCGTTCTTAAGATCGTAAACCTGAAGAAGGGGGCCATCGTCACCTGCGATAAATATGAACTGTTCGCTTATGACAAGGCCACCGGCAGAAAGACCGGCAACGGCGGAGCGCAAGCTGATATGGGCGAAGCCAAACCCATGGCTTACCGTTACGAACTTATGCAGAATGCGCCCAATCCCTGCTCCAAGCAGACAACCATCAGTTACCAGCTGGCCAAGCAGGGCCAGGTCAGTCTGAAAATTTACAACACCCTGGGTCAGGTGGTAAAAACCTTAGTCAACGAATCCCAAAACCCCGGGCCGTACAGCGTCAAATGGAACGGCAACGACGAAGCGGGCAGACAGGCGGCGGCAGGAATCTACTTCTACCGCTTAGTCTCGGGCGAGTTCAACAGCACTAAGAAAATGGTGGCGCTGAAGTAGCGCCGGGCAGTACATCTATACTAAAAAGCCTGAAGGGACGCAGGGCTGTGTTCCTTCAGGCATATCCGCCAAGACAACCGGACGGCAGGCACCGGGCCGCAAAAAGCGAAGCGTGAAGGTTCTCCGCTATCCAGCAGCCGGTAATTAGAAGCTTACAGCTGAAGGCTTACAGCTTATAGCTATAACAAAACCACAACCAAATCTGAAAGGAGCACCCCATGGCCAAGCTGACCTATGCCCAGATGATGGCGTTCTGCAAGCTGGTAGTCCAGTTCCTTAAAGACAACGCTGCCGCGCTCAAGGCATCCGGGTTCGATACCACGGCCAAGACCACGTCCTTAGAGACAGCCACCAACCAGGCCTTTGTTGACGACGCGGCCCAGGAGGCCAAGAAGGCCGAACTGCACAAGGCCACCCAAAAGGCGGTGGCTTCCACCACGGCGGCCTATATCCAGGCCTCCTCGATGATGGACGCCATGGTCGGCGTCATCGGCAAGGACCAGACCCTGTCCAAGCAGTTGCGCAAGATCCGCGAGCAGATGTCCAAGGAAGCGTCCAGGGGCAAGAAGCAAAAGAGCGCGTAATTTTTTGACCGCACCCTGCCGGGGAAAAAGGGGGCCAGCGCTAGGCGGGGGAAAACAGTTTCCCCCTGGGGATTGGCAATATCCCCAGGGGGAGGGAACTGTGTAACAAAGGGGAAAGTAATTGCCCCTTGGGGAAGGAGTCTTCCCCCTTGGGGAAACTGCCGCGCCCCTTGGGGAAGGATAATTTCTACTTGGGGGGATTAAATATCCCCTGGGGGATATGGTTGCTCCCCTTGGGGGAAAAGAATTCCCCCTGGGGGGAATTGTATATCCCCTGGGGGGAATTGGGGGTAAGCAAGGGGATAAGGTTAGTAATTGCAATGGGTTGGGATTTAGGGTTTAGGGTACAGCGTATAGCATACGGCTTATAGCTTAAAGCGGTTACCAATGGAAAAAGGCAAACCGGGCAGGTGCACAAGACTGCTTTTGGGGCTGGCTGAAAAGCATTTATAAAGTGGAACTTAAAACTGGTTGCGCATGGCGCAGGGAAAACCCGCAGGACGGAAAATCTTATTGCCGATTATTTAACCAGGTAAAGAAGAAAGGAATATACTATGCCGGATTCATTCATGGTGACAAACCGCATATTCGAAAACGGCATCTGGGGGAAAAACAGGGGAAAAAAGATGCAGTACTATTACAATGCGCGCAACGGCGGCGATTACCTAAAACCGGATTGGTGGAAGAAATGCCAACCGGGAGAATTTGCAGCGGCTTTGACGGATATTGCCTTAGAATTCCCGAAGATAGGGGAGGAAAAAACGAGGATCAAAAGCACATTTCGTTGTTCGTCCACGGGTACAATAACGGATGGGAAGATTCCGTAAAACGCTACATGACCCTGAAATCCAAGCTATATTCCGGTCCCGGCAGCCTGGGGGCGCTGGTTCTTTTCAGCTGGCCGTCCAATGACGCGGTCTACGGTTACCTGCCGGACCGGGAGGACGCCCGGGCCTCGGGGCCCGAACTGGCCAAAATGCTGGTCAGCCTGCACAACGTCCTGCTTACCAACCAACACCTGGCCTTAAAGGACAAGGCTAAGCCCTGTAAAGCCAAGATATCCATCATCGCCCACAGCATGGGAAATTACGTGATCCAGAAAGCCCTGGCCATCGCCTCCCGCCAGCTTAACAATCCCCAGCTGATCACGCTGGTCCACCAGTTGGTGATGGTGGCGGCGGACGTGGACAACGACATTTTTCAGAAGCATCAGCCGGCGGAAAGCGACGGCAGTCTGATGGCCAACCTGTGCTACCGGATCACGGCGCTGTATACCGGCAAAGACCAGGTGCTGGGGGCTTCGGCGGGCTTGAAGCATTTCGGCACCAGGCGGCTGGGCCGGAGCGGGCTGGCCGGCCGGGCCGATGTTTATGACAATGTCTGCGATATAGATATCTCAGATATCATCACCGGCGAAAAGGATACTCATTCGGAAGCGCTGGATGAAGAAGAACCCCTGGCGTTGATCAGAGATATCCTGAGAGGCGTTGACCGGAGCTTGCTTAATCAATAGGGCTGCTACCGGCGCCCAGGCTAAAAATATCGTTATCATAAACCAATAGCAGTAAATCTAAGGAGAATTATGAGCCTAAATATCAAGCCGACTTTGTACGTGGACTCTATGAGTCTGCCGTCTGCGCCAATCAGCCTGGCGGAAGTAAAAAGCTACGGCCTGGTGGGAATACCAACCTCCAATCAACTTACCGGGCTTGAATTGCGCCTGGCCCGGGTGCTCATTCTTGATAATAAGCAAGCTTACATACCTTGGATTGTCCGTTACTCGGATCTTTACCTCCTGCTTTCAACGGTGGATAACCTTGGAGGGAATCCGCAGACAATAAGCATAAAAGGCTTTGCCAATGTTGATGATAACGAGGAACTGCCGGTTGAACGCACGGCATATTATTGGGAACCAACAAGCGAAAGTTTAAAGCCCCCCAGCCAAATTCATCTGGTGGCCTCAATAATCAAGAGCAATAAGGGTATCCGCGATACGGGGGCGGCCCTGCAAAAACTTCAGCAGGATCAAAGTTATATGACCGTCATTCAAAATGTGGTCAAAGCGGTTGCCACCGGCGGCGCATCTATTTTACCAGACACACTTATAGCCCTCACCGGCCTATTGGGGGGCATACTCGGGAGCGTGGATGATACGCCTTTAATAACGCAGGTTATGAGCTTTACCGGGATAAACGGTGATTTTGACAAATTGGGCAGGCATACATTTCTAAGAAAGAACAGATATGCCCAGGTGGAAACTACTTTGGTCGTCCGCGATTCAAACCGCGAGCCACAAGACAGCAAATAGCGTTTGAAAATATACGGATAGCAGCGCCCTTCTGCACCGGTTACCAGTCTTCAGGAAAGAAATCTGCTGGATGCGGGACCTGGCGGCGCTTTACGGGGTGAGCGTTAAAAGGCTTAATGATCAGGTCAATCGCAACCGGGCCAGGTTTCCAGAAGATTTCATGTTCCGGCTGAACCGGACCGAACAGTCAAACTTGAGGCCGCAAAATGCGACCTCAAGTTGGGGCGGCCAAAAGCACCTGCCCGAGCCGGGCAAAAGTATGCTGGGTTTTCGGGCAAACGGCAGGGATAAGGCCGGGGCGCGGGTTATGACCAAAAGAGAGAACCCCTCCGACAGGGAGGGGTTCTCGGGTGGATCTGGGCAGAGGCCAGAAACAAACAACCAAAAGAAAAGGAGCAGGTAGATGAAATACGCAGGCTTGACCGATGATCCGGTAAAAAGTAAGCAGGAGCACGGGGACCCGGTGGACTGGAGGGTGGAGAAAACGTTCGCCGCCGAGGAGGAGGCCCGGAAATGGGAGAAGGGGACGCTGGCTTTGGGGTACCAGGGCGGGGCCGGGGAAACGGGCTGGAGGTATGGGTATACCTATACCATCACCGAGGGGACCAGGCAGTGAGGGGTCTTTAGTGTATCGTGAAATGTGAAACGTGAACGATACCCAGGGGAGGGATTCTCGGGTGGATCTTGGCAGTCAGAAAATAAACCAAAACAAAAAGGAGCAATAAATGCCACGAAAAAAAAAGAACACGCAACAAAATACATCAGGGTGTAAAGTATGCGGTAATCCTGATATAGGGCGAGGTATATTAAAACACTTGAAAGGAATGCATAATTTAAAATTGGCTGATTATAAAAAATGTTTTAAAACCGGCCAAATAATCGTTGATAAATTGGTTGAATCAGGTACAGCCGGGGGTGGGAAAAAACGTGTTGTAATGCATGTTTTAGTACGGAAATTCACATTAGAATATTAATTGTGATTTTGTCACCCCATATGTGTATAATAAAGTTAATAATTCAAATATAAACCATTAGCATGTAAGGTGTAAAATGATCAGTTGTTTAGCAAAACTTTTATTGGTTAGCACATCATTGGCCCCAGTGCTGCTAACGTTATGGTTTATTAAATTTAGTGAAAAATGGGATATTAAGCAAGGTTGGGTTTATCTTATAATAGCGCTTGCATTGGTAATACTATGCAAATGTATTTTAGAATTGGCTAAAATAAAACTAGAAAAAATGCCTGTTAAAGTTGATGCCATACAAACTGCTGATAAAGAGATTGTTGGCTTTATCCTTGTTTACCTGTTACCTTTCATTAATCAGAGTACAGATGCAGTAAACAAGCCAGTGCTTTGTTTCGTTGGCGTTTTGTTTTTTATTGTGGTATGGTCAACTCATGCATATCATTTTAACCCACTTATAGGTATAGGACCATACCAGTATCATTTTTATGAAGTAACTTTAGATGGTGGTATTTCGTATGTTCTTATTTCAAAAAACACAATAAGCAACTGTAAAAACGTTAAAACAGTTGTTCAACTAACAGAATACATGTTATTGGAGGTTTAAACATGCCACAACCAGCTATAAATTTATTCGCGATACTTAATGATCCGCAAAGCATAAAACGAATACCGTTAACTGCTGATGTACAAACAGAAGTAATAAGGTATTTAACCAGGCAAAAAGAAATATTTATTGATCCTGAATGCGAGCAAATTGAATTTACTGGTGACTATACTGCAGAGGTGGGCGAGATTTATAAAATACCTAATTATGAAATGAGCGACGACATTCTTGCTGCCATAAACAACCCTATAAGTTGTGGGGTATTGAACCTGAATGATGAAAATATATCGTTAAAATGTTTGTTTTTTGGACCTCGAGTAGAAAACAATGGGTATATAGCATTTCAGGTTTTTGATTCACGGAGAATCTTAAAACGTGGTGTTACTTTAATCAACAGTAGGGAAACGTATTCAAAATTGGAAGAGCCAGGCATGACGCTACAGGACAGGATTACAGCTTTGTTCGTTGATGGTAATTTATATTTTATATCGTATGCAAACACAAGAAAGTTTTTGAGCCTAACGGAGTATTATCGAGAGGCAACCGATGCTGAAATAGATGAATTTATCGACAACGAGATGTTTTTAATCACTAACCGAGAGTTATTTAAAACAAATTCAAATCAAATAGTAAGAAAGAGAATTGCACTGTTAAAAAGGAACTCAGTACTAGATAATGTTACTATACCAAACATTAGACGTGTAGGTAGGGAATATGGGGTGGCTATCAACATTAGAGAGGGGAAAATAGTATTACCAACAAGCCGTAAAGAAATAAAAGAATTGGTAAAACTTTTAGATGAAGATTATTTTACCGCACCCTTAACTGGTAGAAAATGCACGACTAATTCAAAGAGATATATAACATAATTATTGCTTGACTTTAAAACCACAAAAAGCGTATAGTTATAGAAACTATACGCTTACAAATATAAAAAGGTGAAGCAATGGCTAGTATAATTGATATACTTAAAGACTCAAACTATAACCTTTCTCTCTTTAACCCAAAAGAAATTAAAGCCCTTGAAGCTAAAATTACAGTGATCAAGGGTAAGCCTTACGTTGTTTGCATAATAAGAGATAAGGAAGTACAGTTAAAGCCTGAAGAGGTCGTACGCCAGCTATACGCCGCAAAACTTATTAACGAATATGGCTATCCTAAACGGCGTATTCGTTTTGAGCATTCGGTTACGTTTGGCCGGGAAACCAAAACGGCCGATATCGTCATTTTTGATAAGGATAGACCGACCACAGAATATATAATAGTTGAGGTTAAAAAACCTAAATTAAAAGACGGCAAGGAGCAATTAAGGTCTTATTGCAACGCTACCGGTGCGCCTATTGGTGTATGGTCAAACGGCGGGCAGATTTCACATTACAACCGTAAAGATCCTAATTTCTTTGAAGATATTACCGATATTCCAAAAGCGGATCAAACCCTCGAGGATATTTTAAAAGAACGCTTTACTCTTCGCGATCTTATTATTAAGGACAAAATACCCAACGAAGGCAAGACTTTAAAAGACATAATCACCGAGATGGAGGATGAAGTCCTGGCAAACGCCGGGGTTGATGTATTTGAAGAGGTATTCAAACTTATTTTTACCAAGTTGTATGATGAAAACAAAAGCCAACAGGATAAAACCGTTATAAGCTATTTTTTAAATAGTAAAAAACTCCCCGGTATCGCAGACGGTAGTAAAAATCCCGAATATACATACGATGACATTAAAAAAGCGTTAGCTGGTTTGGATGACAATACTTTTAGAGTGCTGGAATTCAGAAATACCGGGCAAACTGGAGCCCAGCTATATGCCAAAATACAAAAATTGTTTGATGAAGCCAAGAAAAAATGGCCGGGGGTATTTCCCGATGCCAGCAAACTTGATTTGACGCCTTCGCATTTGTCCATTTGCGTTTCCAGTTTGCAGGACATCAAACTATTCAATTCAAACTTGCAGGTCATTGACGAAGCCTTTGAGTATTTAATAAGCAAGTCGGCTAAAGGTGAAAAGGGCCAGTATTTTACACCCAGGCATGTAATAGACATGTGCGTAAAAATGCTCAACCCTAAAAAGGGCGAGTATATGATTGACACCGCCGCAGGGTCCTGCGGTTTTACCGTCCATACTATATTCCACCTAACCGGTCATCTTTTTGAAAATACAGAGATATCCCAAGAAGAAAAGGAAGATGTGTTAAGGGTGTTTGGCATTGATTTTGACGAAAAGGTCGTTCGTGTTGCACGTACCCTTAACCTTATTGCCGGAGACGGCGAAACAAATGTTTTGCATTTGAACACGCTTGATTATGATCGTTGGGACCAAAGGACAACTGATAACCAATGGCGGGACACATACGGCAAAGGGTTGAAACGGTTAGAAGCTTTACAAAAGGACAGAAACAGCAACAAAGAATACAATTTTGATATTCTTATGGCAAACCCGCCGTTTGCCGGGGATATAAAAGAATCAAGCATTATACACAAATATGAATTGGGTTTTAACGAAAAGAAAAAGCCAAAACCTAAGGTTGGTCGGGACATTCTTTTCATAGAACGGAACCTTGATTTTGTAAAACCTGGTGGTCGCTTAGCCATAGTATTGCCACAGGGTAGGTTTAATAATACAACAGATAAAGATATAAGAGAATATATTTCTGGTAAGGCCAGGATATTGGCGGTTGTTGGTTTGCATGTGAACACATTTAAACCGCACACCGGCACAAAGACCAGTGTTTTGTTTTTGCAAAAATGGGATGATAAACTTTGTCCTCAAAAAGATGATTATCCAATATTCTTTGCTGTTTCTGAAAGACCGGGCAAAGATAATTCAGGAGATTACAATTATATTTATACTTATGGGAAGGATAAAAAACTTGATAAATATGGGCATTTTATTGTTGAGCATGATTTGCATAATCACAAAGGTGAGCTACCGGATGGTATAGCTGAAGCTTTTATAGAGTGGGCAAAAAAAGATAAATTAAGCTTTTGGAAATAGCTCATGCAAACTTCCATTGTAAAATTCAGCAGTTTAAATTTGGAATTGCGTGTTGATGCCGAGTATTACAGGGCAGAGGTATTAGATAAAATTAATCTGCTTGATAAAAAAGGCAATGGTACATTAAGTGACCATGCCACTTTTATTATAGGCCCATTTGGTTCTACTGTTACGATGGATCAATATGTCCCCAATTCGTCTTTTAAATATGTACGGAATAGGGATATAAACGATTTTATAATAAGCGACGATGCCCCGGCTTTTATACCGGAGCAGGTCTACAATAAACTACCGCAATTCCACATTAGGGTAAATGATTTATTGGTAACGGTTGTTGGAACTTTGGGCAAAGTAGCAATTGCTACTAAGAAAGATGCTTCGTCAATCTTTAGTTGTAAAAGCACAATTATCCGATCTAAAAAGGTTGACCCGTTTTATTTAGTAGCTTATTTAAATTCAAATGTGGGGCAACTGTTTTGTTTGCGTGGAGCAAGAGGCGCCATCCAACAAGGTTTGAATTTATCTGACCTAAAAGAGATTAAGGTATTTTTACCCACCGATGTATTCCAAAAATCAATTCGTTCCAAAGTTGAAGAAGCATTTGCTATTGGTAATGAAGCAAAGAAGCTATATATCCAAGCCGAGCAAATCCTTCTTTCCGAACTTGGGTTTTTAAAGTGGATAACAAAACAGCAATTATCATATGTTAAAAACTATTCGGACACGCAAGCCAAGGAACGCATAGATGCAGAATATTACCGACCAATCTATGAAGAAATAGAAAAAGCCATTAAAACCGTAAGAAACTATGCCAGACTTGGCGACATTGTAACAATAACAAAATGTTTTGAGCCAGGTAGTGAAAAATACCAAGAAGAGGGTATACCGTTTTTACGAGTTAGCAATCTTTCAAAATATGGGATCAATAACGATAACCAACAATATATATCTGACAAAGTATACAAAGAATTAGAGGGCTACCAACCTTTAGCGGGGGAAATACTTCTATCTAAAGACGCTACACCGGGCATTGCATATTATCTAAAAGACAAACCAGTTAAAATGATACCTTCAAGCGGTATCCTACGCTTACATATAAAAAATAAGCATGAAATAATACCAGAATACCTAACCCTTGTATTAAATTCTGTTATTGTACAAAAACAAATGGAACGTGATGTGGGTGGTTCAATAATTGACCATTGGCGCTTAGATCAAATAAAAGATGTGCTTATACCAATTCTACCAATAGAACAACAGAAGAAAATATCCGATAAAATTAACCAATCTTTTTGCGACCGCGAGAAATCAAAGGCCTTACTTGAAATCGCCAAGCGTGGGGTTGAGATGGCTATTGAGAAAACAGAAAAAGAGGCAGAGAAGTGGATCCACATTGAAGTCGAAAAGTTAAATATTAAACTTTAGTGTTAGGGGGTTGAAATGATAAAGCCAGTATGGGGCATACACGCCGGGCATGAAGGTGATGCAGATTCTCTCTTTCTAAAAAAAGATAAAGTTGCTTTGGGCTGGCAAATTATTGGCGATCTTTCTTTAATAAAGCCCAATAGAGAAGCATTCAAAGCCAAAGTAACAAGCGTATACCCTGATTACAAGCCCGGCAAAATATACAATAATGCT
The DNA here is from genome assembly GCA_002412795.1 of bacterium UBP2_UBA5202. Lineage (GTDB taxonomy): Bacteria > Edwardsbacteria > AC1 > AC1 > EtOH8 > UBA5202. Next base: position 225,750 of record DHVS01000029.1, on the reverse strand, counting down.
GGCCAATTGTTTCGTTTTGTACATGAAATGAAAACAGGCGATTATATAGTATATCCTTCAAGACAAGAGCGAACCATTAATATTGGGATTATTGAAGGCGATTATAAATACGAACCAAACATTAGCGATAAATACCCTCATACCAGAACTGTTAAATGGCTCAAAAAACACCCAAGGACAAACTTTACCCAAGGCGCCCTATATGAGGTAGGTTCAGCCATGGCATTTTTCCAAATAAGAAATTACGCTGATGAATTTATTGTATCTTTGGAAGGTAAGCAAGAACCAAAAGAAGAGAAAAATGATCCAACAGTTGGCATCGTGGCAGAGGATATAGAAGAAACAACAAAAGATTTTATTCTAAAGCAACTAAGTACTGAATTAAAAGGTCATCCGTTCGCTGATTTTGTAGCCCAATTATTAAACGTAATTGGATATAAAACCCGTGTCTCCCCGGAAGGACCTGATGGTGGAATTGACATAATCGCCCATAAAGATGATTTGGGCTTTGAACCGCCAATAATCAAAGTACAAGTTAAAAGCACGGACGGCAGTATTGGTGACCCAATTGTTTCCGCTTTATATGGTAAAGTCTCTGCTAATGAGTATGGTTTGCTTGTTACCCTTGGTACATTTACTAATTCAGCAAAAAACTTTGCCAAAAGTAAAAGTAATTTACGTTTGATCGATGGGGTGGAGCTGGTAGATTTGATAATGGAACATTACGAAAAGTTTGATTCAAAGTATAAGGGTCTTATCCCGTTGAAAAAGGTTTATGTTCCTGAAATTATAGAAGAAAATGACTAAATACTGAACACAAAGCCCCGCCCCGCCGTCCTCATCAGCCCCAGCCCGCCCTAACCGCACCCCCCTAGCCCCAATCCCAACCCTCCACCCCGGAGCCAAACATGGCCTTCATCACCTGGAACGACAGCTACAACGTCCACGTCAGAGAAATAGACCACCAGCGCCAAAAACTGGTCGGCCTGCTCAACGGCATTCACGATGCCATGGCCCTGGGGCGGGGGAAGGACGTGATCGATTCAATAATAGACGGCCTGTTAGCCTACACCCAGACCCACTTTGCCACCGAGGAAAAATACTTTGAGCTGTACCAATACCCCGGCGCCCCGGAGCACATCCGGGAGCACAACGACTTCGTGAAACGGGTGCTGGAGTTCAAAGTCGAGGCGGATAAGGGCCGGCAGGGTTTATCCATCGAGGTGATGCTGTTCCTTAAAGATTGGCTGTTAAAGCACATCAAGGGCAGCGATATGCAGTACGGCCCCTTTTTCAACCAACACGGCTTGGGTTGATCTGTCCGCCAACCGGGGGACACTGAACTGTGAATTGTGAATCCGACTACGCCCAAGGCTACTTCGGACAAGTCGTGAATTGTTAACGGCAGACACTATCCAGTAAACACTATTTAACGAATTAGTTACATGGAATAGGTATGTTGCCCCATAACTTTAACTCTCAAGAAGAAATATTGCATAAATTGCGGGAAATTGCCAAAGTACATGATTTTAGCAATTTCCAAACAATAGCGCATATATTTTATGATGTGATCAAAATATCCTATTACGCTTTGGTCCGTAAAATTGAGGGGTTAAAGGGCCGGGTTGTTAAAGTTACCCTCAAAAGAAATGAAATAACCAGGTTGGTTAAATTAATTGACTATCATCATGTAAATGATAATTTATTCCCTCCGGACCATGAACTGGTGCAATGCTTCGGCCCTAATTATACTGAAGGCGATGCCTTGAAGTTTTTTGAAAATTACGTTGAAGGCCCCATAGAAGACCGTTTCGGGAACAAGATCAGCATCAGCCTTGATGACGGCGTTAAATTCATGTATAAGAACAAGGAAAACGGACGGCATGAGTTGAAATCGGAGTTTTATATACCGTCACGCGGAAAGAGGCTGCCGTGGATAAGGCATACCATTTAAAAAACAACAAATATCTATTTCCGCCGGGATAAGGACGACCGGGAATTGATGTATATCAGCAAATACGAACTGCCCCAGTATGACGATCAAAACAATAAATGTTACTGGGTCGTTATCGCCAAGAAATATTACAAGGACACCGTCGGCCCCTACAAGTTCAAGACGGCATTCCCGGTATTCAAATACAACAGTTTGCTAAAACGAATGGAGAGATATCAGCCCATAAATTGTTTGAAAAATATTTAATATTTCCCTTGACAGGGCGGTTTGATATAAGTATAATTGCATTACATTATAGTAGGCAGTCTATTCGTCAAGTCTGGCTGGTGGGATTGGCGATCACGAGTGCCTGCTGAACTTGCACCAGCAAGATATCAACGCCCCGTCAGCAATGACGGGGTTTTTTAATTTTAAAAACTGACACTAAACAGTCAACGCAAAACAGGCAACAGTAAACGGCATGCCCCAACCCCGCCGGCATAAACTGAACGAACCCCTGACCTCTCTGTTCCTGCTCTACCGCAAAAGGGGGGAGGTTTACCGTCTGATAGGCAGTTACGACAAGGCCCTGGGCGACTTTGTGCGGATGCACGCCGCCGCCGCCCTCCAGGGCGACCAGGTTCGGCAGGCCGAGGCCATCAGCTGTCAGGGGCTGGTAAGCCTGGTCAAGGGCGAGTTCGCCCAGGCCGAGGCCCATTACAACCGGGCCTTGGAGAAATACCTGGCCCACCGGGACCTCTCCGGCCAGGTGGAGTGCTACAACGGCCTGGGCAAGCTGATGCAGTACCTGGAAAAGAACGACAAGGCCTATGAATACTATGCCTCCGGTTTGGAGATCTGCAAAAAGAACGGGGACAAGAAGAATGAGTGCATATGTCTGGAGAATATAGCTGATAGTTACCATGCCACCGGGAAAGTAAATGAGGCCATAAAAATATTAGAAGAGTTGGTAGCCTATTATGAAGGCCTATCGGATATTAGAAACATCGGACATATTTATGGGTCGTTGGGTTTTTTATACAGTGAAGTTGATAATCACCAATCAGCGATTAAATATTTAAAGACATCAGAAGACATAGCCACTAAAATTGGCGATACTACTAACTTATTGAATAGTTGCTGTTTCGCCGGGCTTGCTTGCTTCAAAAGTCACCAATACAAGGAGGCCAACGCATCATTTTACAAATGCTATGATATAGCAGTAAAACAAGGAACTAAATACATGCAGGCAGTTTCCCTCTTGAACATTGGGGATGTTTACAACGAAATGAACGAGATCGGCCAAGCCCGGGAATACTTAGATAAAATGAGAGCTTTGAACATAGACATCCCCGGTCTTAACGAAGAAGCAAAAAGAATAACCAACCAGTTAAACCAAAAAGAAAAGGAGGTGAATTGAATGTACATTTGCATTCGTGAGGCAGGACCCAAATACGTGGTACATCCGTCATCCGACCAGGCTTATCAGCAGTCCGTAGCCAAGCAGGAGACCGGCGTCTGGTATTATTCCTCGGAAAAGGACGTCAACGACTTTGCCATGGCCAATGTCTTTGGAGCCTACGACACCCTGGCGATGGCCGAATCGGCCATTATCGCCCTTGATCCCGGCGCATCCAAGGTTTATAAACCACCCCAGTTACCCAACGCCTAAAGACCAAAAGCCGCCCGATTGGGCGGCTTTTTTTATTCCCCTATATACCATTGACAACCCATAGCAAAAGCTGTATATTTATCCAAGGACCATAAATATTCAAACCGCGAAGCCGCAAAGCACGCCAAGGGGATATTAATATTCTTAGCGATCGCTTCGGTATTGCACTTCAGGTGCCAACCTCGGTAAGTCGCGTTAAAACGATCAGTGAGCATCGCAGTTGATGGCGGAAAAAGCTTGTCTGCATGTTTGAGGGCTGGACAAAGCCCGAGTTCAGACAAGCCCGTCATCAACGAGAAGCACAACGCCCGGAGAGTTTTTAGCGACGAGCTTTTTCTTTTGGTTCTTTTCTTGTTGGCGGCACAAAAAGAAAAGAACATAATTGAGATAATATCGGAGTTATTACCGAACCTGCTTTATTCTTTTACTGAGAAATTTAGAGAGACATTAATAAAGAAAAGGGGTAAGCAATGCTGCTGTTGTTCGCCGGGCCATCGGGCTCGGGCAAATCCAGCGCCGCGGCCCTGTTAAAGGACAAGCTCAAGGCCGAGGTCTATTCCGGCAAGGGCTATTACCGCATGGCCAAAAGCCCGGCCGAGGCCTGGAGGAAGTTCCAGGCCGTCCTTAAAGAGGCGGTGGCCGGCAAGCGGAACGTCATCCTGATCCTGGTGGGCACCAGCAACCTGGAGAAGTTCAAAGCCATGGGCAAGTTCAGCCTGGTCCGGTTCACCGCGCCCCAAAAGGTGCTGGAATCCCGGTTTGCCGGGCGCTCCACCGAGGTCACGCCTCAGATATCCAAGATGATACAGGACCAGGAGGCCATGTGGCAGGACGTGCCCTGCGACCTGGTGATAGATACCAGTCTTAAGCCGGTGGAGGAAGTGGTGAGGGAGATAGAAAGGCTGGCGGGGTGACCGACCGCCCCCTCGTTCCCCCTCCGTAGCGGAGGGGGAAGCAAAAGGCCCCTCTCCACATTGGAGAGGGGTTGGGGAGAGGTCAAGAACGGGGCGGGTCAATTGCATTGACCCGCCCCTTTAACGTTTGACCGTTTGGTGGTGGTTGAGTGCCCCGCCGGGCTTCGATACAACCGGCATTTAATCTAAATGCCGGTCACTCAGCCACCGGCGGGGTGTATCGAAACCACCACCGGTCACAGTTCCTTCTTCAAATACTGCCCGGTATAAGACGCCTTGTTGGCCGCCACCTGTTCCGGGGTGCCGCAGGCCAAAACGAACCCGCCTTCGTCGCCGCCCTCGGGGCCAAGGTCAATAATCCAGTCGCATGACTTAACCACGTCCAGGTTGTGCTCGATCACTATCACGGTGTTGCCCAGGTCGGCCAGACGGTGCAGCACCGCCAGCAGCATCTTGACATCCTCAAAGTGCAGGCCGGTGGTGGGCTCGTCCAGGATGTACAGGGTCTTGCCGGTGGCTATCTTGGACAGCTCGGCCGAGAGCTTAACCCTTTGGGCCTCGCCGCCGGACAGGGTGGTGGCCGACTGTCCCAGCTGGATGTACCCCAGGCCCACGTCGGCCAAAGTGGTCAGCTTGCGGGCCACCTTGGGGATGTTGGCAAAGAACCCCTGGGCCTCGGCCACGGTCATCCTCAGGATCTCGGCTATGTTCTTGCCCTTGTAGGTCACCTCCAGCGTCTCCCGGTTGTAGCGCTGGCCCTTGCAGACCTCGCAGGGGACGTAGACATCCGGCAGGAAGTGCATCTCTATCTTCACGATCCCGTCGCCCTCGCAGGCCTCGCAGCGCCCGCCCTTGACGTTGAAGGAGAACCTTCCGTTGGCGTAGCCCCGCAGTTTGGACTCCTGGGTCAGGGCAAAAAGCTCGCGCAGGGTGGTGAACAGCCCGGTGTAGGTGGCGGGGTTGGAGCGGGGGGTGCGCCCGATGGGCGACTGGTCTATGTTGATCACCTTGTCCAGGTTCTCCCAGCCTTCCATTTTTTTATGCTTGCCCGGCTGGGTGCGGGAGCGGTAAAGCTTTTGGGCCAGGGCCTGGTACAGGGTGTCGTTGATAAGCGTGCTTTTGCCGGAGCCGGAGACCCCGGTGATGCCGATCAGTTTTGCCAGAGGGAACTCCACGTCCAGATCTTTTAGATTATTCTCCCGGCAGCCCAAAAGCTTCAGGCTGAGCTTGTTCCCGGGACGGCGCTTCTTGGGCACCGGGATCTTCCTGGTTCCGGCCAGGTACTGCCCGGTCAAAGAGGTTTTGGTCTGCATCACCTTCTTGGGCGTCCCCATCGCCACGATCTCGCCGCCCCCGGCCCCGGCCCCCGGGCCCAGGTCCACTATGAAATCGGCGGCCAGCATGGTCTCCTGGTCGTGCTCCACCACTATCACGGTGTTGCCGATGTTCCGCAGTTTTACCAGGGTGTTCAGCAGTTTCACGTTGTCCCGCTGGTGCAGGCCGATGGAGGGCTCGTCCAGCACGTAGAGCACCCCGGTCAGGGAAGCGCCGATCTGCGTTGCCAGGTGGATGCGCTGGGCCTCGCCCCCGGACAGCGATTCCGAGTGCCGGTCCAATGACAGGTAGTCCAGCCCCACGTCGGTTAAAAAGCCCAGGCGGGAGTTGATCTCCTTAAGCACCTGCTTGGCGATGGTCTTTTCCTTTTCGCTCAGCTTCAGCTCGGAGCCGAAGAACAGCCGGGAATTCTTCACCGACAGTTTTGACAGCTCGTTGATGGACCTGCCGGCCACCTTCACCGCCAGCGATTCCGGCTTCAATCGCGCCCCCAGACAGACCGGGCAGGGCAGGATGGACATGAACTTTTCCACCTCGTAGCGGACGTAGTCGGAATCGGTCTGATGGTAGCGGCGCATCATCATGGGGATGATGCCCTCGAACTTTTTGTGGTACTGGTAGACGTTGTCATTTGAGGCCGATTGGTAGCGGACCTTGACCTCCTTGTCCGTTCCGTAGAGCAGGATGTCCCGGTTCTTCTGGGACATCTTTTCCCAGGGCTCGTCCAGCGAAAAGCTGTAGGCCTTGGCCACCGCCTCCAGGTGGCTGCCGATCCAGTGGCCCATGGGGTCGCCGTAGTGGGAGATGGCCCCCTGGTTGACGGTCAGCTCCGGGTTGTGGACCAGGGCCTCGGGGTCTATCTCCATCTTGGTGCCCAGCCCGGAGCAGGCCGGGCAGGCCCCAAAGGGGCTGTTAAAGGAGAACATCCTGGGCGAAAGCTCGCCCAGCGAGATATGGCACTTGGTGCAGGAGAGTTTTTCGCTGTAGAGCACTTCCTGCTGGTCGTTGTATATGGCCGCCACCAAACCTTCCGAAAGCTTCAGCGCCACTTCCAGCGAATCGGCGATCCGCTTCTGGGCCCTGGGCCCGATGGTCATCCGGTCCACCACCGCGTCTATGGCGTGCTTCTTGTTCTTGTCCAAAACTGGTAAAGCGTCGATGTCGTACAGCTTCTTGTCTATCCGCACCCGCACAAATCCTTCGCGCCGCAGTTTGTCGAAAAGCTCCCGGTACTCGCCCTTGCGGCTCTGGATCAGCGGGGCCAGGATGGCCAGCTTGGTGCCCTCGGGCTGTTCCAGAATGGCGTCGGTGATCTGCTGGACGGTCTGGGACGAGATGGGCTGGCCGCACTTGGGGCAGTGGGGGCGGCCGATCCGGGCGAACAGCAGTCTTAGGTAGTCGTGGATCTCGGTGACGGTGCCCACGGTGGAGCGGGGGTTCTTGCTGGCCGCCCGCTGTTCAATGGCAATGGCCGGGGAAAGCCCGTCGATGAAGTCCACGTCGGGCTTCTCCATCAAACCCAGGAACTGGCGGGCGTAGGCCGACAGCGACTCCACGTAGCGGCGCTGGCCCTCGGCGTAAATGGTGTCGAAGGCCAGGGAGGATTTGCCCGAGCCGGACAGCCCGGTGATCACCACCAGCCGGTCCCGGGGGATCTCCAGGTCTATGTTCTTGAGGTTGTGCTCCCGGGCCCCCCGGATGGTCAGTTTGTCCATCATGTGATTGGTATCCTGACAAGAATGATTGATGATTTTACAGAATATTTAACTCATCCCCAGCCTGCGCCGTTGCAACGGCGGACAGGCCGTCCCCTTCTCTTGGGAAGAGAAGGGGTTCAAGGGGTTGAGTTCAGTGACCCGGCAAAGGAAAAAGGCAACCTTTAATTATATTAGCATTTGGGGCAAATGTCAAGGGACGACCGCCCCCTCAATCCCCCTCCTGGCAGGATGGGAGGCTTGTTCCCCTCCCATCCCAGGGGAGGGGCAGGGGAGAGGTCCGGCCTAACCGATAAAATAATCATTGATTTTTTCCCAATATATAGTATCATTAACCCTCAAACATATTCTGTTACAACAATCCAAATACAAACCACCGGAGAATTCCAACATGCCCGCCAGCAACTACTACCTGGAACACTGGATGGACGAGATCCACCTGCACGGGGTCAAAAAGACCGTGGTCAGCACCCAGACCAAATACCAGAAGATAGACATCGTGGACACCAGCAACTACGGGCGTTGCCTGTTCCTGGACGAGCGGATGCAGAGCTCGGAAAAGGATTCCTTCATCTACCACGAGGCCCTGGTGCACCCGCCGCTGCTGCTGCATCCCGATCCCAAAAAGGTGATGATCGTGGGCGGGGGGGAGGGCGAGACCCTGCGCGACATCCTTAAGCACAAGAGCGTTAAACAGGCGGTGATGGTGGACATCGACAAGCAGCTGGTGGATTTCTGCCGCAAGGAACTGCCGGAGTGGGCCGGCGGGGCCTTCACCGACAAGCGTTCCAAGGTCCTGTACATGGACGCCCGGACCTATCTGGAGAAGTCAAAAGAGAAGTTCGATGTCATCATCATAGACCTGACCGAGCCCATCGAGGGCGGGCCGTCCTTCAAGCTGTATACCAGGGAGTTCTACCAGCTGCTTCACAGCCGGCTGACCGAGCACGGCATCATCACCCTCCAGGCCGGCACCACCAGGGTCCACGACACGGATATGCTGACCTCCATCGCCAAGACCATCGCCTGTGCCTTCCCGGTGGTCAACATCTACCAGGTGATCATCCCCTCGTTCGGCCTGCCCTGGGGCTTCATCATGGGCTCCAAGACCTACGACCCGCTGACCTATTCCCCGGCCCAGATAGACCACCTGATCCGGAAGCGGGGCCTGAAGAAACTGGAGTTCTACGACGGCATCACCCACCTGGGGATGTTCTGCCTGCCCAAGTTCCTGCGCCGGGACTTTGAGAAACAACAGCGGGTGATCACGGACCAGAAACTGATGACGGCTAAGTTCGCCTGAGACCAGTGAACTTCTGCCACCAAGACACTAAGACACAAATTCAATTACCTGTATATATAAAAACCCTTGGTGCCTTTGTGTCTTTGTGGCAAAAATAAAAAACTAAAAACATGAAGCATAGAACTTCTCCCAACCGCTCCCCCCAGAGCCGGGCCCCGCTGTTCGAGGCCCTGGCCGACTACGTCAAACAGCCCAAGGCGGCCTTTCACACCCCCGGCCACAAGCAGGGCAGGGGCATAGACCCGGCCTGGCGACAGCTGGTGGGCGACAACATCTTCCGGATGGACCTGACCGTCCTGCCGGAGACCGACTGCCTGTTCCATCCCACCGGCGTCCTAAAAGCAGCCCAGGCCCTGGCCGCCAAGGCCTACCAGGCTGACCACAGCTATTTTCTGGTCAACGGCTCCACCGGCGGCAACCTGGCCATGCTGATGGGCGTGCTGTTTCCCGGCGACAAGATCATAGTTCCCCGGCACACCCACAAGTCGGTGATCGCCGGGCTGATAATGTCCGGGGCCCTGCCGGTTTACATCCACCCCGAGATAAATAAAGAGTGGGGGCTGATCCTGAATGTTTCCCCGGAAACGGTGGAGAGATCGTTGGATAAAAATCCCGGAGCCCGGGCGGTGTTCGTCTCTTCGCCCACCTACCACGGCATCTGCTGCGACCTGGAGAAAATTGTCAAACTGGCCCATCTCAACGACCGGGTGGTGATGGTGGACCAGGCCCACGGCCCCCATTTTCTGTTCCATCCAAGTTTGCCCACCTCGGCCATGGAGGCCGGGGCTGACATCTGCGTGGAGAGCACTCACAAGCTGATCTCCGGCCTGACCCAGGCCTCCATGCTGCACGTCAAGGGGCCCAACATAGACACCCGGGACCTGGAGGAGGTTCTTTTGCTGACCCAGAGCACCAGCCCGTCCTATCTGCTGATGGCCTCGCTGGACCTGGCCCGGAGGCAGATGGCCCTGCACGGCCGGGAACTGCTGGAAAAATCCATCAAGATCTCGGTCAAACTGAAGAAGGACATCAACGCCGTCAAGGGCCTGTACTGCCTGAATCCCGAGGACGTCAAGCCGTTCAAGCTAGATCCTTCCAAGCTGATCGTGTTCGTGGACAAGCTGGGCCTGACCGGATACCAGGCCAGCCAGATACTTAATGAGAAATACAACATCCAGGCCGAGATGGCCGACTGGGACCACGTGGCCTTCATCTTCACTTTGGCCGACGGACCGGCCGAGGCCGGCAAACTGCTGGCGGCGCTGAAGGCGCTGGCCGGCTCCTGCCAGCCCAACACCCGGCTGAAGAAGCTGGACATCCAGTTCCCGTCCAACTATCCCGCCATGTCGCTGACCCCGAGGGAAGCCTTCTTTGCCGGTTACAAGACCATACCCTTAAAGGATTCGGTGGGCGAGATCTCAACCGAGTTCTTTACCGTCTATCCTCCGGGCATCCCGGTGATAGTGCCGGGCGAACGGATCACCAAAGAGGCGGTGGAGTATTTAAGGGACATGAAGAAGATCGGAGCCATCCTGGTGGGGCCGGAGGCCGGGCAGCCGGGGAAGATAAGGGTGGTAGCTTAACGCAGGGTACAGGGGACAGATTACAGGGTATAGGTGCTGAATCAAAGTTAAAGTTTAATTCAAAATAACAAAAAGGACAGTTGAATGAAGACAAAACTTACCAAGTCAGCAAAGCGTTTTGCCTGGTTTGGCTTGCAGGCGATTATGCTGGTGTTTCTACCGCAGAGCCTGGCCTATGCCACAGGCGGTACCCCCAGCGGCAGCGGGACGGAAGGCGATCCTTTTCTGATAGCCGATTATGAAGACTTGAAAGTGGTAGGTACTGATTCGTTAACCTATTCTCTAAACGGCGTATACCGGTTGACTGCCGATATTGATGCATCGCCTTCTGCCACCGAGCATGGCGACAGCGGGTTTGTGCCAATAGGTAAATATCCCAGTGCACCTTTTACCGGTGTCTTTCATGGCGGAGGACATGTTATTAACAGTTTAACAATTAATCGTGATACAGTTAATCATGTGGGTCTATTTGGATTTTTAGATTTTAATGCTACTATAGATAGTCTCGGGTTGTTAGGTTGTTCAATCAAAGGGCAAAATGATGTTGGCAGTCTTGTGGGTTGGAACGATGGTGGTAATATAATGGTGTGCTACACTAACGGTTCAGTTACTGGTTATAGAACTGTTGGTGGGTTGGTCGGTTATAATGGTGAATATGGAGATATAATTAAAAGCTGCGCTGAAGGTTCGGTAACGTGCATTTTTGATAATGCTGGTGGCTTGGTCGGATTTAACTCCAATGGCACTGTGAGTGAATCTTACTCTATAAGTACCGTAACGGGCAAATGGCAGGTTGGAGGTCTGGTCGGAACCACTCTTAACACCTCTTCTGGTTCAGTAAATGGTTGTTATGCCACTGGCTCTGTGACTGGCTCTTTTAGGGTTGGCGGGCTTGTAGGTTACAGCTGGTACGGTGCCGTGGCTGGAAGTTATGCCACCGGCTCGGTAATGGGCGACAGTTGTAGCGTGGGAGGGTTGATGGGTGAAAATGTGTGGAGCAGTAGCATTAATAAATGCTTTGCCACAGGAAACGTTACTGGCCCATATCAGGTTGGAGGTTTGGCAGGGTACAATCGCAGTAGTAGTGTTATTGCATGTTATGCCACAGGTTCCATATATGGCGATACTGCTATTGGCGGTCTTGTTGGTACAAATAGTAGCGATGGTAATGTTAATAACAGTTATGCTTCAGGTCAAGTAGTTGGTATGACTCGTGTGGGCGGACTTATAGGTATGAATAGGTTTGGCATTTTGAGTAAAAGCTACTCAACAGGTGCTGTGTTGGGTACAGGTAATTATATAGGAGGTCTTTTAGGGTATAATGAAACCAGCGATACTCTGAATGATTGTTACTGGAATACAGAGACTTCGGGATTGATTGTTGGGGTAGGGGTTGACAGCGGAGTATCCTTTATTACTGGATTGACCACAGCCCCGATGAAGCAAACCACCAGCTTCAGCTCATGGAGCTTTAATACAACTTGGACCATTCTTTCCGACAGCACCTACCCCGGCTTGCAAGGTTTGGATAATGCCCCATTCGCTTTTTATGATACGCTAATATCCAACAGAATTTTTGTGCTTTCAAGGCTGTTACTTAACGATTGCGACGTGGAAACGAAGCGTAATAATCTTGTACTGCATGTGACCAACGTCAGCGTGGGCACTACTGACAGCATAACTGCGCTGACATTTGACACAGGTATCGCCAACGGCACCGTTGATACAATTAAATACCGGGTTGGCGAAGTCCGGGCTTCCGATACGCTATGGGGCAACATTGCCAAGGCTTACATAACTCTTGATACGACTTATATGGGCGTGGATAATGCTGAAACAACCGTTGAACCGATGCGATTTGGCTTAAACCAGAACTATCCCAATCCCTTTAAGTCTAAAACAGCGATCAGCTATCAATTGTTATCCGCCGGTCATGTCAACCTTAAAGTTTATGACATGCTTGGCCGGCAGGTTGCTACATTGGTTAACGGTCTTAAACCAGCCGGATTGCATTCCTCTGATTTCAACGCAGTAGAATTAGCAGGAGGCGTATATTTTTACAGGCTGCAGGCGGGGACATTGACGGAGACCAAGAAACTTATTTTATTGAAATAAGTAAAACTACATTAATGCCCAAGGTCTTGACAAATCGACTTTTTAGAGTGATAATTACTTATCTTTGAAAACAAACGGCCAATAAACAAAACTCAATAAACAAGGAGCGACTTAAAATGTGCAATTGTTGCGGGTGCGGAAGCAAAGTGGACTACAAGTGCGATGACTGCGGCAAGACCTCCAAGGTTCCCAAGGATTGCTGCGGCAAGCCGATGAAGAAGCAGAAGTAAACTGACTGCTTTATGGACCAGATCACCAAGGAAATGACCATCATGGAGGTGGTCAACCAGCACCCCAAGACCATCAAGGTATTTTATTCCCATGGCCTTTTCTGCGTGGGCTGCAGCGTGGCCTACCGGGAAACGGTGGAGCAGGGGGCTATCACCCACGGATTGGACGCCGAAAAATTAGTGGTCGAGCTGAACGCTTGTCTTAAAGAGACCGAACCGGTGGAGAAAAAGTGATCCAGCACTTAGAGAAGCGGCCTGCGAAAAGCAGGCCGCTTTTTTGTTTGACTCTTGGCTTAATTTATTTTAAAATGCTTATGAATGGGAGTAAAATCGATCTTCAGCGTCAATGAATATTTTAACCGATATAAACAGAATAGAATCTTTCTTTCGCAGGAACTCTGCTCTCCACCTTTACGAATTGGGCGATCTGGACGAGTTCTTTTTTCCCTATACCGCCTGGTACGCCTTGGAAGAGAAGGGAATGATCAGTGCCCTGGCGCTTTTGTACCAAGGCACAGAACTCCCGGTACTGCTGGCTTTGGAAGACGCCGGTTCTGTTTCAATGCCGGAGCTGCTTAATGAGCTTAAGGATAAACTGCCAAAAAGGTTCTACTGCCATCTGACCAGTGGCTGCGAAAAACCGCTGGAAGAAAGATTTGCGCTGGAACCGCACGGCACCCACCATAAAATGACCCTGACCGATAAAAGCATGCTTGACGCTGTTGATGTTTCCAACGCCGTTCAACTTGACGCCAGGGACAAAGAGGAGATACTGGAATTCTACGCTTCCGCCTATTCCGGCAACTGGTTCGACGTCCGGATGCTGGAGACCGGGCAGTATTTTGGGATCAGGCACAAAGGACAACTGGCCAGCATCGCCGGGATCCATGTCTATTCTCCAAGATACAAAGTGGCGGCATTGGGGAATATCGCCACTTTGCCTGAGTTCCGCGGCCAGGGACTGGGAACCATTGTCACGGCGGCCTTGTGCCTGAAACTGCTGAAGACTGTGGAAATCATCGGGCTCAATGTAAAGACTGACAACGCGGATGCCATCAGATTCTACCAAAAACTGGGTTTTGAAATAACCACAGAATACAACGAATTCATGGCTAAGGAAAGGGGAAACCGACCGCCCCCCTGACCCCCTCCCGTAAGGAGGGGGAGACCATTATCCCTTCCCTTGTGGGGAAGGGGCAGGGGTTAGGTCCGGCAGCCAATAACTTGAGAAAAGCAATCATTCAACTTATGTCGAAAGATTTATGAATCAAAAAGAAATACTGGAATTCGCCAAGGAGGCTGAGATCTCCGAAGAAGAATCCCGGCAGTACTTTCTAAAGGAGGAAGCCCTGGAAATCGAAGAACAGAAGGCGCTCAAGCCGTTGTTCGATTGGCTCGTCCTGCCGGCGGTGGAGCTGGGTGCGGGAATGGGCGATTTCACCGAAGAACTGCTGCAGAAATACATCAAGATCACAGGGAAGCTTTACGCGGTAGAGCGGCTGGATACCACGGCGGCCAGGCTGAAAGAACGGTTCAAGGACCTTCGGCTGGAAGTGCTGCAGTCCGATTCCACCAGCCTGCCCCTGCCGGACGGCTCGGCCGGGCTGGTGATCTCCCGGATGGCCTTGCACGACTTCGTCAGCGCCGACGGCGACGTGGCCAAGGCCCTGGCCGACTGCATCCGGGTGCTGGCCCCGGGCGGGGTGTTCGTGGTTTACGACAAGATCAAGGACGGATTTGCTGACGTTGAAACCCAGTCGGCCGAAGGCCGGATGGAGCGGATGAACGTCCAACTGGCGGCTATCGAAGGCAAGGTCTGCTGGGGCCTGCATCTGCTGGAGCATTACATTGCGCTTCTAGGAAAACTGGGTTTAAAGGACATCAGGTCATCCGGTCTGGATGTTCCCGATACACCCGGATATGCCGGTATAATGTCCAAAACGCTGAAAGAGCGGCGGCCCGCCTATGTCAAGCGTTGGGGGCCGGAGGCGGGGAAGCTGATAGATTCTGTTTTGGAGGATTTTGCCAAGATCCCGCCCAAAGCCCTGCCCCGGATGATAGTTTGGGGGTTAAAACAGTAAAATCAGGTGAAATCTCATAATTCGTACACTTAAAAGAACGAAGTTTGGGCTTCGTTCTTTATTTTTTAATAATTTGTTTATCATCTTAATTTATTGCATTGACACTATTTATGACTTGTGATAGAATACAAGACTTAATAAAATGCCATAAATTTAACAAATTCTAAGCACTAATTCCTAAGATCTAAACAATCTCAAATGCATAAATCCTAACTCATCAAACTATTTAGTGCTTTTGGTGTTTTGATAGTTAGAAATTGATTAGTATTTAGTATTTTGTAATTAGGATTTATAGTTTATAGATGCCTATCATCGAAGTAAATAACCTGGTCAAGGATTTCAAACGCTACCGCCGGAGGCCCGGACTGGGCGGGGCTTTCAAGGATCTTTGGGCCCGGAAATACGAGACCGTTCACGCCGTGAACCAGGTCAACTTTTCCATTGACTCCGGCGAGATAGTGGGCTACATCGGTCCCAACGGCGCGGGAAAATCCACCACCATCAAGGTCCTGACCGGGATCCTGGTGCCCACCTCGGGACAGGTGCGGGTCCAGGGGCTGATACCCTACAAGCAGCGCTACCAGCATGTCAAGCAGATCGGGGTGGTCTTCGGCCAGCGCACCCAGCTGTGGTGGGACATCGCGGTGATGGAGTCGTTCAACCTGCTGCAGAAGATATATGAGATCCCAATGTCCGATTACCAGGCCCGTTTGGAGAAATTTGACCAGGTGCTGGGACTAAAGGAGCTGCTGGAGGTCCCGGTGCGCAAGCTCTCCCTGGGCCAGCGGATGCGCTGTGACCTGGCGGCCTCGCTGCTGCATAATCCCAAGATAGTCTTTTTGGACGAGCCCACCATCGGGCTGGATGTGGCGGTCAAGGCCAACATCCGGGAGTTCATCAGGGAGATCAACCAGGAATACGGCACCACCGTCATCCTGACCACCCACGACCTGTCCGACATCGAGGAGCTGTGCAGCCGGGTGCTGATGATAGACGCCGGAAAGATCATCTATGACGGGGAGCTGAAGGCCCTCAAGGACGGGGTGGACGCCAGCCGGAGGCTGCTGCTGGAGACCATCTTCCCGGTAAAACTCTCGGGGCTGGCAGATTTGTTAAAGGACTATCCGCTGGACATGCAATCCACCGACCCCTACCACTGGGAGATCAGCTTCAACCGCAATCAGGTCAACGCCGCCCAGCTGATGCACCTGCTGCTGTCCAGCCTGGACGTCCGGGACATCGGGCTGGAGGAGCCGCCGATCGAGGAGATCGTGCGCCGGGTCTACCAGGCCCGAAAGGTCCAATGACCAAGCGGTTCGCCAAATACTGGCAGTTCATGCGGCTGGGCTACATCACCTACCTGGCCTACCGCTTTCAGGTGTTGGCCAGCTTCGTCTCCTATCTGCTGATCATCGCCCTGAACTATTTTTTGTGGAAGGCGGTCTATTCCGGCCGGCAGGTGATAGCCGGGTTCACCATGGAACAGATGATGACCTACGTGGTGATAGGCTGGTCGGCCCGGACCTTCTTCGCCAACCGGATAGACCGGATGATCGGGGACGCGGTCAAGGACGGCTCGATAGTGATGGATCTGCTGAAACCCACCAATTTCCAGCTCTACCACTATTTCCGATCCTTCGGCCGGGCCGTCTTCATGTTCGTCTTCATGACCCTGCCCATCATCGTGGTGGCCTCGTTCCTGTTCCCGATCCAACTGCCCTCGGGCAAACTGGGGCCTTACCTGTTCCCCATCAGCGTCATCCTGAGTTTCTTCCTCCACGCCGGGATCAGCTATCTGACCGGGCTGGTGGCCTTCTTCACCCGCAACAACGAGGGGGTGTTCCGCTTCAAGCAGCTGCTGGTGGAGGTCTTTTCCGGGGTGATGATCCCCATCACCTTTTTTCCGGGCTGGGTCCAGGACGCCCTGTTCTGGCTGCCCTTCAAGTACATCGCCTACGCGCCGCTCCGGATCTATCTGGGCATGGAGCCGCTGTCCCGGGTCCACCAGGGGGTGCTGCTGCAGATTATGTGGATCATCATCATCTACGCCGCCGGGCAGTTACTGTGGCACTATGGGATCAGGAGGCTGGAGATACAGGGGGGGTGAACTGAAAACATTCCAACTCAACCCCGGCCCTTCTCTTTAAAAGAGAAGGGAGCAAGGGATGAGTTCATACCAGCACATTATATCCTCGTTATATATGCGCCGAACCCTTTTTTACATAAACCTGGCCTGGGCCAACGTTTCCAACTCGCTCAAGTCCCGGCTGGCATACCGGGAGGATTTCTGGGCGGGGTTCATAGCCAATTTCATGACCCAGATGATCGGGGTGCTGTTCGTGGCCGCCCTGTTCGGCCGGGTTCCCCACGTTAAGGGCTGGTACCGTTACGAGATATTCTACATCTACGGTTTTTCCCAGCTGACCCTGGGCCTGTTCTTTTTGTTCTTCTCCAACCTGTTCGAAGTGAGCGAGCGCTACATCGTGGAGGGCTGGTTCGACCGGGTGCTGCTGCGGCCTTTGGACAGCTTCTTTCAGGTGATAATCGAGCGGATACACTTTGAGGAGATATCCAACATTCTGGTGGGCCTGGTGATCATGCTGTATTCCCTGCATCATCTGAAGATCAGCCTTTCACCGTCCCAGCACCTAATGATCCTGGGAATGGCCCTGTCGGCCTGCCTGATATACCTGGGCGTCTTTACCGCCGCGGTCAGCGCCACCTTCTGGTTCAACGACCGGGGCAGCCTGGTCTCGGTGCTCCACCTGATGCAGAATTTTTCCGGCTATCCCGTAACCATCTACGGTCCCAAGCTGAAATTCATCCTAAGCTGGATCATTCCCTACGCTTTCACCGCCTTTTATCCGGCGGTTCAGGTGCTCAGGCCGTCCAAGTATGTGCTGTACGCCTGGCTGACCCCGGCCATCGGCCTGTTGTTCTTCGGGCTGGGGATGTTTACCTGGAAACAGGGGGTCAAGGCCTATGAGAGCACCGGGAGCTGACTAATGCGCTTCGCTGAGGATGCAATGGGCAATTCAATGGTGATACAATATACATAAATTGGTCGAACAATCGCATACCAATCGTGCCCGATCGTTACTACTCGTCCTGCGTTAATACTTTAATACTTCGAACATACCATCCAATTGGAGGAATAATGATAAAGCTGCCTGACCTCAGGGACATTTTAAGGGACATCTTCGGATCCGTGATCTCCCACGACATGGCGATGGATCTGGGAACCGCCAGCACCCTGGTCTACGTGGCCGGCAAGGGGATCGTCCTGAACCAGCCCTCGGTGGTGGCCATCGAAAAGAAGACCGGGATGCCGATCGCGGTGGGCAACGAGGCCAAGAAGATGCTGGGCCGCACCCCCGACGAGATCCGGGCCATCCGGCCCATGAAGGACGGAGTGATCGCCGACTTTGAGATCTGCGAGGAGATGATCAGGGCCTTCTTCAAGATGGCCCAGAAGCGCCGGACCCTGATCCGGCCCCGGGTCATCATCTGCGTTCCCTCGGGGATCACCGAAGTGGAGAAGCGCGCGGTGCGCGACTCGGCCGAGCACGCCGGGGCCCGCGAGGTCTTTTTGATCGCCGAGCCCATTGCCGCCGCCATCGGGGTGGGCCTGCCGGTGGATTCGGCCATGGGCAGCATGGTGATAGACATCGGCGGCGGCACCACCGAGATCGCGGTGATCGCCCTGTCCGGCATCGTCCGCAACACATCCATCCGGATAGCCGGCGACGAGATGGACGAAGCCATCCTGGAATACCTGCGCAAGACCCACAACCTTCTGATCGGGGAACAGACTGCCGAGGAGATCAAGATCAGGATCGGTTCGGCCTTTCCGGTGGAGGAAAGCAAGGAGATGGAGGTCAAGGGCCGGGACGTGGTGCAGGGCATCCCCCGGGCCATCAAGATCAAAAGCGAGGAGATCCGCGAGGCCTTGCGCGAGCCGGTGTCCCAGATCGTGCTGGCGGTCAAGAAAGCGCTGGAGCAGACCCCGCCGGAACTGGCCGCCGACATCGTGGACGCCGGGATTACCATGACCGGTGGAGGTTCACTGCTTAAGGGCCTGGATGCCCTGCTGCGGGAGGAGACCAACCTGCCTATCAAACTGGCGCTGGAAACCCAGCAATGCATAGTAATGGGGGCCGGCAAGGTGCTGGAGTCTCCGTCCGATTACGAAAAGGTGCTGATGCAGAGCCGCAAGGAATAACAATCAAGTGATTCGATTATCATATAAGGAAACCAGGAATACAGGAAACCATCAGGGTCCCAATGTTGAACATTCATGGGTTCATGGATTCCTGATAAAAATGGTATTGACATTCTGACCCCGGTAATAATGAAACTACAGAACTTAGATGCGGCTGTTAAACTTCAGATTTCTTAAAAAGACCGACTGGGCCTCGCTGGGGGCAGCAGTCATTCTGTCAGCCACCCTGATGATCCTGCCCCAGGGCGCCAAGCTGTGGCTGGGACAGAAGGTGGTGGGAACCATCTTTGCCCCCCTGGAATGGCCGCTGTCCCGGGCCCGCTCCCTGATGGCCAGTTGGAAAGAGAATGCCGTTCTTAAAGACCAATTGGCCAAACTCAATTTGGAGCATGCCGGCCTGCTGGAGGCGGCCCGCCAGAATGCCGGACTGCGCCAGGCTTTGGAACTTAAAAAACTTTCGTCCTGGAATCTGGTAACCGCCCAAATAGCGGGACGGGAGCCGGTGCTGCTCAGCCCTGACCTGCTGATAGACAAGGGCGCCGGAGACAGCCTTGAGCCCGGCCTGGTGGTGCTCTCCACCCTGGGCCTGGTGGGGCTGATCACAAGCGCGGATAAAAAACAGTCGACGGTTCAGACCGTATTCAGTCCGGATTCCCGAGTCAGCGCCATCGATCTGCGCAGCCGGGTGCTGGGGATATTCAGGACCACGGCCGGAATGTCCTGCCTGTTCGACCGGGTTCCCCTGAGGGCCGATGTGGCTCCGGGCGACACCCTGGTCTCCTCCGGCTACGGAGGGGTGTTCCCCTACGGGCTGATGCTGGGAGTGGTGGAGAAGGTGGGGATGGACAAGAGAAAATTGGTGCTGGACGTGGAGGTCCGGCCAGCTCTGGACCTTAACCGCATCAACCAGGTGCTGGTGATCAGGGGCGGGCAGGATCCTGCTTTGCCTCTGCTGACTCCGGTACCAGTTCCGGATACTTCGGCTGTCAGGGCAGCTAAGCGAAAAAGATCATACCAGCCTCAGGTAATCATCCGGGCTCCGGAGTTCAGGATAGAACTTCCCGACACCACTCCGCTGCAGCTGGAGAAATCGCCGCAATGAGATATTTAAAACTATTTTTACTGGCCTGGCTGGCGGTGTTCGTACAGTCCTCGCTTTCCGGACTGCTGTCGGTCTGGGGTTTGCTGCCGGATTTCATGGCCATGATCATCGGTCTGACGGCCCTGACCCTGGGCACCGGTCCGGGGATATTGACCGGGGTAATGGCCGGCTTTATGGCCGACTGCTATCACCCGTCCACCATGGGCCTGTTCACCCTCAGCGGCGCGGTCTCGGGATACTGGGCCGGATCGTTGCGGGAAAGGATATACAAGGACCAGCTTTCCAGCCAGCTGTTGACAGTCGGCCTGCTGTCTCTGGTGCGCCAGCTTTTCGAGTATTGGGGCCGGGGCGGAGGGGGGCCGGGCGGATATTTTTCGGTTTTACTTCGTTTCGGCCTGGGCAGCGCGCTGTTCACGGTCCTGCTGGGTGCTCTATTGATGCCGCAGATGAAGCATTTCTTGTCCCGGCCCGGGAAAACAAAATTGAGCCTGACCTAACCTTTAGACTGGAGATGAATTCTTGGCTAATGAACTGGGAAGCAGGGAAAGGGTACTTTCCATTCTGGCATTGTTGGTCCTGGGTTTTTCCGTCCTGCTGTTCAGGTCCGGATATCTGCAGGTGGTCAAGCATGGTCATTACGCCAGGCTTTCCCAGCAGAACCGGCTGCGGAGGCTGATGATCCCGGCGCCCCGGGGTCTGGTCTTTGACTGCAACGGGGTGCTGATAGCCCAAAGCCGCCCCGGATTCGATCTAGTGCTGGTGACCGTTAACGACTGGCAGGCCTCGGTCAGCAAGGCCGCCGTCCTGCTGGGGCTGGACAGCCTGCTGCTGAGAAGCTCGGTGATCTCCCAGCGCCGCATATTTCCCAAGGACCCGGTGGTGCTGGTCAAGGACCTTTCGCCGGAACAGGTGGCCCGGATCGAAGAGAACATTCTGAACCTGCCGGCTTTGCGGCTGGAGGTGGAGTCTCTGCGCAAGGTTGAATACGGCTCCCTGGCCAGCCATCTGGTGGGATACACCTCGTCACTGGGACAATCCGAGTATGCCAAATACAGGGACCAGGGCTACAACTACGGCGATTACATCGGCAAGGGCGGACTGGAGCTTAAATACGAAAATTATCTGAAGGGCGTCAACGGCTGGGATTTCATCGAGGTCGATGCCAGGGGCCGTGATCTGGGAACGGTATCCGAAGCCCAAAGGATAGAGCCCGACCCCGGCAGCAACATATCCCTGACCATCGATTGGCGGCTGCAGTCCCTGGCGGAAAGCCTTTTTACCGGGGAAATGATCGGAGCGGCGGTGGCCATAGAACCCCGGACCGGCCGGGTGCTGGCCCTGGTCAGCCGCCCCAACTTTGACCCCAACCTTTTTGCCGCCGGAATCCGGGCCGATGACTGGAACCGGCTGGTCAACGATTCCAGCTACCCCTTGTGGGACCGGGCCATCCGCAGTGCTTATCCGCCGGGCTCCACCTTCAAGGTGGTCACGGCCGCCGCGGCCCTGGAGGAATCGCTGATCACTCCGGAGCAAAGAATGAAGACTTCCTGTCATGGCAGCCTGGTGATAGGCAACCGGTCCTTTAAATGCTGGAAAAAGGGGGGGCACGGTTCGCTGGACCTGCGCGGCGCCATAGTCAATTCCTGCAACGTATATTTCTACCAATTGGGAATGCTGCTTAAAATAAACGGCATGGCCAAATGGTCTGAAAAACTGGGCCTTAATCAGGCAACCGGGATAGACCTGCCCCAGGAAAATTCCGGCCTGATCCCCGACGATCTCTATTACCAGAAACGCCTGGGCAGGAACGCCAAAACGGCGGGGCATTCGGCCAACATGTCCATAGGTCAGGGCGAGGTGATGGCCACCCCGCTGCAGATGGCATCCCTGTATGCGGCCCTGGCCAACGGGGGAGTGTGGTGCCAGCCCCATCTGCTTTTAAGGGCCGAGGATCATGCGGGAAAAGTGCTGATGGGAGAGGTCATCAGCAAAAAAAGGCTGCCTCTTTCCGACGGTACGATATCGGTCATAAAACAGGCCCTGTACGGGGCGGTCAACGAACCCGGCCACACCGGGGGGGCCGCCAGGATATACGGGGTGAAGGTCTGCGGCAAGACCGGGACCGCCCAGACCCCCCACGGTAACGACCATTCCTGGTTTGTGGGCTTTGCCCCCCAGGATGAGCCGGTCATAGCAGTGGCGGTGCTGGTGGAGAACGCCGGGCACGGCTCGGAGGTAGCCGCTCCCATAGCCGGAAAGATCATGCGAAAATGTCTGGAGATAAGGGGCCTGCTCCCGCAACCGGACCAGGCCAAGGCGGTGATGCAATGAAGATCAAATTTTTCGGCTCCCGCGATTTTGACCTGCAGTTGGTGTCGGCAGTTCTTTTGCTGTGCGCCATCGGCATCGTAGCCATATACAGCGCCACTCAGATCGATCAGCCCCAGTTTTTGGGTCTGTGGCAAAAGCAGCTCTTCTCGCTGGGCCTGGGCCTGCTGCTGATGGCTTTTACCATCGCCGTGCCCTTCCGTTATTTTGAGGCATTTGCCTGGCCGTTGTACATAGTTTCGTTGATTCTGCTGGTGGCGGTGCTGTTCGCCCCGCCGGTGATGAAGGCCCACCGCTGGATAAATTTAGGGTTCGTCAGGTTCCAGCCCTCGGAGCTGGCCAAGCTGGCCACGGTCTTCGTTTTGGCCAAAGTGCTTTCGGCCCACGATTTTTCACTGGATAAATTTTGGAAACTTCTGGTCCCCATGGGCATAGTGCTGCTTCCGGCGGCCCTGGTGCTGGTGGAGCCCGATCTGGGGACCTCGCTGTCGTTCGCCGCGCTTTTTCTGACCATGGTGTTCTGGCAGGGGCTGTCCTTCGGCAACTTTTTCTTCATGGTCTCGCCGGTGCTCTCTATGGTGGCCGTGATCTCTATGCCCAGCTGGATCGGTTTCATGCTGCTGATGGCCCTGGCTTTCTGGTTCTTCCGGGTCAAGTTCAAGCACGCCCTGCCCATATTCCTGATCAACATCCTGATCGGCAGCCTGGCCCCGGCCGTCTGGTACGGGCTCAAGGGATATCAGCGCAAACGGCTGCTGACCTTCATCAACCCCGACCTGGATCCCAAGGGGGCCGGCTGGCATGTGCTGCAGTCCAAGATAGCGGTGGGCTCAGGCGGACTGCTGGGCAAGGGTTTTCTGCAGGGCACCCAGAAAAAGCTTTCCTTTCTGCCGGAACAGCACACCGACTTCCTCTTTTCCACCTTCGCCGAGGAATTCGGCTTGATCGGGGTCTTGGTGGTGCTTTCGCTTTTCTTCTGGCTTTTGTTCCGGGGCATGATTATTGCCCGGCAAGCCCGCAACCGTTTCGCCAGTTTCACCGCCATCGGGATCATCGGCATCATGGGATTTCAAGTTTTTCTGAACATCGGTGTCACCCTGGGAATAATGCCGGTGACCGGGATACCCCTGCCGTTCCTGAGCTACGGGGGAACGTCGCTGATAACCATGCTGGTGATGACCGGGATACTTTTGAACATCGGCCTGAGGCGGTATGAGTACTAAACGGAAAACGAAGGCAGAAAATGAAAAATAAAGGCAGAATACTAATAACCCCAAACGCCAAAACTTGTCCTGAGTAAAGACGGCTTGCCTAACAAACGAATGGACAGTAAACAGTAAACTGCAATAGATGCTTCCAGACATTTTTAAAATAGGACCCCTGACACTGCACAGTTACGGGTTGATGCTGGCCCTGGCCTTTCTGGCCGGGATCTGGCTGATGGAACTGCAGGCCAAGAAATTCGGGTTGGACAAGAACCTGGTCGTAGACCTGAGCGTGTTCATCATGGCCGGCTCGGTCATCGGTTCCCGCCTGATGTACGTGACCACCCATTGGAACGAGTACTCTTCAACCCCCTGGAAGGCTTTGGCGGTGTGGGAGGGGGGACTGACCTTTTACGGCGGTTTCATCCTGGGGACCTTGACGGCGGTGGCCTATTGCCGGGTGCGGAAGATATCATTCTGGACCATAGCCGACATTGCGGCGCCCGGATTTGCCATGGGCCTGGGACTGGGCCGGATAGGCTGTTTTCTTAACGGCTGTTGTTTCGGCAAACCAAGCAGTCTTCCCTGGGCGGTAACTTTCCCGGTCAACGGCGCTGCCGAGCTGGCTTCGGGATGCCCGGTTCATCCCACCCAGCTTTACGAGGCCCTGTTTGGTTTTGCGGCCTTCGGCCTGCTGTGGACCCTGCGGAACAAGCGAAAGTTTTCAGGCTTTTCCATCTGCCTTCTCTTTTTGCTTTACGGGATATGGCGCTTCGTCAGCGACCAGTTCCGGATCTACGAGCAGTCCCAAAGATGGAGCTTTGGTTTGACCAATAATCAGTGGATCAGCATGGGTATCATTTTAATTGCAATCACGGCCGGTTTGATGTTAAAATTACGGCACAAAAGGAAAATACCTGCCCACTAAAAGGCACAAAATATTATTAGCATTTCTTAGTGTATTTTAGTTTGTTTTAGTGTATTTAGTGGGATAGTCCAAGCCGCTGTAGCTCCCTTCGACAGGCTCAGGGCGGGACGCAGGGGGTCCGGCACAACAAGATAGCACATCCAAGCCGCTGTAGCTCAGTTGGTAGAGCGACGCTCTCGTAAAGCGTAGGTCACCGGTTCGATTCCGGTCAGCGGCTCCATGCTTGGCTTGGGCTTGTCCGCCCCTTTGCCTGCAAAGTATGCGGTTATTCTCAGGGCAGGCTCCGCTTTAGCGTAGGAGGATCAGCGGCTCCATGCTTGGCTTTTACCTTGCCCCGCCCTGGCGGGGTCAGCGGCTCTAGGAGGGCCTTAACCCTCGCACGTGAAAGTACAGGCTATGATACAAATTGCTTCCTGCCTTCATGGATTCCTTATAAAATAGCTCCTTGTTATTTTAATTGTAAAATATGAAAAATAAAAGCAACTTAATGATCAGCGTGGCCGGGATCCGGGGAGTAGTGGGCCAGAGCCTGACCCCGGAGAATGTCTCCGGTTTCGCCGCGGCCTTCGGCACCTTCTGCGGACAGGGACGGATCGTGGTGGGCCGCGACTCCCGCCATTCCGGGCCCATGCTGGAGTCGGCGGTGGAAGCTGCTTTGCAGTCCGTCGGCTGCGACGTGATCAAGATAGGGATAGTTCCCACCCCCACCGTCCAACTGATGGTCCGGGAACTGGGGGCCAGGGGCGGCATCGCCATCACCGCCAGCCACAACCCGCCCCAGTGGAATGCCCTGAAATTTGTCTCCGGCCAAGGGATCTTCCTGAACCAACAGCAGGGCCGGAAGGTGATCTCGCTTTTCCAGAACAAACAGCAGAGATATGTGGGCTTCGATGATCTGGGTTTCTCGTTCCGTTACCAGACTGCCATCGGTGACCATGTCCAAAGAATACTCGATCTGCCTTTTCTGAACCTGCCCCTGATCAGGAAACGAAGATACAAGGTGGTCACCGATACCTGCCGCGGGGCCGGCGGACCTATATTCGAATTGCTGTTGAAGGAACTGGGCTGCCGGGTGATCTCGCTTTATCCCGAGACCAACGGCGACTTCCCCAGGCCCATAGAACCCCAGGCCAAGAACCTGAAAGCGCTGGAAGCCGCGGTCAAAAAGCACAAGGCCGACATCGGCTTTGCCACCGATGCCGACGTGGACCGGCTGTCCATAGTCTCCAACCGGGGGAGAGCCCTGGGCGAGGAGTATTCCCTGGCCCTGGCCGTGATGTTCATGCTCCGGAACAAAAAAGGCCCGGTGGTGACCAACCTTTCCACCAGCCGGATGGTGGAGGATGCCGCCGCCAGGTTTGGCGTCAAGGTCATCCGCACCGCCATCGGCGAGGCCAATGTGGTGGGCGCCATGAAAAAGAGCCGGGCCGTGGTAGGCGGAGAGGGCAACGGCGGCATCATAATCCCGTCGCTGAACTACGGCCGCGACGCCACCGCCGGGATGGCTTTGATACTTCAGCTAATGGCCGGGAGCGGCAGGAGCATCTCGCAATTAGCTGAAGAACTTCCCCATTACAGCATGATCAAGGAAACGCTGGTGGTGAAGGACCCTGCAAGGCTGCTGGCTTTGGTTAAAAAGAAATATGCCGGGCAGAAGATGGACGCCAGCGACGGGGTGAAGGTAATATTCCAGGATGCCTGGGTGCATGTCAGGTCCTCGGGCACCGAGCCGATAGTGCGGGTGATAGCCGAGGGCAAAGACCGGAAGACCACCCAAGGGTTGGTTGATACGATAAAAAGACTTAAGTAACCTTGATCTGCTGTCATCCTGAGCCTTACTCCTTGCCTTACTGATCGAAGGATGAATGTCGCCATTCGGTTTTTCGGGCAGGATGCAATCCCTTCGACACGGCTCAGGGCAAGCCTCAGGGTGACATTTAGAATGAATAAAACAGACGATCCTTCAACTCATAGAGCAGGTGGGACTTCTCAGGATGACACGCTGGGTGACAAATGAAACAAATAGGAAGTTGATAGTATGTGCGGAATAGTGGGATACATCGGCGGGGGCAAAGCCCTGCCGGTCTTGCTGGAGGGCCTGAAACGCCTGGAATACCGGGGCTACGACTCGGCCGGGGTGGCCCTGGTCAAGGACGGCAGGCTGGTGGTCAAAAAGAAGGCTGGCAAGGTCTCCGACCTGGAACAGCTGCTGCAGGGCCAAGATCTTGATTCCGGGCTGGGCATCGGCCACACCCGGTGGGCCACCCACGGCGAACCCAGCGACCTTAACGCCCACCCCCATGTGGACTGCAGCGGCACCATCGCCCTGATCCACAACGGGATCATCGAGAACTACGCCACCATCAAGAAAAAGCTGATCCAGGACGGCCACGTCATCAAGACCGCCACCGACACCGAGGTGCTGGTGCACCTGATAGAGGAGATGCTGAAGAAGACCGGCGACCTCTGCACCGCGGTGCGCTATGCCCTGCTGGAGGTGGAGGGCACCTTCGGGATCCTGGTGATATCCCAGAAAGAGCCGGACAAGATAATCGCCGCCCGCCGCGGCAGCCCCATCGTGATCGGGCTGGGCGAGGGCCAGAATTACATCGCCTCGGACGCCTCGGCCCTGGTGGAGCATACCCGGCAGGTGGTCTACCTTAACGACGACGAGATAGCCTGCATTACCAAGGAGGCCTGCACCATCAAGACCATCCGGGACCAGGAGGTGGTGAAACAGGTGGAGCAGATCACATTGTCCCTGGCCCAGATCGAGAAGGGCGGCTACGACCATTTCATGCTCAAGGAGATCTACGAGCAGCCGGAATCAATTTTGAACTGCCTGCGGGGGCGTTTACGGGTGGAAGAGGGCGACGCCCACCTGGGCGGCCTGCTGCCGGTGATGGACCGGCTGGTCAACGCCAAAAGAATAATCATCACCGCCTGCGGCACCTCCTGGCACGCGGCCCTGGCCGGCAAGTACATGCTGGAGCAGATGGCCCGGATCCCGGTGGAGGTGGACTATGCCTCGGAGTTCCGCTATCGCAGTCCGGTGATCGGCCCGGAGGACGTGCTGTTCGTCATCAGCCAGAGCGGCGAGACCGCCGACACCCTGGGCGCATTGCGCGAGGCCAAGCAGAAGGGGGCGGCTGCGCTGGGAATAGTGAACGTGGTGGGCAGCACCATTCCCCGGGAGACCGAGGCCGGTATATACATTCACGCCGGGCCGGAGATAGGGGTGGCCTCGACAAAAGCATTTACCTCGCAGATCGCAGGCCTGGCGCTGATCTCCATCATGCTGGCCCGCCGCAAGGGCATGGGACAGACCCGGGGCAGGGTGCTGGCAGGCGAACTGGCCACCATCCCGGAGAAGGTCAAGAAAGTGCTGGAATTGGACCAGCAGATAAAACAGCTGGCCGAAGAATTCAAGAACGTCCGCAACTTCCTCTACCTGGGCCGGGGCAGCAATTTCCCCACCGCTTTGGAAGGCGCGCTGAAGTTGAAGGAGATCTCCTACGTCCACGCCGAGGGATATCCCGCGGCCGAGATGAAGCACGGGCCGATAGCCCTGATAGACGAGAATATGCCGGTGGTCGTTGTGGCCCCCAAGGACGCACTGTACAGCAAGGTGATCAGCAACATCCAGGAAGTGCGGGCCCGCAAGGGCAGGGTGATAGCCATCGCCAACGAAGACGACCACGAGATAGACAGCCTGGCCGAGTTTGTGATCCGGGTGCCCCGGACGGTCAGCTACTTTGGGCCGATAGTTAACGTGGTGCCGCTGCAGCTGCTGGCTTATCATATGGCGGTGGCCAGGGGGTGCAATGTGGACCAGCCGAGGAATTTGGCTAAGAGTGTGACGGTGGAATAATATAATTACCGTAGGGGCAATTCATGAATTGCCCCTACATGCATGCCCGGCATGATAGAATGTGGTCGGACCCAACCAGGTTAGGTCAAAACAGAACCCCGCCGCAAGGCGGGGTTCTGTTGCATACTTTGCAATTGACTTTCACTGTTAATACGTTGTATTATTATTGAAAGGAGAATGAAACGCATGCATTTATTTGTTAAAATATTCGGGCCAATAATTCTGGGTATATTATTCATTTATGCAAAACCCATAGACAGCAAAATCATTGATTTTAGTTTGTATATGAATAAGAGGGACAGCAGCAAGGAAGAAAAACAAAAAATTAAGGACGACATTTCATCGTCCAGTTTACTTATGTATAGGATTTCAATTATTGTTTCTGCCGCAACACTGCTCTCATTGTATTTTATTTAAAACATGAACCAGTTCAAACTCGAATCCACCTACAAACCCACCGGGGACCAGCCCCAGGCCATCCGGCAACTGCTGGAAGGCATCAACGCAGGGGTCAAGGACCAGGTCCTGCTGGGCGTTACCGGCAGCGGCAAGACCTTTGCCATGGCCAACGTCATCGCCCAGCTCAACCGGCCCACCCTGATCATCTCCCACAACAAGACCCTGGCCGCCCAGCTTTACGGCGAGTTCAAGGGCTTTTTTCCCCGCAATGCGGTGGAATATTTCATCTCCTACTACGACTACTACCAGCCCGAGGCCTATATCCCGTCCAGCGACACCTACATCGAGAAGGACGCCTCCAAGAACGACGACATCGACCGGCTGAGGCTGAAGTCCACCGCGGCCCTGCTGGAACGGAGGGACGTGATCATCGTGGCCTCGGTCTCCTGCATCTATTCCCTGGGCTCGCCCGACGAGTGGAAGGAGTACGTGCTTCTTCTTGAGCTGGGCCAGAAGGCCGACCGGGAGCAGATCATGAAGCAACTGGTCCGCATCCAGTACTCCCGCAACGACGTGGCTTTTGAGCGGGCCACGTTCCGGGTAAGAGGCAACTTCATCGAGGTCCATCCCGGCGACGAGAACATCGGCATCCGGATAGAGCTGGACGACGACAAGGTGGTAAAACTTTCCCAGTTCGATCCCCTGACCGGCACGGTGATGGAATCGCGGGACCGGGTGGCCATCTATCCCACCAAACATTTCGTGGTCTCCCCGCCCCGGCTGGAGACGGCCTTCCAGA
Organism: bacterium UBP2_UBA5202; assembly: GCA_002412795.1. Lineage (GTDB taxonomy): Bacteria > Edwardsbacteria > AC1 > AC1 > EtOH8 > UBA5202. The sequence goes on along the minus strand of DHVS01000029.1, from coordinate 196,015 downwards.
GCATCGAAGAGGAGCTCAAGTGGCGGGTGGCCGACCTTACCAACCAGGGAAAACTTTTGGAGGCCCAGCGGATCCAGCAGCGCACCAAGTACGACCTGGAGCTGATCAAGGAGCTGGGCTACTGTTCCGGCATCGAGAACTATTCCCGCTATCTCTCCGGCCGCCAGGAGGGCGAGCGCCCGTTCTGCCTGCTGGATTTCTTCCCCAAGGACTATCTTTTGATCGTGGACGAGTCCCACGTCACCATTCCCCAGATCGGCGGGATGTACGCCGGGGACCGCTCCCGCAAGGAGACCCTGGTGGATTTCGGGTTCCGACTGCCCTCGGCCATGGACAACCGGCCGCTAAGATTCCCGGAATTCGAGTCCATGGTCAACCAGGTCATCTATACTTCCGCCACCCCGGCCGACTACGAACTTAATAGGTCCCAGGGAAGGGTGATCGAGCAGATCATCCGGCCCACCGGATTGGTGGATCCCGAGGTGGAGGTGAAACCCATCACCGGGCAGATAGACGATCTTTTGGAGCAGATCCGCCAGCGGGTGGAGCGGAAGGAGCGGGTGCTGGTCACCACCCTTACCAAGAAGATGTCGGAGGACCTTTCGGAATATTTGGACCAGGCCGGAGTGAGGGTGCGCTACATGCATTCCGAGATCGATGCCATCGAGCGGGTGGAAATATTGAGAGGCCTGCGCCTGGGCGAGTTCGATGTCCTGGTCGGCATCAACCTTTTGCGCGAAGGCCTTGACCTGCCGGAGGTGTCTTTAGTAGCCATCCTGGACGCCGACAAGGAGGGCTTCCTTCGTTCCCACCGGGCGCTGATCCAGGTCTCGGGCCGGGCGGCCCGCCACGTCCAGGGCAAGGTCATCATGTACGCCGACCGGATCACCGACTCCATGAAAAAAGCGCTGGAAGAGATGAACCGCCGCCGCACCGTCCAGCTGGCCTACAATAAGAAGCACGGCATCACGCCGCTGTCCATCATCAAGTCCATAGAAGAGGTGATGCTGGCCACTTCGGTGGCCGACTCAAAGCAGGAGGTGGTCCGGGACGAGCTGGCGGCCTACAAGGTCTCCGGGCTGTCCAACGAGGAGATCATGGCCCAGTTGGAGAAGGCCATGTTCGAGGCGGCCGCGTCCATGGACTTTGAACGGGCGGCGGTGATCCGTGACCAGATCAAGACACTGAAGGGGGACGAGGCCCCGGGAAAACCCAAGCGGACCGGAGGGATCAAGGCCCCCGCTTTCTTCGGGGCAGGCAAGCCGGACTTCGGGGTGAAAAACTTTAAACGAGGACGTAAAAAACAATGATCAAGAAATACTTATTATTCCTTTACATATTCGTACCAAGTTTATTGTTTGCTCAAGATTCTTTGAATATGCGAACTGTTTCATTTTGGCCATATGGTCCAGGTTTTGCGCTTGAATACGCAACAGTAAATGGTCACAATTATGTTTTGGTAGGCTCTGGTGGCGGTATATTATTCATTAATGTTGATGATCCAAGAAAACCCCAAAAAGTAAGCGAATTAACTACCTTTGGGTGGGTGTTAGATATTAAAACAGTCGACGAGAAGGCTTACGTGGCAGATGGTGCGAATGGGCTGGTAATAATTGACTTTGCCAATCCCAAAAGACCATCAATACTAAGCTATACTCGGACACAAAATATTGCACAAAGTGTTGATGTCTGTGGTGAATTTGCATTTATTGCCGATAAAGATTCAGGAATATGTGTTATTGATGTAAAAGATCAAAAAGCACCACGGAGAATAAGAAATATCGACACTCCGGCAGAGGCCAAAAAAATATATATCAAGGATGAAAAAATATTTTTACTTGAAACACCTACATATTTTCATTATGTTGTAAATTTTGTGGGAGTGGAAGGTGGAATACACGTATATGAAGGCGTTAAAACAGGTTTATTGAAAGAAGTGAAGTATTATAAGTCTAATTTTAATGATTATGAATTTAATAATTTAACATTCCAGGGTGATGTAGGTTATTTCCATAATAGTTCTGGTGGGATAAATTACCTTAATATTCGGCAGTTGCCTGACACCTTAAACACAGTTAAAGGTAATTACGGCATGCATGGAATAGGCTCTGGTTTTATTTCTATTAACAATAATCAAGGCATTGATTTCATTTTTGAAGAAACATATCTTATAACTTTCAATGATTCGATACAAAGCCGACGTGGATTGGATATAGATTACATACCAACAGCCGGACTGTATGTAAAACCTTATCTGTACTTAATAGGCAAAGACTTTGAAATATATGACATACAGAAACCTAATGGCCAGCAATTAATAGGCAAGTATATTTTACCTGGTTTTACATTAGCTACAGATAATTATCAAAAAAATCTATTAGTATTGCATGAAAAGGGATTGAAATTGTTCCAAACAGAACAAAACCTAAAGGAATTATCTTCTTTAGAATGTGGTGAAAATAATAGATCCATGTTTTTGTATAATAATTATGTGTTCGTATGCGGAATGTATAAAAACATCAAGATAGCTGAAATCAATAAAAAGAAAAAGTTAAAATATATCGGTGAGATTAAAGGTACAGATTTTAGTGAAGGGACTTTGACAATAGGCCAAGGCATTTGCTACTACTCTGTCGGGTCCAAAATAATTTCCTTTGACATAAATGATATTAACAATATTCGGGCTGTTGATACATTTGAAATGGCAGGGAACAATAACATTACATCAATTAAATATTTTGATAACAAGTTGTACTTGGGCTTTAGCGTATGGGATAGTGGAGATGTGATTTCTATAATAAATACGGACGGTAATGGTAAACTCACATATCTTTCTGGATGGTCAAAATTAGACACTTCAGTCATTGTATATGAAAAAAATAATAAGGATAAACCTTTTAAAGATGTTATGGTACATGCCGATAATATTCAAAAAGCAAAAGAACTTGTAAAAGGTACAAAAGACAGCATTGGTTACAATATATATCACAAGACGATCAATGCTATTGCCGTTCAGGACAGTATGTTGTTTACTGTCAGTACGAATGGATGGGCTGAGTACTATTTCCCTGATCAAATGCGAATATTCTCCTTCTCCTCAGGTGGTTCGCTTAAACTTATGAATGAATATGAGCTCCCTTCCAAGGGTGATGCAATCTCTGTTGTTGGCAATAGAGCCTATGTGGCGGATTCAGATAGCGGAATGCGAGTTTTAGACATATCAAATATCCATAGCATTAATGATATTGGCTACTATAAAACATATTTACGATTTAATTCAGTGAATGTTAATAATGGTTACATGTATGCAACAAATCTTTTAGGATTTAAAGTCTTGCAGTTAATTGATAACAAAGATTAATAAACAAAGGATTAAAATGCTTAACGCCCACCAGATCCTCAAAGAGCTCAACTTCGAGCGGCTGGCCGGATCGGCTAACGAAACCAAGGCCATCAAAATTATCACCAAATATCTCGGCCAGCTTAAGGTCAAGCATCAGCTGGAGCCGTTCCAGCTCCACGCCTTCGACACCGGCACCGCCGCCATATCCTGCGGGGGAAAGACCTTCAAGGCCCATCCCTTCGGCCTGACCAAAAGCCAGACCATCAGCGGCGAGCTGGTCTACCTGGAAGACCTGGAGGTCTTGACCAACGACCGGGGCTCTTACAAAGACAAGATCATCCTGACCTATTCCTACGGCCGCAAGCTAGTGGAAGCCATCAAAAGGTCAGGCGCCAAGGCCCTGATAGACATCGGCAGCCCCCAGCGGGAGGCTCCCAGCTGGTCCTACCGCCAGAAGAACTATGAAGATGGATACATTCCTTCGGCCACGGTGTCATATGAGGATGGAACAAAGCTGGCCGGTCTGTCCGGCAAGAAAGCGACCCTCAAAATAAAACAGACCGTCTCCCGGCGCACCGCCCGCAACATCATCGTAGACATCAAGGGCACTGGCAAAGACCGCACTTTGACCCTGGCAGTGGGGCATTACGACAGCGTGGCCCGCTCCCCCGGCTCCTGCGACAACGGAGGCGGGGTGGTGGCCCTGCTGAAGGCCGTGGAGCATTTTGCCCGGCACCGCCCGGCCCGCGACCTGAGGGTGATATTCTTCTCCGGCGAAGAGATGGGTTTGAGGGGCAGTTTTTCATATGTGGAGAAACATAAGAAAGAGATCGCGGAACGGGCCGGGCTGGTGGTCAACATCGACGTGGGCGGCGACGACCTGGGGCTTAATCACTTCGAAGTTTTGGGCACCGCCCAGCTGCAGGGCTATGTCTGCGGCATCACCCGGGAGATCGGCCACTATTTCCGCAGCGCGGTGGACATCTATTCCAGCGACTGCATGCCGTTCTCGGTCTACGAGGTGCCCTCGGTCAACATCTCCCGGGAGGGCGGCCAAAGCTCCTTCAACATCCACACCCCGGGGGACACGGTGGAGTACACCTCGGCCCGGGGCCTGCAGCCCACCGTCGAGGCCGGGATCAATCTGTTGGACCGGGCGCTGAACGCCAGAATATATCCGGTCAACAGGGAGATAGACAAGTCGCTGAAAGACAAGATAGAGAAATACCTGTGGAACGCTTTGCAGGCGCCGCCGGAGATGAAGTGGACCCCGGAGTACAAGAAGTAACTTGTTGTTCTATGCTGTCAGCTGTAAGCTGTAAACAGGGACAACCAATGTGTAACATGTGATCAAGTGCAATGAAACTCAATCTCAAAAAAGTAAACCCCCTGATCAAACTGGCACTCAAGGAGGACATCGGCAAAGGGGACATCACCACCGGCTACACCGTGCCGGAAGAGGCGCAGGGCCTGGCCCTGATCCTCAACAAGCAGGAGGGCGTGCTGGCCGGGATAGACATTTGCAGACAGGTGTTTCTGATGGTGGACAAGGACCTGCAGATAACTACCCCACTGCCCGACGGCACCTGGCTGGAATACGGCCAGGTGGTGCTGACCATTCAGGGCCGGACCAAAAGCATCCTGACGGCCGAGCGGACCGCCCTGAACTTTCTCCAGCACCTCTCCGGGGTGGCCACCGCCACACACCATTTAGTCAAAGCGGTGGAGGGCACCCGGGCCAAAATACTGGACACCCGCAAAACCACACCCGGCCTGCGCTATCTGGAAAAGTACGCGGTGGCCTGCGGCGGCGGCCAGAACCACCGGATGGGACTGTACGACATGGTGCTGATCAAGGACAACCACATCGAGGCGGCCGGCGGCCCGGCCGCGGCCATCGAGATGGTCCGGCAGAAGAACAAGAAAGTGAAGATCGAGATCGAGGTCCAGAGCCTGGCCCAGCTGGAAGAGGCGGCCGGGCTGGAGCCGGACGTCATCATGCTGGACAACATGAAGCCGGAGATGATGGCCGAGGCCTGCCGGATGGTCTTTTCCCTGCCGGCCCGGGACAAGGGGAAGCTCAAGCTGGAGGCTTCGGGGAATGTCAGTCTGGAAACTGTCCGCCAGATCGCCGAATGCGGGGTGGATTATGTTTCTGTCGGCGCCATCACCCATTCGGCCCCGGCCTTGGATTTTTCTTTGGGCTTGAAGTCACTGGGTTGAGGCATTAAAGAGATTTTTATTATTAGGAACCCATGAAAACATGAAGCTAACCAATGAGAATATTGATTCCTGAATTCCTGGTTTCATTATAAAATTCGTATTCTGATCTCGATATCCTTAGCGATGGTTTTCCCTTGAATTGTCAATGCTTTTAGGTTATTATTACATCATGCAGATATTAGAAATAGACTACATAAAACAAAACCTCAAGACCGCCGGTTTCGGTCAGAAGCTTTATTACTTTGAAAAGCTGGGATCTACCAGCGACCAGTTGAAGGAACTGGCCGCCGGCAATGTGCCGGACGGCGCCATTGTCATCGCCGAGGAACAGAAGGCCGGGCGGGGGCGCTCCGGGCACTCCTGGTACTCGCCGCCGGGAGTGGGGCTGTATCTTTCATTGCTGCTCCGGCCCAAAGCCAACCCCATTAAAATGCAGGGGCTGACTTTGGCCCTGGGCTGTTCGGCCGCCAAAACACTGGAAGCGGCAGCCGGGATCCCGGTGGAGATAAAGTGGCCCAACGACCTCTTTTGCAGGGGCCGCAAGCTGGGCGGGATATTGTCCGAGTCCGAACTCAGATCCGGCCTGGTGGATATGGTGGTCATAGGAATGGGCTTCAACCTGAATAACCAGATGCTTCCCCTGGAACTTTGCGAAACCGCCACCTCACTGGAACTGGAATCGGGCAGGCACATCTTCCGGGAGGACCTGCTGATAGCCCTGCTGACCAACCTGGAACAAGATTATCAGAGATTTTTGGAACAGGGTTTTTCGGCCTTCACCGGGGAGCTTAAGCCCAGGTTCTTCCTCAACCAGAAATGGGTGCTGGTCTCCGGTGATGACGGACAGTTCCAGAAGGGCGTGGTCACCGGATTTGACGCCCAGGGCGCCCTGCTGCTGCTGGACCAGGACGGCCAGACCGTCTGCTGCAGTTCCGGCACGGTGGCGGAGATCGGCCAATAGTGCGGCTGCTGATAGACATAGGAAACAGCAAGCTGGGGCTGGCGGTCTTTTCCAATAATAAATGCGTCCGCCAGTCCAGGCTGGAGCACGGCGGACAACCGGATTACGACCGGGTCTATAACTTCCTGGACAAATCCATCGGGGTAAAATCCATCAAATCCGCCGCCGTCTGCTCGGTGGCGCCGGAGATAACCCAGCACGCCGTGACGGCCGTCAAACAGCTGCTGGACATTCGCTGCTTGGTGGTCGACGTTGCAACCTTGAAGGGTTTCAAAACCTTGTATCGTTTGCCGCGGCAATTGGGATGCGACCGGATGGTCTGTTCTTACGCCGCCGCCAGGCTCTACGGGAAGCCGGTGATAGTAATCGATGTCGGCACCGCCGTTACCTGGGATGCCATGGATGCCTCGGGACGGCACCTGGGAGGAGCCATTGCGCCGGGGCCTGTGACCATGTCCGGGGCCCTGAACAAAAAGACGGCGCTGCTGCCGCTGATCCCCATAAAAAGACCCAGGGCAGCCATCGGGCGCGACACCGCCGGAGCCATTGAATCCGGAATCTACTGGGGAACCATCGGAATGATAAAAGAACTCGTCGCCGTCATCTCCGCCGAAATGAAGGGCCGGCCAAAAATAGTGATCACCGGAGGCCTGGCCGGAATGGTTGGCCCGCACATCAAAAATTCAATAACCGACCAACTGCTGATCTACAAGGGATTGAACCTGGCTCTGCAGGAAAAAGAGGAACAAGAAAGGTAAACTTAACATGGCCATAGATATCATCATAAATGCCACCGACCGCGAGATGCGGATAGCAGTGCTTGAGGACGAGGGCAAGCTCTCCGAGTTTTGGGTGGAGCGCCCCCAGGAAACCCTTTCGGTGGGGGACATCTACAAGGGGGTGGTGGAAAAGGTGCTGCCGGGGCTGAACGCCGCCTTCGTCAACATCGGGACCTACAAAAGCGGGTTCCTGTCGCTGGACGACGCCATCTTCGACCTGAGCGACCTGGTGGACGAGGAAACCGGGACCAAGCCAGCCTTCAAGCAGCAGAGAGCCGCCCTGAAAGGCGGCCAGGAGATCATGGTCCAGATATCAAAGGAACCGCTGGGAAGCAAGGGCCCGCGGCTGACCTCCTATGTCTCCTTTCCCGGGCGCTTTTGCGTGCTGATCCCCAACCAGGGCGGCATCGGCATCTCCCGCAAGATAGAAAACCGGGAGGAGCGTTCCCGGCTGCGCAAGGCTCTTCAGCCTTCGCTGCCCAAGGGATCCGGCCTGATAGTCCGGACCGCCGCGGTGGGGATGGATCAAAAGGCTTTGGAACGCGATGTCAAGGAACTGGTCAAGGACTGGCAGCAGGTGCAAAAGCAGTATCTCAGGGCCAAAGCGCCGTTCCGGGTGCACGCCCAGCCGCCCTTTATCATCAGCCTGCTCAACGACCTGGCTTCCTACGACATCCACAGCATCGTGACCGACCACAAGAACACTTACAACCAGATCGCCGGCCACCTGAAGGGGACCGATGACGGGCTTAAGAAAAAACTGCTGTGGTACCGGGAGGAGATCCCCCTGTTCGAGGCCTATCAGGTGGAGACCCAGGTGGAGAAGGCGCTGAACCGGAGGATCTGGCTGAAGAGCGGGGGATACATCGCCATCGACCAGACCGAGGCCCTGACCGCGGTGGACGTCAACTCCGGAAAGTTCACCGGCAAGAAGGACGCCGAGGCCATGGTGCTGAAGGTCAATCTGGAGGCGGCCCATGAGATCGCCCGCCAGGTGCGCTTAAGGGACATCGGCGGCATCATCGTGGTGGATTTCATTGACATGAAATATTCCCAGCACCGCAACCGGGTGCTGCAGGAGTTCACCCTGGCGGTCAAGTCCGACCGGTCCAAACCCAATGTTTACGCCATTTCCCCGCTGGGGCTGGTGGAGATGAGCCGCAAGCGGATCAAACCCAGCCTCTGGCAGTCCCTGACCGAGACCTGCCCGGCCTGCCAGGGGGCGGGAAGGATATTCACCGCCTACACCAGCGCCCAGATGCTGGAACGCAAGATGCTCTCGCTGAAGCCGGACATCAGGCGGCGCAGGCTGGCCGTCAAGGCCGGGAACCTTTTGTTCGATTATCTCTCCGGCCCCGGGCAGGCCATCCTCAAGGCTCTTAACCGGGAACTGAAGACCGAGCTGAGGATATCCTCCGACCGCAAGATGCCGGTTAATTCCTTCAAGATCGTTAATTTGGATGACGAACAGGAGATAGCCTGACGCAGATCTTTCCCGTCAAACCTAAAAAGCGAGATTCGATCTCGCTTTTTTATTGAAATAATATGCATATTAACAGCATTTTGGATTAAACCGATATTTAGTATTGACAGGCGGTTAAGTTTATTATAAAATGTTAGATTAGCCCGATTTAAACGATAGTTTGAGCAATATCTCAGTTCCTAAAAATGCCGGGATGGTGAAATTGGTAGACACGTACGTTTGAGGTGCGTATGGCGCAAGCCTTGTGGGTTCAACTCCCACTCCCGGCACCAAATTGACTTCACGCTACGCAATAGACAGCCTTCTTATCCGCCGAAATTCGCTTTAGCGAACGCAGGATGATGGAGGGCACTACCCTGAAAATGTCTGTCAAAGATACTGCAATCTTGCTTCCTGATACACCCAAATGAAAGGCCTTGAGCTATGGTGTTCGTCAAACAGATATTTGACCAGCATTGCGCCCACCAGCTTTTAAAGCTGTCCATCAATGCCTTCAACCAGGGCGATTACCAGACGGCCATAGACCACCTTACCGTGATCCACCAGCACGAAAGCTCGGTGGGCAGACGGTGCAGCGAGGTGGTCCTTTTTTATTTGATTGAGTCGCACACCGCCCTGGGAAAGATATTCTGGCAGCGGGGCAGCCTGGAGGACGCCGTAGGGGAATATCATACCGCCCTGGGCCTGGCACCAAAATACGCTGACCTGTACTTTACCCTGGCCAAGATCTATGCCGACCGAAAGGAGCCGTCAAAGGCCCGCCAGGCTCTGGAACAGGCGCTCTCCATCAATCCCAATTACAACGAAGCCAAGCTGAACCTGGCTTTTCTGGAAGCCCAGGCCGGGAACAATAAAAGGGCGTTGGATATATTCAGCGGGCTGTCCCGGACCGACAGTTTTTATGATCAGGTGATGTACGATAAGGCACTGGAGGCATCGGCCAAATCGGATTTCCGGTCGTCCTTCAGGCTTTTTGCCCAGGCTTTTAGGGTGACTCCGGACCGGGCCCGCTCCCTTTGCGCCATGGGCCAGGATGCCCAGCGGGAATGCCGCTACGACGAAGCAATAAAATATTATAACCAGGCCAAGAAACTACAGCCAAAATATGCCGATGTTTACAATCTTTTGGGCGTCAGTCTGGCCCAGAAAGGGCTGAATAAGCAGGCCATCGTGCAGTTCCAGAAGGCGGTAAAACTGGCACCCCGTTTCAGCCGGGCCTGGCTTAATCTGGCCTACGCCTGGGACCAACTGGGTCAGGAGGCCAAAACCAGGAGAGCCCTGGCTCGGATACTGGCAGTTGACCCCCAAAACCGGCTGGCAAATCAGCTGGCGAAAAAAATCACCACTACCGCTGTCACCAAGAGAGGCAAGGGCGATGTCAGAAAATAGGGATTATTACAACATTTTAGGGGTGGACCGGATGGCGGGAGAGGCCGATATCAAGGCGGCCTACCGCAAACTGGCCCTGAAATACCACCCCGACCGCAATCCCGGCGAATCCCGTGCCGGCCTGGCCAGCACTTCGTTCCAGTCTGTCAACGAGGCCTACCACACCCTGATCGACAAGGAAAAGCGGGCCAAGTACAATAAGGCCCTTACCGAAAAGGCTGCCGGGGTGGAGGGGGCCACCGTCCAGACCAACCAGGCCGAGATGTCCTACCGCTACGGGCTGGAGGCCTATAAAACTTCCCAGTTCAAGCGGGCGGTGGAATATTTCCGGGTGGCGGTCAAGCTGAACCCCAAAAAAGCCATCTATTTCAACCGGCTGGGGCTGTCCATCATCAAGGCCGCCGGGCCGCTGGAGGAAGCCAAGGCCAGCTGCGAGCGGGCCATTCAGATAGAGATGTACAATCCCGAGCACTACCTGAGCCTGGGGATAGTCTATCAGACCGCAGGCATGAACGACAAGGCCCGCGACCAGTTCAAGGAGGCCCTTAAATGGGACCCCAAGAACGTCCAGGCCCAAAAGAGGCTGGAGATGGTGGGCAAGGGCGACAAGGGTTTCCTGGGCGGACTTTTCGGCAAGAAGTGATACCGGGGCAGACAGGAGCGCCTCCGCTGAAGCTTTGGCGCTTGAAGAAGCCCGGCATTGAAGCGTAAGCGGATTAACATGATTCCAATGGATAAATAAAAGGTGATGTTCCGTAAGTCTAAATCGTTTCAATCCTATAAAAAGTACCGGTTCTATCCTAACTGAATATACGGCAAAGTTTAGACGGTTAATTCCCAAAACAAAGCATTGAGGTGGTAAGATGGAATCAGCCAGCAGCAATTACGAAAAACTGTTGAAAGAACTGACCGACCTTATTCCCGGAGCGGTCTCGGCCAGTCTGACCGGAGTTGACGGGATCGGGATAGCCTTCTACAACATCGACCCGGCCTTCGATCCCACCCTGGCCGACGCCGAGTTTGCCACCATGCTGGCCACCGCCAACCGGGCGGCCCAGAGCCTGACGGTGGGCGATATCTCCGAACTGATATTTTCCACCCAAAAGATCACCATCATCCTCAAGATGGTGGGGACCGACTTTTATCTGGAGGTGGGCCTTCAGGCCGGAATGGGAAACATCGGCATGGCCAGGCTGCAGATGCGCAGGGCGTCAGAAGCATTCGTCAAGTTGCTGTATTAAGATATTCAGCCATTTACATCTTTTTCACACAAAGGCCACAAAGCACTCAGCAAGGCATTTCTTATGTTCCTAAAGAAACTCGTGCGGCTTAATTGCAGCAACCTATCCGAAAGAAAACTTCGTGAGCTTTGCGGCTTAGTGCGATGAAAAGAATTCCTGTAGATTAAATTCTTAAGCAAATATTGGAGTTAAAATTGTCAAACCACGAACACAGCGGACCCGATCAGGCCGGTCAGGTGATAGAAAGCATCGCCCATAGGGAACAGGAGCTTCAGGTCCTGCTGAACGGCGCCCATACCGAGGCCGAGCGGATATTGAATGAAGCCCGGACCCAGGCCGATCAGCTGTTGAAAACCGCCCAACAGGAGCTTTTGCAGCAGGCCGAGCGGCAGAAAAAGACCAGCGCGGACCAGGCTCAGGAGATCAGGGACCGGCTGCTGGCCCAGGCCGCAAAGGATGCCGCCGCTTTGGAACAAAAAGCCCTGGCCAACCGTCAGAAAGCGGTGGAGACGATAGTACAGCAGATTCTGCCGGAGGAGCAATAACAGCATGATAGTGGCAATGGCCAAAGCGCTGGTGATAGGACCCAGGGCCCTGCAGCCCCGGGTCATCAAAACATTGCAGACCATGGGCCGGGTTCATCTATCAGGGCTCAACTGGAATGAGCACCAGTTAAAGCCGTATGACCTGAGCCCCGAACAGCTGGCCCGCAAGCAGTGGCTGGAACAGGTGGGTTCGGATATCGACCAGTCCCTGACCCTGCTGGGATTCCGGGGCAAACCGGCCGGGGTGGACTCTCCTGATTGGCCAAAACTGCCGGAGCTGATCTCCGGGTTCCAGCAAAAGGCCAAGGAGCTGGCCCGGGAGAAAATGGAGCTGGAGGATGAGCTGTCCCTGGTGGAAAGCTACCGCGAAGCCTACCAGGCCCTGGCCCCGCTGATGTCCAAACTGGAAAAAAGCCGCAAGGTCAGGGCCTTTGGATTCATCCTCAAAGGCAGCGACGTCAAGGTCGTAAAAGCGCTGGCCCTGCAGCTGGGCAGGCTCACCTCCGGCAGGTCGGAGGTTTACAGCCATCCCCTGAACGACGGCCGGACCGCGGCCCTGGCCGCCTATCATGCCTCAGACGCCGACAGGATAAAGGGCTTCTTCTCCAAGGCCGGGATCAGCGAGCTGAAGTTACCCTCATCCCTGGAGGACCGTCCCATGACCGAGGTGGTGGCCCTGCTCAAACAAAAGGCCTCGGCCCTGCCTAAAAGACTGGAAGAGATCGGACGGGAGCTGGCTGAATTGTCGAGTTCGTCAGGTCCCGTTTTGCTGGGATACAAGGCGCTGATGGCCGACGAGCTGGCCCGTTTCGGGGCCTCGGCCCAGACCGGCCAGGGAAGTTTGACCTTCGTGCTGCAGGGATACCTGCCGCAGAGCCAGGTGGAGGAGTTAAAAACCCTGCTCCGGAAGGAGTACCGGGACCAGGTCTCGGTGCAGATAGTGGAGATAGACCAGCACCAGGCGGAAAAGGTCCCGGTGATCCTCAAGAACCGCAGCCTGATAAAGCCCTTTGAACTTCTGCTTTCCATCTTCAACCCGCCCCGGTATGGAACGGTGGATCCCACGCCCTTCATCGCCTTTTTCTTCCCGTTGTTCTTCGGGTTCATAGTCGGCGACATCGGATACGGGATATTAATGCTGGCGGCCTCGATCATTGTGATGATCAAACTTAAAAATAATGTTCTGGCCAGATCCCTGGCCACCATTTTCATGTTTTGCGCCGTATGGACCACTGTCTTCGGCGTTGTTTTCGGGGAGCTGTTCGGTGATTTCGGCGAGCATATGCACTGGGTCAAGCCGATGGCCGAAACACTGAACCGGCTGAGCAGCGAATCCATCATGACCCTTTTTAAGATAGCCCTGATGATCGGCGTGGTCCAGGTCTATGTAGGTTTCGGCATCATGCTTTACATCGGCATCAAGCACCGCAACCTGCACCACATCCTAGAGCCGCTGGCCTTTGCCCTGGGAGTCCTCGGCGTTTTTGGCGTTTTCTTCACCATGATGATAACAATGCTTCCGGCGGCGTTCATGTGGCCCTCAATAATCCTGACCGGAGCCAGCGCGATAACTTTGGGCATCATGGCCGGGGTGGCCGGACCGATCGAGATATTCGGGGCGGTGGGGAATATCCTGTCCTACGCCCGTCTTTTTGCCATCGGGCTCTCGGCGGCCTATCTGGCCTACGCCGCCAACCTTATCGGGCGGACCATCGGCGGCGTGACCGGTTTCCTGGTGGCGGCCCTGGTGGTGCATCCGCTGTTCTTCGCTTTGGGACTGATCAGCCCCATCATGCAGCCCTTCCGTCTTCAGGTGGTGGAGTTCCTGACCAAATTCAAATACCACGATTATCCAGGCAAACAATACAAACCATTAAAAACAATAGGAGGTAAGTAATGCGGAAACTAATGATCTTGGCCCTGTTATCCCTGACCCTGCTGCCCCTGGTTACTATCGCTTTGGCCCAGGACCACGGCGCCGCTCCGGCCAACGAAGCCCAGCCGGCCGCCCCGGCCAACAACAACAGCGTGGTGATCTGGAAGGCCCTGGGTGCGGCTTTGGCCATCGGCATATCGGCCTTTGCCACCGCCTGGGCCCAGAGCCGGATCGGTTCGGCCGCGGCCGGAGCCATGGCCGAGAAGCCCGAGATCGGCGGCGTGATGATCGTGCTGGAGGCCCTGCCCGAGACCATCATCATCCTGGGATTCGTGATCGCCATCATGATAGTGGGGATGAAGTAATAAGTTCTGATATTTGTTTGACAGGCGCCGCCCTATGCAGCGCCTGTCAAACGGAACCTCTTTAACAGCCAGGCAACCGGCCCTTAATTTCGCAATCAATGCAATTATTAACCAGACCACTTGATTTAAAGCATAGCACTCTGAGGATAACGAACTTACTTTATAAGGAAGCCAGGAAAGCAGGAATCAATCCTGGTTCCCATGTTTTAGTATTCATAGTTCGGCACTTCGGCAGGCTCAGCGCAACGCACACTCACTACAAGTGGCTTCATGGCTTCCTAATAAAAAATGGTACTTATTTTTTGAACTCATTAATAATTTTAATATATAAGCTTTATGGAATCCGAACTTTTAAAACTGATAGAGAACGAGGCCCAGGCCGAACAGCAGAGGATCCTGGATGCCGCCCGGCAGGGCGCCAGTGACATTCTGGACAAAGCCCGGACCCAGGCCGCCCAAATGAAGGAGGCCCGGCAGTCCCTGCTGGCCGCCGAAGACAAAAGCTCCCTGCTGAAGGCCCAAAGCGCCGCCCATCTGGAAGCTTCAGCCCTGGTGCTTTCGGCCAAGGATCGGATGATCAGCGGCGTCTTTGCCGAAGCCGCCCGGCAGCTGAATTCGCTGAACGGAGCTCCGTTGAAAAAAGCGCTCAGGAACCTGATGGCCGAGGCCTGTTCCCAATTCGGGCCCGGCATGGTGGTGACCGTCAAGAAAGAGGACCTGGCGCTGGCCCAGCAGATAGCCAAGGAACTGAAACTGGACGCCAAGCTGGAAGCCGACCCGTCAGTCGGGGACGGGGTGATCGTCTCCAGTCCCGACAAGACATCGGTGGTGCTGAACCGCTTTGCCGACCGGATGGCCCGGGCCAAGCCGGCTTTAACCTCGTCGTTAGCGCAAATATTGTGGGGTTGATATAATGCCTTCGGATTACGGTTACATAAACGCCAGGGTCAGGGGACAGCACAGCCGTCTGATGAAACAGGCGGCCTACGAAGAACTGCTGGCTTTGCCGGGTTTCCAGCCTATGGAAAAATGGATGGAATCCAGCCCTTATGCCAAACAGTGGCAGCTGGCCCGGGCCCGTTACCATGGACTGGAAGCGCTGGAGTGGTCGCTGGAGAAGAATTTCTGCCAGACCACCGAACTGCTGTTAAAGATCGCCGAAGGCCGGCCGCATCACCTGATCGCCATCATCTTAAGGCGCTGGGACCTTTCCAATCTTATCGCGGTGGCCCGGGGGATACACGGCGGCTGGAGCTCGGACGAGATCATGAAAAGCGTCCTGCCGGCCGGCAGCATCAGCGAAGTGAAACTGCAGGAGCTGGCCAGCCAGCCCGATCTGGCCGGTCTGGCCGACACCCTGTATACCTGGGGCGATGATTTTCACCAGCCCTTTAAGCAGGCGCTGGAGGAGTATCAAAAGGAAAAGGACCTGGCTCCGGTGGAACTGGAGTTGTACAAATATTACTATTCCCAGGTCTTTAAAAAACTGCCGCTCTGGGGCGGCGATTCGGCTTCCCTGAAAGGCCTTTTCCAAAGGGAGATCGACATTTTGAATGCCAAGGCCATAAAAAGGCTTAAAGAAAAAAAAGATCTGAAGCCAGAGTCGATCCTGGAATATTTCATTCCCGGGGGCACTCTGATGACCGGGGAAATTTTCATCAAATTTTTCGACCGGAAGGAGGGTCCCAAGATACTGGCCTCGCTTAAAGGGTCGCCATATTACAGCTATCTGTCCGGCAAGGGCAGCGGCCCGGGATCGGAAGAGAACCTGGAACAGGAGCATTTCAGGGGACTTTCAAAACTTTACCAGGGCAACCCGCTGGGGATAGACCTGGTGCTGGGCTTTCTCTGGCAGAAGTATTACGAGGTCATCAACCTGCGGCTGGTGGCCCGGGGCAAGTTCTACGGCATCAGCGGCGACCAGATCCGGGACCAACTGCTGCTTTGGTAAACGGCTAAAAAGAAGGATAAACCGGCAAAAGTTCCCGCCTTGAAAAAACTTTCCGATCACGCAACGGATCATCATCAGGGAATAAATCACATTAGGGAAAGGGCAAAGATCATGAAGAAAATGACGGCCATGGCGTTGTTGCTTTTGGCATGCTGCTCCCTGTCTTCGGCCCTGGAACCGCCGCAGGACATTCAGGCCGCGGACGCTCCAAATGACGAGGGACAGGCCATAAACCTGAGCTGGTCGCTGCCGCCCCACCCGGAGGCTTCCCCTGTACCGCTGAAGGGCTTCCAGATCCTGCGGGCCGAAAGTCCGGACGGAGAATTTAAGGAGATCGGATTTGTGCTGGCCGGCAAATCGGGCTACAGCGACACCGGGGTCAAAACCGGCACTGCATATTATTACAAGATAAAAGCCCTGGGCCTTTCCGATTCGGCCGAATCACAGGCGGTAGGCCCGGCCACGGCCACCGCCCAATGGTTCGACACCAGCCGGGCCAATGTGCTGGTGTTGACCATCATCCTGACCTTCCTCCTGATCTGGTACATCGAGCGGGCCAAGAAGGGAGACCAGCTGTACATCCGCAAGATCCAGGGGCTGGACGCCATCGATGAAGCGGTGGGCCGCTCCACCGAGCTGGGCAAGCCGGTGCTCTATTCATTCGGACTGGGCGAGATCCGGGATATCGTCACCGTGGCCTCCCTGGCCATCCTACGTCAGGTGGCGGTCCGCTGCGCCCAGCACGGCACCGAGCTGCTGGTCCCCAACTGGGATCCCATAGTGATGGCGGCCGCCCAGGAGACCGTGCAGCAGGCCTATTCCGAGCCGGGCCGGCCCGACCTCTACAAGGAGGGCAACGTGACCTTTTTGACCTCGGACCAGTTCGGCTACGCCGCCGGGGTGGATGGGATGATGCTCCGTCAGAAGCCCGGGGCGGTGTTCTTTTTGGGTTATTTTTACGCCGAGGCCCTGCTGATGTCGGAGACCGGCCACTCTATCGGCGCCATCCAGATCGCCGGAACCACCGCCATAACCCAGCTGCCTTTTTTCATAGCCTCCTGCGACTATACCCTGATCGGCGAGGAGATGCTGGCCGCCTCCTGTTATCTGAAGCGCGACCCGCAGCTGCTGGGCAGCCTTAAGGGGGAGGACCTGGTGAAGGCGTTCCTGATCTGGGGCTTCGCCCTGATGTCGCTCTGGGCCACCCTGGGCATCATTCTGCAGAAGAACGGGAACCCCGCCATGATCAACGCCTTCAATTTCATCAGGGACTGGTTCATCACCGGTTAATCAAAAGCCCCAAAAACCTCTTTATTCAGGGAGGGCCATTATAATGAAGAAGAACATTCCCCTGGTCATCACTTTTCTGACCGGCCTGGTGATCGTGGTCACGTTTTTCACCCCCCATCAGCCGATGGGTTCCATGCAGCAGCGGCTGCTGATCTGGTATTCCATAGTGCTGGGGTTCACCATGCTGCTGGGGATCGACAGCCTGCTGCGGAGCAATCTCAAGAAGATCGCCGGCCGGCAGCCGGGATGGATCTATGCCGCGGCGCTGGTGGCCGGATTCCTGATCACCATGGCCGCCGGACTGTACACCTGGATCGGCACCAAGTCCCTGCTGACCCTGGGTTCGTCTTTCATGTTCATTTACACCTACGTCATAGTGCCCTTGCAGGCCACCATGTTCGCCCTGCTGGCCTTTTTCATCGCCTCGGCCGCCTACCGGGCCTTCCGGGCCCGTTCCATGGAAGCCACCCTGCTTTTGATCACGGCGGCCGTGGTAATGCTGGGCCGGGTGCCGGTGGGGGCGGAGCTGTGGGACAAGCTGCCGGTGATGCAGGACTGGATAATGGAGGTCCCCCAGATGGCGGCCAAAAGGGGCATCTTCATCGGGATCGCCCTGGGCACCGTGGCCATGTCGCTGCGGGTCATTTTGGGCCTGGAAAGAACCTATCTTTCATAAATCCCCCGGAATAAACAATAAACGGGAGCTGCTCTGATGAAATTTTTTGAAAAAATATCCAATATAGACCGTCGGATCATATATCTGATGCTGGGTTTGGTGGTGATAATACCGATCGTCTTCAAGATGGTGCTGCCGGTCCGGATATCGGAGCCGGTGCAGTCGGCGTATGATTATATCCAGAACCTACCCCAGGGTTCCAATGTCATCATCTCGATCGACTATGACGCCTCTTCGGAGCCCGAGATCCAGCCCATGTACCTTTCCCTGCTGCGGCAGTGTTTTGCCCAAAAGCACAAGATCATCCTGATGGGGCAATGGGCCCTGGGGCTGCCCTTTGGAGAGATCGGGCTTAACACCATCACCAGCGAGGTAAACTCCCGTTCCGGCTCCAACGCCGACAGCCTGTTCTACGGCCGTGATTTCGTGAACCTGGGATACCGTCCGGGCTACCGGGCCATGATGGTCGGGTTGGGCCGGGAGTTCCGGGATTTCTTTGCCACCGACTACCGGGGGGTGCCGGTGGACAGCCTGCCCCTGATGGCCAATGTCCATAATTACAACGACATCGCCCTGCTGATCGGTCTGGAGGCCGGACAGGCCGGCGATGAATGGATCCAATTTGCCGGAGCCAGATACGGGTTGAAAATAGTGATCGGAGCCACCGGCGTGATCGCACCGGATATGTTCCACTATCTGCAGGCCAAACAGATCCAGGGTTTGGTCGGCGGTCTGCAGGGCGCGGCCGAATATGAGACCCTGGTCAAGTCTCCCGGAACCGGGATAGCCGGGATGGTAGCCCAGTCCTGGGCCCACCTGCTGCTGCTGGGATTCATCCTGCTGGGCAATCTGGGATATTTTGCCACCAAAAGAAGGAGGGACAAATAATGCTTCAGATCACTGGCACCTGGATAGCGGCCGGGCTGACCCTGGCCATCTTTTCTTTTTTATACAAGGACAACCCCTTTTATAAAATGGCCGAACACCTGTACGTCGGAGTTTCCGCGGCCTTCGCCATCCTGTACATCTGGGCCTTCGACGTCTGGCCGATGCTGATAGAGAAGTTCATCACAGAACAGGGATCCGAGAAATGGATCCTGATCGTTCCGGCCGCCTTCGGGCTGATGATGCTAAGCCGCTGGATTCCCAAGATAGCCTGGATTTCCCGCTGGTCAATCGCCCTGACGGTGGGGATCGCCGCCGGGCTGGGCATCACCGGGCAGATCCAGGGGGTGCTCCTGCCCCAGATCAGGGGAACCCTGGTCCCCCTGACCAGCTTCAACAACATCCTGATGGTCATCGGGGTGATCGCCACCCTGATCTACTTTTATTTTTCGGCAGTCCCCAAGGGGGCCTTCAAAGTGGGGGCCAGGGTGGGAGTGATCTTCATCATGGTGGCCTTCGGCGCCTCCTTCGGCTACACCGTGATGGCCCGGATCTCGCTTTTGATCGGCCGGCTTAATTTCCTGGTCACGGACTGGCTTCACTTGGTTAAATGACCGGCAGCCGGAAACAAATAGCAGGAGGTAAAGTCCATGGAGGATATGACCAAAATTAAAGGGGTGCTGGGATACTGCCTGTACCAGGATGACAGCCCGGTGGCCGGCGCACAGGCGGGAAAACTGGGTGACAGCATATCCGAGGTGGAACAGTTCTGGTCCAGCGCGGCTTCGGTGGTAGCCAATAACTTAAAACTGGAGCAGGTCAAAGAAGTTGTGCTGTCGGGAAAAGACCGCCAGGTCATGATGATCCTTAAAGGGGACAGTTTGTTGCTTTGCGAGCTGGATCCCCGGGCTGATTGGCGGGCGGTGGCATCCGAAGCCAGAAGGAAGTTGTGATATGGCTTTTGAAGATACCATAAAGGAAAGCCGGATCGCCGGACTGAAGGTTGCCTTCTTTTCCGACCAGTCGGGCGTTCGCTGCAGCCCGGACGGGCTCAAGAACGATGCCGTCCAGAGCACCCAGCTGATGCAGCAGATATACGACATTGTGGGCCAGCCCGGGCTGAACAATGTGATCATCAGCACGGACAGGGACATTTTCTGGGGCCGGCTGACCGGGTCCGGGGTGGCCGGCGCGGTGGTCCCCGGCAGCGCCGATCTGCCGGCGGTCTCCCGGCTGCTGGACAGCCTGGCCGGGCCTTCCGGCCCGGCCGCCGGACCGGCGGTGCCCGCCGGACTGATCGGCCAGATGCGCAAGGTGGCGGCCGAATATCTCAACGATTTTGCCGAAACCGCCCTGATGGTCCAGCTCAAGCAGGCCGGGGTCAACGAACAGAACCCCACCACCGACCAGCTGCAGAAGCTGGCCTCCGGCCTGGAAAAAGCGGCCCTGATGATAGTGGGGCCTTCCCAGGCCAAAGAGATGGGCGAGAAGCTCAAAAAATTGCTTTAAGGGACAGATGAACAGACTAGCCATAATCACCGACAGCGGCACGGCCACCGGGTTCCGGATGGCCGGGGCCGAGACCTTTGAGGTCAGGGACAACCGTGAGCTTCAGCAAAAAGTATTGGAGCTGATCCAGACCGAAAGCTACGGGCTGATAGCGGTCAACGACCAGCTGGCCGGGGACCTGGGCGAGGACGTGGCCCGGGCCCTTAGGAACAAGGCTTTGCCGGTGGTGCTGCCGTTCCCGGTGCCCAAGGAGGGACAGGTGATAAGCGGGGAGCAGTATCTGGCAAAATTGGTCAAGGATGCCATAGGGTTTTACGTTAAATTGAAATAACTGTATCCATAGCCCATACATTAATGTATGGGCTATGGATGAGAACAAGAGATAATAAATATCTTCATATAACCTCAGGAGAATCTATGCAGGGCATCATTCAAAAAATATCCGGACCGGCGGTCATAGCCAAGAACATGATGGGCGCCCGGATGTACGACATCGTCAAAGTGGGCAAACTGGGCCTGGTGGGAGAGATCATCCGCCTGGACGGGGACACCTGCTTCATCCAGGTTTACGAGGACACCTCAGGCCTGTTCGTGGGCGAGCAGGTGCTTACCACCGGCGAGCCTCTTAAGGTGGAACTGGGCCCCGGACTGCTGGAAGCCATCTTCGACGGCATCCAAAGGCCGCTGGATCAGATCAAGAAGAAGGAGGGCGACTTCATCGCCCGCGGGGTGGAGGTGCCCAGCCTGAACCGGGAGAAGAAATGGAAGTTCAAGCCGGTTGTTAATAAAGGCGACCAAGTGGCTGAAGGTGATGTGCTTGGCGAAGTTCAGGAGAACGCCTGGTTTCTGCATAAGATACTGGTTCCGCCGGGCAAAAGCGGCAAGCTTAAAAGCATCGTCAAGGAAGGCGAATACACCGTGGCCGACCCGATAGCCGAACTGGAGGATGGAACCAAGCTTTTCCTGATGCACTCCTGGCCGGTGCGCCAGCCCAGACCCTTTAAAAAGAAGATGGACCCGGACGAGATGTTCATCACCGGACAGCGGATACTGGACACCCTGTTCCCGGTGGCCATGGGCGGCACCGCCGCCATTCCCGGGCCCTTCGGCTCCGGCAAGACCGTGGTCCAGCAGACCCTGGCCAAGCACTCCAACGCCCAGGTGATCATCTACGTGGGCTGCGGCGAGCGGGGCAACGAGATGACCGAGGTGCTGACCGAGTTCCCGGAACTGCTTGATCCCAAGACCAAGCGCCCCCTGATGGAGCGGACGGTGCTGATCGCCAACACTTCCAACATGCCGGTGGCGGCCCGCGAGGCCAGCATTTACACCGGGATCACTTTGGCCGAGTATTTCCGCGACATGGGTTTTTCCGTGGCCATGATGGCCGATTCCACCAGCCGCTGGGCCGAGGCCCTGCGCGAGATCTCGTCACGGCTGGAGGAGATGCCAGGCGAAGAAGGCTATCCCACCTATCTTTCCAGCAAGCTGGCCGCCTTTTACGAGCGGGCCGGCAGAACGGTCTGCGTCGGCAGGGATGCCCGGGTGGGCTCGGTCACCATCGTGGGGGCCGTTTCGCCTCCGGGCGGCGATTTCTCCGAGCCGGTCACCCAGAGCACTCTGCGGATCGTGGGCACCTTCTGGGCCCTGGATGCCAGCCTGGCCCAGCGCCGCCATTTCCCGGCCATCAACTGGAACCGGTCATATTCGCTTTACGCCGAGATGCTGGGCGGCTGGCTTAAGGAGCATGTGGCCCCCGACTTCGCCGAGGTCCGCAAGCAGGCCTCGGAGCTGCTGCAGAAGGAGGCCGCCCTGCAGGAAGTGGTCCAGCTGGTGGGCCCCGACGCCCTGCAGGACCAGGAGCGGATGGTGATCGAGGTGGGCAAGATGCTGCGCGAGGATTTTTTGCAGCAGCACGCCTTCTCCGAAGTGGACGGCCACTGCAGCCTGGAGAAATCATACTGGATGCTGAAAGCCATTTTGGCCTTCTACGACGGGGCCCGCCAGTCCATCGAGCGCGGATCCATGCACATCAACGACATCCTGAACCTGCCGCAGATAGAACAGTGTGCCAGGTTCAAGGAAGTGCCCCAGGCCCAGTTCAAAGCGCACATCGACGCTTTCATCGCCGGTCTGGGTGAGGCTTTTGCTAAGAAGTGATTACCAAGGCAGAAATCAAAAGGCAGAATATCGAATAGAGAATATTGAAAGGGGAACTATGCGCCTTGTTACCAGATCCGATTTTGACGGCCTGATCTGCGGAGTCCTGCTGAAGGAGGCCGGGGTCATCGACCAGTTCAAGTTCGTCCATCCCAAGGATGTCCAGGACGGCAAGGTGGAGGTGACGGCCGAGGACGTGCTGGCCAACGTGCCCTACGCCAAGGGCTGCGGGATGTGGTTCGACCATCACCTGTCCGAAAGCGAGCGCAAGGCCTTCCCTTCCGACTTCAAGGGAAAATCCGAGCCGGCCAAGAGCTGCGCCCGGGTGATCTACGATTTTTACGGCGGGGAGAAGAAGTTCCCCAACTTTGCCGAGATGCTGAAGGCGGTTGACAAATCCGACTCCGGCGACCTGACGGTGGAGGAGATCGCCGAGCCCAAGGGTTGGATCCTGCTGGCCTTCATCATGGATCCCCGCACCGGGCTGGGCCGCTACTCCGACTACCGGATCAGCAACCTGCAGCTGATGCAGGACCTGATGGAATACTGCCGGACCATGAACATCGTGGAGCTCCTGGACCTTCCGGACGTCAAGGAGCGGATCCAGCGCTATCACGAGTCGGAATGGCTGTACAAGGAGATGATCAAGAGATACTCCACCGTCCATGAGAATGTGCTGGTGACCGACCTGCGCAAGGTGGAGGAGATTCCCACCGGCAACCGCTTTGTGGAATACGGGATGTTCCCCAACATCAACATCTCCATCCGGATGATGTGGGGGATGAAGAAACTGAACGTGGTGTTCGCGGTGGGCCATAGCATCATCAACCGGACATCCAAGACCAACGTGGGCTCCCTGATGCTGAAATACAACGGCGGCGGCCACGCCAAGGTGGGCACCTGCCAGGTGGCGATAGAGAAGGCGGACGAGGTGCTTAAGGAGTTGGTCAAGCAGATGAACGAGGACGGGTGAACCTGTAGCTACGTTGATTTGGAAATGAGTTATGGTGTGTAAATATGGTTACGGGTTGTTTGCTGATGTCGGAGTAGGACTATAATACAAAACTAATTTAAAGGCGAATTATATGAAGCTTGATATTGTTTGGGAAAAACCAATTACTTTAAAGCATTCTGTAAACGAGAGTTTAACCTATACGATTAGTTTAGATAAATTACCAGAAAAGCCAGGGATCTACATATTTGCCAGACATTGGGGCAAATCATACGAGGCATTGTATGTTGGAAAATCAAACAATTTACGGGGTCGCATCAATGGGCACCTAAACAATTTGAAATTGATGAAGCATATTGAAAATGCAAAAAATGGCAAACGTGTTATAATAATTGGACAACCCCATTTACGGCCAGGGCATAAAATAGATACTGTATTGCCTACCCTCGAACGTGCATTTATACGCCACTTTCTATCAGAGGGACATGACTTAGTAAACAAACAGGGTGTAAGAATAAGAAGGCATGAAATAAATTCAGGTGGTATAATGAGAAAATCCTTTATACCAGCAATGATGTATTTGGAAATGAGGTGAAGGGGAATAAACACCACCACAATCCCCCAACACCTTTACAACGCATACAAGTGTCACAACCCCTTAGTGGCAGAACGTGGCGGGGTCGTATATGGGACAGTGCTACTATAAAATGAAACGATAAATGTAAAATGCTATGATTAATCTACATGACCATAAAGAATGGGATCGTGCAAATGGCACACTATCAGTTAGCATGTATCCTAAGAGTGATCATAAAGACCGCCGTCTACATGTGTTATTAAATGGTAGTAACGGTAACTTTTGCCTTGATTACACAAAGGATAAATTTGACAGCAAGATTGCAAAGCAAAGAGCATGGTCGTCTGATACTGGATTTTATATAAAAATAGAATCAAATGATACTGTGGTAGTTTCACGTTGGTGGGATGATTATAAAGAATATTTACCTTATAAAAAAATAGCTGAAAATCCTAATATATTTTATCGTGCTTTAATAAAAACGAATGCCAGGATAAATGACAATGTTGTTTCATTCTCGAAAGGTTTATTTATAAATTTGAGGAATTGTATACAACAACCAGATAATGGACAAATATCATTGAGATCGTTCATGTATTTATTGGCAGCCCTAAAGGATAATGTAGAAACAGCGCAAAGAGTAGATAAAGATAAATGGCATTTAAAAGATTATGATACTGCATGGATAAACAAACATGATTGGGAATGGTTGTATAATTCTTTTAAGGAAGGTACTAATGACGTCCAACCACTTGTAGATTTGGTTTTGAGGCACACATCAAATAGATTATTCCAAGAAGCACACCGTGAAGCTACACGAAAAGAATACCAGACTGCATTGTTTGGTGGCACTGATCGGTCATATGATAGCGATATTTCTGGAGGTGCATTTTATACACCAACGTCATTAGTAAGAACGATAGTACAGGAATCATTGTGGTCTTTAGATAAGGCGAAACCACTAACAGAAAGAAGCACTTTGCGAATCCTTGATCCAGCATGTGGTTCGGCTGAGTTTTTACGCGAGGCTCTAAGACAATTAAAAATTAAAAATTATAGTGGCAATATTAAAATCATAGGGTGGGATATTTCCGAAATAGCATGTGAAATGTCGGGTTTTATTTTAAACTATGAAAAGAACACTGAATGGGGAAGAAATGTTGACATTGAGATTGTCAAAAGAGATTCATTAGAATTTAATTGGGCCACTTGTGGTAATTTCGATCTTGTCTTAATGAATCCACCTTTTAGGTCTTACGAGAACTTAGGAGAACGGAAAAGTATAGTTGTTGATCAATTGCACGGATTGATCAAGAGACAACCAGATATGGCAGCGGTTTTCTGGAAGAAAGCTGCTGAGATTATTGCCGATAATGGGGTTTTAGGTTTGGTAATGCCTAATTCATTGATTGGTGCCGAAACCTACACTAAATTACGCAAGCATATAAAAGATAATCTGGGTATGGACTTTACACTAGTGGCGCGATTAGGTAGTGCTGGTTTATTCGAAAAAGCAATGATAATACCGGCTGTATTAATTGGTGTAAAAAATTTACGTTCTGTAACGCATACTGTGCTTTGGACTGACCATCAACAAGAATCAGTATATACTGCTTTACGAGAATTGAGGATATACCGCACTAAGGACATACCAACACCTGTTGACGCCAAGACGTATAGTATTTACAACGATGAAATATTATTAACAAAAGAAAAATGGGCTGTAAAATCATATCAGGTATATAAACTTTACGAAAATCTTAGAAACTATGACACTGTCGGTAAACTATTTGATGTCAAACGAGGTGCAGATGCTGGTAATAATGCTGCTTTCGTATTAACAAAAGGCGACTGGGAATTGTTGCCAAGGAGGGAAAGATGCTATTTCCGCCCATGTATTATGAGAGAGAGCATTAATAACGGTCAACTGAACGATAAATATTACATGTTTTATCCTTATGGCAAATACTTGATTAATTCAGAAACAGCTTTAAGACAAAAACTACATAGTTACTATAAAACAAAATTGCAACCCAATAAAAATGAGTTAAGAACAAGAAGAAACCGTAGGGAACATTGGTGGACTCTAAATGAACATAGGCCTTGGCAAGTAGATGCTAAACCCAAATTGGTCTCATCATATTTTGGAAAAGCAGGTTACTTTGCTTATGACCAAGATGGTGAGTATTTAGTGGGACAAAGTTTTGCATGGTTGCCGACAAAAGAAGAGATGCATAAAGATGAGTACTATTTTGCTTATTTAGCACTTTTACACGCGCCCCTTATTGATAGATTCCTAGAAATGGTTTCCGTTAATGTAGCAGGAGGGCAGTTTGACCTATCAAAACATTATATTGATAAAATGCCCTTACCTGATTTGACAAAGTTAGCTAAGAGAGACGCAGAACACCATATATTGTTAGAATTAACTAATATTGGGAAAGATATTCATAAAGGTAATTCTATAAATAAAGTTGAACTAAATCAAATAGTTGCTAATTCATATGGTTTAAATTTAGATTACTTCGCATAGGTTTGAAAAATGAGTAGGATGCCCAAATCTATTGCAATAGCAAATAAATGTCTGCGTGATTTTTATAAAATACGCAGCATACCATTAATAGAAAAAGAAGCTGGCGTTTGGACATTAAATTACGACAGTACATCTGGCACTACCCAAGATGAAAAAAACCATAACTATGTTTTATGGAGTTTCCCTTTTAGTGAGGGTTTAAATCCTGTTGTTCAAAGAAATCCACCCATTCATTTCTCCTTCATAATGAAAATTGCCCCAAATGATAAGATACAGGAAGTAAATATTAAAATATTTAAGGAGAACGTAATAATAGCCAGACCAACTCCAGCAATGCCAACTGAATTATTATTGCGCGTAGAATGGAGTAATATTTCACAAGGTGCAGGTGCAGAATACATACATGCACAACCGCATTGGCATGTACATACATACAAATACGTTGATTTTAATAAGAATCTTACAAGACAAGATCAGGAATTACTTAAGCAATTTATAGAAGAATCACAAGCCAATGACAGTATCGGTTCGAAAATGGATGGTGCTGTTGATGATTCCTCTGGAAATCAAAACGCAATTGCGAAAATGAATAACAGGGATATACCCCCATATAAATTTCATTTAGCAATGTTAGCTGAATGGGACAAACCGGACTCTTTGAGCCATGAAAAGGAGTTATCAAATGATGTGTTAGAGTTATGGTTGCCCCAATGTTTATCATATATAAAAGGTCAATTGGAATATGTTTTGAAACGGTCGGGAAATAGTATAACGTAAAAGTAAAATAGTTTCACACACATATAAGATGAATTAACCAACTAACATTAACAGGAGGTCGTCATGGCAGAAGCTACACCCAAAAAGGTTTCCACCACCGAGTCCGGGCATGCCAAGAACATTGCCAACTTTGGCGCCCTTGTCAACAGCGTGGAGGACATAGGCAGCGCCTATAACCCATCGGTGGCCGACATCAAACTGTCCAACCTAAGGCTTATCAATACCAAATTAGAGAAAATCCTGCCCGCCGTGTTTGCGGCCGAGGCCCCTTATAAATTAGCCGTCAACGCCCGCCAGACAGCCTTTGACGGAATGAGCAAATTGGCCACCCGGGTCATCAACTCCCTGGCCGTGGCCGGAAGCGACCGCGAGATCAAGGACGCCAAGACCATATTAAAGAAGATCCGGGGCGGCAGCGCCATCAAACCGGAGGACCCGGCCCAGGCCGCCAAGTCCAGGTCCACCTCGCAGATGAGCTACGACAACCGGGTCAGCAATTTCAAGGAACTGACGGCCCTGCTGGCCGCCATTCCGGCCTACAAGCCCAACGAGGCGGATTTAAAGGTTGCCGCCCTTAACGCCTATCTTGACAAACTGCCGGGTTTGGGCGCAACCGTCAACAAGACGGCATTGGCCCTTACCAAGGCCCGTACCAACCGGGACCACCTGCTTTATGCCAAAGGCACCGGGGCTTTGGCGCTCAGCCTTAAGGTTAAGAAATACGTCAAAAGCATGTCCGGGCCTGCCACACCCGCATACAAAAAGCTTTCCAAGCTTGTGTTTTATGCCAGATAAGCCTTGCAAAAGCTTAATTAACCTTCGTTAGTGTTTAAACCAGCCCCGTTGGAGCTTAAACAGGCTTCGTTGGTGTTTAAATAGGCCACGTTGGAGTTTAAACAGGCTCTGTTGGAGTTTAAACAGGCTCCGTTGTAGCTTAAATAAGCCCAGTTAGAGTTTAAACAAGCCCCGTTGGAGTTTAAACAGGCTCCGTTAGAGTTTAAATAGTCTTGGAAAAGCTGGTGCAATCTGTTCGGTTAGGCTCCATAGAGCCTTGATGAAACAATAGCGATATCGTTTACGGTATCGCAGATAAAAAGATAAATATAATCCGACATACAAACAACGAGGCATACATGGACTTAACCACCAAAAAATACCAAAGCATTTCCTACATCTCCGGGCCGCTGCTGTTCGTGGACAACGCCAAGGGGCTGTCCTACGGCGCCATCGTGGAGATAGAACTTCCCGACGGCAGCAAGAAGGGGGGACAGACCATAGAGGTCTCGGAGAAATACGCCGTGATCCAGGTGTTCGAGGAGACCCGGGGCCTGGACCTGGCCAAGAGCTCGGTCAGCCTTAAGGAGGACGTGGCCCGCATCCCCGTCTCCCGCGACATGATCGGCCGGCGCTTCAACGGGCTGGGCGAGCCGATAGACGGCCTGCCGCCCATCATCCCGGAAAAGAGGCTGGAGATCATCGGGCAGCCCATGAATCCCACCTCCCGGGCCAAGCCCGAGGAGTTCATCCAGACCGGCATCTCCACCATCGACGGCTTTGCCACCTTGGTGCGGGGCCAGAAGCTGCCCATCTTCTCCGGCGCCGGACTGCCGGCCAACGAGATCGCCGCCCAGATCGTCAAGCAGGCCAGGGTGCTGGGCGAAAAGGAGGAGTTTGCGGTGGTCTTCGCCGCCATGGGCATCACCTCGCGCGAGGCCACTTACTTCATCACCGAATTCGAGAAATCCGGGGCCCTGGCCAAGACCGTGGTCTTTATGAACAAGGCCGACGACCCCACCATCGAGCGGATCCTGACCCCGCGCTGCGCCCTGACCTGCGCCGAGCACCTGGCCTACGACCACGGCATGCAGGTGCTGGTCATTCTTACCGACATGACCAACTACTGCGAGGCCCTGCGCGAAGTGGGCACCGCCCGCGAGGAGATCCCCGGACGGCGCGGCTATCCCGGCTACATGTACACCGACCTGGCCCAGATCTACGAGAGGGCCGGCCGCATCCACGGCCGCAAAGGCTCCATCACCCAGATCCCGATCCTGACCATGCCCGACGACGATATCACCCACCCCATCGCCGACCTGACCGGCTACATCACCGAGGGCCAGCTGGTGCTTTCCCGGCAGCTGCACCGCATCGGCTGTTACCCGCCCATCGATCCGCTGCCCTCGCTGTCCCGGTTGATGAACAATGGCATCGGGGAAGGGCACACTCGAAAAGACCACCGGGAATGGTCCAACCAGCTTTATTCGGCCTACGCCACCGGCCGCGACCTGCGCAAATTAGTGGCCATCATCGGCGAGGAGGCTTTGACCGAGGTGGACCGCAAATACCTGAAGTTCGCCGAGGGCTTTGAAAAGGAGATGATCAACCAGGGCCAGGCCGACCGCAGCATTGAGGACACCATGAATACCGGCTGGAAACTACTGTCCCTGCTGCCGGTGAAGGAACTGAAGCGGATCAGCAAGGACCACATCCACAGGTATTACCACGGCGAGGTGATGGAACAGATGCACGGAAAGACCGGGATCTGACAACCAAGAACTAAAGTAGTAACGTAGGAAAGTATTAAAGGAGGAGGCAGTTCAATGTTTTCCCAAAAATCAAATAATTGGTGCTTGCTTGCGGCACTTTGCATCTTTACTACTTTACTACTCAGTACTACAGCGATGAGCGAAACGCTAGACGTCACCATCAAGGGCTTTGACAACGGCAAGAAGACCTCCCGCCAGCAGGACTACAAGGAGGCGGTGCTGGACGCCAAGCGCCAGGCCATCGAGCAGGCCGGGGTCACTGTCGAATCCAAGTCCACTGTCAAAAACTCGGTGCTGCAGGAGGATTACATCGAGTCCCAGGCCAAGGCGGTGCTGCTGCCGGGCTTTCAGATCATGGACATCGGCTACATGCAGGACGGCACCTATCAGGTGGTGCTTTCCGGCAAGGTTCAGGTCCAGCCCAAACCGGTATCGGTCGAAGGCGACAGCGGAGCTCTGCTCTTGCTGATGGATGTTTACAGCGTGCCCATCACTTTTCAATTAGACAATAAACCTTTGGATGCTGCCGGAAAATTCACCGCCCTTGTTCCTCTCAAGGACAGCACCAGTCTGACAGTCTTTAACAGCATCCGCGAGATCAAAAGGAATTACAACAACCTGCCGCACTACTTTGTCTACCTGCTTAAACTTCCGGCCGGCAAGCACAACATCAAGATCACCGCCAGCATCATCGGCGGCAGCGGCCCGGACAAGGACGGAAATGTCGTGGAAGCCGAGATCCCATCTGGCAAACATCTGTTCTATGAATACCGGGCCGACCCGGAATACAGCTTTGCCGCGGCCGACAGCGCTTTCCTGTTCAGAAAACTGGGATCCAACAAGAAACCGGCCGATACCACCGGCGTTTACGGGCGGAAGCTAAGACAGGAAGTATCTGCCCAATATGAGAAATTCACCGGTTTCAAGTTCTAACTAAACTTTTTACAAACCAAGGTTATTTAGGTTCTTTTTTTACGATAGCCTGAAGGCTATCGCTATAATCCATCAAGGCCTCTGGCGAGGCCTGACAGGGTAGCCCGATTTATCGGGGTTGATGATTAATAGCGATGTCATTCATGGCGTCGCATTAAAGGAGAAAACTTGGAATTTGTAAATCCCAAGTTCTTAATCATTTAACAGTATTCAATAAATGGAAAACGTATCACCAACCAGAATGAACCTGCTGGGCCGCAAGGCCCAGGTGTCCTTGGCCAGACAGGGGGTTGACCTGCTTAAAAAGAAGCGGGACGCCCTGGTGACGGACTTCTTCGTGGTAGTCAAGAACTCCCTGGCCTCCCGGGAACAGCTGAATCAGACCTCCCAGCAGGCGGTGGAATTGCTGAATATGGCGGTGGCCTTCGAGGGCCGCCAGCCTTTGGAGTCTTCGGCCCTGCCGGGCCGCCGGGACATCCGGCTCAACGTCTCGGAAAAGAACGTCTGGGGCATCAAGATCCCCGAAGTCTCGGCCGCCAGTGTGGTGCGCGACCAGTTCACCCGGGGTTACAGCCCCACCGCGGCCACCCACCGTTCGCTGAAGACGGCTGATTCCTTTGAACAGATGATAGACCTGCTGATAGTGGTGGCCGGCAGCGAGACCCGGCTGAAGCGCCTGGGTTCCGAGATCAAAAAGACCACCCGCCGGGTCAACGCCCTGGAGCAGGTGGTGATACCCAGGATCTACCGGGAGATGAGCTACATCAAAAGCGTGCTGGAGCAAAGGGAGCGGGAGGACATCTTTCGGCTTAAGATGATCAAGAAGAAAGGCGAAGAGTGAGGCTTCGCCTTAAACTTTATCCGGCCCTGTTGCTCCCGGTCATTGCCTGCTGCGGCTGTTTTTCGGTGGATGTTCAGACTGCGGTCAACCGCCGGGGCGGAGGTGCCAGGACGGTTGAGATAGTGATGGATCCGATGATGGCCGGGCTTTACCAGAAGACCGACGGTTCGGGAAAACTTTTTCAGATCCCCGGCCGGGGCCTGCAGGAAAAGCCGGGAGTAAAAATGACCGGCTCCGCCAAAACTGAACTGGATGACGGCAGTTTAAAGCTGACCTGGAATTACACAACTGGAAAGGTGGAGCTGTTTTCCGATGGGAATGATTCGCTATACTGGAAGACCACCAGTTCCGGTATTTGGGTTTACTACGAATACCGGGAAAACATATCAGCTTCCAAGCCTGAACCTGAATCTCCGGCCGCCGAGCAGAATACATATCGTTTCAGGCACAAACTGTCACTGCCCGGGCAGATCGTCAGCCACAATTCTGATTCCGTCCAGTCCGGTTGCCTGGTCTGGAACCGCCCGCTGGGGCAGGTCACTGCCACAGGCTTGGAAATCGAAGCCCGCAGCCGGGAGTTGAACCCCTGGTATCTTATGATGGCGGCAATATTGCTGGCCGCCGGGGGCGGGTACTTTTACTGGCAAAAGGTCAGGTCTGAAAATAAACACTAATTGGACTTGATATCCAGCCATTTATATAATAAACTTTATAGTTATGAAAATCATAAATACCCTAATTCTTTTGATCGGCTTGAACGCTTCGATTCTGTGGGCCATGGGGACAAGGTCCTCGGAGCCCGGACAGAGTTTCGGCCTCAGCCAGGGGGCGGTCAGGTTTTACTATCAGGTTACCCAGTTCCAGACACCGGAAGGGACACGGGCGGAGATCTCATATTCCCTGCCCTACGATCAGGTCCAGTTCGTGGCTTACGGCCAGCAATTCAAGGCTGCCTATACTTTTTCTGTGATCGTCATGGACTCCAGGGGCGGCCAGGTGGCCGGAGATTCCTGGGAAAGGGAACTGACGGTGGATAAATATCAGGAACTGCAAAAGGGAAACTATCTGGCCTGCGATACTTTCAGCCTGAAGATCATCCCCGGTAAATATAAATTTCTGATCATCTGCACTGACAACAATTCGGAGCGAAAGGGCGAGTCCGATATTAAGATTGAAATACGGAACATTTTGCCGGGCAGGCTGGCAATCAGCGGGATTCGGTTCCAAAAACGGCAGGATGAAAAATTGATCCCCTGGCCAAAAAGGCAGTACGGGGACGGCAACGGCGACATCAGCCTATATTATCAAATTTATTCCACCCGGCCTGAATCCATCAACACCAACTACAGTCTGACCCGTTTCGGCGCTGCCACGCCCGCCTGGTTTTTCAAGGAAATACTGGGTCCGTCCGGTAACTCGGGCGTTAACAAGACGATCCGGTCTGACAGCCTTTTGACCGGCAGTTATGTCCTGAATCTTGAAGTCCAGCAGTTCGGTCAAACTATCACCTCAGGCGAATCACTTTATGTGCGCAATTCAAAGTTCATAACCGCCAAAGATTACCGGGAGCAGGTTGACCAGTTGGGGTACATCTCCAGGGGACGGGAGTTGGACTCGCTGCGAAAGGCATCTCCGGCCTTAAGGGAAACCCTATTGCTGCGTTTTTGGCAGCTGCGCGACCCGGACACCACCACCTCTGTCAATGAATTTCGCGATACCTACTATGACCGGGTGAACCATGCCAACGAACAGTTTGGATCGGTATTCAAGCCCGGCTGGAAAAGCGACATGGGCATGGTCTATATCCTTTTCGGACTGGCCGACGAAATAGAAAGACACCCTTTTGACCTGGAATATCCGGCCTATGAGATATGGTACTACTACTCCGACGGACGGCGGTATGTTTTCATGGACCGCAAGGGCATAGGCGATTATGAATTGATTTATCCAAAAAGGGAGAAGGTAAAATGGGAATTCAAATGAAAACACAAAAAGTACTGTTAGCGGGATTCTTTTGCATCGCAATCATGGTTTCGCCGGCCTATTCATGGCCGATTTCTTCAGAGGGCACTATAAAATATTGGGTAGACGGAGCAGCTTTTGCAGGAGACAGCGGGAAAACCTGGCAGGAGATCTATTGGACGCTGCCGGTAAGGGATTTTGTGGTCAGGCAGAATGCCGGACAGAGGACTATCAGCTATAAGACTGTGATACAACTGCGGGATTCAAGCGGCAAGTATTTTATCAACGAAGACTGGATTTCCAATCTTAACGTTCCAACCGCTCAGGAGGTTGAGCGCCGGGACCTGGCAATCCCGGATCTGATGGTAGTCAACAACCTAAAACCCGGGGACTACAGGATTAAATTCATGGTCAGCGACATGAATGGGGGAAATATCGGAACTTTGGAAAAAGAGATAATTGTTCCTTTCCTAAATCCAGAGATTTTGGCAGTCAGCCAGATCCAGGTGGCTTCTGACATTTATCTGGATTCGCTAAAAAACCGTTTTTCCAAAGGAAAGCTTCAGATCAAACCGCATCCTTCACGGGAATTCGGCGGGGCCTACGGGAATTTATATTATTACTTTGAAGTATACCGGCCGGCCTCTGATACGACCGGCGGGAGCAGATTTGTCCAAATATCCCTGAATTCCACAACACAGCAGGTGATAAACACCATCGCCAATAATGAGATTACGGAACGAACCGGACAGATCATTCAGACCGGCGGAGTCAGCCTGGACAGTTTCCCCGAAGGCTTGTACATCCTTAAAGCCCAGTTAAAGGACGGAAACGGAAAATTATTGGCCTACTCCCAGGCAGGAATAAAGATCAACAGGATACCACTATCCGCAGCGGCCGGGGCCAGGGATAAGCTTGACGAAGAACTGCAGACATTGCTGAAAGAGGGCGGGGAATATTTTTATGAAATCGAATATATCGCCAGTTCCCGGGACATTGTACAGCTGAAGAAACTGGATGAAAACGGTAAAAAGGAATTTTTAAGGAGGTTTTGGAAATCACGCGACAGTGATCCAGCTACCCCGGAGAACGAAGCCCTGCTGGAACACGCCAGGCGTTATAAAGCGGCCGATCTGAAATTTGGTGAATTGAACCGGGGGGGGATGAAGGGATGCCAGACCGACCGGGGGAGGCTTTATATCAAATACGGCCTTCCCAACGAGGTTGAGACCAAGACCATGCAGGGGCAATTCCGCCCGGTTGAGATCTGGCGTTATTATGACGGGAATAAATTTGTTTTTGTGGACAAATCAAGTTTTGGCAGGTTTCAATTGATGTATTCCAAGTCCAAGGACGAAAGAACCGACCCCAGTTGGAGCAAATATATCAGCCCCGATGTGATCTATAACGAAGAACTGAAATAAACCCAAATTCCGATCTTTATTTAAAGCCCCCGTTGCATACCGGGGGCTTTTTCCATTGACTTATTCCGCTAAATTGGCTAAAATATGAGTTTATAATCTTATAGAAGCTGATACCATGCAAAAAGTTATTGTCGGACAAAGACCATTGACCCTGAAAATTGTCGGAGCGGTGGCCTCAATGAAAACGCAGCTATCACTATCGGCATCAGCATTGTCCCGCCTGGTTTCCGGCCGCAGGGTGGTGGAGCGGATAATCAAGGAAAACAGGACGGTCTACGGCATCACTACCGGTTTCGGAAAATTCGCCGAGGTCCGGATCTCGCTGGATGAGATCGACCGGCTGCAGGAAAACCTGATAAAAAGCCATGCCACCGGAGTGGGGCCTCTGTTTCAGCCCCACCAGGTCAAGGCGATCATGCTTTTGCAGGCTAATCAGCTCTGCCAAGGGGCTTCCGGCGTTCGTCCAGCCGTGGTCCGGCAGCTGCTGGGGCTTTTAAACAATGACATCATACCTCTGGTCCCGCAGCAGGGCTCGGTGGGCGCTTCCGGCGACCTGTCGCCCCTGGCCCATATCGGGCTGGTGATGATCGGGCGGGGCCAGGCACTTTACAAGGGAAAGATCGTCAACGGGGCCGAAGCTCTGAAAAAGGCGGGAATGAAGCCTTTGATCCTTAAGGCCAAGGAAGGTTTGGCCATCACCAACGGAACCGAGGTGATGACCGCGGTGGGCATTATTAACCTGCTGGAAGCCGAAAAGCTCTGCAAAATATCCGATATCGCCGGAGCCATGTCTTTGGAGGCTTTACGGGGCACCGACAAGGCCTTTGACCCACGGATCCAGGCCTTAAGGCCGCACGGCGGGCAGATGGATTCGGCCGAAAACCTCAGGAAACTTCTTTCCGGCAGCCAGATCAGAAAATCACACCAGGACTGCCAGAAGGTGCAGGATTCCTATTCCCTGCGCTGCATGCCCCAGGTGCACGGGGCCGCCAAGACCGCCATCAAGCACATCCGCCAGGTGCTGGAGACGGAGCTGAACTCGGTCACCGACAATCCCCTGGTATTTGTAAAAGAGCACGAAGTGCTCTCGGGCGGGAATTTCCACGGACAGCCGGTGGCCCTGGCCATGGATTACCTGGGCATCGCCGCGGCCGAGCTGGCCGACATCTCCGAACGACGTCTGGCCCGTCTGCTGGACACCTCGCTTTCCGGACTGCCGGGGTTCCTGACCGAGCACGGGGGCCTGAACTCCGGGCTGATGATCACCCAGAACACCGCCGCCTCGCTGGTCTCCGAGAACAAGGTGCTGGCCCATCCTTCTTCGGTCGATTCCATTCCCACCTCGGCCAACCAGGAGGACCACGTTTCCATGGGAACTTTCGGGGCCCGCAAGGCCGGTCAGATCTGCGGCAATGTCCGCTATGTGCTGGCCTGCGAACTGCTGGCCGCCGCCCAGGGCCTGGAATTCCTGAAGCCGCTGAAACCGGGCAAAGGAGTGGACGCGGCCTATCAGGTCATACGCCATGGCGTCAAAGCGTTCAAGCAGGACCGGGAGTTCCACCTGGACATAGAAGCCATAAATGACATGATACTGGATGGGTATATCTTGGATGCTGTGGAAAAGCAGATCGGGAAACTCAAATAACCTAACTCAACCTCCTGCTCCTTCTCTTTGCTTCGGCATGCTCAGCACGGTTCCAAGAGACGGGGAGAGGGGGATGAGTTTAAAAAATAGATAGCAGGAGAGTAAAATGTCCATCGTACTCAACGGTTCCGGTTTGACCGTCGAAAAGATCGTCAGGATAGCCCGCCATAACGAAAAAGTGGAGCTGGCCCCCGAGGCTTTGGAACGGATCAAAAAATGCCGGGCCATGCTGGAGAAGAAGATAGATGCCCATGAGATCATGTACGGCGTCAACACCGGAATCGGGGAATTTTCCGAGGTCGTTTTGAGTGACGACCAGGTCAGGGATTTCCAGAAGTACCTGATATACAACCACGCCGCCGGGATCGGCGATCCGGCTCCCATAGAATATGTGCGGGGCGCCATGGCCGGGCGGATCAATGTCCACGCCCACGGCAACTCCGGCATCCGCCCCGAGATTACTTTGACCCTGGCGGAGATGCTGAACAAGGGGGTTACCCCATACGTCTGCCAAAAGGGCTCCGTTGGCGCCTGCGGCGACCTGGCTCCCATGTCCCAGATAGCCCTGCTGCTTTTGGGGGAGGGACAGGCCTATTACCAGGGACAGCTGTTGCCCGGCAAGGAGGCCATGGACCAGGCCGAGATCAAGATCCCCGGACTGCAGGCCCGGGACGGGCTGGGCACCATCAACGGATCAAACGTGCTGACCGCCATGAGCGCCATCTTTCTGTATGATGCCAATCGCTGGCTTAAGCAGGCCGAGATCGCGGCCGCCATGTCGCTGGAGGCTCTGAAAGCCAACATGAAGCCCTACATCGCCAAACTGCACGAGGCCCGGGGATTCAAGGGAGCGGTGCGCAGCGCGGCGGCCATCCGCAAAATGGCATCAGGCGGCGACCTGAACGAGGGCCGGGTCAAGTGCAAGGTCCAGGACGCCTATTCCATGCGCTCCACCCCCCAGGTGATCGGCGCGGCCCACGATGCTTTGGCCTATGCCCGGTCCCAGGTGGAGATAGAATTGAACGGGGTGGGGGACAACCCCATCTTCTTCCCGGAGGAGAACCTCCAGCTGTCCGGGGCCAATTTCCAGGGGTCGCCGGTGGGGGTGCCGATGGACATGGCCGGATACTGCATCACCATGGTCAGCATCCTTTCCGAACGGCGGATGAACCGGCTCAACAATCCGGCCCTCAGCGTGGGCCTGCCGGCTTTTCTGACCAAAAGCGGCGGGATGTTCTCCGGCCTGATGCTCTCCCAGTACACCGCCGACACATTGATAGTTGAGCAAAAGATCCTTTCCACCCCGGCCTCCATCCAGTCAATCCCGGCGGCGGCCGACCAGGAGGATTTTGTCTCCATGGGCATGAACACCGCCATCAAGAATTTCCAGATCCTGGACAATGCCTATGGCATATTGGGCATCGAGATGATGGCCGCCGCCCAGGCCCTGGATCTCCGCGACTATAAGTTCGGCGCCGGAACAACCAAGGCCAAAGAGATCGTAAGAAAACACGTGGAATATTTGGAGATCGACCGCCCGCTTTACAGGGACCACACCACCATGAAGGAGCTGGTGAGGTCCGGCCAGGTGCTAGAAGATGTGGAGAAGGCCGTAGGGAGTTTGGAGTAACCTAAAAACCATGACTATGACCAGTTCCGCTTGGAAATACTCGCCATGCCTGAAAGTAAACTCCAGAACGGCATTGGGGGTGCATTGTTCCATCGGGGACATCAGACTGCTTTTGGGACAGCGCGACAAGGCCGAACAACGTTACAGGTCCGGGATCCGGAAAGCGGAAGCATGGGGCAAACCCGACTTGTCGGCCAGGGCCAGGCGGGGCCTGGGATGGCTTTTGCGTTTGATGGGTAAGCTGGACGAGGCTTTGGTTGAAATGCTGAAAGCAGTTGAGCTTTATCAAAAGCTGGGCGAAAGGGAAGAAGAGGCCGTAGTCACCTGTAACCTGGGCAGTATCTTTGAGGTCCGAAACGATTATTCCAAAGCAGAAGAATATTACAGCCTGGGCTACCAGATGGCAAAGGAGCTGGGTTTTACCAGGACCATGTATGCTGCCAGGAGCAATCTGGGGAACCTTTGCCGGAACAGGGGTGATTACGATGCCGCACTAAAGCATTTTGAAGACGCGCTGGAACTTGCCCGCGACATGGAGGATAAAAGGGTTGCCGGCATCATATACAACAACATGGGCATCGTTTATCGGGAAAAGGGCGATATTCATCAGGCCATTGGATGCTACCAAAAAAGGCTGTCTGCCGCCAAAGAGATCGGCGACAAGATGGGGTACTGCATTGTCCTCTGCAACCTTGGAGTGGCCCATATAGATATAAAAAAATACGGGGAAGCCAAAGCCCAACTGGAAGAATTTTACAGGATTGCCCTAGAACTTAAGGATAAACAAGCCATAAATTATGCCATAGGGAACCTGGGCCTAGTCTACTATGAACTGGGCGATTACTACCAAGCTCAGGAATATTTTCTGAAAGACCTTGAACTTTCACGGGGACGAAACGATCAACGGGATGAGGCTATTGCCTTGGGCAACCTGGGCAAGTTGTATGTAATGACCGGAGACATATCGAATGCCGAGCAGCATTTTGACCAGGCCATAAAGCTAAGCCGCGAAACGGATGCCAAACATTATCTGTGCGCAGATCTCAACCACAAGGCAGAAATCTGCGCCCAAACCGGAAGGACCGCGGAGGCATTAGACCTGAATGGGGAGGCCCTGACGATCGCGACGGCCATCTCCCGTCCTGAGATTGTTTTTGAGGCCTCGTTGCTCAAGGCCAGGCTGTCATACCCGGCCGAACTAGAAAAGTCTCTTCAGACATTTAAAGAAATGCTGGAGGATAAATTGTCTGACGAAGAAATGGCAGAAGTATACTATACGATGTTTCTGATGAATCAGGATCCGACTTGCGCCCGGGAGGCACTTAACATATATCAAAAAATGTACGAGAGTTCCCTCCGGCACGTTTACCGGCTGCGAATTGATGAATTGACCAAGGCGATAAAAGTTTGAAGAAAATATTATGATATTGTTAATTTCTATACTATTCTTCGGCTACCTGGTCACCAGCCTGCTGTCCGGGTTGAACCTGGCGCACCTCAAAGCCAGCATCCAGAAGGGTCTGCCGCCGGAGGTCTCGGATCTGTTTGATGCCACAAAGGTGGCCCAGATCGCCGAGTATACCGTAGCCAAGACCAGGCTGGGATACTGGAGCGAGTTCGTGTCAACCGCGGTGGTGATCATTCTATTTGCCGCCGGGATAGTGCCGCAGATAACGCTTTGGGCCGATGCGCTGGCAGTCGCCCCGCTGCTGCAAGGGCTGGCGGTGATGCTCATTTTGATGCTGATAGGCTACCTGTCAGGGATACCTGCCTCTCTCTATTCCGACTTTAAACTGGAAAAGAAATACGGCTTTTCCACCATCACCATCAAGACATGGCTGGGAGATCAGGTAAAGAGTTTGCTGATCTCCGGTATTTTGATGGCACTGCTGTTCTCAGGCTTTTATCTTTTCATCAACTGGCTGGAAAACTGGTGGTGGCTGGCGGCCTGGGGACTGGTGGTGGCTTTTACCTTCCTGATGATATACCTGTCGCCGGTGGTGCTGATGCCGCTGTTCAACAAGTTCGTGCCGCTGGAAGACGAGGTGCTTAAGAACAAGATACTTGAAATGGCCCGAAAGGCCGATTTCCCCCTGGCCGGGGTCTATCAGATGGACGCCTCCAAGCGCAGCACCCATGACAACGCCTTTTTCACCGGAATGGGCAGGACCAGGCGGATCGTGTTCTACGATACCATGGTCAAGAATTACAGCCACCAGGAACTGCTGTCGGTGATGGGCCACGAGATCGGACACTGGAAGATGAAGCATATCTTCAAAATGATCCTGGCAGTGTCTGTTCTATCCGGAGTACTGCTTTTCGCCGCGTCAAGGGTCCTGGCCCACCCCTGGATATACAACGCCATCGGGCTGGGGGACCTGTTCATTGATACCGGGTTCAACGGACCCTTGAT
The DNA here is from genome assembly GCA_002412795.1 of bacterium UBP2_UBA5202. GTDB lineage: Bacteria > Edwardsbacteria > AC1 > AC1 > EtOH8 > UBA5202. The sequence goes on along the minus strand of DHVS01000029.1, from coordinate 155,106 downwards.
AGGCGTGGCCCTTTACGTGGTGTCGATCCTGTTGGAACCATTGAATCTGCTGCTGTCGCCCCTGATGAACTGGCAGTCGCGCAAATATGAATATCAGTCCGACGCTTATGCCTTGAAGCTCAATCCATCGGCTGGCGACATGAAAGGGGCGTTGATCAAGTTGAGTCAGAAGAACCTGAGCAACCTGTTTCCGCATCCCCTGTATGTCATCTTTCACTATTCCCACCCGCCACTGCTGGCCAGGCTGAAGGCCATAGATGACCTAGAAAAAGGTAAGGGCAATTCATCCAACTACGCCACTTCTACGGCTACGTCGGACACGTGAATTGCCCTTACAAAAAGAAATAAAAATACGAGGATATATCCATGCCCAATATAATCAAATCCCCCCGCGGCACCAAGATCACCTGCCAGGGCTGGCAGCAGGAGGCCGCCATGCGGATGCTGATGAACAACCTTGACCCGGTGGTGGCCGAGAGACCGGAGGACCTGATAGTCTACGGCGGCAACGGCCGGGCGGCCCGCAACTGGGACTGCTATCATGCCATCATCAAGTCGCTCAAGAAACTTAAGGAGGACGAGACCCTGCTGGTGCAGTCCGGCAAGCCGGTGGGAATTCTGCAGACCCATCCCCATTGCCCGCGGGTGCTGATCGCCAACTCCAACCTGGTGCCCCATTGGGCCAACTGGGACTATTTCCGCAAGCTGGAGGCTCTTGGCCTGATCATGTACGGCCAGATGACCGCCGGCAGCTGGATCTACATCGGCACCCAAGGGATACTGCAGGGCACCTACGAGACCTTCGGGGCCCTGGCCCAAAAGCATTTCGGCGGATCGTTGAAGGGCAAATGGGTGCTGACCGGCGGCATGGGCGGGATGTCAGGGGCCCAGCCCTTGTCCGTTACCATGAACGAGGGTGTGATCCTCAATGTTGAAGTTGATCCGGAGAGGATAAAGAAACGGATAGCCACCGGCTATTGCGATGTGATGAGCGTCAACCTGGACAACGCGCTTAAGCTGGTCCGCGAAGCGGTGAAAAAGGGCGAAGCCTTGTCGGTTGGTCTGGTGGGCAACTGTGCCGATGTGCTGCCGGAACTGGTCAGGCGGAACATCATTCCCGACGTGGTCACCGACCAGACCTCGGCCCACGACGAGCTGAACGGTTACGTGCCGCACGGAATCACGCTGAACGATGCACTGTGGCTGCGCAAGGACAATCCCGAGGAATACAAGAAGCGAAGCCTCCAGGCAATGGCCGTCCACATGCAGGCTATGCTGGACATGCAGAAGCAGGGCGCCATCGCCTTTGACTATGGCAACAACATCCGGGGCCAGGCTGTGAAGCACGGCATCAAGAACGCCTTTGACGTGCCGGGCTTCGTGCCGGAATACATCCGCGACTTGTTCTGCGAGGGCAAGGGCCCGTTCCGTTGGGCGGCGCTTTCCGGCGATCCCAAGGATATCGCGGTGACAGATGAAGCGGTGCTGAAGCTGTTCCCCAAGAATCTGCATCTGGCCCGCTGGATCAAGATGGCCCAAAAGAAGGTCAATTTCCAGGGCCTGCCGGCCCGGATCTGCTGGCTGGGATATGGCGAAAGGGACAAGGCCGGACTGCTGTTCAACGACCTGGTGAAGAAGGGGAAGATAAAAGCCCCCATCGTCATCGGCCGGGACCACCTGGACTGCGGCTCGGTGGCCTCGCCCAACCGCGAGACCGAAGCCATGAAGGACGGCAGTGATGCCATCGCCGACTGGCCGCTGCTGAACGCCATGGTCAACGTGGCCTCGGGCGCCTCCTGGGTCTCCATACACCACGGCGGGGGAGTGGGCATAGGCTACTCCATCCACGCCGGGCAGGTGACGGTGGCCGACGGGACCAAGGAGATGGCCAAGCGGATAGAGCGGGTACTTACCAACGATCCCGGGATGGGCATTTTGCGCCACGTGGACGCGGGGTATGACATTGCCAAAAAAGTGGCGAAGCAGAAAAAAGTAATCATACCCATGATGAAGTAATAATTGATTCTTCCATATGCACCTCATCATCCAACATATCGGCCAATTGCTGACCCTTTCTCCCTCTCCTAATGCGTTAGGAGAGGGGCGGGGTGAGGTCAAAACCCGGGTGTTAGGTCGGGTGGGGTTAGCCATGTCCGACCTCGGCGTCATCGAGGACGGTCTCATTGCCATTGAGAACGACAAGATCTTGGCCGTGGGCAAAACCTCCGAACTCAAGCCCAGGCTGAAACTCCTGCCCCACACCAAGGTCATCGACGCCGGTAACCAAGTGGTGATGCCCGGCTTTGTGGACTGCCACACCCACCTGGTTTACGGAGGCTCCCGCGAGGACGAGTTCGAGATGCGGGCTTCGGGCGTTTCGTACCAGGAGATCGCCGCCAAAGGCGGGGGCATCCGCTCCACCGTCAAGGCTACCAGGCTGGCTTCCCGCGAGGTCTTAAAGCGCGACGCCATGAAGCGCCTAGACCGGATGTTGATGTGGGGGACCACCACGGTGGAATCTAAAAGCGGCTACGGACTGGAGACCAAAAGCGAGATCAAACAGCTGGAGGTCAACAAAGACCTGAACGGGCTGCAGCCGATAGAGGTGGTTTCCACATTCATGGGGGCGCATGAGTTTCCGGAGGAATACAGAAGTCAGCCCTTCGACAAAGCTCAGGGCACTTCTGAAATTGACCGGGATGGTTATGTCAAGCTGATCTGCGAAGAAATGATGCCGAAGATCGCAGAGCAGAATCTGGCCGAGTTCTGCGACGTGTTCTGCGACCAGGGCGTGTTCACCCCCGAAGAAGCGATCAAGATACTGGAAACCGCCAGCAATTTCGGGATGATCCCCAAGATTCACGCCGATGAACTGGCTTCGGTCGGCGCGGCCGAAGCGGCCGGAAAAGTTAAGGCCATCAGCGCCGAGCACCTGCTGTACCCCTCGCAGACCGGGCTGGAACTGATGAAAGCGGCCGGGACCATTGCGGTGCTGCTTCCCGGCACCAGCCTGACCATCAAAAAGAACTATGCCCCGGCCCGCAGGATGATCGAGATGGGAATCCCGGTGGCTTTGGCCACCGACCACAATCCCGGTTCCTGCACCATCGAGAACATGCCGTTCATCATTGGCCTGGCCTGCCTGTACCTGGGGCTGACCCCGGCCGAGGCCATCTGCGCCGCCACCTACAACGCGGCCTGCGCCCTGAACCGGGGCGACCGGATCGGTTCCATTGAAGAAGGCAAGCAGGCGGACCTGCTGATCATGGACATCCCCAGTTACCGGTATATTCCGTATCATTACGGGGTCAACTATGTCAAGACGGTGATCAAGCGGGGCAGGATAGTCATCGGGGCTAATTAGCCACAAAAAGCACAAAAGACACAAATACAATTTCCAATTTCTCATTTACTATTTGGTCAATTTAGTGTCTTGGTGGCTTTGTGGCAATGTTAATAATAATGTTAAAATATAAAGTCAGGAGTCAACATGACCAGGTTAGTCGAATGCGTACCGAATTTTTCCGAGGGCCGCGACCGCAAGATCATCGATGCCATTTCCGACGCCGTCCGCGGTGTGGCTGATGTCAAACTGCTGGACGTCGATCCCGGGGCCGACACCAACCGCACCGTCTACACTTTGGTGGGCACCCCGGAGGGCGTCAAGGAAGCCGCCTTTCAGGCCGCCAAGAAGGCCCACGAGCTGATAGACATGTCCAGACACAGCGGGGCCCATCCCCGGATGGGAGCCATGGACGTCTGCCCGTTCGTACCGGTCTCCGGCGTTACCATGGACGACTGCGTGCAGATCGCCAAGGACCTGGGCCGGCGGCTGGGCGAGGAGCTGGACATTCCGGTCTATCTGTACGAATTTGCCGCCGCCTCGCCGGAGCGCCAGAGCCTGGCCGACATCCGCACCGGCGAATACGAGGCGTTGGAAGAAAAACTCAAAGACCCCAAATGGAAGCCCGATTTCGGGCCGGCCAAGTTCAAACAGAAGTGGGGAGCCAGCGTGGTGGGATCCCGGGAATTTCTGATCGCATACAATGTCAATGTCAACACCAGGGACAAGAAACTGGCCAACGAGATCGCCCTGAACATCCGCGAGGGGGGCCGAGCCAAGAAGGACGCTGCCGGCAAGATCGTCAAGGACGCCCAGGGCAATTCGGTCAAGATCCCCGGCCGCCTGAAGGCGGTGCGGGCCATCGGCTGGTACATCGAGCAGTACCGCCAGGCCCAGGTGTCCATAAATCTCATCAACTACAACACCACGCCGCTGCATGTGGTATTCGAGACCGCCCGGGAAGAGGCGGAAAAACTGGGCCTGATAGTCACCGGCTCGGAACTGGTGGGCCTGGTGCCTTTAAAGCCGCTGCTGGACGCGGGAAAGTTCTACCTTAAAAAACAGGGCAAGTCGGCCGGTGTTCCGGAAAAGGAACTGGTGGAGATCGCCGTCCGTTCCCTGGGACTGGATCAGCTTTCGGATTTCGACCCGGCCAAGAAGATAGTGGAATACAACTTCCTTAAACCGGCCCCGCTGATGTCCCTGACCGCCAGGGGTTTCGTGGACGAGGTGTCATCAGAATCACCGGCCCCGGGCGGCGGTTCGGTGGCGGCCCTGGCCGGCAGCCTGTGCGCTGCCCTCTCGGCCATGGTGGCTAATTTGACTGTCGGCAAGCAGGGTTACGAGAAGGTCTGGAAAGAAATGTCCGAACTGGCCGAGCGGGGACAGGAGATCAAGGACAAACTGTCAAAGGCGGTGGACGAGGACACCAACGCCTTCAACGATCTGATGGAGGCCATGCGCCTGCCCAAGGGAACTCCGGAACAAAAGGCCGCCCGGGACAAGGCCATGGAGGAAGGCTACAAAAAGGCGGCGGCGGTGCCGCTGCAGACCGCCAAAACCTGTCTGGAGGCCATGGAACTTTCTCTTGCCGCCGCCCAAAAGGGCAACGCCAACTCGGCCTCGGACGCCGGGGTGGCGGCCCTGATGGCCCGGGCCGGGGTGGAGGGGGCAGGGCTGAACGTGTTGATAAACCTGGGCTCCATTAAAGATCAGGAATTCGTAAACAGCCACAAAAAGGAGGTGGTTGGGCTTAATGCCAGGTCCGCCGAATTGTGCCGGCAGGTTTTGGAGGCGGTATCCGGCAACATTAAATAAAAATAGTTCAAATAACTATTGATTTAAGCCTTTGATTTTTGTATACTTTACTTTTGGTATCGGTTCAACAAAATAATGCCTGATATAAAACGACTTAACGAACAGGCCCACATCTTTTATCAAAAAGGCGAGTGGGAAAAAGCCCGCCGGGCTTACGAGCAGCTGACCATGGTCGATGCCGAAAACCCGGAGCATGTGCTTACTTTGGCCAATATCTACCGGGAGACCGGCGAGGACCGCAAGGCCCTGGAGCAGTATGAGGTGGCGGTAAGGATCGGCGAAAAAGCCGGCGATCTGCCCCGTTCCATAGTGGCCGCCAAGAAGATTTTATCTATTGACAAGGGGCGGATAGAATTATATAATAAAGCAGGAGAACTCTACGCAGCGGGTCAGCTAAAAAGCGGGGCCGTAAGGGAATGGCTTCGTTTTGCCGACCAACTTAAGGTCCGCAATGATTTTGTGGCCATGTCCGCGGTTCACAAAAAAATAACCGCGCTTCTGCCGGAAAATCGCGGTCTTAAGGAGCTAGGACTGAAGATCGAGCAGATGGTGTCCAAGATGGCCTCGGATAATTCCGAGGATGCTCCGGATCCGGCCGACATTGTTCCCTATCATCGTCTGTTGGACGTGGCCATGAAGATGGGCAACGTCAAGAAGATACTGGAGACCCAGCTGACCTACGCCCGGGTCCTGCAAAAAAGGGGATTTGACCGCAAAGCCAAGTCCGTCTATCAGAAAATACTGGAACGGGACCCCAAGAACGAGGAGGCCCTTTCCAAGGTTTTGTCCTCAGGCAGCAGCCCGGCCATGGACCAGGTGCAGTTGAAGGAAGAGTTGTTTTTGTTCTGCAAGGATTTTCAGGACTCGGTCTGGTCCAACATCACCGAAGCCTACGAAAGATATTATGACGTCGGCATGCTTTACCGCGAGGTGGGCCTGCGCGATGATGCCATTGCGGATTTCCAGCTGTCCATCAAAGGGGGAAACAGACAGCTCAAGGGATTTGAGATGCTGGCCATATCATTTCTGGAACAGGGAGATTACGGCCTGGCCAGCGAGGTGCTGAACCAGGGCATCTCGGTCAAGAAGTTTTTGGACAACGAATACGTGGGGCTGCATTACAACCTGGGTCTGGCCAATGAACAACTGGGGGACCGGCAAAAGGCCCTGGAAGAATACGAGCAGGTCTATATCCTGGACATCAACTACAAGGATGTGGCCCAAAGGATGCGGAACCTGCTGGAGAAAAACGCCCAAACCCAGTTGCAGCCTGAACTATCCCAGCTGCAGCCCGAATCTGTGCCGGTGGCAGAAGAAAGGATGGAACCGCTTCCGCCGTTACCGGAGCAGGAAGAATCGGCCGCCATAAAAGAAGAGACTGTCTCAACAGAAGAATACACTCAAACCGAACCGGAAACGATAATAGAAGAATCCGTGCTGGAAGAGGAATATCAGGATTTAACTGCTTTTCAGGCCCAGGCGGAAGAAACTTTGGAACCGGAAATGCCCGGTTTAGACGAAGAGGTTCAGCCGGAGGAGACTTTTGGCGATGGCACGGTGGAAGTTATAATGGACCAGCCGCCCAGTCTGGCTCCCAAAATAGAACCAGATAAAAAAACTCGGCCCGCTTCGGCCAAAGCACCGGATGACGAACCCTATCTGGGGTCCAACCAACAGGGGCTTTCATTTTTGTAAAGCTTTTAAGGAGTTCCATGGATTACGAACGTTTTTTCAAACTCAGTGCCGATCCTTTTTCCAACGTACCAGACAGCCGTTTTTATTACGACAGTCCCCAGCACAGCAATGCCATCATGCGCCTGGCCCACGTGGCCGAGCGGATGCGGGGCCTGGGGGTGCTGATCGGGGAAGTGGGCTCGGGCAAGACCATGCTGGCCCGCCGCCTGTTGGACATCCTGCGCGAGGACGGAAGGTTTGAGACATCGCTCCTGATCCTGACCCACGCCGAGTTCAGCCCCATCTGGTTCCTGCGCCGGATCGGATCGCTGCTGGGGGTCAAGGAACTTTCCGAGGACAAGACCCAGGTCTCTTCGGCGGTGGCCCGGCGGCTGATGGAGATCCATGCCGAAGGCCGCAAGCCGGTGATCCTGATAGACGAGGCCAATCTGCTGCGGGGCCAGGCCATCCTGGAGGAAGTAAGGGGGCTGCTGAACCTGGAGCTATCGGATGTCCGGCTGATAACCTTCATCCTGTTCGGCATGGCCGAGATCGAGCAGAACCTTTTGGTGGACTCTTCCCTCAACCAGAGGGTGGCCGTGAAATATTACCTGGATGCCCTGGACGAGGCCGCCATCAAGGAATATGTCCAGCACCGGCTGGTGATCGCCGGGCGGGAGGAAGAACTTTTTACCGAGACGGCCTACGAGCTGATCGCCCGTTATTCCCAGGGGCACCCCCGGCTGATAAACGCCATCTGCGACAACTGTCTGATAGAGGGGTATCTTTTGGAAAAGGAGATGCTGGACGCCTCGGTGGTCCAGACGGTGGTTTACAACTTGGGGATCGACCGGGGGCACGAGGAACAGGCCCCGGCCAGCGAGACTGCGGTGGGCAGCGATTACCAGTTCTAACGCAAACAAATATTATTTCGACATATTGAAATTAAGTGGCAAAAGTTGATCAAATAAGGACCAAGGCCGCTGAGTTCTTCCAAAAGGGGGATTACGCCAAGGCGGTGCTGGAGTACAAAAAGGTGTTGGAGCTGGAGCCCGGCAACGCCAGCGTTTACAATTTCATCGGCGACGCCTACGTCAAGCTCAACAACATCGACGAGGCGGTCACCAATTACATGGAGGCGGCCAAGGGATACGGCAACGACGCCCTGTTCAACAACGCCATCGCGGTCTGCAAGAAGATCCTCCGCAGCCGGAAGGACGATCCAGAAATATACAAGATGCTGGGCGATCTCTACATCCAGCAGGGCCTGATCAACGAAGCCATCACCAATCTGCTGGAGTACTCGGAGCGCAAGATCAAGGAAGGCAAACCCGACCTGGCTTTCCCGGTCTACCACCAGATAGTGGAGCTCAATCCCCAGAACCTGGCCATCCGCTCCAAGCTGGCCGACATGTACCTTTCCCAGAAGAGGGTGCCCGAGGCCATAGAGGAATTCACTAAGCTGGCCCAGGCCTACCGGGAGAACGGCCGGATGATAGAGGCCGAGGCCATAGACGCCAAGGTCCGCAGCATGAAGGGCGAATCGGGACCGGCGGCGGCTCCCGCCCCGGCCCCGGAGATAAGGCCCCAGCAGGTCATCGACGAACTGACCCATCATGCCAATCCCGAGATCCAGCTGGAAGTCCCGTCCCAGCGGGAAAAACCGGCCATGGATATCCCCGCCCCGGCAATCCAGCGGGAGCCCGAGAAACCGGCCGCGCCGGAGCCGCCCAAGCAGGACTGGGCCACCAACGTGGAACTGGGTGACCTGCTGGTGGAGATAGGTTCCACCCAGGAGGCCCTGGACCAGTATCATACCGCCGCCAATGGCTATCTGGGCGATGGCAACATCACCAAGTCCATTGCCATCTACAAGAAGATCGCCGAGCTGCAGCCGCTGGAACTGAGGAGCCGGCAGAAACTGGTGGAGATCTCCCTGCAGGCCAACCAGCCGGAAGCCATGGTGGACGCCTATCTGGGTCTGGCCGAGTGCCTTTACCGCCGGGAACTGAAGGAACAGGCGGCGGCGGTCTATCAGAAAGTGCTGGAGATAGATCCGGTCAATGAGACCGCATTGGAAAGCCTTTCCCTGCTGCTGCCGGAGATGCCCGAAGGTTCAATGGACACGCCGAGTTTCCAAACCCAGCCCGAGCCCAAGGCTCCGCCCCAGCCCAGCGCTCCGCCGGCACCGCCTGCTCCGTCCATCAGCATCCAGCCGTCTGCCATCACTATTCAGCCGGTGCCATCGATCACCATTCAGCCGCCCGAGCCGGAGCCCGCCCCGGCCGCACCGACCGGTTTTGATTTTTCCTCCATCCAGCCTGCCCCGCCGCCGCAGATGGAACCGGCCGCCACCGAAACCCCCAGCTGGCAGATGCCGGTGCAGGAGCCCGGAACCGGCCCGGCCGATCAGAGCTTTATGCATGCCCAGCCGGCGGAAGAACCGGCAGAAGAACACAGCCATCTGACCGCGGCACCCCAGGGCGGCCAGCCCCCCCAGGAGGACAATGTTCACTGGGGCCGGGAGATGGTGGAAGGGGGCCGCCAGTCGCGGGTCAAGTTCAGCGTGGCCGACGATGATCAGGCCCAGGCCCCCCAGGCCCAGGAGGAATATCTTTCCCTGAATGACATCCTGGCCGAGTTCAAGGAGGGCGTGTATCAAAGCATCAAGCAGGAAGATTTCCAGGGTCACTACGACCTGGGCATAGCCTACAAGGAAATGGGCCTGGTGCAGGAGGCCATTGCCGAATTCCAGATATCATCCAAGGGAGACAAGGAGAGGCTGAAGTCCTTTGAGATGCTGGGCATCTGTTTCATGGAACGGGGGGAATACAAGTTCGCCATCCGCCAGATGGAACGCGGACTGGCCACCCCTGGTTTTGAGGAAGAGGCTTACATGGGCCTGCGCTACAATCTGGCCCAGTCCTACGAAAGTGTGGGCGAGATAGACAATGCCATCAAGGCTTACGAAGAAATATATTCGGCCGACGTTTCCTTTAAAGATGTAGCCCAAAAACTACAGCAGCTTAAACCGGCCGCTGCTGCCCCAGCTCCGAAACCGGCTCCGGCCCAGCCGGCCAAAGCTCCTTTACCTGCACCCCCGCCGCCCCGCCCGGCTGCCCAGCCAACCCAGGCTCCGCTTCAGGCCCAGCCTGTTGCACTTCAACCCCCCCGGCCCGCAGCTCCACCCGCCATGCCCCGTCCTGCACCGGTTGCACCCCAGCCCCAGTTTCAACAGCCTTCCCAGCCGGCACCCCAGCCGATGGCCCCGCCCCGGCCCAGCATAGCCCAACCCCAGCCTCAGATGCATCCTCCGACGGCCGCGCCGGCTCCCCGGCCGCAACCGTCGCAGCCTGCCGCTCGGCCCCAGGAAGAAATGCCTTCGGCTGAGATGGATGCTTCGCCCAAACCCAAGCCCATACCTTCCAAGCTTAAGAAGCCGGAGAAACAGAGAATCTCCTACGTGTAAATCGGTGTTTTGATGGACAGAACTCCGGCCCTTAAAGTGTTTTTGTTGTTTTCCATAGGGATATTGGCCGCTTCGGCGGTCAGTATCCCGTTTGTTTTTGCCGTCTTGATATTTTTGGTTTTCCTTCTGTTGACAGTTGTTTTTCGTTCCAAAGAAAAAACATCGCAGGTTTGGCTGGCACTGCTGATCATTGCAGCCGGATATTTGGGGTATCAGGTCAGAACCTCGGTAAAAGACTGCCAGTGGCAGGAGGGAAGGCTGCAGATTGCTCTGGTGCAGGTGGTTTCCGAGCCCCAGCCCAACGAAGGCCGGTACCGCTTCACCGCCCGGGTGCTTTCCTATTTGGACAGCAGCGATGCCTGGCAACCGGCCGATTTCAAGCTGCTGGCCCGGACAGGAGCGGATCCGGAGCATGTTCCAAGTTACGGCGAAATGTTATTAGTGCAGGGGAAATGGAACCTGTTGCCCCAAAGACGGAACCCCGGGGGTTTTGATTACCGGGCTTACCTGGACCGCAGCGAAGTCCGCGGTTCCCTGACCCTGGAACACCTTAAACTGGCAGAGACAGGCCGGGGCAGCCGGCTGATTACAAAGGTAATAATCCCGGCAAGGCAGTACATCCGCAGTCTGGCGGACAAGTATTTGCAGGGAGACGAATCAGCCCTGCTGCTGGGACTGGCCCTTGGCGAGCGTAGCGGGCTTTCGGCCAGGGTGCAGGAAGCCTTCTCCAATACCGGAACCACCCATGTCCTGGCGGTCTCCGGCCTGCACGTGGTGCTGGTGGCTTTCATCCTGTTTCTGGCGCTGAGGATAGCCAGAATTCCCAGGCGCTGGGCGGCACTGGGCACCTGCGCCGGGCTGGTGTTCTATACGCTTCTGACAGGTTCTCCGCCTTCCATAGTCCGGGCAACCATCATGGCCGTGGCAGTACTTTTGGGAGGACTGTTCGAGCGGCAGGGGAACGGCCTGAACATGCTGGGCCTGGCCGGGCTGCTGATCCTGTTCTTCTGGCCCCAATCCCTGTTTGACGTGGGTTTTCAGCTTTCCTTTGCAGCCACTGCCGGGATACTGGCCGTGACCCGGCCCATCCAGAACCAGCTGTTCAGGATCACAGAGAACCAAGTTCTGCGGGAATGGCTGTTATTGCCCCTGGCGGTCTCCCTGGCCGCCCAGATATTCACCGCCCCGTTCCTGGCCTACCACTTTCACAAGATCCCGACCATATCGCTGTTGGCCAACCTGGTGGTGGTGCCAACCACCAACCTGCTTTTGGCCCTGGGGCTGTTGATGGCCATGCTCTATCCTTTGGGCAATTTGGTGGTCTGGCCGCTGGCCGCCTCGGCCTATGCCGCCAGCTGGGTATCTCTAAAGTCGGTGGAATTGTTCGATATGGTCAAATTCGGTGTCATAACCTGGCCAAGGCCTGATTTAAGTCAGACTTTAATTTATATTATTGCTTTAATAATTATATTTAACTACAATAAAATAAAGAGGATACGATTTATAATTATTATATTTCTACTGGCTGTTTTAAATGTATTTGTCTGGACCAAAACATTCGTAACTGAAGATAAATTAAAGGTAACTTTTCTGGATGTGGGACAGGGGGATGCTATTTTTGTCCAATTTCCCAACGGCAAGACCATGCTGATAGACGCCGGGCCCAGCCAGGAGAAGTTCGACTCCGGCCAGCGGACCATATACCCGTTCCTGAAGTACCAAGGCCTAAGCACCATTGACTTGGCCCTCATCAGCCACGGGGATGCCGACCACGCCGGTGGATTTTCCTACCTGCTTTCCCATGTCAAAGTGAAGAAACTGATGATCTCCGGCCACCAGTGCGACCAATCCTTGTTCCTGTCGGCCATGGAGACGGCAGTGAAGACCAAGACCGATATCGACACACTTTGGGGTTATGATACTCTATCAGGGATATCTCCGGCCCGGGGCTTTGTCTTCTGCCAGAGGGACTCAACAGCGGATGCCAACGAGTCTTCCATAGTCTGTTTTATCCAATACGGGCAGAAGTCTTTCCTGTTCACCGGGGACATGGGCCCGCAATTGGAGGATACGCTGTATGCCAGGGGCCTGTTGCCCAAATGCACCGTGCTGAAGGTGCCGCACCACGGCTCGCACATCAACAATTCCCCGGCGGTGATCAGGGCCATCAGCCCCGAACTGGCGGTTTTTCAGGTGGGCCAGAACAACCGGTTCGGGCACCCTTCGCCGGAGGTGGTGGAGGGCTACCAGGCAGCCGGGGCCAAGGTTTACCGGACGGATGAGCAGGGGGCGATAGAGATGGAGACGGACGGGAGCAGGCTGGTTGTGAGGACTATGGTGGAGTGAATATATTTTCGGTTTAATACCCAAACTCGGGTTCTATATCCCAAACAATATTCCATTGACAGAATTTCCAATTTAAGGTAAACTTACGGCTTGTTTTAGACAGTACTCATAGCGAGAATACATAATCGGAAGATATTTCGGTTTGTTGGGCAATGAAGCCCTGCTCAATATGACACGGGCAATCAGCATCAAAAGCATCGGAGATACATGAAGCGCAAGGTCAAGTTCATTTTCGTCACCGGGGGAGTGGTCAGCTCGCTGGGCAAGGGTATCGCCTCGGCGTCCTTGGGCTACCTGCTTAAGGCCCGGGGGCTTAAGGTCAATATCCAGAAGTTCGATCCCTATCTTAACGTGGATCCCGGCACCATGAGCCCCTTCCAGCACGGCGAGGTCTTCGTCACCGANNCGACCTGGACCTGGGGCATTACGAGAGGTTCATAGACCGGCCGCTTAAAAAGGAGAACAACCTTACCGCCGGACAGGTCTACGAGACCGTGATCACCAAGGAGCGGCGGGGCGATTACCTGGGCAAGACGGTCCAGGTGGTGCCCCATGTCACCAACGAGATCAAGGCCCGGCTGCTGAAGCTGGCCGACAGCCCCGACGTGGACGTGCTGATCACCGAGATCGGCGGCACGGTGGGCGAC
>DHVS01000029.1:0-141760 GCA_002412795.1 bacterium UBP2_UBA5202 | reverse complement strand
AAGACCAAGCCCACCCAGCACTCGGTCAACAAGCTGAGGGAGATCGGCATCCAGCCCGACATCATCATCTGCCGTTCTGAAAAACCGCTGGACAAGGACATCAAGGAGAAGATCGGGCTGTTCTGCAACGTCACCGCCGAAGAGGTGATCGAGGCCATAGACGTGGAAAGCATCTACGAGATCCCCCAGCACTTCCACCAGGACGGCCTGGATGAGATCGTGGCCCACAAGCTGGGGGTGGGATTCCACAAGCCGGACATCACCGAGTGGCTGAACATGCTGAAGAACCTCAAAGAGCCCCAGGGCGAGGTCACCGTGGGGATCTGCGGCAAGTACGTGGACCTGCACGACGCCTACAAAAGCATCATCGAATCACTGCTCCACGCCGGCATCCACAACCAGGTCCGGGTGAAACTGGACTGGATAGACACCGAGGCCCTGAACCCGGGAAACCTCAAGGGCCGGCTGAAGGACTGCCAGGGCCTGCTGGTCTGCCCGGGCTTCGGCGAGCGGGGGGTGGAGGGCAAGATCCTCTGCGCCAAATACGCCCGGGAGAACCAGGTGCCGTACTTCGGTATCTGCCTGGGAATGCAGGTGGCGGTGATCGAGGCCTCCCGGAACCTCTGCGGCCTGCGTAATGCCAATTCCACCGAGTTCGCCAAGGAATGCCCGGACCCGGTGATAGACTTTTTGCCGGAACAGCGCCAGGTGAAAAACCTGGGCGGTACCATGAGGCTGGGCGCCTATCCCTGCCGGTTAAAGACCGGCACCAAAGCCTTTGCGGCCTACGGCCAGGAGGAGATCTCCGAGCGCCACCGGCACCGCTATGAGGTCAACAACGATTACATTGGGCGGCTGGAAGAGAAGGGCATAGTCTTTTCCGGCAAATCGCCGGACGGGATGCTGATGGAGATGATGGAGGCTGAAGGGCACCCCTGGTTCGTGGGCTGCCAGTTCCACCCCGAGTTCAAGTCCCGGCCCATGAGGGCTCATCCGCTTTTTAGGGAATTCATCCGGGCGGCCAAGGAATTCAAGGCCGGTAAGTAAAACAGATACTGACAACCCTTATCCACTAAAAACACGAAATGGCGCGAAATATTTTTTAATTTATCTTCATTGATCTGCGGATAGTAAGGAGAAAAAATGAAGCAAGTTCCTTTCCTGTTGAAACTGCTGATGGCATTGAGCCTGGCCGCCGTCATCGGCTCATCAATGATCTGGTTTAGCCGCCAGAGCAAACTGATGAAGATGTCGGAACAGCTGGAGGCCGAAGACGACCCGGTCAAGCGGATAGAATTGGCCAAGGGATTCCTGAAGAACACCACTTGGCTGGACAAGAATGTCCAAAAAGGTTTGTATGTCATCATCGCCCAGAACCATTCCCAGCTGGGCCAGGGACCGGAGATGGCCGAAAGTTTCAAGTCTGCCATAGCGATCGATCCCAAAGACCATAATCTACTGAACAACCTGGCCTACGAATTGGCTAAAAGCAAGACCGATCTGGATTCAGCCGAGGCCTATTCCAAAAGATCGATAGATTTGGCCCGGGAGGGCTTCAAAACCAAACCCTGGGACATCTCCAAGGATAATTGGGAAGACGATACAAAACGGACCATCGGCAATTATTTGGACACCTACGGTTGGGTTTATTACCAAAAAGGGAATTATTACAATGCTTTGGAGCAACTTCAGGAAGCCTTCAAACACATTCCGGAACCAACCATTGAACATCATCTCGGCCTGGCTTATTACCAGACCGGACAGCTTGATTCAGCCATAACTCATCTGGCCGGTTGCCTGGCCGGTCAGGTGGAGGATCCCAAGCAGGCCAAAGCTGATTTTGAAATGGTCTATCTGGCCCGGTATAAGAGCAAAAAGGGCATGGAAGACCTTTTGACCAAGGCCCGGGATAAAAAAACAGCGGAGGATATCAAGGCTGATTCAACCTCGGCCGCATCGGCTGTCGGCCGGCCGGCTCCGGAGTTCAGCCTGCCCGATCTGGATGGCGCAATGCACAAGCTTTCGGATCACCGGGGCAAGGTGGTGGTGCTGGATTTCTGGGCCACCTGGTGCCAGCCCTGCAAGCTGAGCCTGCCCTTGGTGGACAAGGCCTTTCTGGACAGCCAGGACAAAGGCGTCTTGTTTTTCGCCGTGAACCTTGAGGGGACCGACAAAAAAGACATAGTGAGATCGTTCTGGAACCAAAAGGGCTATGGATTCCCGGTCCTGATGGGGGGGATGATGGGCAACGGCATTGACAAGGTCTACCAGATAACCGGGATCCCCACAACTTTTGTCATAGACAAGATGGGTACCATCAAATACCGCCACATCGGCTATCGGGATAACCTGGACCAGCTTTTGGTCAAGGAGATAGAAGAATTACTGAAACAATAGCCTCCCCGGACAGCCAAAGGATTGACAAATTTCCCCAAATCTTGTAAAATCATCATTGTTGCGGGTGTAGTTCAGTGGTAGAACGTCAGCTTCCCAAGCTGAATATTGTGGGTTCGATTCCCATCACCCGCTCCATGGAATAGAAAAAACCGCCCGATATATTATCTGGCGGTTTTTTAGTTACAGCAGATGAATTATGAAATCCCGAAAATTATGTAAATTCGCTTACGCTTCCTGCTTGCCATCTTCAAGTGCTAACCGCTTACGCTATTATATTTACTACCGCGTGCGCCTTAGCTACAGCGGTGGCGCAAGCTTCAGCGAAGGCACTCCTGTCTGTTTCGGTTTATGACTTGTCCCCGACCTTGAAGCCGATCTCCTTGCCCTCGGAGGCAAAGGTCTTGATGGCCCCGAACTGGGCCTCGTATTTCTTGATGTTCTCCTCCAGCGCCCCCATGAAGGATTTGACATGCTGGGGGGTGGTCACGATCCTGGCATAGACCTTGGCCTTGGGAATGCCGGGCAGCAGCCGGGCGAAATCCAGCACGAATTCCGATGGGGAGTGGGAGATGAAGGCCAGGTTGGAGTAAATGCCCTCTGCCTCTTTTTCATTTATCTCTATGTTGACCTGCTGGGGATGGGGGTTGTTTTCCATTTTGTCCTCGTTTAATAATGTAGTTGATTATGAATTATCAAAGTTAACCTTTACCACTGAAACACGGATTTTATGAAAGAACGGCCGTGCTTTTGTTAGTTTTGGTTGATACAATTCTGTGTTTCCATAGTTTCAGTGTTTCTGTGGTAAGTTTTGTAAGAGCACTAATTCCTGCTTCCATTGTATCAAAAACCATTCATAGCTGTCAAGCGCATGATTGCCATAAAAACATTTGAAATAACCGCCATAAGAGTGTATAATTACTGGGAGTTGAATTACAAATTGATATGGAAGAAAATGAAGATCACTTTTTACGGGGCGGCCCGCACCGTCACCGGCTCGATGTATGTGATAGAGGTGGGCGGCAAAAAACTTCTGCTGGAATGCGGGATACATCAGGGACGAAGGGAAGAGAGCGAGCAGCGTAACCAGAAGCTGCCCTTCGACCCCGCCCAGATCGACGCCATGATCCTTTCCCACGCCCATCTGGACCACAGCGGCAACATCCCGACCCTGGTCAAGCATGGCTTTGCCGGAGACGTCTCCATGACATCGGCCACCCGGGACCTGCTGGGTCTGATGCTCCGCGACTCGGCCCATATCCAGGAATCGGACGCCGTCTTCGTCAGCAAAAAAAGGAAGCAGCAGGGTCTCCCCCCAAAACTGCCGCTTTATACCATGTCCGACGCCGAAAAAGCGCTGGATTCCTTTGTCAGCTATTCCTACGAAAGGCCCTTCAGCCCCATGCCTGGGGTCAAGGCGGTGTTTCACGATGCCGGGCACATCCTGGGCTCGGCCATGGTGGACTTGGAATTGAGAGAGAACGGAAAGACCAAAAGATTTTTCTTTACCGGTGACCTGGGGCGCAAGGGCCTGCCCATCATCCGCGACCCCTACCAGCCGGAAGGGGCCGATTACCTGATGATGGAAAGCACCTACGGCGACCGTCTGCATAACCCGATCGAACAGAGCACCCAAAAACTGCAGGAACTGGTGCGCCAGGTCTGCCAGAGGAAGGGCAAGGTGATCATCCCGGCCTTTTCGGTGGGACGGACCCAGGAGATAGTCTACGAAATGAACAAGATGTTCGAGGCCGGCACCCTGCCCCGGGTCCAGATCTATGTGGACAGCCCGCTTTCGACCAACGTCACCGGCATCTTCAAGCTGCACCCCGAGTGCTTTGACGCCGAGACCAGGGCCATGATCACCAATCACGACGATCCCTTCGGCTTCGGACGGCTGACCTACGTCACCAATGCCGAGGATTCCAAGAAACTGAACTTTTTGAAGGAGCCGGCCATAATCATCTCGGCCTCGGGAATGTGCGAAGCCGGTCGCATACTGCACCATTTGCGCAACTCGGTGGGGGATCCCAGGAACGCGGTGCTGATCGTGGGCTTTCAGGCCGAGGGTACCCTGGGCAAGAAATTGGTGGACAAATGGCCCTCGGTCAGGATATTCGGCGAGGAGCACCAGGTAAAAGCCCAGGTGGAGGTGCTGAACGGGTTTTCGGCCCACGCCGACAAAAATGAACTGCTGGGCTTCGTTCAACAGGCCAAGAACGGCTTCGGACAGATCATTTTGGTCCACGGCGAGGAGAAACAATCCCTGACCTTTGCCCAGGGACTGAAAGACTTGAATTACAAGGTGGAAGTTCCAGTCACCGGCCAAAGCATGGAGTTGTGATTAAACTCTTGACTTTAGGCGACCGGTAAAGTTATAATTACAGTTTACAGGAACACAAACCTGTCGGATACAAATAAAAGCAAAGAAAATGCGCCTGTAGCTCAATTGGATAGAGCGTCGGCCTCCGAAGCCGCAGGTTACACGTTCAAGTCGTGTCAGGCGCACCATAAAACCAGCATAGTATGAACAGAATCATAACCAACTTAAGAACGGCGAGCTTTCATCCCCGTCTGGGGGCGCGGCTCGTCTTTTTTATTACACTGGCAGCCTATGTCCTGACGGCTGCCCCCACCATCGGACCGATCGATTCCGGCGAACTTTCCCTGGCGGTGAATACTTTGGGAATAGCCCATCCCACCGGATACCCGCTTTTCACTTTATTGGGGAAAATATGGGTCACCCTGATGTTCTGGGGTGACCTGGCCTTCAGGCTGAACATTTTTTCCGCTTTGGTTGGCGCCTGCTCTGCCGCGCTTTTATTCTTGACACTGATGAAGTTGGAGGTTCGGCCTTTATTGTCGATCGCCGGAAGTTTTCTCTGGGCCTTTTCTCCGGTGGTCTGGGATCAGGCTACGGTGATGGAGGTCTACGGACTGACTTCCTTGCTGGGGATGTTGCTGATCTGGCTGTCGCTGAGATACCGGAAAGAGAATGACTTCAAAATACTGGCGCTGACAGCATTCACAGCCGGGCTGGGTATGGGAAACCATTTGAGCCTGCTGTGGTACTTGCCCGGAGTCCTGATAATAGTATTTGATAAATCCATCGTCACCAGCTGGAGAAAAATATTGCTGCTGGTCTGTCTCTTTTTGCTGGGCCTTTCGGTCTATCTGTACCTGCCTTTGCGTTCCCTTAATGACCCGCTTTTTAACTGGGGGGACCCTTCAAACTGGCCAAGATTCCTGGGCCATGTCACCGGCCGGCAGTACCGGGTATGGATGTTCAATAATTCTCTGACTGAACTTTGGCATAATGTCATCCGTTTCCTGAAAATTGCCCTTGTCCATCCCTGGGAATACTTCAGCTGGCTGGCAGTCCCAGGATTTGTGTGGCTGTTCCTGAAGAACAAACGATGGCTGGCGGCCTTGGCGGCGATCATCCTGGCTTCGGTCCTTTACGGGATCAATTACAGCATACCGGACATCGCCGCTTATTTTCTGCCGGCCCTGGCTGTACTGAGTATCACTGCCGCCTTCGGTTTGCATGCTTTGTCAGAGATGGTCTCTGCCAGGATCAACCCCAAAAGTGCGAATGTGTTCTGCTGGGCCGTATTGACAGTATCCCTGCTTGTGCCCGCAGTCAATTGGAGGCAGGCAGACCGAAGCCAGGATCACTTCACTGTTGAATTCGCCAACGATATACTACTTTCCGCCGGGCCCAATGCCGTGATACTGACCGACAACTGGGATGTTTACGCTCCTTGCCTGTATCTGCGTCACCAGCAGGGCCTCCGGTCCGATGTGGTGATCATTGACAAGGAGCTGCTGCGACGCAGCTGGTATTACCGCTATCTGCAAAAACAGTATCCCGGGTTTTATGAGTCCTGCCGGCCGGAGATTGAAGCCTTCCTGCCGCAATTGTTTCTTTTTGAAAATGGCAGAACTTATGATCCGGCGGAGATCCAGTCCCGGTATGTTAACCTGCTCAACGCCCTGGCGCTGAGGAATTACTACGATATGCCGGCCTATCTGACCCGGGCCGACCTTGGGGGAGATTACCAGTCCCTGGCCCCGAACCATGAACGGGTCCCCGAAGGTCTTTTATTCCGGATCACCCTGCCGGGAATCGCGGCCGGTTTTGAAGCCGACACTTTATTCTGCCAAAAGGCAAAGGCTGAAGATACTTTGGAATTGTCGGACCGGGAACGTCTGCTGTATAAGACATACCCCAAAATGCTTTACCACCGGGGCCTCTACCTGTCCAAGCATATGCAATATTCTGAGGCGTTGCCGTATTTTATCAAGGCCCTGGGTTATGACGACCGCCATCCTATGATCTATATCGGACTGGGCGGAGTATATACCGGACTGAACAGAGTGGAGGATGCCATTACTGCCTTTAAGAAAGCTTTGGAACTTGATCCGGTAAATCAAATCGCGATGGAAAACATCGACCGCCTGAGGATGTTCACCCCGGGCGGGCCCAAGAGCTACAGAATGAAAATAAACCAGTGATTTTTTCTTAAATACCTTGACATTTCCCAGCTAACTGATGTAATATAAAGATAAATTTAAAGATAAAAGGAGACCGAAATGTTTAAAAAATGTCTATTTATTCTGACCCTGCTTGCAGTATCTTTGCCTGCCATGCTATGGGCCCAATCCGCCGGCGACTACCGTTCGGCCGCCAGCGGCAACTGGGGTACGGCAGCGATTTGGGAAACATATGACGGCGCCAACTGGGTGGCTGCCAGCGTTGTCCCTGCTTCAACCAATAATGTCACCATTAAAACCGGAGATTCTGTAAGAGTGGACGCCAGCGGGAAAAATTGCAATAACCTTACAATAGCAGCCGGTGCAAAGCTGATAACCACTAGCGCCGCTCCGGCAAGCCCAATTTACATCAACGTCTATGGTAGCACTCTGATCAACCACGGCCTTTTTGGAGCTTCGGTGCTTGACCCTATTTCTGTGAATTTCGGATTTACCAATGATCTAACCATTCAGGGTACTGGGATTACCGAGTTAAATAGGGTCAGGCCCAACGGTTCAGGCAATTACGGCATTATATTTGACACCGATGTCAACCTGCACTATCCGGGTTCGGCTCTTTATGCCAACGGCAAGGCCAACACTTTCTTCACCATCAATGCGGGTAAAACTCTGAACTTTGCTTTGGGTTCGTTTTTCGCCTACGGGACCAACGGCGCCACAGCTACTTCCGGCATGGGTGACGCCGTGGTGAATATTAACGGCAATATGATCATGTACAACGGTTCCAATTTCAACGTCTCGGTTACCACTGGAAACACCTCCACGGTAAACATTTCGGGGATGCTCTCGGCCGGTGACTCCATTATGGCCAACGGCACCGGCAGCGAGGTGTTCAACATATATTCCGGGGGACGGATTAGCTTTGCCAACACCGACACGCTGGTGTTTCTGGATTCCCTGAATTGCGCCAAAACCGACACCTTGTTGTTTGAATTCCCGCTGGCAATAGCCGGAAAATTTAAGTTGACCGATGGAATTGTCGCCGGGTGCCAAAATATCAAGATGCAAAAAAACTCCACCATCGACCGGGTGCTGGGGACATTGGCCAACAAGCCTATATTCACCGACACGTTCAATCTCATCTATTCCGGCTCCGCTCCCTGCACCACCGGCTATGAGTTTCCATACCAAAGTGACAATATGACTACTAACCTGACCGTCTACCACGAGATAACCCTGGACAGCACCCGGTATGTGAATGATGTGGAGGCCTACGCCCCGATCATCTCGGGGAATAATGCCTTGGGCGTCTTCGGCGGTTTCGGCAACAACACGGGAGACGGATACGTGATCGGTTTCATGGGGCGCCCGGTGATAGTGTGGGGGGCGACCCAGCAGCTCGCTTTTATGGTGGGCACCGCCAACGGTTTCTCCCCGGCGACAGTATCCATCTCCGGCGTCACCAAGGCCGGTTTAATGGGTTGCCGGGCGCTGGAAGGTGTGCACCCCGAAGCCTATGTGCCCCAGGAGACCATGCAGAGGCAGTGGACCATCGGCTGGCATCCTGATTCGGCGGCTGATTACGAATCCGCCAGCCTTAAGCTTTATTACCTGCCGGAAGATTTCAACACCTCTTTCACCGAAGCGGAGGATGAATCCACCATGGTCATGGGGACGGTTGGCCAGGATGACAGTACCTGGACTTTCCTGCCGGTGATCACCAGAATATACAACGGGATCAACGACGGGGGAATGGTCGAAGGGGACGAGTTGGAACCCTTCCCGGCGATGTTCACCATGGCCAAGAGCAAATATTCCCTGGCAGGCGATGCAGAGCCGCCGGTTATCACCGGGACCTATCCGGCCAACGGCGCCACGGGAGTGGCTTTAGACACCCAGATTTGGCTGGCCTTTTCCGAGCCGATGGATACACTGAGCCTAGCCGGAGACATGCAGCCGGGCGCGGGCAATCATGTGGTTTGGAACCCGACGATGGACACCCTGACCCTGACCCATGACCTGCTGTCACCGGCCACTACCTACATCCTAAGCCTGACGGCCATCACCGACCTGGCCGGAAATCCGCTGGCAGTGCTGCCGGACAGCTTCAGCTTCACCACCATCATCGGGGACACGATAAAGCCATACGTTGTTTCGACCTATCCGGCCGGCGGCGCCACCGAAGTGGATCTGGATTCCCAGATCTACATCACTTTCTCGGAACCCATGGACACGCTGTCCCTGGTCGGCAGCATGACACCCAGCCCCAATGAGCAACCGGCCTGGAGCTCATCAATGGATACATTGTTCCTGCCCCATGACCCGATGTCGGTTAACACCTCTTATACCATCAAGCTTACCGCCCTGAACGATCTGGGCGGAAACCCGCTGGTAGTGCTTCCCGACAGTTTCAGCTTCACCACAATAGTCGGGGATACGGTCAAACCTTATATCGTCGACACCTATCCAGCCGATGGAGCCGTAGATGTACCTCAGAACCAGGCGGTGATCATCGTTTTCTCAGAGCCGATAAACCAGTCAAGTTTCATGGGCTATTCCAGCCCGTACCATGAATTCACCTTGAGCTGGAACGCCGCATCCGACACTCTGACCCTTACCCCGGACACACTTTACCAGATCAACACCACTTATACTATCTATGATACGGCCGGAGTGGATACAGCGGGCAACAAGATTGCAGGTTTGCCGGTTTCCTTCAGCTTCACCACCACACCCACTGGAGTGGAAGGTGATCCCGGCGCACAAAACAACAGTTTCTTCCTGTCGCCGGCCAGCCCCAACCCTGTCAGGAACTCGGCCGAGTTCCGGTTCGGTTTGGCCAAGGATCAAAAGGCCAGCCTGGAGATATACAACGTGCTGGGGCAGAGGGTAAAGTCCCTGGTCAACGGCAATCTTCCGGCCGGAAACCATAAGGTCAAATGGAACGGCTGCGACCAGAACGGAAGGAAGGTGTCCTCGGGCGTCTATGTCTACCGGCTGATAACCGGGGATAATACTTACACCAGAAGGTTCACGGTGATCCGGTAAATATCGGCCTTGAAAAGCCCTGCCTGCAAAATGGCAGGGCTTTTTTATGGACCCCGGACATAAATTCAAATTAACTTCAAAATATTGTTGACAAATCCCTTATTAATTAGTAAACTAATATGTTATGGCAACTATTTCTGGTTTAGATACTGATCTGCTTAAATCCAAAATTCACCCTGCTTACTGCTTTGTAGGCGAGGAAGAATATCTTAAGAGCCTGTACATCAGAAAGATCGCCGGTGCCTTCCTGGGAGCCGGCGTGGATCACGGGCTGGAGGTGGTTTACGGCTCCGAGGCCGACGCCAAGGAGATCATCGACCGGGCCCAAAGCCTGGGAATTTTCGCCGAAAAAAGGGTGCTGGTGGTCAAGGATGTTGATGCCCTTTCCCCTAAAAGCCGCAAGATAATGCTGGAACACCTGGGCCGCGAACAGTCTCCCGATACCTGTCTGATCCTCAGTTCTTTCAAGCTTGATGCCAAGTCCGCCTTTTACCGGGACCTTCAGGAAAACACTGTTTTCGTGTCCTTCGACCCCCTTAAATCTGAAAGCCTGGTCAATTGGGTGATGCAAAAAACCAAAGAATTGGGCTGCAAGATATCCCCGGCCCCGGCCCAACTGCTGATCCAGATAACCGGACCAAGCCTGGGACTTTTGGAACAGGAACTGCTTAAACTGTCGGCCTACCTGGAAGGCGGGGCGGACCGGGAGATAAGACCGGAACACATAAAATTGCTGGCCGGAGACACCAGCGAAGTCGGCGGTTTTGAGCTGGCCGAGGCTTTGGCCAAAAAGGACCTGAAGCAATCCCTGGCCCTTTTCAACAAGATGCTGAGGACCGGGGAGGACCCGGTAAAGATGCTTTCAGGCATCAACCACAAGTTCAACACCCTGTGGCGGGTCAAGCTGATGCTGGCCCAGGGCCTTTCCCCGGAAGCCATGGGGCGGAAGATGCGGATCCATCCCTACGCCTTGAAAATGGCCATACCGGCCGCCCAGAAAAGGACTGAGAGGGAATACTGGGACCTGTTCAACGGGCTTTTCACCGCCGAACTGAAACTGAAGTCGGGATCCGGAGATCCCAGGACCTTGATGCAGCAGCTGATCTTCAAACTATCCAGTTAATCATTATTTAGAAAAGCAAAAAAGATGGCACAGGAAGTTCTGACCGGGAATGAAAGCATAGAGGAGCTGCAAAAACTCTACGATGTTTTCACCAACAGGATCAGGCTGATCGACGAAAAGAAGGCCAACACCAAACCTGAGATATACCAAAAGGTGCGGAACGAATACGATGCCAAGCTGCTGGAGCTTCAGGTCCTGCTGGAGGAAAAGGGCGCCGGGCTGGAGGAGGCATTGAACCAGGCCCTGGCCGAAAAAGACCAGATACTTCCCCAGTTGCAGGCAGTATCAAACACCCTGGAAGAGCTGGAGCTGCGGGTGGTGATCGGCGAATTGACCGAGGAGGAAAAG
Source organism: bacterium UBP2_UBA5202 (assembly GCA_002412795.1). Classification (GTDB taxonomy): domain Bacteria; phylum Edwardsbacteria; class AC1; order AC1; family EtOH8; genus UBA5202. The sequence goes on along the minus strand of DHVS01000029.1, from coordinate 130,350 downwards.
GCGGTTCAGGAACAGGTCCTGCTGGCCCAAAAAGCCGAAATGGAAACCAATGCGGCAGCCCTGGCTGATAAGATCCAAAAACTGAACAGTTTTGTCAAACCCAAAGCTCCCCAGCCGGCGGCAACACCGCCCGCACCTCCGGTTGTGCCTGCGGCTCCGGCTCCTGCTCCTGCACCGCCAAAGCCGGCGGCGCCCATAGCCGCTACGGTTCCCCCGGCCCCAAAACCTGTACCGCCAGCGCCGAGGTCGGTTCCGGTGGCCGCGCCGCCGCCGGTGCCTCCGGCTAGACCTGTTCCTCCACCGCCACCGGTTGTGCAGGCATCGCCTGAGCCTGTTCTTGTTGCGCCCGAGCCTGTCCAGGAACTACCGGAAGCATTGCAGCCCCCGCTCAACGAGATGGCCGAACTGGAAAAACAGTTTGCCAGCATTTTGGGTTCCAGCTTTGGCGATGCCCCGGCCCAGCCGGCTCCGGCCATGGAAGAGGTTATGCCCCGGGCGCCGGAAACGCCTGCTTTTGACATGACGCCCGAATTCCCGGCCGCTCTGCAGACCCCGGAAGAACCTGTGGCCGAAGCCGTTCCGGAAGCACCGGCCGAGGAGGAATCCCACGAGGGAGAATTGAAGTGCCCCAAGTGCGCGGCCTATAACCGGGCCGACAACTGGTACTGCGAAAAATGCGGCAATGAGCTGTTGAGCGCCCAGGATCTGTTTGGAGGCGGAAAGTAAGTATTTTCACTTAAAGACAAAAGCCTTCAGTAACAACATTGCTGAAGGCTTTTTAAATAGATATCAAGGATTATCTCCTTACTTAGGAACCTTTATCCGCAGATTAACGCAAACGCTGTCATGAGCGTTAGCCGAAGGATCATAACAAACCTTTTTGTACCTAACACAATATAAATTAGCATTGCAACATCTGCGGAAATCTGTGCAATCTGCGGATAGAAATACTTTAAGATCATGGGTCTAAGCTAATTGAACATCCCTCTATCAATCTTTTATCAAAATACAAAAATGCCAAAATTCTACGACCCAAGATCCATCGAGCCCAAGTGGCAGAAAAAGTGGGAGGAGGACAAGACCTTTAAGGCCCCCGATTCCTCCGATAAACCAAAATACTATGCGTTGGAGATGTTCCCGTACCCTTCGGGCTCCGGCCTGCATGTGGGGCATCTAAAGAATTACGTGCCGCTGGATGCCTTCTGCCGCTACAAGAGCATGAAGGGCTTCAGCGTGCTGCACCCCATGGGCTGGGACGCCTTCGGCCAGCCGGCCGAGAACGAGGCCCTCAAGCGGGGCCGCAACCCCCGGGAGATGGTGCCGGAGTACGCCGCCAATTACAAGCGGACCCTTAAACTGGCCGGTTGCAGCTATGACTGGGGCCGGGAGATAGATTCCAGTCAGCCGGAATATTACAAGTGGACTCAGTGGTTCTTTCTGCTGCTTTACAAAAAGGGCCTGGCCTACCGCTCCACCGCGCCCATCAACTGGTGCCCCCAGTGCAAGACCGGCCTGGCCAACGAGGAAGTGAAGGAGGGCCGCTGCTGGCGCTGCGATTCATTGGTGGAAAAGCGCCCCATGCCCCAATGGTTCTTTAAGATCACGGACTACGCCGACCGGCTGTTGAAAGACCTGGATTCCCTGGACTGGTCGGCCGGGATGAAGGAGATGCAGAGGGACTGGATAGGGCGGAGCGAGGGAGCTTCTGCCAATTTCCAAATTGCAAATTCCAAATTACAAATTGAAGTCTTCACCACCAGGCCGGACACCTTGTTCGGAGCCACCTTCATAGTCCTGGCGCCCGAGCATCCTATGGTCAAAGACATTACCACCCCTGAAAAAATATCCGAAGTCGAGGCCTACATCAAAAAGGCCAAGGCCGAGACCGAGATGGACCGGATGAACGCCGAGCGCACCAAGACCGGGGTCTTTACCGGGGCCTATGCCGTCAACCCGGTCAATAATAAGGAAGTGCCGGTCTGGATCGCCGATTACGTGATGATGGGCTACGGCACCGGGGCCATCATGTGCGTGCCGGGGCACGACGCCCGGGATTTTGAGTTCGCCAGGAAATTCAACCTGCCCATCGTCCAGGTGGTCAGCAAAACCGGCCAGTCCTATGAACTGGCCCAGGCCGAGCCCGATGAGGGCCTGGCGGTCAATTCAGGCAAATATGACGGAATGAAGACCGCTGACTTCAAGGCCACCATCACCAAATGGCTGGAAGAACAGAAGATCGGGCATCATACCGTCAATTATCGTTTAAGGGACTGGCTGATCTCACGGCAGCGTTATTGGGGCGCCCCCATACCCATCATCCATTGCCCCAAGTGCGGTGAGGTGCCGGTACCCGAAGGCCAGCTGCCGGTACTGCTGCCCGAGGTGGAGAACTACAAGCCGTCCGGGACCGGTGAGTCGCCGCTGGCCGGGATCCCTGAATTCGTCAACACCAAATGCCCCAATTGCGGCGGAGCAGCCAGGCGGGAGACCGACACCATGGGCGGCTATGCCTGCTCGTCATGGTATTTCTTCCGTTTCGCAGATCCCCATAATGACCGGGAGTTCGCCAATAAGGAAAAGATTGCCTACTGGATGCCGGTTGACCTGTATGCCGGCGGTATCGAGCATGCCCGGTCGCACCTGCTGTACGCCCGGTTCTGGACCAAGGTGCTTTATGACGCTGGTTACATCAGCTTTCAGGAGCCTTTCAAGATACTTAAGAACCAGGGATCCCTGCTGGCCCACACCCCGGGAAGAAAGCCCAAAAGCTCAGAGGGGGCTGATGACTCCGAGAAGATCCTGGACTGGATAGTGCTTAAGCCCGAGGAGATGGAGGACTTTCCCCGGGACCAGATTGTCTGGCGCTGGGCCCGGATGTCCAAATCCAAAGGCAACGTGGTGACCCCGGAGGAGATCGCCCATAAATACGGGGTAGACAGCCTGAGGATATTCGAGATGTTCGTGGCCCCGTTCGAGGATGATGTCCAGTGGTCGGAGGAAAGCATCAACGGTTCCTACCGCTTCCTGAACCGGACATGGAAGTGGCTGGATGCCGCCCTGCCCTATTATAAGAAGGACTGGAGGGAGGCCCTGCCCAGGGAGATGACTGGAAGGGAGGCCCAGGTACGCCGCAAACTGCATCAGACCATAAACAAAGTGGGCGGCCATATCGAAGGCTTTCAGTTCAATACTGCCATTGCCGCCCTGATGGAGCTTTTGAACGAGCTTTACGACTACTGGCAGCCGGTGGAACAGGAACGCAAGGTGCCGGCCAACGAGGCCATTTTAGCCGAAATACTGGAAAACATGGTGCTGATGCTGGCGCCATTCGCCCCGCACATGGCCGAGGAGCTTTGGCAGGAGATCGGAGGCAAGGGAACGGTTTACAAGGCTAAATGGCCGTCTTTTGACGCTAACGTAGCCAGAGAAAATGAGATAACGCTGGTGATTCAAGTTAATGGAAAGGTTCGCGAGAAGATGGTCATACCATCGGGATTAAGTGAAGATATTGTAAAGGCTAAAGCAATGGATAACAGTAAAGTAGCAGAAATAATTAAAGGTAAAGAGATACTTAAGGTGTTAGTGATACAAGGTAAGCTAATTAATATAGTTATTAAGTGATTAGTTAACTTTTTAAGAATATCACGATTATTCGACACGATGCCATAAATGACATCGCTACAAATCATCAACCCCGATAAATCGGGCTTACATTGGCAGGCCTCACCAGAGGCCTTGATGGCATATAGCGATAGACTTCAGGCTATCGCAGAAAAAAAGTATAGACAAACAACGAAAAAGCCCTCATATTGAGGGCTTTTTTACTTTATTATCTTCTGGTACAAACCTCGCCAGACCAGGTAATTGTTACTGCCGGTACAGCCAATATCGTGATACTTGGTAATTTCCATGCACTTCAGGCCATAATCTTCAAAGTTGGTCATCTTCCGGGTGAACAACCGGACATGGGGCAAACCGGCAGTAGGATCACCGGCCAGTACTGCCAATACGAGCAGGCCCTGGTTCCTAAGCAACCGGGAAGCCTCTTTAATGACCTGTTCTACGGCCTGGTCGCAATCCGGGGGCAGGAACTCATGCAACAGTCCGAAACAGTATATCCCGTCAAAGCAGGCATCAGGGAACGGCAAAGCCAGGGCATCGCCGTGAATCAGGCGGAATTTAACGCCGCGATCAGTGGGAACCAGGCTTTGGGCTTTAACAAGACCGGTATAGGCCGAATCCAGGGAAAAGACATTGAAGCCCTCAGAAGCCAGATAAAAAGAATCCCGGCCCACGCCGCAGCCCAGATCCAGGATGAAACGACAATTGAGTTTCTTGAATTCTACGGCGGCATATTCGGAGCATAGGGACCTGGGAGCGGAGAGAACCCGGGGATCTTCGGCGTAAAAGCCTGTCCATCTATTCATATTCATAGTTTACATAATATTTATTATGGGACATTTGAAGGACTGAAATACCATTATAATTGACCAATTATCAGCTACATAAATCCTTGTGATATATGTTTTAAGCCTCCCTCAGGTTCATTACAACCTTTATCTGTGGGTTATTCGTTTTGCGGGCCAATTATAGTTTCCACGATCGCCGGGGGCAAGTAACAATACTTACCGTTCTCGCTAAAGCTTTTCCTTTTGACTACTGCTATCTTCACAAACAGCATGGAAACATCCTGCAACTCAGTTCCCTCGATCGCCCCGTTCTCGTCATGGTCCACCTCCTTCAGCCAGAATTCCCTTTCGATCTTGACCTCTCCGGCTTTTTGGGGCATGTAAAAGCATGTGAAACTGGCCGCCTTGACCCCGGCCGGGAATTGGGCGGAATTATCAATATACAGCATGCTGTCTATCGGGTTCCAAAGCACAAAGCACGAATCCCCGTCCTGATTTATCAGGGTCAGGCTGGTGGGCGTGCCCCGGATCCAGCCGAAAGACGATGACAGCCGGGTGTCAAACCGCCTGAAGAACGATTCTACCTCTTTGTCCAAGAGAAGATTTGTCTGCTGTGTTTCCACGGCCTTATTGGTGTTGATGACAAGGCTGATGACCGTGGTCATCACTATGGCCAGTATCACCATCGCTATCACCATTTCAATCAGGCTGAATGCCCTGCTCGAAGATATTTTGGGATATATTTTAGGATCAGGCATATCTCGCCGTATTAGGTGGCAATCGTTTCTTAAGCGCCCCAATTATTAGCCCCAAACTCACCATCGGGCACTTTAAATGTTATCGGACTCCTTATGGGATGCCGTTCAACGGTCAGGCTGTTCTGGACCAGCGCGACATAAAAGCTGATTAGGTCTCCAGGTTGCGCTCCAATGGCAGTGAACGGCAATTTTATCTCGATTATCTTTCCATAGGCTGAAATTGTCGCTGCCTCGTTCTCCGGTGCACCGGGTTTCACCGGTATGGTCCTGGCCGGCTGGCCCTGGAATTCCAGGTTTACGGTCAGGGCTTGGATTTCGTTGAAATCGGTCTTTTCATGGGGATCAAGCCGGATATAAAGGTTCCCCTGGTCAAAGCCGAAATGGACCACTTCCAGCAGGCTCTGGCCCCGGTGCATGGTCCCGCCGTCCTGTCTGATGTTGTAAGAGCCTGCTCCCGCCCACTCGTAGAAATCGCTGACCCGGCCGTCTATCTTCGGGGAGATCAGGTCTATGGGCTGGTTGATCAGGACATCCAGGCCCTTCCCCAGGGAAATGGGGCTGAACAATTCACGGGGCGCTTCCACATTTAACAGCTGATATATCCGCTGAAGATGGCTGCGAAAAAGGCTGTCAAAATCCTCCAGGTTCTCGCTGGAGAAGTTCCCTCCGTACCACCAGCACCAGTCGCTGCCCTCTGCTATCTGCAGTTCCCGGATGATCTCCGGCATAACAGCCTGGTCCACTGAGTCTTTCTGCCGTTCTATGGCCTGCCGGGCCGCCAGCAACAGGTTCCAGGCCCGGTTGTCCTCCTCCTGGCCGATCCAGATGGAGAAGTCGTGGTTAATCCAGGAACCGGGGAATATCCTGCTCATTTTTCCGGGTTCCGGGCCCTGCTCCAGGTACTGGCTGAAGGTGCAGCAGTTAAGTTTTGTGCTCTGTGACAACTGTTGATACAATTGCTCCAAGAAAATCTGCCCGTCCCGGGGAAAGGCCTCCCAGGCGTTCTCGCCGTCCAATATCACCGGAACGATGTGGTCCGCCGCCTGGCTGCCCAAGGCATCCGCCTTCCTCTCCAGCCGTCCCACCAGGTCCCGGGCCGCAGCCTGGCCGTCCCATCCGTAATAGGCGAAGCCTATCAGGTCGGAAAGCTGCTGGTCGCGGAAAAACAGACGGGTTTTGTCCGCCTGCTCCCACATATGCGAGCGGTAGAACTGACCTGCTTCGCCGGGTTCCTCCCGTTGTCGGCCGGCCTTGCCCAGGCTTTGCTCCCATATCTTCTCGTCGCTGGCCATCCATTTCACCCCGGCCTGACTGATCAGTTCCACGGTCTTTTGACTGACGCTGCCTTCGGAAGGCCACATCCCTCTGGGCCGCCGGCCGAAAATCTTTTCCATGTAATCCAGCCCGTTCACTATCTGGGCCTGGGCATCGCCGGGATAACTGAACCTTTGCGGCAGGGGCGCACCCGGCATGCATTCAAGGGCGGTTTGGGTGTCACACAGCAAAGGTAAAATGGGGTGATAGAACGGCGAAGTGGCGATCTCGATGGCCTTCTGGTCCCAGGCCTTTTTGTAGGCCGGGATGATGGATTCCAGAATTTCCATCTGCTGACTCAGAAGACAGTCCTTGTCTTCGATTGTAAAGTTCTTGCCCTTGGCTTTAAGCCGGGCCAGTTCCGGCCGCAGCTGGAAATGCAGGGGGTCGATCCAGCAGAGGTTGAACCAGACCATCAGGTCCAATAGTTCCTGATCGCTGAAGGTTTGGCTGACCTTGGGCAGGGCCGAAGGATGGAAGTGCCTCCCTCTTTTCTCCAGCAGGGACAGATACCGGGGATAAGGCTCCACCATGTTGGGCCAGTGGGCCATGAAGAAATCCTTGAGGATGAAACAGCGATCTTCTTCGCTTAGGTCGGAAGGCTGTTTTTGGGAAACCATAAAATGCCGGTCGGTGGCCCGTCCTTCGGTGTAATCCTGCAGTTGTTCCAGCAGTCCGGGAACCAGGTTGAACGATACCTTGATCTCCGGGAATTTCAGGGCGGCGGACAGCATGTCGTAATAGTCCTTCAGCCCGTGCAGGCGCACCCAAGGAAGGCGAAAAACCCTGCTATCGGGGATGCGATAACAGGGTTGATGCATATGCCATAAAAAGGCTACATTAAGCTTTGACATATAATTTCCGTACTGATCAGCCGGGAAGCTGGGCCAGCTGAGATTTGGCTTCGGCGGCGGCAGCAGTGCCGGAATAATCCTTGATGATCTGCTGATAAGCAGCTTTGGCCTTATCCGTAAGGCTGCCTGCGGCAAAACAGCGCCCGGCCGAGATCAGGGCGTTGGTGGCCAGATACTGGTCCTTGGAATATTTCCTGGCGATCTCCAGGTATTTTTCGCCGGCCTCGGGCAGGCGTCCGGTCTGCTCAAAGCAGGCGGCCAAACCGCTTAGGGCGGCTGACATGATCAAAGGATTGGAACTTCCGGCTTTTATTGCCCGGTCATAGCTTTTAATGGCCTCTTCGTACTTGCGCTGGTTAAAATTGATGTTGCCCAGGTAGACCAGCGACTCTTTGGCGGAAGAACTGGAGCCGTGCTTTTTGACGATCTCGTCGTAGGCGGTCTGGGAGTTGTCCATGTCGCCGCTGAAATAGGCGGAATGGGCCATGCCGATCATCAGGGCGGCCTCTTTTTCGCTTTTGGCCCGGTTCTGGCCCATCAGGATCAATCCGGCGATCACGACCAGGATTGCCGCTGCCACCGCCATGGCTTCGGTGGTATGTTTGCGGACAAACGTCACCATCTTTATGGCATCATCGGCGAATTCATCGCGTTTCAATGTATGTTTGCTTACCTGGTGCGACACTTGGTGCTCCTTAAGAATTATTCGTTTATGCTGGTAAAGTTTAATTATATCTGAAATCACCGGGCACTGTCAAGACGCTTTTTCAACGGGTGATCTCCCGATCCCTTAATTTATGCGCCTCTCGGTCTGGCCGTCGAAAAGATGAATTGCCTGTGGTTTAAGGCTCACCTTAAGATTGCTTCCCGTCTCGTATTTCAGGTTGCCCAGCGCTTTGACCACCATTTTCCGGCCGCCTGCTGAGGTCAGGTATATCAGCGACTCTCCCCCCAGTTGTTCCACGAAGTCGACCTGCCCATTTATACCTGCAGCGCTGTCCGGAACCAGTTCCAGGTCCTCCGGCCGGATGCCTAAAAAGGCTTTGGGAATAGAACCGAGCTTCGGGCTAGATGCCGTAAGTTCCTGGCGGATGTCGCCGTTGACGAAGACCGCCCCGGCCTGGATCTCCCCTTCCATGATATTGATGCCGGGGGTCCCGATGAAATTGGCCACAAACAGGGTCTGGGGCTTCTGGTATATGGCCAGCGGTTCATCCACCTGCTGAAGGCGTCCGTCCTTGAGCACCGCTATCCGGTCTCCCAGGGTCATGGCCTCGGTGCGGTCGTGGGTCACATAGATGGCGGTGGTGGCCAGCTGCTGCTGGAGCTTTTTCAGCTCGGCCCTGGTCTGGGTCCTCAGCTGGGCGTCCAAATTGGAAAGCGGTTCGTCAAACAGGAACACTTTTGGGGATTTGACGATGGCCCGGGCCAGGGCTACCCTCTGCCGCTGGCCTCCGGAGAGAGCCTTGGGCTTCCGGTCCAGATATTCGGAGATGGAAAGCATTTGGGCGGTGCGGCGAACCCTTTCATCTATCTGTTTTTTTTCGGTCTTGACCATCTTTAGGCCGAAGGAGATGTTCTGATAGACCGTCATATGGGGATAAAGGGCGTAGTTCTGGAACACCATGGCGGTGTTGCGGTCTTTGGGAGGCACATCGTTGACCACAGTTCCGTCAATTGCTATCTCACCCTCTGTTATCTGCTCCAGCCCGGCGATCATCCTGAGGATAGTGGTCTTTCCGCACCCCGATGGCCCCACCAGCACCAGGAACTCCCTGTTCTTGACGGCCAGATCGACCAGGTCTACCGCCTTGACCTTGTTATCATAGATCTTCGACAACCCGGACAATGTTACTTCGGCCATAGATGATTCCGATGTTTAGGTTGGTTGATGTGCTTTTATTGACAGGCTGATATGGCCGTTGCTGGTCGTGTCCAGCGCGGCTGTTATTGGTACCCCTGACAAAAATGCCTGGTCCTGAAGCGGCAGCAAATCATCCAGCCAATAGGACTGATCCGGCATAGCTCCCGCAGGCAGCTTGACATTGCCGATCAAACAAACCGGCCACGGATTACCGGATCCATAGGGGCTGTTTTCCAGGAACTCAGGGATATTTTTGCCCAATTGTGACAGATCGTCAAAACGGCGATCATACTTTGCTTCCGGGCGGGAACTTAAGAGCAGGTCCCGGTGTTCGGCGGAATAACCGTCGACGGCTGAGACAAATTCTTCCAAGGCACCAGATTTCAGGGTGAACCCGGCTGCCTGCTTGTGCCCGCCATACTGGATGAAATGGTCTTTGAACCAGGAAAGCATCTGCACCAGATCCAACGGCAGGTGGCCGCGGGCTTCGCCTACGTAGGCCCCGCCCTTCTTTCCGATGACGATGGCCGGAAGCAGCAGGGCGTCCCTTAACCCGCCGGCCAGGGGCCCTATCATATCAGGCTGTATATCGGGATCGACCACGGTAAGTATCTTCATTTCACGGCCGTTGACCACCGCCAGCTTGTTTTGCAGTGCCTGCCCGAACCTCCGGCGCCAGTCGATCTGTTTTGCCCACAGATCCCTGACAGTAATCTCGTCAATGTTGCCCAGCAAAAGTTCCACCATCGGATGCCTGCCTCCCTGCGACTGAGAAGAGGCAAATAACGGAATGTAACTGTTTTGCAGGATCAGGGGCGAAAGGCCGCGGGTAAGATCAAAGTCAAGTATGCCGGCCAGTCTGGACAAACCTGGATCTTCCGGGATGGCCTTCAGGCCGGCTTTGATGACCATCCGGTTATCATCCAGCAGGGGAACCCGGTCGGAAACAGTGGCCAAGGATGCCCAAGCCAGCCATTTATTGCTGGCCTGGAGCCAGTCGTCCGAACCGGTTCCCTCTAAGGCCGCCGCCAGATACAGGGCTACTGCCGCCCCGCATAGGTTTGCATAGGGCGATCCGGTTTCCTGCATTTTGGGGTTTACCACCTCCAGGGCCGGGGGCATGACAGACGGCAGCTCGTGGTGGTCGGTGATTACCAGAGGTAGTCCCATGGCCCGGCAGTATTCGGCCTCGGCATAATTAGAGATCCCGCCGTCCACCGTGACGATCAGCCCGGTTCCATCCGCGATCAGTTTATCAATGACCTTTATGTCTAAGCCATAATGCACAGCGTTCTTGGGCGGGATGTAGTAGTTGGCCTCAGTCTTCTTCCTCAAAGCATCCAGCATGATGGCCGTGCTGGCGATGCCGTCCAAATCGTCATGCCCCCAAACCGTGATTATTTTGCCCTTCGCGGCCAGATCATTGATGATACGGGCAGCCCTGGTCAGGGCGGGCCATAATCCGGGCAGGGAGATCTTTTTATCTTTGACGGCCATCTGGTGCTTCCCTTCTCAAAAACTCATTCCCAGCGATATTGCCTGGACCGCTCCCAGTTGACCCCACGATCGGTAACCGTATTCCACCATGTAATCCTGCTTGCCGGTCTGCTTGAAGCAAAAGCCCAGCCCTAATTTGGATCGTTCCGGCTTGGAATCATCCCCGTCATAGCCCAGACGGAACGTTATGGCCTTAAGGGGGCTGTATTCCACCCCCAGCAGCATATGCAATTTTTGAGTCTCGACTGCATCTGCCTGCAAGGCCACGGCCAATTGTTCGTCGAAAAAGGTTTTCCTGACGCCGGTGGAAAATGTCTTCAGCAGATCGTTCTTCAAGGTGTCATTGACCGGATAGCGCGGTCCGATATCACTCAATTGAACATTGGCCGTCAGCAGGTCAAAGTCATAGCATAATGCCAGGTCTGTGCACCAACTGTAATCCTTGTTACTGCCAATGGATGACATGGCTCCCTTTAGGCTTATTCCGCCGCTGAGGCCGTTGTAAAGCCTCCGGCCATAGCTTAAAAGAGTTGAAAATGCCTGGGGATTTATGGTACCCAATTGGCTGCCCAATCGGTCATAGGCCTTCAACTGTCCGTAGTTCCAGTAGCTGATCCCGGCGGCCAGCGCCCCCGCTTTGGCCATTGGCAGGACTCCGCTGACAGATCCCCCGTAAATATCCAACGGCCAGAGCACCCCCGAACTGTTGACGCCCCGCCATTTGACCCCGGACAATAACGCCGAGTTCACCGACAAACCCTGAGGTTCCGGGTTCAGGCTGAGCACGGCATCGGAAAGCGCGATCTCTGCCGGAGAAGTGGCCTGACCCCAGGGCAGTGAACTGCCCTGGAGCATATTGGCCGAAAAGGCCGTCAACAAGGCGATCAAAATGTATTTTTTCATCGGGACACCGCCGTTTTGCCGATGGCAATGCTGGTTTGGGCCGGGCCGCTCTGTTCCACCTTGATTATGTAAAGGCCGTTGGGCACCCTGTTGCCTTTCATATCCTTGGAATCCCAGTTCAAAACCGCCGAAGGATCCGAAGCCTCGTGTTCCCATACCCTGTTCCCGGCCACATCATAGATAAGTGTCTTGATCCTGTTGACGCCGGTCAAAGGCTGGTAGACTATTTGACAGTCGTCCGCCACCGGAGTGGGCCAGGTCACCACTTTGGTCTTGGGATCATCCTGCAGGACATCGATGAACAAAGGGCTGGTCCAGGCCAGATCGTTGTCGGTTTGAACCGCTTTGACGAAGAAGTAATGCTTGCCCCATTTGACCTCTTTGTTCAGGTCCCAATAGACATCCCGGTTGTCAGGGGAAAGAGAGTCAGATACAATTCCGTCCGTGTATAAATAAATCTTTTTAAAATTCACCGCCACGGCAGAAGCTTTGATTTGAAAGTTTATCGAGGTACTGGGCGTTATGAAATGCTCTCCCTGCCAGTGTTCTCCTGATCTTAGGGACACTTCCATCCTGTCCATCGCCGGATATACCAGCATGGCACATGTGCGCCGGGCCTGCATGGCTTCCAAAACGGATGCCTTGGTAAGAGTGTCAGCCCAAACCCCGGTAAGAGGTATCCTTCCGGAACTGTTGGCCGCATTCCCCCAATTGCGATTGTGATTGTCCTGATTGGCCGAAGCTCCAACCTGCCATCCGTTTTGCAGGGCCAGCAGATATTTGGACTCATATACTCCGTTTTGGTTTATTACCTCCAACAGGTCCATTGACCGATTGTAATCGGAATAATAATAAAGGTAATTGAAATCGTCCGGCTGGAACAGCATCGGATGGCAGAACATGGCCGGCTTGTCCTCCCCCAATATCCAACGGTAGCAGGAGATCAGGTCCGAGGCATAGTTGAAGAGCGGCGATAATTCGGGGGTCTCGAAGCAGGCGATGTGCCCGAAACCCGTGGTCTTGCCTATTTCCTGACCGGCCAGGGCCACAAACACCCCATCAACGGTAATGCTATCGGCGGCATGCCGTACTTTCTGATAAAGGAAGGGATTGTAGTCGTATCCCCCGTTGTTATGATCGGTCAGGGCCTGGATGTCTATCAACGCCACATCCCGGGCGTAGGTAAAAGCGGTGTCCGGGGTGCTCTCGCCGTCCGAATAACTGGTGTGGGCGTGCAAGTTGCCATAAAAACATTTGTACTCGGCCCGGGATGGCCCAAAGGCAAATAATGAAATAATCAGAATCAGACAAACTTGGGATATATTTTTCATTTTAGCAGCCTTCCTCCGCTGGTCTCTGTTATCCGGCCTTGCACCCGGTAATCTAACGGAGAGTTTTGTTTGATGAAATCAGCCAGGGACTGCCGCAGTTCTATGTAGGTGTCGGTCCGGTTCGTGCCCCCCTGAAAGACTTTGTAATTCCCGCCGCCGGCGCCCAAAAAATTGTTGATGGCGATCTTGTAGACCTTGGCAGTATCTATGGGCTGGCCGTTGACGGTAACCTCGGTTATCCGGTTCCATACCGGCTTTTTGGCGTCATATTTCATCTTCAGGCCGCCCACCTGGAAGATGGCATGATATCCCAGCACGCTGGTCTCGCAGACCCTGATGACCTGGGCCCCGGTCATCTCCATGGTCACGATATAATTGCCAAAAGCGTCAACGTTATATATATTGCGATAAGTGACCGGGCCCTGGGGAATGTCGGCCTTGATGCCACCGGTGTTCTGGAATGCAAAATCTGCCCCGGCGGTCTTCAGCATGGCATCGCAGATCAGGTTGCCGATGGCGCTTTCCCTGTCTCCCCCGCTGCGCTTGATGGCCAAGGCGGCCGAACCCAGCACCGAGTCGAATCCGGCTTCAGCCAGTCCCCGCCATTTTTCTATCATGGCGGTGACCAGGGTGTCCTTTAACACCTCCTCGGTGGAAAGTTCCTTAATCTGGTTCTTAAAACCCATTACCTTTTTGGTCTGGGGATCGATATAAATGTCCAACTTTCCGATGCTGGTCAGATGGCCGTACGTCTGGACTATGATGGTATGGTGGGAAGGATCCTCATAGGCCTGGCGCAGGCCGGTATGGCTGTGGGCGCCGACTATGACATCTATTCCCGGTACGGAGTCGGCTATGGCCTTGTCATGACGGAAACCTGCGTGAGAAAGAAAGACGATGATATCCACTCCCAGGGCTTTCAAAGTGTCCACCATTTTCCTGGTGGTGGCGGTTTCCTTTTCAAAATCCATCCCCCTGATATGCTCCGGGGTGGCCATGCCCCGCATATAATGAGTGATGACGCCGAATATCCCGACCTTGACCCCGCCTTTTTCCAGGATCACAAAGGGTTTGACAAAGTCAACTATCTGCCTGGAACTTGAGTCCACGATATTGGCAGCCATCACCGGGAATTTGGCCATGTCCAGCAGGGGCTTTAAAACCTCCATCCCTTTGTCAAAATCATGATTGCCCAGGGTCATGGCGTCATAACCCACCATATTCATATATTCAATCACCGCCTTGCCTTTGGTGAATTCGCCCACCGGTGTGCCTTGAAAGATGTCGCCACCTTCCAGCAACATAAAGCCATGGCCGTTTTGGGCTGCCTTGAGCCGTTCTTCCCTGATGATGGTGGCGGCTGCCGCGGCATTGCCCACCGGCGGCGGGAAATTGGGATTGAGCCACCAGGCCTCCTCCTCCGCCAGATGGCCATGGATGTCGTTGGTGTAGAGGATTATCAGATGCTGCCACCGGTCGGCTCTGGTTGCAGGAAAATGGGCGCAACCCAGCGTCAAGACAGCCGCCAGCAGAAGCGCAATGAAAATTGTTTTTCTATACATAATTATCTTAAGGAAAAAGTTGCCATTAGCTGGGCTGACATCTCGGCCACCGTCACCGGATTGCTGCTGCCCACGGCCTGGCCCAGATTGTAGCTACGCCTTCCCACCGAGAAGGCCAGCTGGGTCTTCAATCTGGCAGCGTTCAACTCTGTTCCCAAACCGGCCTGGGCCAAACCGATCCCCCGGGACATGTAGGAATTGGCAAAGGACACACCAAAATGCAGGGGAAGCTGGCCCTTCAGTTTATGGGTCAGCCCCAGGCTGTAGCGGTGGACATCGTAAAGGTTTTGATCCGGGTTCAGGGGATTTACGGCCTTGTTCCAGGCGGCATAGGAATATTCTATCACAGCCTTGGCCGGCAGATAATTGGCCGGGGTGTAATCCAAACCCAGCACCAGTTCATCCGGGTTTTCAGATTTAAGGTCCCGGCCGCTTTTGTACAGCGCCGCCAGGGCCAGCCTGGGGCTTACCTGGGACCGGATACCGAAATTGGCCCGGCTGCCGGTGACATTCTGCGACGTCATCTCCAGGCTGTCATCCGCGGCCGGATCGGTGAATATTTTTTCGGACCTGATCTCGTGGCTGCCATCCAGCGCTGTGCCGGAAAGTCCCAGCGACAGATAGGGCAGCAGTTTTATGGACAGGCCGGCGGTAAATCCCATTATCAGGCCTTTGGAGGAGACCAGATCGGTGCGGACCAGGGAAAAGAAGGCGTCCCTCTCCTCTTTCCGGTAATCGTAGCTGTAGTCGACTTCGGTGGAGACCCCCAGGCTTACCGCCATTTGCGGGGAATCGTCCCCGGAGCTGCCCCAGGCGTTAAAGGAATAGGAAACGACCGCATTGGCCGGGGAATAATAACTGTGGCTGTTGACCGATTCGGTGTTCAAGCCCACCGAATTGGAATAAGAATCAAACACCTCCCGGGTCCTCACTTCCCTCTGCCATCCGGCGTTAAGGGTGGCCTGTGCCGAGAACCCCTTTTGCAGTGAGGCCAGGGCGGGGTTGGCCAAAAATGTTTCCCCCCGCCGGGCTATGCCCAGGACGCAAAGGGCCCGGGAAACGGCGCTATAGGACAGGGTATTGCTGCCGTAGGTCTGGTATTCCAGCAGGCCGGCCCCGGCCCGGGCCGCGGAGAGCAAAACCAACAGCAGGGCCAAAGTTTTGAAATTTCTCATATTTTATAAAACTCCTTTGGAAAATATTTCATTGTTATTGATTACCAGCGCATGTCCAGCTGAAGCCCCACCTGCCAGCGTTCCTGGTTGTCGTCGAAATCCGAGACCGGGATACCGGGCAGGCCGTCATAATAAAAACCCGATTCCGGCTGATAGATGCCGGCATAGGAATACTTGGTGTTCTTGCCCATGACCCGCAGTTTGACCTGCAGGTTGTCGGACAGGCGGTCGGAGACGGAGATGAAATATTTCAACCCCTCCCCTTCCAGAAAGTCTATCCCGTTGTCCACGAATATCCATTGGGACATGGCATCGGTGCGCCAGGAGGCCATGCCGGCCTTAATGTCCCAGGTGGGAGTAAAATTATGCTCCCAGCTGGATGACAAGTAGGCTCCGCTCATGATGGCGTTGCTGTTGTAGGCGGTGGACGGGGTCAGATGAACCTCACCGTAACGCAGTTCGATGTTCAGGTTGTCCCGGTCCGACAGGGCGCAGAATGTCCGGAGGGTGGTTTCCATGGTGGTGGACTTGGTTGGCAGGGCCACCTTGGGCAGGTTCTTGGACTGCCACTTCTGTTTGACCCGGAAGCGAACCGGAAAGGCCGGCCGGTATTCCACCTCAGCCTGGCAGCGGACGTTGTTTAGACCATAGGCCAGATTGCGCCAGAAGTCGATGTAGGCCCGGGTGATGGTGAACTTGCGGGACATCTGCCACCTGGTCTCCAGGTAGGTACCCTCCTCGGCCTTGGGGGCCGGGAGGGCGGTAAGCTGCTGGTAGACCGGGTCCAGCAGCCGGTACTCCTTTTCCAGGATGGAATCGTCGAACTTGACCTGTTCCGAAAATGCCCGGCTGTAAGGGTTGTCATAATTGACAGCGTAACGGCGGTGCAGCAGGACGAAATAAACCGTTTCGTACTGCAGACGGGAGTGGATAATGTGAGCCCACCCGCCCCCGGACAGTTTGCCCAATTCTCCGTCCACCGAAATATTATCCACCACCGTTCTGAAGTTGGCGCCCCAGACCCGGCGGTTTGATCCGGACCAAAGCTGGGTGTAATTGGGATCGGAAAGTTCGTTCTTGTCGCCGGGGATGTCAAGCTCCAGAGCATCAGGACGGAAGGGCCGGTCGTAACTGCTGGTGTAACCGGCCAATCCCAGGCTGGTCCCAATGGGCAGGCCATAATAATTCGAAAGGTCCATTTTAACAGTGCCGCCGTAAGTCTTCTCCTTAAAAGCGTCGCGGAAGGGCGAGAACCTGGGATTGACCAGGAAATAGGTATTGATGGTGCCGTCGCGGTTGGTTATCCCGTCCCGGTAGTTCTCGGAATAGAAGGCCGCCGGACTGAAACGCCAAAGCCGGGATTGCAGGGCCGCGCCCCGCAAAGCGAACTCCCTGGTATTGGTGATGTCACCGAAAAGCCCGGCTCCCCTGCTCACCTGACGGATCATATTCTCATCGGTGTTGTCGAACACCAGGCCCTGCCCCACCGTCATCCGGTAGTTGCCGATGAACAACTTTTCCATCAGGCCGGAGCCGGACAACCCCACGTAGCCTTTGGCCAGGCTGGTCTGTTCATAGGGCTGGCTCTGCAGCAGGGCTCCCACCCGGTAACGGCCGCTGTAGTTGGCCGTAAGGCGTTGGCTGAAAAAACCGTAATTGAGACCATTTTCCAAAGTATGATACTCACCCCAAAGTCTGTTTTTCAGGTTTAGGACTTCGGCATCGCTCCAGCCGTATTTTTTCAGGGTCCAGCCGGTGGTGATGGTGTCGGTGGGTGTGATGACGTCATAATTCTGGGCCGAGGCCTTGAGGTAGGCGGCTAGTGTCCTGTAATTAACGTCAATTCCGCCGTTCAGGTCATTGTCCCTTTCCAAACTTATCCGCCAATTGCCGTCAAAGTAGCTTTCATCCGTTCCGTCCTTTATGGTGATGTAATTCCTTAAATTATTGTAACCGTAGCGGGAAAGGCCCCTGACGTTCCGGGAGAGGGTGGTCCAGCTGGTTATCGGGCCCTGTTCCCTGATGTGCCTGACCACGGCTGCGGCATCTATGGCGGTGACGTTCTGCAGCAGCAGCAGCTGGTCCATGGTGGCGGTATTGACATTGATTGGATGAAGTAGCATTTCCTCCCACTGACTGATGGCTCCCTGCCCCGGCCTTTCCTCGGAGGCCAGCCGGTCCTGCAGATCGGCGATGTAGCGGGTGACATCGCTCTGAACTTTGGGCGGAACAATTTTGATCTGACCTTTGAGCCGGTTGATGTCGGCCGGGGTTATCCCATCAATCTCGGCCAGCTGAAAAAAACTGGTGAACTGGCCCCGCTCGAAAAGGAATTGCCAGATGTTATCGGCCAGACCCACCGTCATGCCGGGCAGCTCCAGTATCTGCCGGTACGAGGCACCGTTCAGGTCAAGCGGCTCCGGCCTTATATAACTGGTGGTGTCGATCTCCTGGTAAAGCTCCGTTTGCTGGGCAAACAGCGGTGCGGCCAGCAGCCCCAGTAAGATCAAGGAGATCAGCCAGGATTTATTCCTGTTAGTTTTCATATTTATCACCATTTATAGCCCAGGCCCATCTGATGGTTGCCAGCCAGGGCCTGATGGCCGCCCTCGTAGGCATAGCCCACCGTGATGCCGGTGATGGTTATATCCATCCCCAGGGAAAAAAGTGTCAGGCTGCCCTCGTTCGAAACGCCGCTGCGAATATTCAAAACCTCAGGCTTCACCGCAAACTCGGCCCCCGCCTTATAACAGGTGATGTAACCGGGCTCCTTGCTGGCCTCCACCGAACCAGCCAGTCCCGGCAGCGGCTCGTAGGCCAGGCCGATGGCTACGCTGCTGGGCAGTTCGTACTGGGTCTCGACACCCAGGGAAGGATGGTTAAGGTTATGGCCAAAGCAGCCTATCCTCCACTTGCGGTAGACCCTGGCCAAAAGGCCCACATCCACCCCGCCGGTGATGGCCGAACCGAATCGGTTCTGCCAAAGACGGTAAAGATTCAGGTTATAGCCGAACGAAAGCTGTTCCGACATGCTGAAGCCGTGGGAGAAAGTGAAAGACTGGTCCGTCTCCAGCTCGCAGCCTGTCTGCTGGACCGAAACGGCCATCCCCCCCCATTTTCCCATATCCTTTCCCAGCCCGGCAGACTCGTTCATCAGCCCGGCAATGCCCCACAGCCGTTTGGCATAGGCCTGGGCCTGCCAGCCTTTAAGTTCGGCCAGGCCGGCCGGGTTCCAGCGGACGGCATCCAGCCCCTGGGCCATGCCGGTATAGGCCCCGGCCATGGCGTTGGCCCGGATCCCGTTCTGCCAGTCCTCAAAAGCGGCCTGGGAAATTGTTTGCCAGGCCAGGATAACCGATAATGCTATTATGATCTTTTTCATATTATTCACCCCTTACTTTAACTTGGTTCCCATGACCAAAAGTTTGGTCTGGTCGGTGGTTTTGCCGTCGGCGGCCACGCATCTTAAGTGGACGATGTAAATTCCGATGTTCACCCGGCGGTTCATCTGGTCGGTGCCTTCCCAGGGAACTATTTGCTGGCCTCCCATGGTATTATTTAGCAGGGTCCGCACCAGCCGGCCCTTAAGGTCATATATCCGCAGGGTCAGATGATCGGCCGCCGGGGCGTTGACCTCGATGGCGGCCACCTCGCCGTAATCGGGCGAGAAGGGATTGGGCAAGATGTTGACTATTTGGGAAGCGTTTGACGGCAGGACCGAGTCGGCTAATAATTCTATATCGGACGGATATTGGATGCCGTTATATGTATATGGCAAGGCAAACCGGGGCACTATCTGATATCCGCTGCTGAAAGGTTCACTTTTGTCATATTGGGATACGATCCCGGTAATCCTGACCTTGGTTCCCAGTGTATATTTTGCAATATCAAATCCAGCCGATTCATTGAATCTGATTGCTATAGGCGAGTTTCCGTTCCTGACGTCCATATTATAACCGCCTCCTGCCAAACTGGGCGGACTGCTAATAGAACCGTTAAAAGTGATCAATAACCCCTCAATGGCTTCGGTTGGGAATTGATTGTACAGCAGTTCCTTGGCAGCTGGCAGATTTTGGGCCTTGTCCCAGATTGATATCTTGGCATTGCTGGAGGATATCTCTGTCACCCCGCTGTACTCGATGACAGTGCCTTCAACCACTACTCTCAAGCCCAATTCGAATTTGTTCAACCCCCCACCGTAAATATTGATCCCGCCGGTTCCGTCCTGCAGATACCAACTGGCGGTTGAATTGCCGGGATAGGTGAAGTAAAAATCCGGACCGGTAACAACCCCTTCTACTAAAACTGTTTGGTTGACCATGTTTGATGAAAACCCGTCCGGTCCCGGTTTCTGGATTTCGCCGATTGGCACCCCTCCGTTCAGGGTGCGGAAGATAAAGATATAGTCGTCGGACGGATCATTGGCGGCAGTGCCGTCGCCGTTGCCGTCCAGGTGGCGTCCGAAGGAATCGGTCAAAGCATGC
Organism: bacterium UBP2_UBA5202; assembly: GCA_002412795.1. Taxonomy (GTDB): domain Bacteria; phylum Edwardsbacteria; class AC1; order AC1; family EtOH8; genus UBA5202. The sequence goes on along the minus strand of DHVS01000029.1, from coordinate 110,199 downwards.
CCGGCTGTGACCTGGATGACTTCGCCGGGTGCGAAACTTCGGGCCGGGATCAGATTGCACCACCAATTGACAGAGTCATAATTTACTGCAAATGTTATCACGCCGCCGCTGCTGCCGGAGATCGCAAAATTGGCGGGGATGACGGTGCTGCTGTTCATCGGTTTATTGAAATTTACCTGAACCGAGACTGCAGTGGGAACGTTTATTTTGTCAGCCGCAGGAAGCGTGGCCACGATTTTCACCGGTTTGTTGTCCATCACATCGCCCATCCGGCGGGGTTCGATGCCAAAACTGTTCGTTCCGCTAGTTATCCGGTCGAATCTGACGACGCCTTTCACCAAAACCAGGCTATCGCCCACTACCGGGCTGTAGCCGACGCTGGTGTAGGTGCCATTGTAATTGCCGACATCGCACTGGCCACTGCCGTCATTGATGCTATAACCATCAAAATCACCCGTCGTCACGCTGGTCACTTTTGCCGGGCCCGTTGTTACCAGCACACCTTCATAAGGTTCACCGCTGGTACCGCCTAATATACCGGTGGTGATTGTTACGGGTGCCGGCAATGCACAGCCGGATTTCAACCGGGTGAAAACTGTTGGAACAATTTGGGTATGGTTGTAGCGTTCGGACACCGTACCGGTGATGCGGACCGAATCGCCCGTCAGGGCGCCATTGAATCCGAAGACATATATCCCGTTCCATGGGCCGGAACCATCTTGGAGGTAATACGTGCCGGCATAGTCTTTACCGGAGACCGCAGTGACAACACCCGAAACCGTCACAACTTGGTTATTATATGGGGTATCACCCGTTGGGTTGGTCGTGTATTGAAGATCGTAAATTGACAAGCCCGGTGTAAGCCGGGTGTTAAAGAAAATGCTGGTGTCCCGCAGGGTGTTGCCGGAGATGTCCGTAATGACCGGTTTGAGGTGGACGGTAATAGTATCTCCATAGTACAGACTGTCAACCGGGGTCAAGGTGACCACGGTATTGTCTGCGCTCATTACCGGAGGATTTATGGGATATTTTGGGTTCTTAACCCCCAGCACCTCAAAAGCACTGGTATCAACGGAAGCAGGAAGTAAAGCTTCATTGAACGTTAGGACCACGCTTGAATTTACTGTGATCCGGTCGGCCCCGTTAGTCGGGCTTGAAGAAACCAGATACGGCCTGATAGTTTCCGGTACCAGGGTATGAAACTTCCAGATATAAGGCGTAAACAAAGGATTGCCGCCGGTGTCGGTGATTGCCGTAGATAGGGTGACCGTTACCGTATCACTGGTGCGCAGGCTATCCTGCACGTAAAAGGTGTAGCTGGTGCTGTTGGCCGCCGGGCGGATGGAATCCGGATAGTACCTAGCCTGCTTGACACCGGATACCGCAAAACTGGCGGTGTCAATGGTGGCGGCATTCATCAGCTTGTCAAATGTGGCCCTGATGGCGGCGGCGGGCATCACGTTGTTTTCATTGTTCTGAGGGCTGACAGAGATGACCGCAGGGTTGGCGGCGGTGGAACCAGTAATGTAACCCCAGGTGGTCCCGGCCCGGATCCCGTCGATCGAAGCGTTTGGTGTGGTAATAGGACCGGTGGAAGAACCCTGGCGCAAGGCCACCCGTCCTATGCTGTCCGGGTCGCTTGTCAGTGCTGAGACCTGGCTGAGATCGGGCGACGGTTCCACCCCTCCCAAAGCCGGATTGATGAACAGAGCCGCCACGTCGTTGGTCCCGCCGGGAACCATCTGGTAGCGCATTATGACCACATAGGTGGTTCCAATGTTAAGGTCCACAGTATGCCATTCCACTGTAGCGTTGGACGACGTTGCACGCAGGCCCAAATTAAAGGTGTTGGGCCCCGCCCCCTTCCGGATGCATACCCGGTTTACGTAGACTGAAGTGCCGGTAACGGGCATCAGGCCTGCAAAATATTCTCCGGTGGCATGGCTGTTGGCAGCCAGGTTTATGGTATCCAGAAGGCTTATCAAAAAGGAGCCATAAACAGTAGCCCCGGCCAGTTGGTACTGACTGAAATTGCGGTAGGCATCCTCCGCCGAAGTCGTGGCGCTGACTATTTGTATTTTGTTTCCGATGCCCGATGACGGGTATCCGGTATAGCTCAGGCTCCCGCTTGAAACCTGTATAAAATTGCCGGTGCCGGAAAAATTGACCCAGTTCCCTCCGCTGACCGTGGTAAGCTGGCCGGTGGTATAATCAAAATTCTCCTCCAGCAAAACCTGGGCCTGGGCTGAATATGCCTGCAACAGCATCAGCGGGACCCCAAAGCAGATCAGTTTGAATAACCTTTTCAGCATTTTCTGTTCCTCTATTTAATAATTATTTTTGCTTTAGCATTCTTAGTTTAAGGCTTATCAGAACTATTACAATTATAAGTATAAACGATAACACCGCCCAGTTCAACCAGGGGCTGTAACTATTTACCCCGCTCTGCTGATTCACTCTTTTAGCGGCATGATGCAACGCCTGGGCCGGAGTCATCACACCCTTTAAGGCCGGCTGCAGACCTTCCTCCTCCATTATGCTGCGGCCCAGAAACCAAGCCACCTGGCGGGGTTCGGGGTAGGCGTATTCCAGCTGCTGAAAGGCCTGTTCCATCCCGGGATACTGAGCAAACTTCTTCCTTAATACGGGTTCTTTAATGGCCGAACGCCGCACCGGCAGATAACTGGTGTTGGCCGACCAGCGGGCGGTTTGGGCCGGGCTTAGGAACCAGTACATGAAATCCCAGCAGCGTTCCATCACCTTTTGCTCCGGCTGGCGAAACATAATGACATTGGTGCCGGAAAGCACCACCGCCTTCCTCTTGTTGCCCGGCAGGGCGGCGATGCCAAGTTTGAAAGGGATCTTCTGCTGGGACATGTAGGCCAGAGAGGCCGAGGAACTCTGGATCATGGCCACCCGGCCCGATAAAAAGTCGTTCTGATGTTCAAAGCCGGTGGTCAGATAGGCCACCTTATGTTTGTAAAGCAGGTCCACCAGGTATTGCAGGGCCTCTATGCCCTGGGGGCTGTCAAAGGCCGCGATCTGGCTGTCCGGGCCGAAGATGTCCCCGCCGTTCTGCAGCAGCAGACACTGGAACATCCAGGAGGCTCCGCCGGGGAAGGCCGTCCCCCATTGCTCGGGAACGCCGTTGCCGTCCTTGTCCAAGGTCAGTTTTTGGGCGGCGGTTATGAACTGGGCCCAGGTTTCGGGAAATTTTTCCGGGTCCATCCCTGCCTTGACGAAAAGATCCTTGTTGTAATAATAGATGGGGACGCTTTTATTAAAAGGCAATGAGACCAGTCTGCCGTCCCGGGAACATTCCTCCCTCATCACCGGATAGATATCCTCCAAAAGCAGCGAATCTGCTTTCTGCCCCGGCTGGATGAAATCCCCGAAAGGCCTGATGGCCCCTTTTTCCAATAATTGGGTGGTCCAGGCTTCATAGGATTGGGACATGGCCGGCTGGTTTCCGGCGGCCACCGAAGCCATCAGTTTCTGGGAAAGCGCGGTGTAGCTTCCCATGCTGACCCCTTTGACCGGCTGTCCGGGGTGTTCACGCCCGAAGTCGGTGATAAGGGAGTCCAGTGTCTGCCCCAGCGGCCCGCCCATCACGTGCCACAGGGTGATATCGTCCTGCTTCCGGGAACCGCAACCGCCCAGCAGGATCAGCAACAAAGTTATTGAGTATACTCTCTTCATTTCACTGCGACTATTCCTTGATCCCGCTGGAGACAAAGCTTTCGGTGATCTGCTTCTGGGCAAAGATGTAGAAGACTATCAGCGGCATGATCACCATGGTGGAGGCCGACATCAGCTGGGGCCAGAGCGATCCCTGCTCCTGGGAGAAATAGGCCAGCCCCACCTGCAGCGGCCGCATCTTTTCGCTGTTGGTCACTATCAGGGGCCACAGGAAACTGTTCCAGCTGCCGATGACGGAGAACAGGCTGATGGTGATGATCACCGGTTTGGAGACGGGCAGCAGGATGTGCCAGATGAACTGCAGATCCCCCGCCCCGTCCATCTTGGAGGCCTCGTACAGGCTCAGGGGGATGGTCTTGAAGTGCTGGCGCATCAGGAAGATGGACAGGATATTGACCACCCAGGGCACGATCATGGCATAAAAAGTGTCCAACCAGTGGAGCTTGGCCAGTATCACGTAGGCCGGCACCAGGTAAACCGGCTGGGGGATCATCATCATGGCCAACAGGGCCATGAAACTGAGGTCCCTCCCCTTGAATTCCTTGAAGGAAAAGGCAAAGGCTGCCAGGGTGGAGGTGATGATCACGCCCAGCAGCGTCAGCACGGTGACGATGACGGTGTTCATAAAATAGCGCAGCAGCGGGATCTGCCGCCAGACGTTGAGATAGTTCACCCACTGGGGAACCGCCGGCAGAAGTTTGGGCGGCGTGGCGATGGACTCGGCCTGGGTCTTCAGCGAGGTCAGGATCATCCAAGCAAAGGGAAATATCATCACCAGCGAGATGGCCGTCAGCAAAAGATATACTATTATTTTTGTACTGTTGGACTTCATTCAGATAAGTTTACAGTTTGAATTTCATTGTTAATTGATCATTGATAATGGACCTTCTTCTCCACCACCTTCCGCTGGATCAGCGTAAGCCCCAATATGATCAGAAACAGAACGAAGGCGATGGCGTTGGCATACCCCATCTGCCAGTCGGCAAAACCTTTTTCGTAAAGATAATATACCAGCACCCGGGTGGTCCCCAATGGATTCCCTCCGATCGGCCCCTGCATGGTGTAGATCTGGATGAACACCTGGAAGGAAGTTATGGTGGTCATGATCAGCACGTAAAAGGTGATGGGAGACAAAAGAGGCCAGGTAATATTCCGGAAGGTAGCCCACTTTCCAGCCCCGTCCAGCTGGGCGGCTTCGTAATAATCGCGGGGAATGGACTGCAGACCGGCCAGGAATATAATAACATTGTAGCCGATGGAATGCCAGATGCTCATGATGATGATGGCGCACATGGCCAGGCTGGGCCCGGCCAGCACCGCCGGAAGTTTTATCTGGAGCGGGGCCAGCATCAGGTTGAGGATCCCGGCCGGCTCCTCCAGCCACAGGGCCGGCTTCATCCCCAAAGTTTTCAGGGCGAAGTTGGCCAGCCCCATCCGGGGGTTGAATATCCATTTCCAGACCAGGGAGACCGCCACGGTGGAGGTAATCACCGGTATGAACAAAGCGGTGCGGAAGACCGGGGTCAACCTTATCTTCTGGTTAAGCAGGATGGCGATGAACAGGGCGATGAACAGCGAGGCCGGAACCACCCCCAGCACGTAGTAAAAGGTGTTGAGCAGGCTTTTGTGGAACTTGGGATCCAGGAACAGGTTGTAATAATTGCCGAAGGCCACAAAGCGCCGGGCCCCGGCCAGCCCCCAGTCGAAGAAGCTCATGAACAGTGCGTAGAGCATGGGCAACAGCCGGAAAGCCGCCACGATCACAATGGTCGGCAGCAGTAACAGCCAGGGCCAATAGCTATTTTCCCGGTAATTATTTGCCATACATTTTACAAAATTCAATTTTTAATAATACCCTATATCCAATGCCAAGTCAATAGACTGCAAGAAAAAAGGGAAAAGATAAATATTCAATCTTTTCCCTTTTCTTCATATCATGAATTCTTATTATTTGACAACAACTATCTTTTGGCTGACTGAGCGGCTTCCAGTCTGCAACTGATAGAAATACACTCCGTTGGGAACATTGCCTGTCTTCCATTCGACTGCATGTGCGCCGGCTGTCATGGGACCCTGGGCCAAAGTGGCCACCTTCTGCCCGGCGATGTTGAAGATGGAAAGTTCAACTGCTGAAGCGGTGGGAAGGCTGAATGATATATGAGAACTCCGGCCGGCCGGATTGGGCGAGGCCTTAAGAGCCAAAACAACAGGCAGGTCATTCCTGTCAGGCTGGCCGGTAATACCTGTCAGATCCGTCCAGCTGGTTGCCACCTGTATGCCATCGATATCGGCGGCAGGCGTCACCAAACTGCTTCCCGAGCTGCTGCCCTGGCGGATGGCCAGACGAGCTACATCGGGGGGGTCGGTGGTCAGGGCGGAGATCTGTGAAAGGTCGGGAGCCGGTTGCGGCCCTGCAAGTGAGGGATTTATCCACAGATAAGCCACGTCATTAGTGTTGCCGGCGATGTATTCATAGGCCATGACCACTAGGTAAGTGGTGTTCACGTCGTACTCGCCAGAAGTCCACAGGGTTGACGAGTTGCTGGTAGTAGCCCTGAGTCCGAATTTGAATTTTCCCGCGGTGCTGCCCATCTTGGTGGTGATGCGCCCGAAATGACTAGTGGTCGATGAGCTCGGCATAAGCATGGTAAAGTATTGCCCGTGGGTGCTGGTATCTGGTGACATGGAATCATGGGTTACCCTAAAGAGAAATGTAGTGTAGAGAGTAACGCCCGGGGTTTGGGTGGTAAATTGACGGTAAACGTCCTCGGCCGTTGCTCCGGGAGTGTGGCGGACTATCCGGACCATCCGGCCGACATTGGAGGGCGCATAGGTGGGATAGGTCAGGTTGCCGTCGACGCATTCGATCAGCAGTCCCCCGCCGGAGAAATGGACCCAGACCCCGCCGCTGACGTTGCCCTGACCGGAGCTGTCGCCCAAAACCCCGGCGTCATAATCGAAGTTCTCGGTAAAGAGGATCGAAGCATGTGCTCCGGAAGCAAACCCTGCCATTGCCAATATAAGCAGTAAAACCGACCATGATTTTCTCATTGTGTCCCTCCTGTTATTTAGGTTTTTAGATTGCTGATGATTAAAATATGGTACCCCTGGGCCGAGTTGAACGGCCGACACACGGTTTAGGAAACCGTTGCTCTATCCATCTGAGCTACAGGGGCATTTTCTGGCATTATAGCAGAAATGGGCAGGAATTGCAAGCCAAGAAACGCCCCGGTCTGTTCAGCGGATGACCGTGATTTTTTTGCAGGCGCTGTTGATCCCCGAACTGAGACGGTAGTAATAAATCCCGCTGGAGACCTCCCTCCTATTGTTGTCCCGGCCGTCCCATTTTACCGCAAAGGAACCTGCTTCGTGCCGGCGGTCAAACAAGGTTTTGACCTCCTGTCCCAGAATATTGTAGATCTTAAGGGACGCCCGATCGCTTTGGTCCAGACTGTAAGAAATGTCCAGGCTGCCCCGGCCGAACGGGTTGGGCCGGGATTGTGCCAGCGTAAAAATATTGGCTAAGCCCTGGACAAAAGCCACGCTGACCGGGCCATGGTAAGTTGATTTTCCCGAGTTATCCATCTGCAGCAGGCGGTAATAATATGTTCCGGTGTTCAGACCGGAGTCTTCATACTGGTACTCGCTTGCATGGCTGACAGTGCCGTTCCCGGGCACAGCGCCGATTTCAAAAAAACCTTGGTCCGCCTGACCGGACCTTTCGATCTTCCAAAGGTAGCAGTCATTTTCGCTCTCGGTGCGCCAGGTGATTTCAACGGCGTTTCTGCCGCTGTTCAGAGCTGTCAACTGCGTCAGGCCGGCGGCCAGTGGAGCTCCGCCCAACCAGGGGTAGACGGTGTTGTCATTTAGAACTTTGAAACAGTATGATGTATTTGCCGGAGTGACCATGATGTGTATGTTCTCGTACATGGCGGTATCCCTTCCGGCCACGCAGGCCGCCCCGCTGCCTAATTCCGTCCGGTAAATCCGGTTGCTGTCGCCCGAAGCCTTGCTGGTTTTGGGATCGGCTAAAAGCGAATCCCTGGCACCTATGTGGACATGCCCATAGCTGTTTCCGTCCCCCACCGGGATCAGGGTGACCATGGGATTAAGGTCGGTGACCCATTTCAGGCCGTTGGCATCAGCGCTTCCATGGTGGTTGGCCTTGAGCACGGATATCCGCCCGCCCAGGTCCGGCGACAGGATCCTCTCGACGGACTTGGAAATGTCGCCGCACATCACCATCTTGAACTTGTCGGCATAGTTAAGCAGCAGGCCCAGGGAATGGTTGTTCTCGTCGGTGCTGCCCGGATAAACCCGGTCGCCGGACAGGGTCTTGCCGTCGTATGTGATCACCTTGATGGATGCGCCATAACCGAGATCGAAGGTCTGCCCCATGATTACCGGATGACGTTTTGAGAGCCAGCCCTTGGCATTTAATGAATCGAGATAGTTACTGTAAGTTGATCCGGAAGCATTGGAATCGCCCCGGTCATAAGCCCCCACCCGCAGCGAGTCCAGCCGGGATATCACTTCGTCCAGTCCCCCGCCGTGGTCGTCGTGGTAGTGGCTCAGGAAGGTGTAGTCAAGAAACCGGGCATTGGCCGTGCCCATGCTGTCCTTGATGAAATTGAAGATCTGAACATCATCCCCCCCGTCTCCGGCGTCTATCAAAATGCGCTTGCCGGAAGGCGACTTAATCACAATTGCATCGCCCTGACCCACGTTGAGCATGGTAATATACATGGGCGGCGCAGCCGGGTCCACCGTGGTCCGGAAGCTGAACGGATTGGGACAGGGCCCCGGCCTCAGGTCAAGGCCCTCCATGTCCCGGGCCTGGGTCACGGTGAAGGTGTAGGTTGTCCAGTAGGCGAAGTTGCTGTGGGTCAGGGTCACCGTGTCGTTGCGGGGGCTGTTCCAGGAGGCCGACCAGCCTCCGGGGTTGGGGCTGCAGGTATAGGCCAGCGATGAGATATTCATGGTGTCGGAAAAACCGATCTTGATCGGGGCATTGACCGCCACATCCAGGGCGGTGTCGGAGGGCGAGGTGTAAATGATCCGGGGAATGGTACGCCCGTTGAACGGGGTCAGAGAAAAATCATCCACGGCCAGTCCGTCGTCATAGCTAACGGCGTTGGCATCCAGCCAGCGGACCCTAAAATCTGCGCCGTTGGGTATGCTCAAGCCGGAGATGCTGGCCCAGGGATAACGGCGGTAGAGCCAGTTGTTGCCGTCCCGGGTCCCGAAGGCGCCGGTGGTCTCCGGAGTGACGAAATTAAGCTGGGGATAAGCCGACCAGACGCCGGGAGCAGTACTCAGTTCAAACTTGAGGGTGTCGTAACGCTGCAGGCCCAGCCGCCACAGTTCGCCCCGGTATCCGATGTCAACGGCCGTCAGGGTGCTTCCGGTGTTGTTAGTGAACACCGCGCTGATGGTGGGGACAAGGCTGCTGGTCTGCAGCCCTCCGAAGGCCCGGTCGGCGCTATCGGAAAGGCCGTAGCTGTATATGTTCCCCGTGTTCAGGGCCCCGTTGTTCTCGGCATAGGAATAATTGGCGGCGCTTCCCTCCTCCCGGTAATTCCAGCCCTGGGGCAGGACATCAACCGCCGGAACGGTGTCCAGGCTGTTAAAATCCTGGTTGTAGGCTGATCCTATGGTTGCCAGGCTGATGGCTCCCGACATGGACCTGGTTATCCGGTTTCCGGTGGGAAAGCCTGAGGTCAGGTAGTTCTCGCAACTGTCGGTGCCGTTGTACTCGTAAACGGCAAAATGATATGTGCTGATGCCGTACAATTTTTTGACCACCGCGGAATTCCCGGTTCCCTTGTATACCACGTAATTCCCGGCCCCGGTCGAAGCCCCCTTGCCGAAGGAGTCAGCGGCCGCGTAATAATAGCCGTCCTGGGGCAGTGCGGCCGCCGGGCTCTCGCAGGCGGCCACCAGTATGCAGCCGGCGCCATTGCCCCTGGTCCAGCCCACCGTCATTTTAAGGCTGTCCACCAGGCTGAAAGTTATGTTCGAAGCCTGCGTGGTTGGTTCGGCGGCCACCCCCCTTCCGGACACTCTTATGTAGCGGCTGACCGCTCCCAGGCTGGAATGTCTGATGCTGTCGGTAAAGTTGCCGGTTGCGGCCGGGGCAAACCGGGCGTAAACCGTGGTGTGGGGCACAGAATCTCCGTCTATAAACAGCAGGGCCGAGCTGGCAAAACCGGAGCCGGAGGTCAATGAAACCTGGAAATTGGCGGGGGCGGTGATAGTTACATCTTCGGTCAGGTTTTTGCCATAGACTGTATAATTTTGCTCAGTGGAATATCCCCCCATCACCACCGCGCCGAAACTGAGAGGGCCACCGGAAACCATGATCCGCGATCCGGTTCCGCTGACCGCCACGTTCTGGGCTGTGGCCCCGGTGCTGGTGTTGGTGATGTTGCCTGCTTTGATGCCTTCGGTTCCTGCTGGTTTGAAAATGACATAGACCGTGGTCGGAGACACCGTGCCTCCGGTTTGGGGTATGGTAACGGTGTTGGTAAAGCCGGACCCGCTGGTCAGCGATACCCTGAAATCGGTGGATGGAGCGGTTACAGTGATGCCGGCGGTCAGGTTAGAACCAGAGATGGTATAGCTCATCTCGGCTGAAGTGTCGGTCAAAGCCGTGGTGCCGAAATTGAGCGAAGCGGGATTGACGGAGATGAACGGCGTGCTGGTGGCAGGGCAGACATCGGCCCAGGTGGTGCCCACCCGGATTCCGTCCACAAAGTGTTTTTGGGTGGCGGAATATTGCCTCAAACAGACAGCTCCCAGCTTGGTGGCGTCGGCATAGCCGGTGTTGATGTAGGGCCCCACTGTTGGTGTAGCGGGCTCCGTTCCGGGAACGCCGGTATCAAAAACGAACAAGCTGACTGTGTCATTAAGTGTGCCCGCCACCAACTTATATTTCAATATTACAAGATAAGTCCGGTTAAAGGCGAAATTAACCGTTGAGTAGCTGCCGGCTGATTCAGTGGATTTGCTGATTCCTAATTTGAAACTATCCGTAACTGAATTCTGCCCCCACACCCTCCCCCAATAACTGGTTCCAACAGTGGTGGGGCCAAGGTGAAAGAAATAACCGGTGGGCGCTCCGTTGGTTTCTACATTAAGCATGAAAGACGAATATACCGTCCCAACCATCACCGAGTCGCTGAATTGTTTATTTGCGTCGTAGCCGGTGGTGTCAACATCCGCCGCGTTTCCAATGCCGGAAGAAATATAACCAGAATAAGTAAGTCCCGGTGAGGTGACGAAAATAATACCCGTGGCTCCGCTGTGGTAGTTCCAGCCGTGCGCGACAATATCATCCCCGGCCGGGTAGTCAAAGTTCTCATCAACTAAAATGGCGCCCCAAGCGATGTTCGCCATAAGGGCTATGATAATGGCACATACTATTTTTTTCATGCTTTTCCTCTTCGTTTTTTCGCAAAAAGTTGACTGGCAAATAATTTTATAGGCAGACCCTAATGATGTCAAATTGTTCTAAACCAATATTTTAATGCAATATTTATTCCCCTTATAAAACACTTGAAGTTATTATTTTAACTTATTGGTATTGCAATCATGTTAAAGAAACGTTAATGATTTGTAAAAAAGTAACACTTTGGCTTATAAACGCAATTATTTCACTTACAATTAGATAACAACGGTATAAACGTTTTAATAGTAATCGGTTAAACTCATGAAATATTTTGCCCCTTAAAACTCGCTTTCCAACCCAAAATGCACCTTACCGTTCAAAATGCTGTCATCCTGGCCCAAACCATACACAATGTTTATCCAGCCTATCCTGGTGTCTAATTTTAATCCAAATCCGTACCCTGAACGGTAACCGCGCAAACTCCTTTCCCGGTCATAAAAATAGCCTATATCGGCAAAAGGGAAAATTATCAGATTTTTAACAGGATTGTAATGGTATTCCAGGTTTCCCCAGGCGACCTGGTTGGCTATGAACTGCTCCTGGTAATATCCCCTGAGCGAGGCCGTTCCTCCCATGGCATACTGGTCATAGCGGGGAACCGGTTTTTCCCCGGTTATTACCGCCCTGCCCCTGGCGGCAAAATATATCTCCTGCCGGGCAAATATCTCTTTGCTGGCGGTCAGATCTCCGGTAATCTTGCTGACAGTCAGTTGATGAGAAGGCTGGTAATAATTTTTACGGCCATAATCGGCTCCCAGTTTGACGGACATATCATTTAAAAACTCTTTCCTTTCAGTCTTCTGCCACTCCAACAGCCATTTTGTGCTGTACTTATTGTTTCTTTGATAGATTTGAGCGGAACCGGGTACTATCCTTTGGTAATCGGCGCCGATTCCGGCCCGGAACCCTTCTCCCACCGGCATTTTCACCATCAAACCGGCCGAGGTCTTGACATAAGCAGAATCCTCCACCATATGCTTAAGCCCCGCCTGGGCGGAGGCATCAAAACCAAATAAAAACGGCTCTGCGTAATCGATCTCCAGCCGGCTGTTCTCCTTTTTCGGGCGCTCCCACTTAACCGAGACACTGCGGGCGGTTCCGGCAATGTTGCCCAAAAACAGGTCCAGGGATCCGGCCAGCCAGCCGTTTTGCTCCGCTGAAGGCTGAAGGTATGAGGCGGCCCCGAATATCCGGTTGAACGGAGCTTCCTTGACCCTGATCAGGATCTGCTGCTGCCCTGTCTCGGAACCGCTTAGCAGGAGTGGCTGACTGACTTCGGCGAACAAACCGGAACCTTTCAGCCGTTCAATCGCTTTTTCCAAAACCGTCCGGCTGAAAGGGGATCCGGGAGTAAGGCCGGATAATTTGAGCATGGTCTGATTTTTAGTGGCCAGGTTTCCTTTAAATAATATTTGTGACAACAAGACCCTGGTATTTTCTTTTATGCCGTAAGTGATCTGCAGACGGTCATTTTCAGATCTTACTTCTCTGAGTGATATTTCCGCCTGGGGGAAACCATTATCGGCATATGCCAGGCTGACAGTCTGCATGTCCCGGATGACGGTAGCGCTGTCCAGTGGTTCATCCCTTACGGTGGCCAACAAACCTTGAAGATAAACGCTGCTGAGATGACTGTTGCCTTCAAAACCAATATCCCCGGTCAGAAAGCGGCGCCCGGAGTTTATTCGAACCAAGATGGAACTGCTGTCCGTATCGAACTCGGCCCGGCATTCCGCCTGGTAATATCCGGCCCGGTGGAAACGATCTTGTATGACCTTGCAGCCGGAATCGATTTCCGCCGGGGAAACTAAGCGCCCTGGGGCATTCCATGCCTCCAGCAACTGCTCCCTGGTGTAAATATCTTGGCCGTCAAAACGGATGCTGTCCGTACTGACGGACAGGCCGCAGAGGCTGGCAATCGGCAGCAGCAGGATGGATATGATATATGCTGTTTTTAGTCTCATGTCAAAAACTGGCCCTGATCTCGGCCCTGGCGTTATGGGTCGCTTTTTTTTGCGGCTCCTTGCGGCCGTCATAAGAAACTGCGGATGTTAAATAATCATTCAGCTTGTAATCGGACTGCAGCTTCCAGCTTTGGCTTTGGCCGAGCGGCCGGCTGACCGAGAACTCCAGCGGAATGGCATTTCGGGATTGATCGGCCCGGCGGTAGGTTTGGCTGAATTCCGCCCTGAGACTGCCCTTAAGCCCCAGTTGGTGCCTTATAAATGGAGACAGGACGATATCACGATAATTTATTCTGGGGATATTGATGTAATGATTCTGCCGGTAAAGGTTCTCCCACATCAGATTGGATTTGATCCCCAGCTCGGTCCGGTTTTTATGAAAATAGCTAGCTTCACAGCCGGTTTTGGTTCCCCGGCTTTCGTTTTCCAGCCCCGATTCCAGCGACGAAGTGCCGCTGTAATTCTGTTCTCCGAATAACAATACTCTGGTATCAGAACCGGCCTGGGAAGTGATTTCGGCCCTCCCTTCCCTGATATCGGTTGTGACCCTGCGGTTAAGATACTGATTATCGTCATTCCGCCTGGTGCGATAATGAAACTTGAGAAAATAACTGCCGGCCGGGTAACACCAAAGGTCCCCGGCCAGATCCAGGTTGGCCGAAATATTGGCAGTCCTGTCCCAAAGAGCATCGGGGGCAAAGACCATCATGGCTCCGGACAATTTGCGTCCGGTTTTAAGTCCAACCGTCCCGTTCATGTCCAACCTTACTTTTTGATACCATTGTCCGGTGAACGAAAGCCCCGGGGAATAACTGATATAACTTTTGGCCGACAATTCAGAAGCGATAATGCCGGAGGCCGCCTCTTCTATCTTTTTCAGGTAGTTTCCGGCCGTATCCGGATAATATGATTGGGTTGCCGGATCATAACTGTAATCTCCTGCCCGATCCGGAACCCGGTAATAGGCTTCGCTCTTCAAACGGGTTTCGGCGCTGCTGATGGAGTAATCCAAACCTGTCTTAAGCGCCTGGGCCATACCCTGATAATTTGCCCTAAGCACAGCCAGATGGGTGTTAAGGTTTTGTCCCGTCACACCCGGCCGGTAGACCAGACGCCGGTACCGGTGCTCCAGGTCGCCGGAGAAAGACCGGCCCGGAAGCAGCCCTAGCTTGGTGGTCAGGTCGGTGGAATATGACCTGGGCTTAAAGGTCTGATCCAAAGAATCTCTTAAAAGATCCTCCCTCCGGGAAAGCGCCAAACGTCCCTCGGTGATGCCGGCCTTCCTTCCCATCCCCAAACCAGCCAGATAATATTTTTTCCCGTAGCTGTCTGCCGTACCGCGTTCCACCTGATCGGTGCCGGAGGAGAAATCGGCCTGATAGCTCCACCGCAGACATGAGATTCCGGCCCCGGCCTGGTGCACTTCACGTTGTCCCAGGGAAGTGGTCTCCGGCCAGGCTTGCCCCAGTAAATTCCTGTTAAATCCGTACCTTAGCAGGTACCCGGGAATGGGTTGGAATTGCAGGCCCCCTTTGTAACTGCGAGCCCAGACGGATTGCTCCATCTCCAGGCGTCCCCATCCGGCTTCGGCTTTCAACCTCTCCGGGCCCAGCTTTATCCCATATTCAGTGGTTCTCCGGATCATACCTAGGCTGAGAGCCTTTGTTCCATTCCAGTTGTAAAGTTCCCAGCGGTTGCTGAAATCGGGATCTACCGGCACAACGCTTTTTTCAAAATTTGGGTCCACCGCCAGCGACCGGCCTTTGACCTCAAAACCGCCGCCCCACATCGTATCCCTTTTCCAGTAAAAATTGGCAGTACCGGAGTAACCCCGGTTATTACCATCGTCCCGGCCCGAAAGCAGGTTCCGGTCCAGATCGCTTCCCGCTCCCTCAAGGTCAGCCTGGCCTCCCGGCCAGGTCAGATAGGCCCCCATGGTGTAAAGCTTTGTTTGAAACGGAGCCGCCAGTTTCTTGACGGCCAGATAGTCCCCCAAATTCTTTCCGGCGTATACCATGATGCCCAGGCTGTCGCGGTAATCGCCCCGTCCGCTGCCTACTTTGGTGAAAGAAACCAGGTAATTCCCGGAATCGGGCCCGGCATAAACATAGAACGAATCGCGGAACAGATAGTTCCCCTGGCCGGCCTCAACCAAGGTGCCGCCGTCGGCCCAGTACCTGGAGGTGTCGTCTCCGGCCAGGTCCAGAACGTTCTTGTCCTGCTGGCTTAGTTCTCCGGACAAAGGGCGGCTGTAATCATCGCCTTCCTGGCGGTAACCGCCTTTGATGCTGAGATTTCTTTTCAACCCCGCCGCAACTGCGGCAGAATAAAAGGGCCTTTGGTAGTTTTGACCGGAGTATTCAAACTCGGCCATGATCCTGGAATCGGAAGTGATCTGCCATTGAGGATTAAAGGTCAACAGTCCGGTATCATAATCCATCCGATAATCCTGATTATCGCCTTTTTTTAAGAGCTGACCGTTTAGCCATATTTTTTCAGTATTGGCCAGTATTTTTAATCCTGATCCGCCGGGAACTGCTGCCAGCTGGTATGGCCCCTGCTTCCCGTTCTGCCCGGTGAAATCGGACCTGGCCTTTTGTCCTTTGGTAACGGCGGCGGCCAGGGCCAGGCTGTTCTGTTTGCTTTCAATCCCGGCATTTACACCCTGCATCTGCCGGTTCATCTGAAAGTACGAAGTGCCCCGGTGATCCAGCTCATAGTCTCCCAAAACCGCCTCCCAGTTGTTACCCTGGGCTTTGATATAAACTTTTTCGATCTGGCTAAGGTCTTCGGTGCTGCCCGATGACGACAGCGGCATGTTCTGGTCGGAAAGAAAAGCGTTGACCTTAAGGGAAGGGCTCAGTTGTCCGTCTATGCTTACCTGCAGGGCCTGCTCCAGCGAAAAATCCCGTCCCGATCCGGCCGAGATCCCCAGGGACTTGCTCCCGCCGAAACGGACCTGCCCGTTTTTTTCATTAAGCCAGCTGTTGTAGGTCTGGGCGGATGACGGGTCAAAACCGTCCGTGACATCCAACGTATCAGGCGTATTGGCGGCTGATGACGACAAAGGGAGATAGATGATTTTTGCGGGCAGGCTGAAAGGCAATGTCCGGTAATAGGCCGTCACCGTGTCGGATATTTTAAGCC
The DNA here is from genome assembly GCA_002412795.1 of bacterium UBP2_UBA5202. Taxonomy (GTDB): domain Bacteria; phylum Edwardsbacteria; class AC1; order AC1; family EtOH8; genus UBA5202. Next base: position 93,939 of record DHVS01000029.1, on the reverse strand, counting down.
CTGCTGGAAAATATATTTCACCGGTGCGGCAATCCAGGGCATAATCCCGATTGCTGACTAGAAAGCTTCCGTTAAAAATGACGGAGTCGCTATCTTTGATTATGTGCCGGTGCGGCAATTGATATAAATTTCCGGCAAACCCTCCCGGAATGACAACCTTGATCCTCCCTGCTGTTCCCTGACCGGTTAAGAAAGAAGCCCAGAGAGGAACCAGGAGGATCATCAACAATAGTTTTATTACGGATGTTCTCATTATTCGCCGACATTGAACAAAAATTGACCCGAGACCACAAAAAGACCGCCAAAAGAACTGCAGGTCACGGACAAGGGCGCGGCAATGGCGCAACCAGCCCCGGTGATGATCCCGGAGGGCTTGATCTCAAAAGAACTGAGTCGGTCCTTGTCCTTTTCACAGACCCAGAGAACTGATGTTCCCGGCTCAAAACAGACTGCGGATGGTGAAACAGAAGGAGCGGCATCAATTTTCCCCAGATAACTGCCGTAGATGTTAAAGATCGTGATCTTGCCGGCCCGGGCATCGGCCACGGCCATCACGGTGCCCGTTCCGTCCACCGCCAGGGAGGTGGGCCACTGGAAACCCGAATTGCCGGACATCAGCCGGAACCTCCTGACCTCCTGCCCCTGGTTGTCCAATACCACCACCGTGTTGGCCAGATTATCCAGCAAATAAAGACTGCCGTCCTTAAGGATTGCTCCGGAGACAAAAGAACTTCCCCCATAAGAGATGATATTTTGCTTTTGGCCCCAGCTGTCATAATACTGGATATGTTTATTCAGGTCATCCACCAGATAAATCCCGTTGGCCTGGCCGTTAATCAAAAAGCTCCGGGCCGAGGGCAGGGCAGATTCATGGTTCAGACTGCCGTCACTTTTGTAGCTGACGATGCGCCAGCCGCCGGCATCGGATATATATATATCACCCCGGAGACTGGAACACATGGAAGGTCGGTCATCATTGCTGTTTAGCTGGACAACTTTGAAGGCTTGCATGGTTTTGATCTTGCTGCCGCCTGGTTCCGGCCTCCTTTGTTCCACTATGGCCGTACAGGAAAGAACTACCAGCGAACAAGCCAGGATACAGAACAATCGTCTCATATATTTTACCCTTTACATTATACAGAAAATCCTCCGGCCTGATCTATTCTCAGCTTACGGAGGATGCTCTGGTTTTTATAAAGATGCCTTTCCTAAAAACTGCGTGAAAATGTCAAGGTAATGGTTTCCGGCTGGTGGGAATAGCACTCCATCCGCCAATCCGGCCCCTGAGTCAATTTGGAACTCTGTTTGTTGAACCTTTTGGCCAGCCTGGCAGCGTTGACCGCAGATAACATGTGGTTAAACACGGAAGCTCCGACCGAATAGCTGATCCGGTGAAGGTAGTTACGGCTTTTGACCCTTATGCCCCGGTAATAAAACCATTGGTCGTAGTTTTGCCAGGCCCAGGAGTCCTCCTCGGAATATAGCTTATCGGCCACATAGGCCTGCTGGGCGGCCGGATCGTAGGGGTACAGCTCCCTGGCCTGCCGCCACTGGTCCTCATTGTACCAGTAACTGTTAGGCCATTCATAAACGTTCTGGTAATAAAAGTCATCGGTCCGGCCGGAATTGGAGCCTGCCTGCTGGGCCGAATAACTGATATAGTCGCGCCGCCGCATGTCGCCCTGATATTTATTGTACAGGGCGGCCGACCAGATCACGGCTTCAGCGGCCACAAAACCTTTGGTGTAGCCCTTTTGACCTGCATAGTACTCGCCGGAACCGGGGACCAGCAAAGAAAGGAAAAATGCCTTGCGGGCTGATTTCCGGTATTTCTTTGAGACAATAGTTTTACCAGGTTCAGCCGGCTTCATGGATACCGCCGTGTCAGGAGTGGTTTTGATGATGGCGGCAGGCCTTGAATTGGAAGTGTCTGAAGGTTGGTCTGTCTGGCCATAGACCTGGAAAAAACAAAGTGTGATCAGGCCGGTTAAGATTAATGATTTTTTCATTTTATCACCGCCGCTTTGCAGGTTTTTACTTTGGCATATGTTCCGTCATTAGCCTCCACACGGATGATGTAAACGCCGGATGCCATTTGCTCCAGGCTCCAGACAACCTCGTTTTCGGTCATGGCCTGCCCCGGCTGATTGAACTGTCGGACCAGCTCGCCGGCCAGGTTGAATATCTTGACATCGATTTTAGCATCACTCTCCAGGGAAAACCTTATTTTTGCCTTGTCGCCACGGGCCGGGTTGGGGTAAACATAGGCGTTTTTTATCAGTTCCCCGGATTTGGCAGCCAAAGGATGCAGGGCGGGATCCCAATTCAAAAATCCGGTATGGGCCTGGTTGACGCAGAACATCGGCCATTGCAGGCGTGATGCAGTTACCGGCGACCCGATGCTCCAGACATACAGATTGCCGTCGTCGCAGCCTACCGCCAGTTCTATGTCTGAGCTGTCCCCGTCCAGGTCGGCCAACAGGGGCGTGGAAAGTATTTTGCCGCCGACTGTCAGGGGAAATCCCGCGGCATCAGTGCCATTGCCGTTGAAGGCATAGACCCTGCCGTCGGGAGAGCCGATGACTATCTCCGGCAGGCCGTCGTTGTCCACATCGGCCAGTACCGGTGAGGATTGAACAGCCAGCGATTCGGATATAACTTTTGGGAAACCTGAGACCAGCGTACCGTTATAATTATAGGCGTACAGTTTGGTGCCTATGGCTGAAACTATTTCCAGGTAACCATCCCCGTCAATATCACCCAGGGCCGGGGAAGCAATGGCGGTCTGGTCGTGCTGCACCGGCCAGCCGGAAACGGTCCTCCCCAGTTTGTCAAGTACGATTATTTGATTCTTGAGACAGGCCACTATCTCGGGGCTGCCGTCCCGGTTGATGTCGCCAATGGCGGTGGAAGCGGACACCCAATCAACCCAGGGCATCAAAGCCGGGAAGCCGGGAATGTCCTTGCCGCTGTCGGCCAAAGCGAAAACCCGGCTGTCGCCGGAAAGGATTACTATCTCCGAACCCGGGGAATCAGCATATAGCTCGGCTGCCGATGGTGTGGCTCTGGTCTCCATTGCCATGGCTTTTGGATAACCTGCAAGCAGGCTTCCATTATACCGCCAGGCGTAAAGTTTTTTATCATCGCAGGCTACTATGATCTCCAAAGTATCATCGCCGTCGATGTCGGCCAAAGTGGGCGAGGAAAATATCGGGCCCTGGGTAAAAACTGGAAAGCTGTCCATTTGAATAGCTCTGTTCAAAGGATATGAATTGCCGCCCTCTGATACTTCCGTTATACTATGAGAATTAAAGGTAAAACCCCAAACAGAGCCCTGGGTTAATAAATCAGCCGAGGCCACAAACACTTCGGGCCGGCCATCCAAGTCAACATCTCCCACCGCCGGGGAAGAATAAATGTTGCCCCAAACTCTGGCAAACTCGGCTCGGATTTTAACCGTATCGCTGCCCGGTAAAACCAGCGTGGTATCTTTGTTGAAAAGGCCCCGTCCATTATTCATCAGTGCATATACCCGGCCGTCATTGCCTGGAATTATCAGCACCGTGGTGTCTCCCAAAGCCGCATAATTGGCGCTGTTCCAGTCTACCGTCTGCCCCAGGTCATAGGGAAATCCGGGCAGGCTCCACCCTACCTTCACCCGGGCGCTCATGTTCTCGGACGGCGCGGTAATGCCGGAAATGGAAATATGGGTATACGAACCGTCATTGGCCGTGGTGGGAGGATCGCTTCCGTCATCTAACCTGTCATTATTGCCGGCAAAGTAAGCATCATAGGGACTGGCAAAGGTGGAATAGGGCGAGCCTCCCCAGCGCTGCAGATCCTGGACGTGGTCGGCCTCCAGCAGATAAATGGCTTTTATGTCCCCGGTCTCCAGGCTGTTGTCATGCCATCTTTGGGCTATCAGGTTTTCATCCACGTGATAGACCAGGAGCCCTCCGGTATCCAACTCGAACGGCAGGGACATATCGTAGTCGTTTACTTTGACCAAAACCCCGTTTCGCCAGACCCTGGCCCCGTTGGAATCGGCCGAAGCGGAATCGGAGATGACGCTGTTGGGGTCCACCCAGGCCCGGCGGTTTTCGATCAGATAGTATTCGTGGGAATTGATGGGTATTTTGACGATGGCATTAGGATCCTTGGCCACCCACTTAAAAGCCACGGTCAGATCTTCTCCCGGTTTCAGGGTTATAGGCTGCGACCAGCCCAAAAACACTTTGCACCAGGCCGAAAGATGGGGAGGCACATAGGCGTTCATGTTCCACGATCCCCAGGACATCAATTCCCACTCGCCCAATCCCACCGAGTTCATGGAATAATCGTAAAGATCCGGCAGGCCCAACTGGTGGCCGAACTCGTGGGCGATCTCGCCCTGGGAACCCAGCACCATCCCGTCCTGGCTTTGGGTTTCGGCGACTATTATCCCCTCATAGATGGTGTCGGCCCCGGCCTTGACAATGATGGGGCTGGATTCGTCCATCTGCAGGAACACCGAGGGTATGTCTGCCCCGTAGGGATCGGTCTGCCAGCACGACCCGGCATGAAAGATCATCACCGCCTTGGGGACTTTGGTGGCTCCGCTGCCGGTGCTAAAACTGTCAACATCCGTACTTGCTGCCTCTAATGCATCACGCAGCAGCACATACAACCCTGCCCCCCAGTTAGCTCCCCCATTGTAAAAATCGCTGTAAAATGACATCTGATGGGGCAAAGTGTAAGCGGCCTGGCTGCCTTTGGGCCATTGTTCAAACTCAATGTGCAATTGGCTGTCAGAAACAGCCAGGTAGTAGTTGCGCAGTGCCAGCATCTGATTGTGGATATACAGGCTGTCGTGGGGCGGTTCGTAATCCAGGTTATGCCCGTTAAGATAGTTGCCGTCTATATACATCGGCTGGCCGTTGCCGGCATAGTCAAAATGCCCGTTACCGGCGGTATTGGGATCATCATCCAGCTGGAACTGGGCCTTGATGGCCAGAACGTAGATGGTATCCCTGTTCACAGCCTTGCTCCTGCCCTTGCTTTTGGCAACTTCCCGGACCCGGCCCAGCAGGTTCATTTTGGATACGGCATCCTTGTACTGGCGGGGCTGCTGCTTGATCTTTTCCAATATAGGGCGCGAGGTCTTCCACTGCTGTTTTAGTTCCTGCAGGTCTCCGGCGCCGGCCGCAGTTAATGCTGCGAGGAACAGCAGGCATGACAATCCCAGCCTGCGGCGTTTAAAAAATGCAACCGTCATATTACAACTCTACTGAAAGTGAGAATTTTTTATTGTATTTCTGCAGTTCGCCGCCGGGCTCCATCCCGAAATCAAACTGTATGTTCTTGTAGCCGACCCCGAAACCGTAGGTGGAGCCTTTGATCTTGCCGACCTCGTCGTAAACATACCCGGCCCGCAGGCCCAGCGTGGCCGCTCCCGTATACTGATATTCCATGCCGGCGTGATGCACAGCCTCCTTAAGCTCTTCTTTCCAGGGCAGGTCGTTGACCACCAGCATTTTAGTGATGTCGTAAGCCGCGGTCAGCTTGGCCCAGCGGCCGTCCAGTATCTTATAGGCGGTGCCGGCCCGGATGTTACGGGAAAGCGGATCGGACTCCTCGGCATCTATGTAGACCAGCTTGGGGCCTATGTTCTGAAGATTGGCGCCGAAAGACAGACCCTTGAACGGGCCCCGGTAAAGCAGGCCGAAATCCAAAGCCCAGGTGGTGGCCACGCCCTTGCCCTGGCTCCCTTCCGCCCCGAATGGGGCCAGGTGTGAATGGATCAGTTTCAGGTTCACCCCTCCGGCCAGGTCTTTTAATATCTCATTGCCGTATGAAAGTATAGGGGAGAATTCGTAGCTGGAGAATTCTCCGTAATCTTCGCCTAAACTTCCGGTATGCCGGCTGGTCCCCTCGGAGATGAAGATGACGCTGCCGCCGAATACGCCCCAGTCCTTGTAGGGCTGGACATAAGAGATGTATTCATAATACATGTCGCCCACATCGGACCAGATCTCGGAGAGCCAGGGAGAATGCATCAGCGAGGCATAACTTTTATCCCGCCCGATCTTAACCAACTCAGACGGGTACAAAGCCTCCAGCAGAGTCCGGTTCAGTTTGCGCAGATCGTTCAGGCTTAAATTCCCGGTGCCTTCCGCCAAATAATCCAGCACCAGTTCCTGTGTTTCGGCCGGGACCGGATAATTTGTCCATTGTTCCTTTTGGTAAAAATCGGGACGGGATAGGATCAGATTCAAGTCGGCCAACAATAACTGCCGGCCCTCGCTGGATACTCCCTGTCCCCTAAAATGATTGTCCAATTCGGCCAAAGCGCTCGGATCCATCAAACTCTTGATGTACTGGAACGGATTGGATTCCGTTTTAGCGGCCTCAAACCATTCCGGGTAATACCCGGTCAGCAATGTCCGGTTTAAAACGGCTGGGGGTTTTGTAGGTCCGCGTTGAATTAGGGTTTGCAGATACTGTCCAGGGTTGCGTCCAACCGGCGCCGGCTGGCGGAACAATTGAGTGTCAGCCAGGAGATTGTTGTTGATCTCATCCAACCACAGTCTTTGTTCGGCTTCGGCCATGGGGCCTTCGCCGTTATATTGTAAAAATATCTGGCCAATGGTCTCATCGGTTTTTACCCTTAGATAGGCTGTCAACGTATCCTGGATTTCTTCGTTGGCATAAGGCTTAATGGCGCCGGCAAACAAATATTCCAAAGCCTTCCGGTTAAGTAGGCGCTGGTCTTCCAGCGAAATCTCGGCGGTTTGAATATTCAACAAACCAGGGTAAGCCTGTAGCAGCAGATCCTGGTTCCAGGCGGAAAGCGCCCCTCCATTAAGTTTTTTCCCGGCCAGACCCGAGGTCCCCGGCTTTAAGCTCACATTTTTAAACCGCTGTTCATTGTAAAAATCAGTCTGGCGGCAGACATTGTTCAGAACGGCGGCCAAAACAGATTTAAGGCCGTCGGAATTTTTATCCTGGTACTTTTGGGCCAAAAATATTTTATTTTTCCCGGATAACTTGCCGTAAATATACCGGGACACCGGATCGGCCTGGCCTTTGATCTTCTGGGCCAAACCCTGGGGATCTGAAATGTTTGAAGCTGTAAAACCCAGGCTGTCCGGGTTCATCCGGTATTTGACCATGATGAGAGATGCTGCTTCCGGGACAGCGGCATCGCTCCAGCCAGCCTTCTTATATGTATCCTGATTGTTTATCTCTTTATTCAGAGCATAGATCAAGGTTGATTTAGCCTGATTGTCCAAAATATCGTCTGTTTGATGCCCGGAGATGATGGCTCGGGCATCTTCGGATAACATCGGGAATATGTTTTTATTCGCCCTGCCCGTGGTATCAGCCAGTACAACCAGAAGTTTGTTCCAGTCGGCAATATCGGCCTGTGACAACAAAGGCAAGCCGGAAAATTGTATTATCATGCCTTCGGGATCGTTAAAGTCAGCCCAGGTAAAAGCATTCCCCCTCGGCGAATCCTTGAAACTGTTCAGGAATCGGTTCCAGTCTTTGATGTCCTGGTAATTCAGCAAAGGATCGTTCCTCTTTAAAAAGGCCAGGCCCGCTGGATTATAATAAGTAGCAGTGGCATCGTCGGCGATGGCGCAAAAGGCGCTACCCATGCCGCTGGGACGGGCGCCGGGCCGGATCATCAAAAATATGGCGCCTCCTTCCGATATGGCCCAGGCATAGGTGGACGACAGTAAGATCACTGCGGCCAACGTTAGTATTCTGTTTCTGGCGTTGTGCATTTCTTTTCTCTCCTGTTGATTCTTAAACTTATTATTTCATTACTGCTAATTTACCGATTTTGCTGGCCTCGCCGGACGGCCCCTTGACCGAGATCTTATAGAAATAAACGCCGTTGGCCAAAAGGCTCCCGTCGGCATCCCGTCCGTCCCAGTATAATTGGTTGTAGCCGATGCTCCGGCCGCTTTGGGTAAGTGTTTTGATGGTCCGGCCTCCGATGGTGTATATCTTTACGGTCACATCGCCTTCTTGGTATAAATTGAAGGTGAAACAGGTGCCCTGCTTGAACGGATTGGGATAATTGTAAACTCCGTCAATCTTATTATCTCCGGAGGATGCCAAGACATTCAGATTAATTTCCAAAACGCCTTTATTTGACGCCAAATCGTAAGCTGAGAATTTGAATTTATGAGGGCCGGTATTGGTAGAAACGGGCCAAACAGCCTGCCCGGAAACGTTGCTGCCATTGTCAAATACAAAATCCGCACCGAGGCAATACACAGGAAGCTTGTCGTCAACAACCAGTTGCAACTGATCTGTTTGGCTAGTCAAAAAGGAAATAATATTAAGCCCCCGGTCATCGCCGACCTTAACAGTCAATCGTGATGATTTGCCTACTACATCCCCATCGGCCAATTTTACGTCATTGTTCCACACTTCTATGATAGGTTTGGCCTTGTCGGATGTATCCGAAGCCACCGCCCCTCCCAACCAAAGATTGCCGCCCAAGATACTACTGGCATCAAAGCTTGTGCTCCAGGCATAAACACTCAAACGGGCGCCAGCAACCACCAAGCTTTCTGCTCGAATCGAAGTCATATTAGGCAGAATAAAGCTGGCGTTTAAACTATCACCTTGGACCGCAGATCCAAACCTGATTATCGGTTTGCCTGGGACCGTGAATGTCAAGGAAGGTGTAAGTATAGAACAATCCGTCCGAGCGGCATCATAAACAGTAAGCAGTGCCTGGCCGTTAAATTGTCTCGGCAGCCCGCTTATTTTGCCCTTTACCGAATAAAGCCCCCGGCTTTTTAGGGTGTCATCGCTTAAAGTTAGGCTGCATGATCCGGCCGGTCTGGATAAAAACAGAGCCGGATCGCCCATCAATATGTAGAGCGGGTTATTAAAAGTAAATTTACTGCCGTAAACTGCCTGGCCGATATCATATGATTTATTAAACAAGCCGTCATAAATAAGTTTGACCAGGGTGTCGTTCCCGGTAGAATAAGTTCCCCTGGTGGCACCGACGGTGGCGATGGCCCCCCCTCCGTTTTTTACCACTAATGACGTGCCTATTGATTCATAACGGTTCATGTCAAATCTGGTGGTTCCGCAGGTCCCCATCAGCACCAGGGGCAATTTATCGCCGTTGGCAAGGTTGGCCACATCGGTGTCCCTGAAATACCATTCATGGCCCCAAACCCAATATGCTCCGTGTCCGAAAAAGTTTATGATGGCAGCCCCCTGGTTCCAATGGCTTACCAGGGCATTCCGGGCATCAGGCTTATGACCGTCCGAATCCTTGGGATATTCCCGCATGGCTCCGTATACTTTGGTTATTTCGTAATTTTTGGGAAGGATATTTTCAGCCAAATATTCCGAATCGTCAGTGTGGATTCTTTCACCGCCAACGCCACCCGAGCCGAATTCATCATCGGCCATTAAAATAGCCCGGTTGCGCCATTGGGCCTCGCCGGCTCTGGAGTTATAACGGGATGATTTATTTACCACCGCCCAGGCTTCATCCGAATTCTTGGCCGGTATCCTGGCCAATATAAGCTGGGGCAAGGTTGAGTTGTTCAGACGCACAAACCAGTCGTCAAAAGTGGAAAAAAGATATTCACCGAGTTCATAATACAATCCGTCTTCCTGGTGGGTGGGGATAAAATTATGCCGGCCCCAGGTCCTGTCTATCTCCCGGTAATCATAACTGCCGTCGCCAAATAATAGGCACCTTTTAGGATTGGCTTGGCCGGAACCCAAATAAATGTGATCCAGAAATTTACGGATGGCCGATGGATCTTTTAACCCAAAACTGAATTCATTGTATATCCAGGAAAGCTTTACCGCTGCTGAAGGCTGTAAGCGGGCTTCGCCGGAATGCATGGCCAGCAAAGCCTGAGCCTGGGGCCAAAATTCATCGGCAGTAATTACCAGGTAATTCACCGACAGGTGCTTCTGCCTTAGATTCTGGGGCACATAAGGTTCTATCTTGACCGGTCTCTGCCAGCCGGGTCCGGCAGCTGCAAAATAAAGCCGTCCTTTCTGCCAGGAGTCCTCAAACTCGGCATAAGACTGGTAAAAACGGTCGCTGGTGATGGCAACTGGTTTTTCCGGTTTGCTGATGTCCAGAACATAAAGGCTGTCGCTGGAGAATCCGGTCAGATGAAAACGGTAAGGCTGGCCTCCAAGGGAATCGGCCCTGAATTTAAGGTTATAGTTAAAGGCCTGATAGTTGCGGCGGTAATAGACTTCGAACCAATTTAGATATACTATATCCAATGTATCAGCGGAACTGCGGTCCAATTGCAAATTTAAAACATTGGTTGCAGCCGGCAGCCCGGACAAGATCAAAGAATCCGTATATGCTTCGGAATCGGGTGCACCAATCCATATCTTTTGGTTATAAATGGTGCCGTTGATCCCCCAGTTCAGATGATGTTTACTACTGATTCCGGACCGGTAATTTATTTTTACCTTGGCCGTTCCCGGCATGGCATGGGATAGGTCAAACGCCAGGCCGTAGTCACGATAAGCTTCCGACGTCATCCGCTTCATGCTTAACCAGTACCAAAGCTCCCCGGAATTGAATGGATTAAAAGCATCCTGTTCAAAATGTAAAGTATCGGTAAAACTTTGAGGAGTGACGTATTTTGAAGATATCGGACGGCAATCGCGTTCGGCCATCCTTAAACCGGCGGAACCTCCCCAGCAAAGCCAGTAGCTGTTGGTGTCGCCGTATGGATTATAATAATGCCCGTTGAGCAGGGCGCTGTTCTTATCCCACCCGGCCAGGTTTTGCCCGAAAAAGACTATCTGATCACCTTGGTCAAACCTGCCGTCCTGCTCCCCTTTAACCAGGATCCCCATTTGCTTTAAAGTATCGGTAGGCGGACTGTATGATTTTGAAAAGGCCCGCGATCCGCCGTTGAATATTTTAATGGTCCGGGGATCTATGATGTCGGGGTTGATGCCGTTCCTTTTCAGGTAGTTGTAATCCAGCCGGTAAATTCCCTGGCTGACCACCGACAGTTTGTACCAAACGGGGGCCGCGGCAAAAGGGTCTTCGGCCTTGTCCCCGGCCTTGGAAAATTCGTTCAGCCAGCTTTTTGACTGCGGGTAATTGATTATCTTATCCGCCAGGATCGGCCCGTAAACTTCATCATCCTCCATAACTCCGGAACGTCCGGGAATATCCCAGGTTACCTGCACCTGCATCCTGCTGTAGACCCTTAATTTTCGTGAGATCGGATCATATTTAATGGGATGAACTTTTACCAGCGCAACCTGGTGGCGCCGCAGCATATTAACAGAATGAAGCAATACTGGAACTTGCGGATATAAACCATTGTGCTGATAATATTTATTGTTTTTGCGGTAAGCGTAACTGCCTAGGTCATTCTGTCCCCTTACCTCCAAGAAAGGAACGGGTGCTAGGTCGATGCCGGCATATTCCTTATAATCTCCGGTGAGCATTTTAACTTCCACCCTGGCATTCGGGGGAATTCCCACCATTATCTGCTGGTACAAGCTGATGGGCTGGCCCGGCTCCCCTTCTATTTGACAGCCTGAGATTGCTGGTATGGTCTGACCCTGGCCGTTCTGATTCATACTTACGGGGGCAAACTGGCAGGAAATCAAAGCGCCTCGGTCATCCGACTTTAAAAGTTTTACCTGGGCTATGGCCGTAGCGGACATAAACCCAATGGCAAAAATTATTATTATTAGTTTTTTGATCATCGCTGATAAAAATTAAAATGCCGGTATCAATTGACTGATACCGGCTAAACATGGCAAAAAACATTGCCAAAAGAGGTAGTGCCGAGCCGATATCAGGGTGCGGTAAAAAGGGCTGTTCTAAATATTTTCAAAATCCCTGTTTAATCCCTGACATTGACGGCTCTAATATAAATATCTCCTTGTGGCTTCTTTTGTTAACTTAATAACTATAACCTAAATCAGGCGGTTTGTCAAGTGTCTGACTGAAGTTTTGGATATAATTTCTATCCAGCTATCGAACCAGCAAAGCCGCGTATAAAAACCAGATGGCTTTCCCTGCCAGCATTGCGATCACAGCCCCCATTGCCAAGAACGGACCGAAAGGAACCATGGCCTTGGACGGCTGGCCTTTGGGAACATCGTCAAACACTTCCGCCGTCTTTTTCAGCCTGCCCAGCAGCATCAGGGGAACCCCGGCCAAAGTGCCTAGCAGAAAGGAAAGGAACAATACCATCAGAACAGCCTGCCAGCCGACAAAAGCCCCGATCAAGGCTGCCAGTTTAACGTCCCCGCCTCCCATGGCCTCCTGCTTGAATATCTTTTCCCCGCCCCAGGCCGAAAGCCATATCAATCCTCCGCCCATCAGCATTCCTAACAGGCTGTCCAGCCAGGCCCAGACTGCAAAAGGATCATTGTATCCGAATATTGAAAGATTTAAGACGGGGAGAAATGTCCCTGCCATTCCGAAAGCAAGACCCAGGCCCATCCCGGGAAGGCTCAGCAGATCGGGGATGATGTAATGCCTGAAGTCTATGGCCGAGATCACCAGCAGGGTCCATAAAAAAGGCAGGTAACCGGCCAGACGCCAGTCCAGGCCGAATTTCAGGTACGCGGTGGCAAACAGCAGACCGCCCAAAAGCTCCACCAAAGGGTATTGCACCGAGATCTTCTTTTGGCACTGGCGGCATCTGCCGCTCAGTAGCAGATAACTGACCACCGGGATATTCTGGTACCATTTGATGGCGGCACCGCAGTCAGGACAGTGCGATGGTTTGATGACCACCTCCTCTTTTCTGGGAATGCGCCAGATGCAGACATTGGCAAAAGACCCGAACAGCAGGCCAAAAAGAAAAAAAATCAGAGCTATTAGCATAAGGCCCAATCTTGTTGATTGATCAAAGTACCGCCCAGGTCATAGTCCCAGGCCCGGTCTATTCTTACCGGAACAATACTGCCGTATTCAAGCCTTTTGCCTGTTTTTATGTATACCTTGCCGTCCACCTCCGGAGCCTCGGCCCGGCTGCGGCCGTAATATCGGAAACCTTTCCGAAACTTGATATTCAGATCGTTCACGCACTCGCCTTCCACCAGTACCATCACTTTTTTGTTCAGCCTGATCCGGTTCCGTGAGAGTGATATTTTTTGTTGTTGCTCCATCAATCGCCTCAGCCGCCGGTCTTTGGTGCCGGCGTCAACCTGGCCGGGCAAACCGGCCGCCCTGGTACCGGGCTCCGGAGAAAAGACAAACGCGCCCAGCCGGTCAAAACCCGACCCAACGGCCAGATCCATCAATTCCCTAAATTCCTTTTCCGTCTCGCCGGGATAGCCCACCATCATGGTCGTTCTGAGAACCAGCCCCGGGCTTTCCTTTCTCAGTTTTTTGATCAAAGAGGTGATGCTCTTTTTGGTTGTCCTCCTGCCCATGGAAGCCAGTATACGGTCAGAGGCATGCTGCAACGGCAGGTCAAGATAATTGACCGCATGCTCTGTCTCCGACAGGTCATTTATCAGACCTTCATCCAAATGGGCCGGATGGGCGTAGAGTATTCTGATCCACTCCAATCCCGGCACTTTGTCCAGCCGTTTTACCAGTTTGCCCAAACACCTTTTGCCATGCAGATCAAGTCCGTAATTAGTGGTGTCCTGGGCGATCAGGTTGATCTCTTTAACGCCTTTGCTAACCAACATTCTGGCCTCAGCTACGATATCACCCATCTTCCGGCTGCGAAATCTTCCCCGTATCTTCGGAATCAGACAATAGGAACAATTGTTGTCGCAGCCGTCGGCTATGCGGAGATAGGCCCAGCCCGGCCCGGTGGTCATAACGCGGTTATGATAGAATGCCGATGGATATTCACAGGCGGTTTTTGGAACGGCTGTTTTTCGGCCCCCGGTTACGGCGGAAACGATGTCATTATAGCCGTGCACACCGACCAAGGCGTCGATCTCCGGGACTTTGTGCAACAGTTCTTTGCCCATCCGCTGCACCAGACAGCCGGTGGCCACCAGCCGGAAACCCGTCTTATTCTTGTGTCCGGCCAGGGCCGTCAGCTCGGACAGGGCCTCGTTGACAGACTCCTGCAGGAAACCGCAGGTATTTACGATGACTGCGTCGGCTTGGTTCAGCGTTCCGGTGATCAGATACCCGGCCCTAATGAGCCGGCCTAGCATGATCTCGGTATCCACCCGGTTCTTGGAGCAGCCCAGCGAAACGATATATACCTTACGGTCAGACAAAGAGTTTACAGTATTGATCATGATTTATCCAGGATGTCCTTGTATTCAGTGCAATATGCTTTACGCTGGCAGGTTTCACAGTGTTTTCCCATCCATAACTCGTCGTACTGTTTCATTATGCTGTTCACCAGGGCTTTTTCCGTAGTAATGAAACCTGATTCAAAATTCCTTCTATTGTCAGATTTGGCCCCCATTCCGGCCCCGGTCAGATTGGCGCTACCGGAGTAGGCAAACTTCCCGTCAATTATTACCGTTTTAAAATGGACCCTGGGGCAAAGCAATCTCTCCAAACCCTCTATCAGTGAGGGATAGCGGTCAAAATCCTTCCGGAAGTTCGGCCCCGGCTCCTTGGCGTGGATCAGCCTCAATTCCACTCCGCTTTGGTAAAGTCCGGACAATACCTTTAAGAACGGCACCATCCTTTTGCCTTCGGCCACATAAAGGTCTTTCAAATCGGAAGTGGCCAGCCACAGAAACCTTCTGGCTCGGGGGATCTCCTCCTGTATCACCCTTTGGTATATCTGTCCGTCGGTGATGAATTCCGTCATCGGCTGGCTTGCCTATTTTATTTTTTGTCTGATGTTCTCCAGATTGGCTTTGGACTCTGGTACCATATCAAGGAATGCTTTTAATTTATCACAGGCATAATCTGCGCATCGGGCGCAATTCTCCAGTTTGCGGCTCTTTCCGCATTGCCTCATCAGGCAGACCCGGCAGTGGGCGAAAATCCTTTCCCCGTCCGAATGGCATCCCTGGCAAAAGACATCCTCGGGTTTTATGTCCGCCTGATAGATCTTTGACCATTGGGCAGCCGTGTTGGTCCGTAATTCGGGATCGTCTTTTCTGGCCGCCAAATAAGCCGGACAGACCGAGCAGTCCAGCCCGCAGTATGAAATTATCTTTGCCATCGGATTTCCTTTTTATTATGGTCCAAACTTTACTGCCGGCCTGACCAGTTTTCCCCGGGCGCAGGCCAGCACCATACCTGTTTCATCGGTGATCTCAGAACTGGCTTCAACAATTTTACCGTTGTCTTTCTCCACCTTGCCGGACAGGATTATCTTGCTCCCGATCCTGACCGGTTTTTTGAACCTGACCGTCAGTTCGGCGGTAACCGCGCCGGAGGCCCCACCCCCGCCTTCCGCCCCGCCCACGGCATGGGCCAGGGCCTCGTCCAAAAGCGTGGAGATGATGCCACCGTGCAAAATGCCACTCCAGCCCTGGTATTTCTGTCCCGGAACGAACTCGG
Organism: bacterium UBP2_UBA5202; assembly: GCA_002412795.1. Classification (GTDB taxonomy): domain Bacteria; phylum Edwardsbacteria; class AC1; order AC1; family EtOH8; genus UBA5202. Next base: position 78,467 of record DHVS01000029.1, on the reverse strand, counting down.
CCCGGCAGGTTCCCGGCTGGGGATAGGTGAACTTCAGTTGCAGGCCGTTGGGATTATTACGGCCGCAAGCGAAGCAGAAATGGTCATCATTCAACTTTATTTCTTGTTTCATGGTTCTTAAACTATCCGCTTACCGAGATCACTTCTTCATAGGTCGTCAAACCCTCCAGCATTTTCTGCAGAGCCACCTGTTTAAGGGAGACCATGCCGTCGGCAGCGGCTGTCTTGTATATCTCGCTGAGGTTGGCGTTGTTGTAGGTCAGCACCGCTTTCAAATTATCGGTCATCTCCATCACTTCAAATATCCCGATCCGGCCCTTGTAACCCGTTCCCCGGCAGTCCACGCATCCCTCTCCATAGTATATCTTGGCCGGGCGCTCTCCGGCGGGAAACCCCTCAAAGTCCTCGGGGCTGGCCGCCCGTTCCCGGCGGCAGTTGGGGCAGATCCTCCGCACCAGACGCTGGGCCATCACGCCGATCACGGTAGAGGAGATCAGGTAATATGGTATCCCTATGTCAAGCAGCCGGACCATGGCAGAGGGGGCGTCGTTGGTGTGTAGGGTGGAAAGCACCAGGTGACCGGTCAGGGCAGCCTGAATGGCGTGTTCGGCGGTCTCCCGGTCGCGGATCTCGCCCACCATGATGATGTCCGGGTCCTGGCGCAAAATGCTGGGCAAAATGGTGGAGAATGTGACCCCCGCCGCCGGCTGGACCCCTATCTGGTTGAACTCCTCGATCACCATTTCTATCGGGTCCTCCACCGAGATGATGTTGACCTCGGGCGAGGAAAGGGCTTTTAGCGTCGAGTATAAAGTGGTGGTCTTGCCCGAGCCGGTGGGTCCGGTCACCAGGATGATGCCGTTGGGCCGGCGGATGAAAGCGTTATAGGTCTGGTATTCCCGGGGATAGAAACCCAGCTGATCCAGGTCCTGCATCAGGATCTCGGGGTCGAAGATCCTGATCACCACCTTCTCCCCGAAGGTCACCGGCACGGTGGAGACCCTCAGCTCGATGTCCTTGCCGGCGAAGTTGGTCTTGATCCGGCCGTCCTGGGGCCGCCGCTTGTCGGCGATGTTCATCCGGGACATGATCTTGATCCGGGAGATGACCGGGGCGTGCAGGTTGCGGGGAATGGTATATATGTAGTGCAGCACTCCGTCTATCCGAAGCCGGATGTATGATTTGTCCCGCTTGGGCTCTATGTGGATGTCGCTGGCCCGCTGTTCAAAGGCGTAATGCAACAGGTATTCCACCGCGCTGGTAACGTGCTGATCGTTGGCCTCGATCTCCTCCTGGCCTTTCAGCTTGACGAACTGCTCCAGGTTGCTGAGTTCTTCCGATGATATCCTGTCCACCTCGGCCGCCCGGACCGAGGCCCGGAAGCCGTAGAACTCGCGGACGATCTTCAGGATATCGGTCTTGGAGCTGAGCACCAGCTTTATCTTGATGTTCCGGGCGGTTTCCAAAGATTCCAGGATCTCCAGGTTGGAAGGGTCGGCCACCGCCATGGTCACGGTGCCGGATTCCTCTTCCAGCGGCACTATCAGGTGACGGATGGCATAGGGCCGGGCCACGTGGGAAGTGACCACGTCCAGCTGAAGCTTAAGCGGGTCTATCTTGCGGTAGGGGATCTTCATTTCCTGGGCCACGGCCTGGGTGATCATGTCCTCAGTCAGGTAGCGGCCAGGCTGGCCATGGATCGGGATGTTGAGCGAGGAGATGACCTCGGCCGGGGTGATGATGTTGGCGGCCTGGTGCAGCCTTCGGCTGTAGGCCGATTCCTGGTATTTCTGGAGTTTGGCCCGCTGGGCCGGGACTTTGATCAATATCTCCCGGTGCTGGTCGGGGGTGACCAGCCCGCATTTCAGCAGCATCTGGACCACCTGTTCCAAAGTCAGATGTGGGGAGGCTGTCATAATGGTTTGCCTGCTAATAATTGTTTATAAAGCCTTTGAGCCAATTCCTGTTTTCCTGGATTCCTCATAAAAAGCCATTTAAATCAAAGTCCGGGGCAGGTCGAATTTTATCGGTTCCGGGATGAATACCTCATGGACGCAGGCCAGGGCGTAGTTGTCGGTCATCCCGGCGATGTAATCGCTGACTATCACTTCGGCCGGGGTCTGTTCCTGGTCGTAAACTCCGGCCAGCTTCTGGACATGGCGGCCGAAACGGCGGAACAGCGGCACCGGGTCATTGTCGTATTTGGGATAGTCCCGGCCGTATTTCTGGTAAATCCGGATCAATTCATCGAACAGGGTCCTCAGTATCTTTTCGCAGAACATCCCGTATTCCTCCAGCGGAGCCGAGGTGTAAATGTTCCCCATGTTGAAGTCGTATAAAGCCCTCATCAGCTGGTGGTTCCGGTCGGAAAAGGAAATGGCCCCGGTCTGCTGGGATTCGTCTATCAGATCGTTGACCAGGGTGTCGATGATCTCGCCGTTCTTGCGCCCCAGTATCTCCCTGATGTTGCCCGGCACCTCCTCCTCGTTGATGATCCCGGCCCGGATCCCATCCTCGATGTCCCGGCCCAGGTAGCTGATCTTGTCGGACATCCGCACGATGCAGCCCTCGTAGGTGCTGGGATAGATCCCCAGTTTCCTGATTTCGTTGAGATCGATCTGCTCTTTCCGAGGCTGTATCTGCTTTTCGTATTTCTCCCCGCAATGGCAGACTATCCCGTCCCGCACCCCGTAGGTCAGGTTCAGGCCGGCCCCGTCGTTGGCCAGCTTATCCACCACCCGCAGGGCGTAGAGCTCGTGGTTGAAACCGCCGTGCTCCCTTAAAAGATCGTCCAGCACCTCCTCGCCCCGGTGGCCGAAGGGGGCATGCCCCAGGTCATGCCCCAGCGAGATGGCCTGGGCCAGGTCCACGTCCAGCCCCAGCACCCGGCAGATGGCGGCGGCGATGGTGGCCACGTGCAGTGTGTGCTCCATCCGGGTGCAGACGTGGTCGTTGTCGGGCGAGAAGAACACCTGGGTCTTGTGCTTAAGACGGCGGAAGGGCATGGAATGGATGATGGCTGTCTGGTCCCGGAAATACGGCCCCCGGATGTCCTCCTCCCTTGGTCTCAGGCGCTGGACATAGGTTTCCGGCGATAATGGATTTTTCATGTCTTTCATTTTATCCCTCGTCTGTAAGCCGTGAAGTTTTATTTTAAGGTTGCCGGCGGCTGCGTTTTCCACCTCTTATGCACCCAATACCAGTGGTCGGGATGGCTGATCACATATTTTTCCAGTTGGGAAGTGAAAAGTTCTGTCAGGCGTAGGATCTCGGTTTCTTTCTCATTCTTGGGATCGGCATAAAACGGCGGATTGAGATAACCTATGTGCCTTCCCCCTTCCTGCCGGACGATGGCCCCGGTAATGATGGCCGCCCCGGTCTTGAGGGCAAAGACGGCCGGGCCCTTGGTGGTGGAGGCTGGTTGTCCCAGAAAATCAACGAAGGCCCCGTCCTCTCCTGAATCCTGGTCGGAAAGCATGGCCACGAAATGGTTTTGCCGCAAAGCCGTCAGCACTTCCCTGGTGGCGTCTTTTTTAAAAATGATGTTGACGTTCTTGGACCGGCGCAGGGAATTGAGCGCTTCGTCCACGTATTTGTTGTGCTGGGGATAGACCACCACCGAAAAATGGTAACCGCTATTGGCGATGGCGGCGGCGTGCACCTCCCAGTTACCGAAATGCCCGCTGACCAGTATCCCGCCCCGGCCGTTTTTCAGGACCTGGTCAAAGTATTCGGTGTTCCTCAGGTCCACCTTATTCTTAACGCTTTGACAGTCTGACGTTTTGAAACGCAAAAGCTCCATCAGATTTCTGCCCAGATTTTGGTAGAGGCTGAGCGCTATTCCCCGGTTTTGAGCATCATCGTTTTGGGGAAAGGCCCGCCTCAGGTTTCCCAGGGCCACTTTACGGCGTATGCCTAGGGCAAAAGCTAAATTGCCAAGCCCCGCCCCGAAATTCAAAGCGGCTTTCTCCGGCAGGAGATTTACCCACCAGCCCAGAATATTAAGCAGCCAGTATTGCAGTATGTAACCGAAATTTTTCATTTGGTTTGGAATTTAATCAGCGTTTATCTGCGTAGATCAGCGTCCAATCCTTTTTCATCTTCCCAGCAGTTTGGCCACCGGGCTGCGTTTCTGGTAAACCGCGTGCCGGGGGCAGACCTCGCTGCAGCACAGGCAGTTGATGCATAACTTATAATTGAACTCCGGCACGACGCCGATTGAGGCCAGGGCGCTGACCGGACAGCTCTCCACGCAATAGCCGCAGTTGATGCACAGCTGGGGGTCAATGACCGGACGCACCCAGAACAGCCGGGCGGCGTATTTGGCCAGAAAGTTGGGGATCAGGGAATAGAACCAGTTGGGCGGCCACTTGAAATCTTTCAATGAAGGTATCTGGTCGCCCAAAACTTCTATCTGTTTAAGGTCGGCGGTCCCGACTTTCTGCTGTGCGGCGATCCTGGTGGTGGGTATGTCCATCGGCTTTTTGCCCAGCAGATGGGCGGCATAACTGTCTAAGGCCACTCCGTCCTGTCCGGCCATGATGAAGCCCAGATCCCTGGGGTTCCCGGCCGAAGGTCCCATCCCCTCCATTCCCACCACGGCGTCAATGATGGTCAAATGCGGTTTGGCAATGGTATATATGTCAACCGCCAGTTTGGAAAAATCCCAGGGTTTGGGGGCCTGCTTGTGGTACATGGACTTCTTGAGCCCGGGGATCACCCCGTAAATGTTCTTGACCGCGCCGGTCATCAGGGTCAGGCTGTGGGTCTTTAGTTTTGGCAGGTTGATGAGGACATCAGCGTCCAGCACCGGACTGGCGATATGATACTTTTTGCCGTTGCGTTCTTCCTGATGGACTCCGGATCTCTCAAAGCTTATCAGTTCAACCGAATGCCTGCGGCATACCTCCAGCATCCCGGTGGTGTTCCAGAATTCCTCCAGGCTTTTAAAGGCCCCGGCCGGGCTGTCGCCCACCACGGGAATGCCTCCGGCTTCCTTCACCATGATGATCACCGCCTCCACCACCGCCGGGTGGGTGGTGATGGCCTGGTCAGGGGCCTTGGCCGAAAGCAGGTTGGGTTTCAGCAGAACTTTATTGCCGGGTTTGACGAAGGACGAGATGCCTCCCAGAAGATCCACTGCCCGGGTAACCGCCTCCAGGATTTTTTGGGGGTCGTAAGAATCGCATTTGATCAGGGATATTTTGGTCATTATAATTCCAGGTCAATTGATAATAATATTAGGTTCTGATGAACATCTTGCCCGGCAGCTGTTTTACCATTCCCTTTAATTCCAGGGATAATAGGGTTTTAATAAGTTCTGGGCTGCTTAAATTGGCCATCCCAGGCAGGTCATCGATGTGCCTTGGTTCGGGGGTGAGGGTGTTATAAAGTTTTTCCTCGGCCTCATCCAGTTTCGGAGCGGGTGTAGCCGGTGTGCTTTTAATGTCCTGTGCCTTACTGTACGTTCTCTGTTCCAGTTTCAGTTCTTCCAGAATGTCCCGGGCATTGCTGACCAGCTTGGCTCCCTGCTTGATCAGCTGGTTGGTGCCCTGGCTGGTGGCCGAATTGACCGGACCCGGCACCGCAAACACGTCCCGGCCCTGGTCGGCCGCCCAGCGCACGCTGGAGAAGACACCGCTGTCGGTCCGGGCCTCCACCGCCACCACTCCCAGGGAAAGCCCGGTGATGATCCGGTTGCGGCTGGGAAAAAGCCCCGCCGCCGGCTGGGTGCCCATCGGATATTCCGAGATCACCGCGCCCTGGGCCGCTATCCGGTCACGCAGTTTTTGATTTTCCATCGGATAGGGGATGTCCACCCCGCTGCCCAGCACCGCTATGGTGCGGGCCGGTGCGGCCAAAGCCCCCAGGTGGGCCGAAGTATCTATGCCCCGGGCCATCCCGCTGACTATGGTCAGTCCGGCCTTTCCCAGCTCCAGCGCCAGGTTGCCGGCCACGTTGCGGCCGTAGGAACTGGGGTCGCGGGAGCCCACAATAGCCACGGCCTTTTGATCCTGAAGTTCAAACCCTCCTTTGACATAAAGCAGGGCCGGGGCGTCGTTGAAATATTTCAGGTTTTCCGGGAATTCCGGATCGCCGGCGGTGATGATGCTGACGCCGTGCTTATGGGCCGACTCCATCTGGGAAACGGCAAAGCTGTCATCGTGCCTGGAACCGACGATGGCCTCGGCAATGGCTTCAACCACCCCTTCCACCCGGCACAAACCGGCAATGCTCTGTTGAAATACATTTTGGGGGCTGCCGAATTCCTTCAACAGCAGGCGGTATTTGATCGGCCCCACCCGGGGAACTCCTTTGAGCCTGAGCCACCACAGTAATTCATCAGAATTCATCATACTCAACATCGCTGTTTTGCTTGAGGGCGGTCTTTACTGCTTTGCGCAATTGCTGCAGGCTGGCGCCAATGTCTGTCTTGGGATTGTCCTCTGTGCCGCCGGAGGTCAAAGGTTCCTTATCCTGGATCCGGGATAGTTCTTGGGGCTGGTTATGAAGCTCTTTTTTCAGATAACCCAGATAATGCTCCCGCTGTGATCCTGGCAGGCCCTGAGCCTGTTCCCATAGTATTTCGGTGTCGGTCCGGTGTATTATAGCCTTTAAGGCCTTTTGGGCCTCCTCCGCCACGCTTTTGTTGCTGTCGTCAAGCAGCAGGAATAAGGGAACCGCCGCCCGGTGATCCCCGATCGATTGAAGCACCTGGGCCAGGGCCGCCCGGGTGAACCAGACCCCGGAGGTCAGGTGCCGCAGGATCGGCACAATGGCCTGGGGCCCCTTGGCGATTATCCTGGGGATGGTATGCTCCCGCAGGGTCCAGCTCTGGTCGTGCAGGGCCTTTAACAGCAAGGCCAGGGCCTCCCGCCCCTCCAGCTTGTGGGCCAGGTCCAGGGCGGTCATCCGTTTTTTAAGGTCGCGGGATTTTAACAGCTCCACCGCTTCGGTGACCCGGGGATCGTTCATTTTTTCTTCAAAGACTTGCGATAGAGGCCGGCTATTTTCTTTTGCAGTCCATCCAGACCGTCACCGTTCAGAGCCGATACATATAGACCGTCAACTTTGGGTTTTTTCTTGAGAAGATCGATCTTGTTGTACACCACCAACTGCGGCTTGCCGGCCAGGCCCGGGTTGTAGGACATCAGCTCGTTCTTTAAAACCTTCAGTTCCTGTTTGGCATTTTCGGCCGAGGCGTCTATCACAAAGACCAGCACCCTGGTCCGTTCGATGTGCCTTAGGAACTGGGTCCCCAGCCCCTTCCCCTGGTGGGCCCCCTCTATCAGCCCCGGCAGGTCGGCGATGGTGCAGGTGGAGTTTTCGTCCAGGTACATGGCGCCCAGGTTGGGCATCAGGGTGGTGAAGGGATAACTGGCGATCTTGGGATGGGCCTGGGTCAGTTTGGAGAGCAGGGTGGATTTTCCGGCGTTGGGAAAACCCACCAGCCCCACGTCGGCCAGCATCTTCAACTCCAGCCGCAGGGTTTTGGTCTCGCCGATCTCCCCCTTTTCGGCCACCCGGGGGGTCTGGTTGGTGGAGGTGGCAAAATGGAAATTGCCCTTGCCCCCATTGCCGCCGGTGGCGGCGACAACCGAGGTGCCAGGGACGATCAGGTCGGCCAGCAATTTTCCGCTTTCAGCATCGTAGATCAAAGTTCCCGGCGGCACCGGGATCACGCAGTCCGGACCGGCTTTGCCCGACATTTTCCGGTAGGCTCCGTTCTGCCCGTGTTCGGCTTTGAAGAAATGGCGGTAGCGGAAATCACGCAGGGTCACCAGATTGGGTTCCACCAGGAACACCACCGAACCGCCCCGGCCCCCGTCTCCGCCGTCGGGTCCGCCCTTGGGAATGTATTTTTCGCGGTAAAAGCTGACCGATCCGTTCCCCCCGTTTCCGGCCGTGACCTTTATTTCCGCCAGATCGACTATAGGCATCGGACTATTTCCCGTTCTTTTTAATGAGCTGATATTTCCGTTTGAGCATCTGGGATACCGGGGCCGGCACCAGGCCGTCCAGCCTGCCTCCCATCCTGGCCACCTCCTTGACCAGTCCGGAATTGAGGCAGGTATATTGTTCCGAGGGCATCAGGTAGATGGTTTCGATGTTCCTGTCCAGTTTGCGGTTCATCAGGGCCATCTGGAATTCGTATTCAAAGTCCGACACCGCCCGCAGGCCCCGCACCAGGGCGGTGGCCTTCTGGCTCCGGGCATAATCCACCAGCAGTCCGTCAAAGCTGGTTATCTTGATTTTTGACGACCGGGGAACGCATTTTTTCAGCAGCTCCACCCTTTCCTCCAGGGTGAACAGCGGGGTCTTGCGGTCATTGACGGCCACGGCCACTATCAGCCGGTCAAATATCTTCAGGGCCCTTTCCATCAGGTCGATGTGGCCGTTGGTGACCGGATCGAAGGTGCCGGGATAGATGGCGGTTTTAAGCATTTTAAGACCTCCGTATTTTTTAGTAGAGAAACCGAGATACAGCTGGCATTGAGTATTCAGTATTCTCTATTCAGTATTGGCAGATCGTTCATCGTTCTCCGTATAAAACTCCACGCTGCTCTTGCCGTGTTTCTTGCATTTCCACAAAGTCAGACCCTGAACTTCGACCTCGATCTTTTCGGCCCGGTGATGCTGAAGCACCAGGATACCTTCGGAAGCTAGCAGGTTATGCTTCGCAACCAGGTCCAGTATCTGTGAGGAAACATTGGCCTGATAAGGCGGGTCGGCCAGCACGATGTCATATTTGCCGCCGGAAGAAGACACAAAGTCCAGCGCGTCCTGGATGACCACTCTGGCTTTATCCTGGACCTTCAGCATTTCCAGGTTCTGGCGGATAAGACCCGCTGTTGAGCGTTCCGCCTCCACCATGGTGACCACGGCCGCCCCCCGGGATAAAGCCTCTATCCCCAGGGCCCCGCTGCCGGCGTAGATGTCCAGCACTTTTTTACCGGACACAAGATCGCCCAGGACATTGAATATCACGCCTCGCAACAGACCGCTGGAAGGCCGGACCTGTTTTCCTTCAGGGGTTTTCAATATCCGGCCCCGGTATTCGCCGGCAATGATCTTAAGCATGTTACTGTATAAGTCAATTTGTTTGTTTTTATTAGGAAACCAGGAGACCATGAACAACTAACTTTGTTACCCCTGATATTTTCCTGTATTCCTGGCTTCATGATAAAAAAGTATTCGGTTACTATCAGAACTCGCTGCCCAGGGTAAACGATACCACCGGGTTCCTGGCGATGACCGAAAGATCGGTGGGCCAGGCCACATCCACCCGGATCAGGAAGGGGTAGAGGTTGATCCTGCCCCCGGTGCCGATGGATGCCTTAAGGTCGTCCAGCTTTACCAGGGCCCGGTCGGTATTTTCCAAAGCCCTGAATGAACCGGCATCGGTCCAGGCCGCTCCCACGTCAAAAAAGAACGCGCCCCGGATACCGTAGAACGACAGGGGCGGGAAGGCCATCTCCAGACGGTCGATCAGGGGAAAGCGCATCTCGAAATTGGCCAGGGCCGTTTTGGTGCCGTAGAGCCGGTCGTAATCATAGCCGTGCAGCGAATTTGGCCCTCCCAGATAGAACCGCTGGGCATCCGGGCCCTGGGACATCCCCCCCATCAGCCTGAGGGCGATCTGGTATCGCCGGGAGATCCTCCAGTAATTGCGGATGTCGGCGTACCCGGTATTGAAACTCAGGTCGCTGCCAAAAGCTTTCCGGCTGCTCTCCACCACCAGCATGGCCCGCTGACCGCTGATGGGCCCCGTATAGCCCCATAGCGTATTGTCATGGACGAAACTTATGCCTGGAACGATCACATCCATGCTGGCCTCGGGATACGAGTAGTAGTAATAAGCCTGCTTATAGTGGTTCCAACTGGCCATCAGGTCAAAACGCTGATAGCGGTTAAGGGGATATGATACCGAACCCTGCACGCCATTAACCTTTTCGATCACAATGTCGTCGTTGGGGGCCAGATAATAATTATGATACTGGTAATAACTGATGCCGTAATCAAAGCGTTTGGGAAGATAATAATAGGCCAGCTGGTAATCTGAATATTCGAAGTTGACCATCAGGTCCGACTGCCAGTAGAACAAATGACTGCCCAGGATGTCGGTGACCAGGATCTGGGCCTGCCCCCCCAAACCGCTCAATGTGTTGTAACCAACGGTACCCCGGGCCATGTCCATGGAAAATTTGGACCGGGCTATCTCCGGAGTTGCGATGGTGTCGCCGGCCGCCAGGCTGAAAGTTTTAGGATATTGCCATTTCTTGTTCCTGGTGCCGTTGGTATCAGCGGTATCGGGAACCAGGGGATGAATGGCCGGCTTCTTTTCCAATGGATTTTTTATGGTGTAGATGTTCCATCCGGTCTGGTGGTAGCCCACGAAAACTATCTTGTCTCCTTCAACCGACCACCTGGGCTGCAGGCATCCGGTCAAAACATCGGTCAGTGGAACCGATGAGCTGTCGTGATCGGCCCGAAAGAGAATATTGGCCACCCCCTGCCGGTAGGAATTGTAGATTATGCCTGATTTTCCCCAGCTGGGGCTGACCGCATAGAGTTCGTCCGGAGTGTAGCATCCCAAAGATTCCCCGTCGGGGTTTATGGTAAAAAGCCGGTAGCGGCCGAAATACAGGCTGTCGGAAGTTGTGGTGTCACAGGGGATCGGACGGTCAGAGGCAAAGACCAGGGCGGATCCGTCCGGCGCCCAGGCCGGTTCCCGGTCGTCATAAATATCGCTGGTGATCTGCTTGATGCTGCCGTCAAGGTTGTTCAGCAGATAGAGGTCGGCATGGCCGTTCTTGAGGCCGCAGAATACGATCCTTTCATCGGTTGGCGACCAGGAGGGGTAATAGATCCCATCCAGGTCGAACTTGTATTTCCTGATCAGCTTTCCGTTGTTGGCGTCGACGATATACAGCCTGTCTCCGGTGGTGGATTTGGCGGCGAACACCAGGCGGTTGCCCTCCGGCGACCAGGACAGACCGCCCCGGAACCAGGCCAGATGCATGGCCTCGAACAGCGAGTTCTTTTCGCCCTTGACCAGGTGGCTGATCTTGCGGCCGTCGATGCTGGAGATCACGTAGATCCCGGAATAGCCGCCCTGATCGGAGATGTAGGCAATCTTGTCGCCCCGGGGCGACAGGGCCGGACTGAGATTGAAGTAGGATTCGTTCTTGTCGTGCTCGGTCAATTGTTTCCCGATGTCCGAGACCTCTTTTTTGGAAGCCAGATAGGGCCAGTATTCCTTTTTGACCGACTTGATCCAGTCATCGGAAAGTTTTTCCACCCCCTGGCCCAGCACCATCCGGCAGGCCTTGTCCACGTTGCGGTTGGCCCGAACCAGATGCAGCAGCTCGCCCACCTTGGCCTGGCCGTAATGACTGGCGATATATCTCATCACCGCCTGGCCTTCCTTGTAGACCAGATAGCTGCCGCCGTAGTTGTCCAGTTCGTTGATGGGAATCAGACGCTGGTTGATGGCCAGGTCCTTGATAATCATTTCGGACTCCGGGTCCCAGCCCCGGGACTGGTACTCGGCCAGGCCCTCTATGAACCACAGCGAGACCTGGTTGAAGTTTTGGCCGGAAAGCACCGATTCCATTCCCCCGCCGAAGAACAGGTCGAACATGTAGGCGTGGACCATCTCGTGGGCCAGCACATGCTGAAAATCGGCATAGGAGCCGGTATAGGGCACCACCACCCGGTTCTTGAACTGGGTGGTAAATCCTCCCACCGATTCCTCCAGGATCTCCTGGGTGATGTTGGTCTGTTCAAAATCGTTGTGGGAGGAATAGACCAGCACCGGGATCCTGGCATTGAGCTTGTGGGAAAAATCCCGGGAGAGCTTTTCCCCTTCTGTTTCGGCAATTCGGGCGGCGATGGCGGCCAGGGTGTTCTGTCCCTGGTAAAAGTAAATATCGAAGTTCTTGGTGGCTATCTTCTGCCACTTGAAATCCTTGTAATTTACCTTATTCTTGCCGAAATACCCTTCCTGGGCCTGCAGGCTCGGAGTGAGTATCAACAGGGCCGCCAGGCACCAAAGGAAAAGTTTGAAGCGCTTCATAAAGTGATCCTGACAATTAGAGAGTGTGATTTACAAGTTCGAAGATAACAATAACGGAAAATTAGTTAGTATTCGGCTTTAAAGATGATATCCAGCCAGGCATCGCTTTTTGCCAGCTGGCGGGAAACCTCGCCTTTCAGCAGCAATGCCGGGTTGATCTTATACTCCATTATCAGCACCTGGGACTGCCGGGCCGGGGTGATCCCCAGCGAAAGGCTCAGGGAAAAACGTTCCTCCCAAAAGGCCCGGTTAAGCCCAAGTTCCCGGCCCCCGGCCACATTTACATTCCACTGCTGGGCGAACTCCACCACTTTCTCCATCCGCCATTCTTCCATCAGCTGCATGAAATATTCCTGGTAATACGCCGACAGGGAAGCCGCCGTTTCCTTGTCCTGCTTCTGAGCCAAAGCACATACTGGAAATGTCAGCAGACCCAGCAACAAGATACAAATGGGTATCTTTATCCTGTCAGTCGTCATCGTAATGGACCAGCGAGATCACTTTGTATTTTTTAAGTTTTTCTTTGCCCTTTAAAATATCCAGTTCCACCACGAACGCTATGCCCGCCACCTGGCCGCCCAGCTTCTCCACCAGCCTGGCCACCGCCAGCGCGGTTCCGCCGGTGGCCAAAAGGTCGTCCACGATCAGTATCTTTTGCCCCTTTTTGACCGCATCGGCGTGCATCTCCAAAGAGTCGGTGCCGTATTCCAGGGCATAGGTCTGCTTGATGGTCCTGGCCGGAAGCTTGTTGGGCTTGCGGACTAGGATCACTCCGGCCCCCATTTTGTAGGCCAGGGCCGAGCCGAAGGGAAATCCCCGTGACTCGATCACCGCGATGGCGTCGACCTTCAGTTTTTTGGCCTGCAGGTGCAGCTGGTCCACCGCCTGCTTGAAGGCTTTCTTGTCCCGCAGCAAGGTGGTGATGTCCTTGAAATTGATCCCCGGCTTGGGAAAGCCCGGCACCTCGCGGATGGTTTTTTTAAGATCGACTGCCATTTGCATGACTCCTGTTTACGGTAGTAGTGAATTATTATTAGACTGTTTATTTTGTCCCGTTGTTCATTGTCCTATCAGTTTGAACGCCAGTTTCACCGCCTCCTCCGGGGTCTTGACGTGCTTGATGGCTGTCGCGATCTTCCAGGTGTTCAGGCCTATCAGCGGTATCTTGTATTGGATGGCATAAGCGATCTCGGAAAGCGTGCCGTACCGGCCGCCGATGGCGATGACCGCCTGGGACGAGAGCACCACCAGGGAATTCCTGGTGTACCCCATCCCGGTAACGATGGGCACATCCACGAAGCGGTTGGCGTCGCGGGCCGAGGATCCGGGCAGGATGCCTACCGTCAAACCGCCGGCCCCGGAGGCGCCCCGGCAGGCCGCTTCCATCACTCCTCCCATTCCTCCGCAGACCAGAATGCCGCCGCCTTGGGCGATCAGTTTCCCGGTCTGGTAGGCTGTTTCACTGAGCGCCTTGCCGCACTGTGAGGCTCCGATGACCCCGATCCGCGGTTTACTGGCCATTGACCTGCCACCCGTATTTGCCCACCAGCGGAACGAATTTGCAGCCGCAAAGTTCTTTCTTCACCTCCCTGCCGTTGACCTTGTCTATCAGCAGGAGTTTCTGGACGCTGCTATCTCCCACCGGGATCACCATCCGCCCGCCCTCGGCCAATTGCTCCCAGCAGGCCTTGGGAACCTCCGGGGCCCCGGCCGTGACTATGATCCGGTCGTAAGAGGCGAATTTCGGCCATCCCAGAGTGCCGTCGCCGATATGGAATAATATGTTTTGGTATTTTAGAGTTCTGATGACCTCTTCGGCCCCGCGGGAAAGCTTTTCTATCCTTTCCACGGTAAAGATCCGGGCAGCCAACTCGGCCAGTACCGCCGCCTGGTAGCCGGACCCGGTGCCCAGTTCCAGCACCTTCTCGTTCCCCTTCAGCTCCAGGGCCTGGCTCATCAGGGCTACGATATAGGGCTGGGAGATGGTCTGCCCCTCTCCGATGGCCTGGGCATTGTCCTCGTAGGCCCTGAACTTGAAGGCTTCGGGCATGAACATCTGGCGGGGTACTTTTTTAAGGGCGGCAATGACCCGGGGGTCCCTGATCTTTTGGCCTTCATTTTCGACCGGATAATTGACCAGGTACTCCACCATATCCAGCCGGGCCTGTACGAATTTATCCTGGATCATTTGAACAGTTTCTCCCACTTCTTCAGCCGGGAAAGCTCGCAGTGGTTGGTCCAGTCCAGGTGGAACGGGGTAACCGAGACCATCCGTTGTTCAATGGCCTCAAAGTCGGTTCCCATCTCCCGCTTCCAGTCCGGGTCCAGCCCGTCGATCATGAAATATTTCTTCCCTCCCGGTTTCTTGTGCTCCACTATCATATCGCGGTAGATCCGCTTGCCCAGCCGGGTAACTTTCAGGCCTTTGATCCTGCCTATCGGCAGGCTGGGAACGTTGACGTTGAGCAAAGTATTTTTGGGCAGGCCTTTTTTAAGCACCACTTCCGCCACCCGCCGGGCATAAACGGCCGCAGCCCTAAAATCGCACTTGTTCCAGGAGACGCAGGAGACCGCGATGGACGGAATGTCCAGCAAAGTCCCCTCCATGGCCCCGGCCACCGTGCCGGAATAGGTGACGTCGTCGCCCAGGTTGGGGCCGTGGTTGATGCCGGAGACCACCAGGTCAGGTTTTACCTTCAGCAGCCCGCGCACAGCCAGCATCACGCAGTCGGTGGGCGTCCCGTCCACCGCCACAGTGCGCTGGTCGCGCCATTCCACTTCCAGGGGCTTGCGCAGGGAGAAGGAGTGGCTGGCCCCGCTCTTTTCCGACATGGGGGCAAAGACGTAGGTGGTTCCCAGCCTGTCCATGGCCCGGCGCAGGTGCTTGATGCCCTCAGCGTTGATGCCGTCGTCGTTGGTGATGAGTATGATAGGTTTTTTCTTAGTCAATTTCGTGCTGTTCTTTCAAAGTATTATTTAATAGGAACCAAACCACAAAGACACCCTTCGAAATACTGAGGGTAAACTCCGGCACAAAGGGTTAAAAATATTGGAAATAAAATCGTATTGGTGTCTTGGTGTCTTAGTGGCAAAGGAAATAGTCTATTGCCAAAGAGTTTGCAGAGCCATACTGACGAAGCGCAGGGTATCCTTAAGATGACTGATATGGCTGGTGTTGCCGGGGATGTTGGTGATGTCCAAAGACCCTATCTTGAACCCCTGCCGGGCGGCCTTGATCAGCAGTTCGGATTCCATCTGGTAGCGCGAGGTTCTAAGTTTCACACTTTTCAGCACGCTAGTACTGATGATACGGTAACCGGACTGGCTGTCGGATATCTTCGTTCCTGCCAAAATAGAGACCACAGTAGTGGTAATGCTGTTGCTTAAAAAACGGGCGAATGACATTTTGCCAAATCCATTCCTCCTGGAACCTATCAAAATGTCATAATGTCTGGCCCGAATAATGTCCTTTAGTTCAGGTATGTACTTCGGATCGTGCTGTCCGTCGGCATCGATGGTAATTACAGCCTCGTAGCCTTTGTTTAAAGCAAGGTCAAACCCGCTTCTTAAGGCCGCGCCCTTGCCTCGGTTATATGGGTGAATTATAAGCTCCACCCCCGACAATTTGGCGGCCTCCGCAGTATTATCAGTGGAACCATCGTCAATGACAATTATATCATGCTTTGGCGCGAATTCCAGCAGTCGGGCTAAAAGCAAATTCAGCGTGTTGGCTGCGTTGTAGGCTGGTATGATGATGGTGGTTTTCATAAAACTAACTAATGCGCAATAATCATAAACACTAAACCAATACTACTAATAGCCATCAATATATAACCAATAATATATAGAGCTCGATAAAGGGGCTTCATTGATTTATAACCAAATGATAATAGCAGTCCCTTTTTGAAAACTGATATTTTAGACACAACAAATAATACTAATCCGATTCCCATCAACACAAAGCTTACAATAAAGGGTAAAGCACTTATTGCCGGAATTGTAACATCGTTTTTTGCATTAATATCAGGCTTTGAAAGCAAATGTGGTATAGTATAAGCAGCTATAAATACTATAATGATAAAAACAAATGGCGGCATATCAACAAGAATTGTTGACTTTGAACCATCTTTCTCTTTCATTGAACCCCATTGTGACATAACCTAGTCCTTTTAATAAAACCTTTGTGTCTTTGTGTCTCTGTGGCAAAAAGAAAATCTATATTACAATATCCTAAGCTCACCCCGTTCCTGCATCAGCAGCTTTTCCTTCCACCCGGCCCCGGCCGAGAACCCGCCCAGCGACATGTCGTGCATGATCACCCGGTGGCAGGGGATTACTATGGGCAGCGGGTTCATTCCCAGCGCCCGGCCTACCGCCTTGGAGGCATTGGGATTGTGGATCTGGGCCGCCATCCACTTGTAGCTGCGCACCTGGCCGTAAGGTATCTGCCGGGCCTTCTCCCAGATGGAGCGTTCGAAGGGCGAAGCTCCCCGCAGATCCAGCGGGTAGTTGAAGTCGGTGGGCAGTCCGGCGAAATAACCGGCCAGGTCCACCAGCAGATCCTCAAACCGGTCCGGGTCCTCTATGAAAGTGAACTCGGACTTAAGGCTTAGGTTGGCGAAGTTCAGCGCCAGGTCGTGCTGGCCCAGCGCCAGGTTGAACAGCCCGGCATCGGTGGCGGAGATGAAGATCTTGCCTATGGGGAATTCGTATTGTCCGTAGTATATGTTCATTGCGTTTTAGTTTTTTACGGTATGATTCGAAATTGTACTATGTTCTATTTGATAATTGCTACAAATTTTAGTACTATTTTATCAAACCTGTTTTGTAAATAACCGATAAAATACTAATATTATTTGAGCGAGTATACATGAGGCAATAACAAACTTTAAACCCAAAATGGCAAGATGACCCACTATCAATAGTGTTTCACCGTCAGGGGTAAATAGCATCCTTGATGTAATACCCCAATTTATATAATTCAATATATTTCCAATAACCATAGACAATAAAATGAAGATGAAATATTTAAAAAATATATACTGTTTTTCTTTAAATGCTATGATCAAATCAAGTATCGTTAACAGCATCGGGAAAACAGCAATATTCCCAACCCACAGAATAGTTGCATATATTTTATGGTCACGGACGACATCGAAACATAAGAAAAATAGTAAATTGAATAGTACAACAGGCAAAATATTTGTGATCAGTAAATTGTTAAAAATCTTTTTCATTGCAATAAGCCTTTTTATTATTAAACGGAATCGACTTTAGCCCTGTTCCTCAAAATATTTTTTTATTTTTCCGGCTGCGCTCTTCCCTGCTATTTCCGAAACCTGCTCCAGGCCCGCTTCCTTGACCCTCTGAACAGAACCGAAATGCCTGATCAATTTCTGCACGGTTTTCGGCCCGATGCCGGGGATCTTGTTTAGTTCAGAATCTATGCCCTTCTGCCTTAACTTGTGATGGTAGCTTTGGGCAAAACGGTGCGACTCGTCCCGCAGTCTTTGCAGCAGATGCAGGGCCGAGGAATTTTTGGCCAAACTGACCACCTCGCCCCCGGTCAAGTATATCTCCTCCAACCGCTTGGCCAACCCGGCCACCATTACATTATAACCCTTTTCATCAACCAATTGCAAGGCCGCATTCAGCTGGGGCAGGCCGCCGTCCACCAGCAGGAAATCGGGGTGCGGCTCGCTCTTTTCCTCCTGGTTGGCCCAATACCGTTCTATGGTCTCGCGCATCATGGCCGGATCGTTGATGCCCTCCACCGTCTTGATCTTGAACTTGCGGTAGCCGGTCTTGTAGGGCCGGCCGTCTTTGAAACTGACCGCCGAGCCCACCGCATCGGTGCCCGAAATGTGCGAGATGTCGAAGGCCGTGATGCTGCGGGGCAAAATTTTCAGCCCCAGCGCCTGCTGAAGTTCCAGCAGCGGCTTGACCGTCTTGGAATTGAGTTCCTCCTTCTGGGCCACCGTCTCGTCCAGTTTGAACCCGATCTGCTTTTGGGCCAGGTTCAGGAACTTCTTTTCCAAGTTTGTGGAAGGCCGGGCGATGCTTACTTTCTGATCCTTTAAGCGGCTCAGCCATTCCTCCAGCAGTTGAATATCTTCGGGCAGAACGTCCAGCAAAATCTTCTGGGGTATGGTCAGAGCCCTCAGGTAATGCTGTTCCAGAAAACCCGGCCACAGACGGCTTTCCTCCAGTTCCAGCGGGTTGTCCAGAACCCGGTCCAGGCGGGCCACCAGCCGGCCCTCCCGGAACTGGAGCACGGTGACAAAGGCCTGGGCCTTAAGCCGCCCCATGGCCATCACGTCGCAGTCGGCCTCGTCGGGCAGGACGGTCTTCCGGTGGGCGGTCACTTTCTGGAGATTCTGCAAATGATCGCGCCAGCGGGCGGCCTCTTCAAAATTTAGTTTCCCGGCAGACTCGTCCCGCAGCCGTTTCAACTCCCGCTCCAGTTCCTTGCTGCGCCCGGTCAAAAAGCTCACCGCCGACCTGATCATTGTCTGGTATTCCTGCTCTGAGATGTAACCCTGACAGGGCCCGTAGCATTTGCCGATATGGTAGTTAAGGCAGGGCCGTGACGGCCCTTTGCCCGGCAGATGGTGGGCACAGGTTCTCAGGGGAAAGATGGTCTTAAGCAGTTTCAGGGTCCGCTTGACCGCGGTGGCGTCGATGTACGGACCGAACAGCCGGGAGCCGTCATCGTCCAGGTCGCGGGTGGAGAAGATCCGGGGAAACGGTTCCTTGGTCACCTTGATCCAGGGGAATTTCTTGTCGTCCTTTAAACTGATGTTATACTTGGGCTGGTGCTTTTTGACAAGTTGGGCCTCCAGTATCAGGGCCTCGATCTCGGAGTCGGTCAGGATGTACTCGATGTCCGTGGCCAGCGACACCATCCGCATTTCCTTGGGATCGGTGCTGTTGCGCAGGTGGTCCAGCACTCGGTCCTTGACGCTCTTAGCCTTGCCGATGTAGATGAATTCTCCTGCTGCATCTTTGAACAGGTAGACCCCGGGCTGCCGGGGAAAGTTTTGTATTTTATTGATCAGAAAGTTCACGGCTGCGTCATGGCTTCCAGGTTTGAGTAATTTATCCTAAAGGCGATATCTTTGGTTTTTTGGTAAAGGGTTTCGGAAAGCGATTTGGCTTTTGCCAAATATTCCCTGCGGCCGGTGCAAAGGTACAGCATGGCCTGTGATTCATATTTCAGCTCATCCCCCAATTCCCCGGCGGCATATCTGCTTAACTCTACCATGCCGCCCATATCCCCCGACAAAACCCTGGCGCTGGCAATTATCATCGAAGCCCTGGCGGTCTCCTCTTTATCGTCGCGTTTTTTGGACAGATCAAGAGCCTTGGCGGCATATTTCTCGGCTTCGACGGCTATTCTTCTCATTAATTTCTGCCCGGCAGCTATGTTCAGGCAAATGACCAATTTATCGTCAAACCCATGGCGCTCAGACAGGGATATGGCCGAGTTGATGTGCTCCCATGCTTTGCCGGTATTTCCGGTCAGCCATTCCAGGGTATTCAGATTGGCATTCGCCGTGACCAAACCCTGTAGGTCGTTTATCGCTTGCGATATTTCAAGCTGCTGCATCAAATTTACCCGGGCTTTTTCCCATTGGCCCATATTTTGATATATCGTGCCCAGGTTTCCCGTGATCGATGAAATCGCCCTGGTAAATCCTATTTCCTGGGCGGGTTTCAAGCCATTTAGAAATCGGTCCAATGCTTTTTCCTGCTGTCCCTGATACTTGTATAACAAGCCCAGGTTGCAGGAAACAACGCATAAGGAACGTTTGTCCCCGATCAGCTCCGCCAGATCTTTTTGTTTACTATAATATTCAGCGGCCGCTTCAAGGCTGTTTTGGAAAAGGTATATATTACCGATGTTCCCGTTAACAATGGACAGGCCCTGTAAATCTCCGATTTGCCGGGCAATGGCCAACTGTTTCTGAAAGCAATCCAACGCATCGCTGATCATTCTTTTTTCGGTGTGCACCACACCCAGGCTGCCCCAGGAGTCGGCCAGCTCCATCAGATCCCCATTCTGCTCGGCCCATTCTTTTTTGCGTTCAAAACACTCGATCGCCGCGGGATAGTCTCCCTGTTCGGCAAAAACCCCGCCCCTGACGCCCACCGCCATCACGGCACCACGTTGATCATCGAACTGGAGGAACAGTTCCTCCGCCCGCTTAAGATGAACCAGGGAGTCGGCAAAGCGGCCTTTGTATCTCATCACCTTGCCCAGGCAATAGTGCGACTCGGCCTCCCAATATTTGGATCCGGCTTCGGCTGACACCTCCAGATTGCGGGAATACAACTTCTCGGCCTTGTCCCAGCATCCGGTCAGATCGAAGATCCCGGCTTTCCTGGCCGCCACCGCCACCGGAAAATACTTTCCCGGGGAGTTTGCACCGCCTATCCAGTAAGTGCTTCTTTTGAATCTGTGAACCGTCATCAATTGGCCGCAGTTATTTCTTTTGAATGAACGTATGGTTTGGCATCTTGCTTCGGCAAATAAGACCCGGGAACCGGACATTTGAACAATGACTAACCGGACAATCCTTCCAGGATCTTGATCCCCGATGAGGTTCCTATCCGGCTGGCCCCCGCCAGGATCATTTTATTGGCCTCTTCCAGGCTGCGCACCCCGCCCGAGGCCTTGACCCCCATCTGCGGTCCTACCGTCAGGCGCATCAGCGCGATGTCTTCGGCCGCGGCCCCTCCGCTGGAGAAACCGGTGGAGGTCTTCACATAATGCGCCCCGGCCGACTTTGCGATCAGACAGGCCAGTATCTTCTCTTCATTGGTCAGCAAACAGGTTTCTATGATAACCTTGACCAGTGCTCCGGAACAAGCCTTGACTACGGCGGCGATGTCCTGATGCACAGCCTTATGGCCCTCTGATTTCAGTACGCCGATGTTGAGCACCATGTCCACTTCGACGGCTTCCTGTTCCACCGCCAGAAGAGCTTCATTGGACTTCATTGCAGAAGAGTTGGCCCCCAGCGGAAAACCGCAGACCGTGCAGACTTTGACCGGGCTGGCCTTCAGCAAACTTACTGCCAACGGCACCCAGACAGGGTTTATGCAAACCGAATAGAATCCATGCTGCCGGGCCTCGGCGCACAGTTTTTCGATGTCTGCACTTTTGGCCTCGGGTTTAAGGATGGTGTGGTCTATGAAACCCGCCATCTCCTCCTTTATTCCGGGCACCTGGCCGGCCCTGCCTGCCTGAAGTTTTACCGCATGCCAGACAGCGTCATCGGGCAGGTGATCTGTGATCAGAATGCCGGATTTTTCCAATAACTGCCTGGCTTGTTTGATCTGGTCTTGCATCACATCTCCAATGTTCTTATCCTTAATATATTAAATCCCGTTAATCATGTAAATTCGCTTACGCTCCCTGTTTGCCTTCTTCAAGTGCAGTAGCTTCAGCGAAGGCACTCCTGTCATCCCCGGAACGGTCAAAACGCCTCGCCCCAGGCCAGCACCGCACGCCAGTATTTGATCTGGTCATATTTCTCTACGGGAAAAGCAAAATCAGCCCGGCCGGTGCCGAAGGGAAAGACGTAACGGGCCCCGAATCCCGGGGTGCCGTGCCACTGGGACAGGGAAAGTTTTAAGACCTGGCAGCTTTCCACCAGACCGGCATCGGCAAATATTACCCCCACCCAATGTTTTGGGAAAAACACTTTTAGCTCTACGTTTGCCAAACCCATCTTATCGCCGCCGATGTTATTGCCCCAGGCGTCCGTTTGCCCCAGGCGGCCGCTGCTAAAACCGCGGACTGTGTTGGGTCCGCCCAGAAAATATTTTTCGTACAGCGGCACCCTGGCGTGCAGGGCCCAATCCCCGATGATGCCGTATTTAAGCCGGGCGGATAATCCCGACGGCCCGTAGAGTTTTGCGTGCAATATCCATTCGTTGGTCAGGCGCTGGTAGGTCTCGGCCCCGCCCAGCAATCCTCCGGTGTAATCGGTCTGCCATTCATAGCCAAAACCAGACCGGGGATTTACGGGGTCATCGAACCGGCGGTATTCTCCGAACATCTCCATCGTCCGCCGCCCCCGGTAGCTGACGGTATCGGCCGCGCTTCCCTGCCGGCTCCATTCGGGTGAAAGCTTCAGCCACTCCTGCTTCCAGCGGGCGCCCATATTTGAATAGCGGCCGATAACTTTGGCCAGCATCAGATCCAATCCGATGGTCTGCAGCCGGTAATCGGTATAGGGAGGACGGAAATCGTCGTAATACAGCGAAACCTCGGACTGGGTGCGGCCGCCCCACAGCCAAGGCTCCAAATATGATGCCCGGGCCTGGCGCCGCACGGTCTTAAAACCGCTCCAGACCTGAAAGGCGGTCAAAGCCTTAAATTCCAGGGTTCTCCCCATTCCGCCGATGTTGCGGTCAGCCCAGCCAGCGGAGACCCGGAAGGCATCCCCGCTCCCGTAACCAAAACCGGTGGCAAAGACGTGGCGGGGCTTTTCCTTCACTACCACTTCGATGTCGATCATTGAATGGTCGGGGCTGGTAGTTCCGGGGGAGACCCTAACCTCTTTGAACAAGCCGGTTGACGACAGCTGGAGTTGGGATTTTTGCAGCGCCCGCCGGGAAAATATGTCCCCCGGCTTCATCTGCAGTTCACGTTCGATTGTCCGGGTTTTGGTCAGTTCATTGCCCCTGATGGTTATCAGCCCTATTCTGGCCGGCCGGCCTTCGTTTATGGTAAATACCAATACCGCGTGGTAAGCATCCCGGTAATTAAGCTCGTGCTCCACTTCGGCAAAGATGTAACCCAGGTCCGCGTAGAACAGCATCAGGTTGAAGTCATCCTCGCCCAAAGCAGACAGATCAAGCCCGGCGCCAGGCTTGGTCCTTAAAATCATAGCCAGCTGCTCACTTGCCAGAACTGTATTACCCTTAAAGACTATTTCCTCCACCAGGCAGCGCCGGCCTTCATCAATCTCGATCGCAACCAGTTCCGGGATTACCTCCTTTGGCTCTGAATACTTATGGCTGATGACTACATCCAGATAACCCTGCCGGCAGTAGAAGGATCTTAATCTTCCCGCTGCTGTCTCCAAACTTTCGGGAATGATATTCCCATCCACCGGCTTCAGTTTCAGTTGCTTTTTAATCGCCGCAGAAGAATAGGACTCATTGCCGGTAAATGTTATTTCCAACCGTCCCGCCTCCGTGGCCCGTGCCGGAACAACAGCTGAGGCCCACAGACAGAAAAATATCAGTAACCTATGCCAAAAGTGGTTTCTCATATTCCCAAAATATCCCCGGTAAATGAAATATACACTGTAAATTCTTTTGGGCTTTGCAGCGGCCTTGCCAGGCCAAGCTTCCAGAAGAAAGGCAGGGAATAAAACATCGTCCAGTCGGCGATCAATTCCGATCCCAGACTCTGGTTCAATGGTTTTGCTCTGAGTCCACTGAAACTATATGCGCCGGCACCACCCTCCCAAAAGACAGCGGTGTGGATGTTCTTTAAGTAAACCGGCCAGGTGGAAATTCCTCTCTGAATGTCAATGAATGGGAAACGGTATTCCAGCGTGGCGGCCAAACGGCGTCTGCCCTGGATCGTGGAACTCGGATAACCGCGCAGTTTGAACCGGTCAACCGCTTCCAGATAGGTCCGGCCGTTGCTGTAGCAGGCATCGGCCCGGAGGCTGGCATACAGCACCTGCCGGTCAAACGGCAGACCCAAGTACTCGTCCCAGGAGCCGAACAGATAGGTTTGATCGAGGTCGCTGCCCCATAGCTTATTGTAAAAACCGGCCTGGGCGTAAATCCTCCGGCCGCCGCTGGGGCTGATGGAATTCCTGAATATCCTGTAATTAACGAAACTCATTGATGGGTTAATATCGCAAAGGTTCCCGGTCCAGTATCCTGTTTCCAGGTCACCCGAACTTTGTAAACGCTGGTGCCTGAAACTAAGATACGGCGTGATGCTATAGTTCGATCTCTTGAATGGCAGGCTTAAGGACAAACTCTGTTCCTGCTCCCGTTGCCAGTAAACTATATCCCGGCCCGCGGCATTTACATCATATCCCACCGGATAATCCTTCAGCCTCAGATTCCAGGGAACAACCAAACTCTGATCGTCATACTCCAAAACATAGTAAAATCTTTTATTGGCAGGGCTGGCCCCGGCCGACAGATAGTAATTCCTTTGCAGCAGGGCGTCCCACCCCCATAGACTGGCCCCCAGCGCACCTCCCTTTTCATCTGCAAATAAAGCGGGAAACCACAGTACCGGCAGCATGGTGCTTAAGGGCTGATATTTTGATATCTGATATTCCGTGCTTTGAGCATTTGCTTTGGACTGAGTTGTTTCAGAAGCAAGAATGACCGTAGCCGGAACAGAATAACTCCCCATTCCGGCCTTTACCAGATCGTATCCCCGGGCCGAGAGATCAAGATAGAGAATGGTGCTGTCGTCCAAAACCCTCGCTGACAGGGAACCGCCAACCGCATTGGTCAGCCGGGTGACTGTTCCCTGCTCCAGATCATGACCGTAAGCATTCCAGGTTCCGGAACGGTCGGATGAGAAGTATATCGTATGTCCGTCTTGGGACCAACCGGGCCAAAGTTCCTGGGCCTGGTCGCAGAACAGCGGGGTGAACTCGGTTTTAGCGATGTCATAGATATAAATATCACTGAAACCCTCTCCGGTCCAGGCGGCCAGGGCTATTCTGTTTCCGTCGGGGGACAACTTCAAATGACTGTAGGTGCAGGAATCTGAGAAGTCTGTCAGATATTCGCTGGTTCTGGTTGCCAGGTCCAGACGGCCCAACGCATAGGCCCCGCCCCGGCTGGCCGTAAAATACAGGTATTTGCCATCAGAGGAATACGCCGGATCCTGCGCCCGCAAACCCTTGCTGACCCTGGTAATCCGGCAGTCTTCAAGGTCAAGGACATACAGGTCATTATAATATTGCTGACCTGAACTCAGGTGTTCGGCTTTGGCAAAAGCCAGCTGAGTGCCGTCCGGGCTGAAGCATGGGGAACCCTGAAAATCTCCTTTGGCCAGTATCCGGGAAGATCCTGAAGACAGGCCGTACAAAATTATCCGGGGGCGGTCCTTGCTGTCTTTTTGAACATAGGCGGCAAACCGGCCGTCCGGGGATACTTCCAGCCCCTCCTTATCAAAGCCGTCCGATGTCAGTTTTTCAGTAATATCTATGCCGGCAGCTTTTATGGAATCGATCTGCGCCCGGTATAATTTCCGGCTTTGCCTCCGCCACTCCGTCCACAATTGCGGCAGACTTTTGCCGTATGTCTTCTTGGCCGGCCGGTTCTGCATGAACGGCAGCACCAACCAGCTGTGCCGGCGCTGGTATTCGGCCAGCTTGGATTCCCCGTATGTATCCGCCAGATATTCGGTGAATTTACCGCCCAGCAGATACGGGGCATCGGCAGGCCAATCCGGGCCGAAGACGGCCGCCTGGTCTATGGCCGCCCACCTGCCTTCATTGACCGCCGACCGCAACACCCCGTTGTACAAAGCCCCGTTGTTCCGGCCGAACCTGGTGTACCGGCTTTCGGCGTAGACCGCCAGGCCTTCGATCTGGTTCCAGGGCTGGACGGAGTTGGGCAGAAACAAGCGGCCGAAGGCAGAGCACAGGAATCCGGGAAACCCGCTGACCATGTCCATATCCAGCAGGTGGGTATATTCATGGACTACCAGTTCCTCCATCCAGTCTTCATAGTTGCCGGGCTGTCCGGCCGGCTGGCTTAGATATATGACGATGCTCCGGCGGGGAAAGGCCGTAGTGATGGCGTTGGCCTGGTCCAGGTGGTCGGTGATTATTATCTCGGTCCGGCCTCCGGGCTTCCATTTTAAGAACGGAACCAGTCTGTCATGGGTCTGCTCGGCCAGCCGGGCGCACTTTTCCGCCTGAGCCCGGTGGGCGGGCTGGAACAGCACTTTGAAATGGAGGGTCTCCAGTTGCAGCCAGGAACGGCCCGGAGGAACCAGGTCCATGCTATAGCTTTGAGCTGTCAGCTTTGAGCTATAAATTGGCAAGGTAAATATTACGGCCATCGCCAGCCAAGCCAATGGCTGATAACGGAATTTCATGATTTTATTATAACCAATTTAACCCCATTTGTCCATAATAAAACGGCATACTGATCATATCAGCATGCCGTTAAATGAAAGTGGCTCTCCCGGGCAATAATTACCAAACTACGAGATCAGATCTTGGTCCTGATCGGCAATACCACAGTGGTGATGCCCAGCCATTGCAGGCGTTGCTGCAGGGCAAACGGGGTCTCGTTATGCAGGAACCGGTGGAAAATGCTTTCCCGGGTGAATATCAGCTTGCTGGCGAAGACGGTGGATCTGGGATATTCCCTGGCCACTTCCTGGCAGAGTTGACTGGCGGTCTCGATAACTTCGATCCCCACATCCATCCGGTAATCAGCCGGGAAGCCGAAGCGCCGGGCGATGTCCACGTATTTTTTTAGCGAGTCTTCCACCGAAATTTTGAGGGCATCAACTTCCTGGGCACCCTTGAAGGAGCCGGAATCGACCACCGCCACCGAGATGAAGACGAAGTTTTTGTATAGTTTTGGGAAATTGCGGATCACCGAAAGCAGGGTATGAACTCCGAACCCGTTGTACTCATTGACCAAAACCACCGCCGTCATCTCCTTGGGGTTGAGGGGCTCGACATTCTTGGATCCGCTGGTGGGAAGGTCCAGCAGCATCTCGTCCAGTTCCCTAGCCCCCTTCTTGACGGTCTCGTAATGGTTGCGTATCCGGTAGCAGATTATGACCAGCAAGGTGGTTATTGCCAGCGTCAGCCATCCGCCGTGGAAGAATTTTTCGTAAATGGCGATCAACAAGATAGTGAGGCACAGCAACAGCCCTATTACAAAGACTAAAACATATCCTTTCCATTTTATCTCGGTTTTGCGGTGGGTAATGAAATAGCGGGTCATGCCCAGCTGGGAAAGTGTAAATGTCAGGAACACGTTGATGGAATACATTATCACCAGCACGGAGATGGAACCCTTGGTATAAAACAGTAGTACTATGGAAGATATCCCCATCAATAATACGCCGTTGTTCATGGTCAAACGCTCCGAAAGCGAGGCGAACCGGTGGGGCAGCCAAGAATCCACCGCCATGTTGGACATCACCCGAGGACCGTCGATGAACCCGGTTTGGGCGGCCACGAACAACAGGGCGCCTTCCGACAGGATGGTGACCAGGGCCAGCCAGTTTCCCATCGGCCATTTACCAAAAAGCATATCGGCCACCACCGCATTAAGAGTGCGCCCCTCAACCGGTTCGACCTTCAGAAGCATATAACACAGGAACAGTCCGGCCGCGGTAAAGGCCAGGGAAAAAGCCATGAGGGCCATGGTCCTCTTGCCGGTCTGCACCCTGGGCTCGCGCATTACCAGGAGTCCGTTGGAAACGGCTTCGATTCCAGTGTAGGTGCCGGCCCCCAACGAATAAGCCCTGACAAAAATGGCCAGAATGCCAATCAAACCGATGGTCTGCATATCGGTTTTAAATGAATCATGAACATTACCTATGATGGGTGCGAAATCAAAAGTATGGCTGAAGATACCATAGCCAATCATGAATATATGGGTCAGGAAAAATACCGCAAAAATGGGCGTTAAAGCCGTTACCGATTCCTTTACCCCCCGCAGGTTGAGGATTATCAAAATGATTATCAGAAGGGCGCAAAACGGGATTTTGTAAATATGATACTGGATCGGCAAAAAACTGAATAAAGCAGCCCCGCAGGCAGCAATGGAAACAGTAATGGTTAAAATGTAGTCCACCAGCAGGGCCGCGCCGGAGACCACCCCGGCCTTCTCCCCCAGGGTATGGGTAGCCACTATGTACCCGCCGCCGCCGTGGGGAAAGTGCTCTATTATCTTAGAGTAAGAATACGAGATGATCCAAACCGTTATGGCCGTGGCTATCGCCAGAAAGACGGCCAGATAGGTGTGGGTGCCCAGCGCCCTAAACGCTTCTTCCGGGCCGTAGGAGGACGAGGAAAGTCCGTCGGCCCCCAGCCCGATCCAGGCCAGCAGGGCTACCAGGGATATCTTGTGGAAGATCTTTGGGTCCTCCACGTCCTTGGGTCCGCCGATGACGGTGCGGCGGAACTTGTTCACTAATTTGGTGATGAATTCCGACTCGGAAAAAGGCATATCATTCCTGAAAAACATTGATATCTTTGTTGCCGGAAGGCAACTGTTTTAGAAAAATACCCGGAGTAAGACAGGTTTTACATGAGCTTTACTTTTCAAAACACCTAAAACTAAAGCCTTTTATTTTTACAATAAAAGGCAGGGGAAAAGGCATTCACCGATCCGGATCCAAGGTCATGCCATATTTTATTTCGTTTTAAAAAGTTACCGTGGTGACCCCGATCGCATCGGGGCGACTTCTTGGTCTATCATTTTAAAGTGGTCGGGGTGACCCCGATCGCATCGGGGCGACTTCTTGGTCTATCATTTTAAAGTGGTCGGGGTGAGAGGATTCGAACCTCCGACTTCTTGGTCCCGAACCAAGCGCGCTACCGGGCTGCGCTACACCCCGTTCTATTCAGTTTAAATTGGCAGGATCACTTTCCCAAAGCCCTGTCGCTCCTTTAACCCTGCCTGATGTAAAAATGGTCGGGGTGAGTGGATTCGAACCACCGGCCCCTTGACCCCCAGTCAAGTGCGCTAACCGGACTGCGCTACACCCCGACGCAAACTATAATTATACGAAAAAATCAGTTTTAATGCAAGCAGTATTTAATTATTTTAGTGAAAGCGGCTTTCGTTCCAAAATGGCCAACACCTGCCTGAGCTCCCCGGCAATGGCCTTGACCCCCGACCGGCTGCGCCACTGGTTGAATGGTATCTCCAGTTGGTCCCTCTCCTTTTCCCTGATCTCCTTAAGCCGGTTGCGGGCCCCGGCAATGGTGTAGCCGTCCTGGTACAAAAGCTTCTTGATCAGCAGCACCATCTTGATATCGTCCACCTGGTACTGGCGGCGGCCGCCCCTGGTGGTCTTGGGCTTGAGCGCGGTGAACTCGCCCTCCCAGAACCTCAGGATGTAGGGCTCCAGTTCAGCTATCTGGGAAACCTCCCGGATGTTGTGGTAAACCTTCATCCGCTCGGATTTGTCCATCCTGGGCCGGGCCTGGGGCTGTTCCCCAACCGGGGCTGTTTGCTCGTCCATTTACAAAGCCTCCATAAATGAGATCATTTGGCCTTTAAGCTCTTTTTCTCTCCGGTATGAATGCAGCAGGCTGTGCTGGCAGAAGGTGCAAAGCTCAGAAACTTGAATGTCGCCAGGCGGCAGGCCTGCACTGATCAGCTGACGCCGGTTCTCGGCCTTCAGGTCCAGCCGCCATTTTCCGTTGCCATCAGACATTTTGACCGAATGACCGAACCGGTCAGCCACTTCTGACCCGACCTGATAGCAGTTCTGTTCAATGGCCGGACCGATAGCCGCCGCGATGCTTCCCGGTTTAAGACCATATGCCGCCATGAACTGCTGCAGTCCCTTTTGGGCGATGCCCAGGGCGGTGCCCTTCCATCCGGCATGGATCAGGCAGACCGCTTTGTTTTCCTTGTCCGCCAGGAATATGGGGACGCAGTCGGCGGTGTGAATGGTTATCACCGCGCCGGGGACCGATGTCATCAGCCCGTCGGCTTCGATCTTCTTGGGGTAGTATCCGGAAAATTCCGGCGGGATCGTTTCTATGTGATCTCCGTGGACCTGATGGGTCACCGCCAGCCTGTCCCCGGTTCCCAGTTTCTGGTAAACCGGCTCCTTGTCTATTTCCCGGCCGTTTGACTTGATGACCATCCCGTGCTTTATGCCGTAACGGTTCAGGATATCAAAGCTCAGGATGCTCAGACCGTTCTTTTCCGAGATCAGTTCTGCCTTCATTTTTCGGACTTGGGATCGCGGGTCATCAGGGCCTCCACCGCCTGGCGGGGAGATTTGTCCTGGAAAAGAACCAGGTACATCTGTTCGGTGATGGGCATCTCTATCTTATGCTCTTTGGACAGTTCGTAGGCCGCCTTGGCGGTATTGACCCCCTCGGCCACCATCACCATTTCCTTGAGGATGTCTCTCAGCTTCTGCCCCTGTCCGATCCTGCTTCCCACGATATGGTTGCGGCTGTGGGGGCTGGAACAGGTGGTGACCAGGTCGCCCATGCCGGTCAGACCGGCAAAAGTGGCCGGATCGGCTCCCAGGGCTGTTCCCAGCCGGGTAATCTCGGCCAGGCCCCGGGTCAGAAGCGCCCCCTTGGTGTTGGCCCCCAGCTCCATCCCGTCTATGATCCCGGCCGCGATGGCGATCACGTTCTTCAAACTCCCGCCCAGCTCGGCCCCCGCCACATCGCTGCCGGTATAGACCCGCAGATACCGGGACATCAGGACTGACTGGACTGCTTCGGCGGCTGAAAGGTCGTGCGATGAGGCCACAGTGGTGGCCGGCAGGTGCCGGGCGATCTCGGAAGCTATGTTTGGCCCGGATAGCACCACCAGGCGCTTGGATTTCTCCTTCAGCGTCTGTTCAATGACCTGCGACATCCGCAGGCGGGTCTGGTCCTCCAGCCCCTTGATGGCGCTGACTAACACTGTGTCCGAAGCAAGCAATGGATAGACCTGTTCGCAGACCTTCCTGAGTACTGATGACGGCAGCGCCAGGAAACAAAATTCTGATCCCTGCAATGACTGACCTAAGTCTGAACTTACCTCCGCGCCGGTGGGAATGGTTATCCCCGGCAGGAATTGTCTGTTCTGGCGGGTCCGCTGGATCTCTTCCGCAGCTTTTGGCAGATACTCCCAAAGGCGCACCCGGTGGCCCTGTTCGGCCAGGATCACGGCCAGAGTGGTGCCCCAGTTGCCTGCGCCAAGGATGGATATGTTTTTGGTTTTATGTGACATTGATCAATACTATTCCCCACTAAAAAGCACGAAAAAGTAACAACAAATATTTTAGAACATTTAGTGTGTTTCGTGGGCAAATTATTTAGGTGGTATCTATTTAGCTGTGATATACATGGATTAATGCCTATTCTCCACAAAGCTTGTCCTGAACAAAGTCGAAGGAAGCACGAAAAAGTAACAACAAATGTTTTAGATCATTTCGTGTGTTTCGTGGGAAGGTTTCCAAAGAATGTTATTTTGTTGGCTGGTCCTTCTTGAAACTTATCCTGTTCTCCTTGCCATGCATCAGCCGCACGATGTTGGCCTTGTGGGTCACCAGTATCAGCAGCACCACAAACCAGCCCACCGCCAGCATCGGGGCAAAAGGATCTTCGCCCTTCAGTATCAGCTGGACGGCCACCCCGATGGGAAATACTATTGAAGCGCAGATGGAGCCCAGCGAAACGTAGCGGGTAAGGCCGAAGACCAGGGCAAAGACCAATAAAGCTGCCAGCAGCGGCAGCGGCGCCAGCCCCAGCATGGCCCCGGAGGCCGTGGCCACGCCCTTGCCACCTTTGAATTTAAGATACGGAGTGAAGACGTGCCCCAGAATGGCGGCCAGGGCCACGGCAATGTGGAACAATTGCTGCCGGGGCGTGGCGGCTGGCCAAAGCATTTGGGCCAATAGAACAGGCAGCAGGCCCTTTACGGCGTCCAGCAGGTAGACCGCAATGCCCGGGCCTTTGCCAATGACCCTAAGGACGTTGGTGGCCCCCACGTTCCTGCTACCGTGCTCCCGGATGTCAATGCCCTTAAGCATTTTACCGGCCAGGTAGCCGAAGGGAATGCCTCCGGCCAAATAGGATCCTATAATAAAAAATATTATATACAGCATGCTTAGTATTTTGGCTTGTTATTTCGTGCTACGATTTCATAAAACGTGCTACTGGTTATCAAGATATTCCTGTCATTCTTGGTTTCCTTATAAATAAAAGACTCTACCTTTCCCTGTTCTCCTCGGTCTCAGCCCGGAATTTGGGCCTCTTCCCGAAATCCAGCATTTGCCGTTTCTTCCAGCCCGAGGGCGCCTTGGATTTTTGAAACATCAGCCTGATGGGCGTGCCGGTAATTGCCAGCCGGGTGTGCAGGCTGCTCTGGAGATAACGCAGATAGTTGGTGGGTATCAGGTTCGGCAGGTTGCTCTCGATCACGAACCGGGGCGGGGCCTGGCCCTCCTGCCTGATGGAGTAAAGGGTGATGTCCTTGCCCCTCACCGCCGGCGGGTGCAGTTTCTTGATGGTATCCTCAAAGGCCTGGACCACCACCGCCGGTTCAAAGACCTTGTTCCAGTGGTGATAGGCGTTGAGGATCTTCTGCAGCAGATTAAAGACCCCGTCGCTGTTGAGGGCCGAGGTGAAAACGAATTCGGCGAAGTTGACGAAGGCCAGCTGCTGTTTAAGCCAGCCCAGGTAATTGGCCTTGTTCTCTTCGGTCATCAGGTCCCATTTGTTGATCACCACCACCAGGGCCTTGTTGGAGGTCTCCAGCATGGCCACCAGCGTAGTGTCTAAGTGGGAAAGGCCCTGGGAACTGTCCAGGACTAGGACCCCGACCTGGCAGCGCTCCACCGCCCGCTCGGTGCGCAGGCGGGTGTAGAACTCCACGTCGTCGTGGGCGCTGGTCTTGCGCCTTAAGCCGGCGGTGTCTATCAGCACGAATTCCTGGTCGTTCCAGTTGAAGACGGTGTCCACCGAATCCCTGGTGGTGCCCGGCACCGAATCCACAATCACCCGCTCCCGGCCCACGATGGCGTTGACCAGCGATGATTTCCCCACGTTGGGCTTGCCCACGATGGCCACATGGACGGCCTTGTCATTAAGGTCCTTCTCCGGGCTGGGGGGCAGTTTATTGACCACTTCGTCCAGCAGTTCGCCGATGGACAGGCCCGGACCGGCCGCTATCAGCAATGGTTCGCCCAGCCCCAGCCGCATGAATTCATAGGCCTCGGCCTCGTCCCTGGGCTTGTCCACCTTGTTGACCGCCAGGATGATGGGTTTTCCCTGCTTGCGGACCATCTTGGCTATCTGGGCGTCGGCGTCGGTCATGCCGCTCTTTCGGTCCACCAGAAACAAAAGTACATCCGCCTCTTCCATGGCCGCATCCACCTGGCGCTTGATGGAGTTCTCCATCCGGTCCTTGGTGTTGGGAACCAGCCCGCCGGTGTCTATCAGGTAAAAGTATTTCCCGTTCCAGTCGGCGATGGCGTAATTACGGTCCCGGGTCACCCCGGGCATGTCGTCGACTATGGCCTCCTTGGATTTTAGGATCCGGTTGAACAGGGTGGATTTGCCCACGTTGGGGCGTCCGATGATGGCTACGATGGGGTAATTCATTTATCAACTTATGTAAGCGTTAATTAAATATGACCACCAGACAGGATTTACAGGATTTCTTGATTGAAAATATCCCGTTAATCATGTTAATCCTGTCAGATTAAAAATGACCTTTGTCACTATTTCCGGAGCGCTTTGGCCTTCTGATGTATGTCTTGGTTCTGCTGGATGTATTCCGGGGTCAGCGTCAAACCGTGGGCGTAGGGCCTGCCCTGCTGGTCGATGGTGACGAAGGTGGCGAAACTGGTGACGTAGGGTTCAACTGCCTGATTGGCAAAGACCTGTCCGTATACTGTCAGGCTCTTCTGCCCCAGGTAGGCCAGCTGCGCTTCCACCCGGATGATGTCGCCCCGCCGGGCCGGCTTGATGAAGCTCATCCCGTGGACCTGGACGCAGACCACGTCCTCCGGCTTTTTCACCGCCGTGGCCGCGCAGATGAAGCAGGCCTCCACCATCCACTCGGACATCCTTCCGGCGAACAGGGTACCGTGGTGGTTCAGGTCCTCGTATTTCACCAGGTGGGAGATTGATGCCGTTTCCATAATTGGGAATTTGTGAAAAAATTAAAGGCGTTTAATTTTCAAGGTCTTCCATGCTGCCGATACCGCCAGGGACGCCAGCACCAGGCCGGCCACTGCCGCGCCCCATATTCCCATCAAGACCAGCGCAGTAACTATGGCGGCGGCTATCAGCACCCCAAGAGATATGGCCCACAAAGCCGGCCAGAATTTTATTCCGAATAAAAAGGCGGCTGCGGCTCCGGTCCAGGCCCCGGTCATCGGCAAAGGGACGGCCACGAACAGCATCAAACCTATCATCTCGTATTTTTTAACCAGGTCGCTCTTGCTCCGGGTCCGAGTGAAAACCCAGTCGAAAAACCTCTTAAATACAGGATACCGGGAAAGCCAGGCGGAAACCGGACCCAGCAGCAGCAGTATCGGTATCACCGGCAGGATATTGCCGATGACGGAAACTAGCACCGCCGCAGCCAGGGGCAGTCCCAGCGCTTGGTGTCCCACCGGAATAGCGGCCCGAAGCTCAAAAACGGGCAGCATGGCGATGAGCATGGTCGCCAGCCAGGGAGGCACGCCACCCTTTTGTAAAAAATCAATCACGCCTTGGGCCTGGCCATATGCTGCCTTGGGTATTCCAATTATCAGAATTAAAGCCAAAGCCCTCTTAAAAAGCCCGGATAATTTATTATATAACGAGTAAATGCTCATATCCTTCCCCTGAGTTTGGACCAGGCCAGGCCCAGGTATTCGTGAAAAAGGGTCTCGGCCGCCATTATGTTTCCGGAGTTGGGAAACAACCGGCTGGGCTTGAACTTTGGCTCATCCTTGATCAAATAATGGGTGGGGGCCGGGATCAAGGCCATCCCTTGCTTTTGGAACAAAGAAACCGAGCGGTGGATGTGGGCGGCGGAGGTAACCAGGATTATGGTGTCCCCTTTAACCATTTCTTTAACCAATCGGGCCTGATCATCGGTATCCAATGATTTATCCTCCAGGATCATTACTGAATCCGGCACTCCCAGTTGTCTGGCCAAACCAGCCATGCCGGAGGCTTCGGACTGGATATTGAATACCGCGCCGCCCGAGAAGACGAGTTTGGATCCCTTGATCAGGCGCCAGATCCTGATGCCCTCGATGGTGCGGATGGCCGAGCCCTCGGTTAACTGTGAGGTCAGGGGAATTTTCGGGTCGCTGGTCATGCCGGCGCCCAGCACCACCACCCACTTGGCCCCGCCTGCGGGCCATAGCCTTTGCCCTTCGGCGGACGCAGGCCCGGCGGAAGTGGGAAAATCAAGCAACGGCGGGTATTTATTCTCAAGGCCTTTGAGCAGGCTGTTGCCAACCAACCCAAAACCGGCAAAGACGTAAGACAGGACTCCCAGGAATATAAGCCAAAGCCCTGCTTTTTTATATTTTTTCTGCCATAACATTAATATTCCCAAAACCAAAAACAGCAGAATAAGGGTCATCGGGTTAAGCGTATAGCTCACTATTTTTTTGAGCAGAAACAGCATGGCTCTAATCTTTACTTTAAGAGATGTTTTAATTAAGATGCATAACTATAATTATGCAAGAGGGTTATGATACCACAAATAAATGTGGAAGTCAAGCTGAATCTAACGGCAAAAGGGAGCGTAAAACGCTCCCTTTTGACTGAAAATCACGGTTATAGTGCCTCTTTATTGCGCCAGACCCCTTCTATATGCATTCCGTACTCCGGCCCGGTCTTGGATATAGACCTCATTGGCCGGATCCAGTTCAGAGGCTTTTATGTAGGATTCCAAAGCCTTATCGTAATTGCCCAGGGCCTCGTAAGCCACCCCTATGTTATGCCACAGACCCGGATCTTTAGGCAGGGACAAGGCCGATCTTTCCCAGACTTCCGCCGCCCTCTGCCAGTCGCCGGCCCTGGCGTACTTGGAGCCGATGTCCTTGGGATCGGCTTTGCTCTTCATGAGCCTTTTGGTAACGTTTACATAATGGGGGGAGATGTCTCCCACAAAGGCGTCGGTGACCTCGTTCAGCAGTCCGCTTAAGATCTGGTCATCGCCGGGCGCATTGTCCTTGAACCATTTGCTGTAGCTGGCCGTTTGGGATTTGCTGGCCACCACCTTGCCGGAAGCTATGTCTATCAGCCGGTAGTTGATAGAGACCGTGCCGCTTTTGGTGGTCCGTTCCTCGTCCACCAGCACCGTCTTCATTATCTCTTTCTTTTCCTGAACTTTTTTCCCTCTGATGGTCTTCTCTACTATCTCGTACTGGCCGGTGCCCACCTTGCGTTCCACCTTTTCTATCCGTTTGCTGGTCTCCACTTTGTAGGCCAGGATCTCACCGGTGATGATGGCATCCACCCCCAGCAGGCCGCCCAGCAGCTTGACAGTATTGGGGTCCACCGCTCCGGTCAGATTGAACTTGTGCTCGGACATCACCGAATTGATCTTCTCCCGCTCCATCATCTCGTAATAGCCCTGTTCGGCCAGCTTGGAGACCAGCACGTTGCCCACCCCGGGGCCCAGGTTGCGCCGGTAGGGGTCGACGAAATCCACCACCGCCACCCGCTTGATGGCCGGGATCTCCAGCCGGGGCTTTTCGGTCCGTTTGAGGGAAACTATCACCGGTCCGCAGGAGACCGCCGCCAGAACGAGGATCGCTGCTAATGCCAGATATTTCTTCATTTATGCTCCGAGTTTAATATTTTGCCACTAAGCGGTGCACTGAGCGGCCCGGCTGAGCTGGTCGAAGCCTTGTCGAAGTGACACAAAGACACCAAGATAAACCGTGAATTGTGAAACGTAAACTGTGAATAGTTGTTTTGTGCCTTAGTGCCTTTGCGGCACTGTATCTACTGCTTGCGGCCCAGTTTCAGGTCCCGTTCCTGGTTCCAGCGGACCCACTCGTCCTGGCTGTCGATGATGGGGTTGAAGTTAACTATGCCGTAGGTGCCGTCGGCGTTGATGGTGATCTCCATCTGGGCCTTGACTATCTGGACCCACTGCTCCAGTTTGACCTCGCGCGGTCCGGCGATCTCCTGCGGGCCTTCGATCTCCCCCGCCCGGCCTCCCTGCTTCTTCTTCTGGTTGGCGAAGAAATCTGGGTTGGCCTCCACCTTGACCTCGCCCTGGTACACCGCCACCTTGGTGCTGCTGTCGGGCATCACCGTCATCCGGTAGACAGTGCCCCGGACCGCGGCCACCGCGGTGGGGGATTCCAGCTCGAATTTGCTCTTCTTGCTGACCTTGTTGACGTTGGCCCAGACCTTGCCGCTCCAGACCTTGCCGCTGGCGGTCAGGCCTTTTTTGGAATCCTTCTTCAGTTCGTCTATGGCCAGCTGGGTGTTGGCGTCCACCCGGATGATGCTGCCGTCCGAAAAGGCTATCTCGGCCCGGGCATCTTCGGTGCTTTTGACCTTTTCCCCGGCCGCCAGGGGCTGGTCAAAGGTCACTTTTTTCCAAACTTCCTTGTTCGGCTTCTGGGTCTTGACGTCCCCCACCACGAAGGAAACCTTGGCCACCGGAGTGGCCTTGGCGGTAAGCTGTACCGCGGTGACAGTCAGGCAGGCCAGCAGCGCCGCCGCCAGCAGCCAGAACAGGCCGGCATTTCTTTTATCAGACATCTTCATACCCCCTTAAATTGAAAATCGTGAACCGTGTGACTTAATTTTTACCTGGCCGGTTTGGCCCGCAGCCTGAGGTTGATGCGGTTGGCGGTGCGGCTCAGGATCTTGACCGAGAATTTGGCAAAATTCTTGTAAAGCAGTTCCTGGGCCAGCTGGCTGCTGTTGAACTTGGTCTCCACCTCCACCAGCCCGGTGTTGCCGGTGACCTCGCGGTCGTTGACCGACTTGACACCCCTAACCTCGTATTTAAGGAC
This sequence comes from bacterium UBP2_UBA5202, assembly GCA_002412795.1. Taxonomy (GTDB): domain Bacteria; phylum Edwardsbacteria; class AC1; order AC1; family EtOH8; genus UBA5202. The sequence goes on along the minus strand of DHVS01000029.1, from coordinate 40,677 downwards.
GTTGACCAGTTCCTGGTAAAGGTCGTAATTGGAGGCCCCGGTGACGTTGAGGGTGACGGTGTTGCCGCCCCGGGCGAATTTCTTGACGATCTCCTCGGCCAGGTAGTCGGCCAGCTTGGCCGAGGCCTGCTCTATGGCCTTGGTGCCGCCGGTGATCTCCTCGATGTGGACCGCCCGCCCGGTCTCCACCTTGGAAACCAGGATCCGTCCGTCATCGGTGTTGAAGGCCTTGACCGAGACCGTGGCCTGGATGGACTTCATCCCGCCCAGCATGTCGTTGGCCGCCGTGGCCTCCTTGGCGAATGATTTACCGGTGATGATCACCTCGGCCCCGGCCCGTTCCCCGATGAAGGCCGCCGCCTGGGCGTCCCCGTCCAAAGCCGCCAAAGCCTTGTCCCGCCGGATGCTCTTCTCGGCTGTCACCGGGTCCACAAAGTCAAACCCCTTGTTGCGCATGGCTTCTATGATTGTGTTCTCGGCCGTGCCCAGCTGGGCGTCGATCCCGCCGATGGCCGAGCTGCCCACATTGCTTTCGGTGATCAGCACCATCAGCTTGGGGTTTCCGGCGCCGCGGATGATGTCGGCCATGTCCTCCTTGATGGCACCGGAGCGCACCAGGGCCTTGACCTTGACGTTGTAGCTTAAGCCTCCGTCGGCTTCGCCCTCGCTGACGATGGAGTAGTTCTTGATGTAGCCCTTAGCCTTGGAATAGATGTTGTCCTCCACCACCATGGCGTTCTCCACTATGGTGTTTGAGCTGATCACCGCCCCGGTCACCTGTTCCACCGCGTTGCGCAGGGCGTCCTGGGTGGCCACGTCCCGGGCCTGGGCCTTGTCGCCGTTCAGAACCGAAGCGGTTCCGTCGGTGGTAATGGTTTGCATTGCCTCCTGGGCAAACGCCAGGCCGGAGAACATCAGAAGAGCCAGAATTGAATAAAATAATTTTCTCATTTTAGAATTGGAGTCCTTTCGTGATTTGGTGATATCTGGTCATTTTGTCACACAAGCTCTCCCTCTCTCCCTCCCCTCGAGAGCCTGCCCCGAGACGAGCTTTTATGGTGGCTATGAGGGGGGAGGGATGGGTGGGGTTCTACAAGCCAACATTCAAAAGGGAGAACGGCGTTTTAAAAAAATTCCTTTTAAAAGGCTCGCTCTCCCTTTTATGCATTGTCATCCTGACCTCACCAATTTCATCTAACCTAACCCTTTATCCCTTCCCTCGAGGGAAGGGCAGGGTTGGGTTGGCTAACCTCAGAATGGCAAAATAGAAGTTACTGTTTAAGAACTATGATCACCCGGCAGTTGTCATAGATGTCGGTGTTGTCGGCGATCACCGCCACGTTCTCAACGTCGTTGTCGGCGATGATCAGGTCGGCCTTGTTGAGCCCCGACGATTTGACGGCCCGTATCACCAGCGGATTGCTGCCCACCCGGGCGGCGTTGGCCCTGGCTTCTTCCATGGTCTTGGCGTAGACCACCACGCCGTTCCTGACCGCAGCTTCCCGGGGAACGAAATCCTGGCCGTAGATGCCCTCGCCCGATTCGTCCAGGACGGCCGGAACCATGGCCGGCATGGCATCGGTGGCGGTGGCGTCGATGATCAGGCCGGTGTAGGTCTGGGGTTCCTGGGCGTTAAAGTTGGAAGGCAGGTTCTGGTAGGTGGGGGTCTTGCCGCCCATCTGTTCGGGATAAAGTACGTCGCCCACCTTGCCGGTCAATAACATCTCCATGTCCACTTCCACCGAGCCGTCCGACATGTAACGGGGCTTGGAGGTGAAGCGGAAGTTCTTGACGATGCCCTCCACCCGGGTCTTGATGATGTCGGATGACATCATGGCGTTCTCCACCGTGGTCTCGGAGGTTAAAAGCACGCCGTTGAGGGTCTCGATCATATTGCGCATGGCGTCCAGCTGGGCGGCCCGCAGGGCGTTCTTGCGCTGGGCCGAGGGCGGAAGCTTGGGGTTAAGGGCCCCGATGCCGGTGGATTTGACAGACTGGTCGGTCCAGTCAATCATGCCGGCGCCCTGGATGTTCTGTTCCACCTGGGCCAGGGCCAGAGAGGCAAAACCGAGTATGGCCAGCAGGGCCAAAGTTTTCTTAAACATTTAAATTGTGCTCCTTATATTTGATTTACCGGGAATTGCTTAAAGCAAAATATTCAGGGGTTCACCGCGGTTAAACGTCACCACCTCCCGTCGGGTTAAGTGTTTGTTGATATTGATTATTAATGAGAGCTAGAAATGGATGATAGCGGAGGCCATGATGTTATGGGTTTTATATGTTTTTTTCATTGATATATTATAACCATAAAAGTCGCCACTTATATCGACCGGTGTCAAGGTGCCATATTCATAAGCAAGATCGAACATTACCTTGCCCATGATCAGACCAAAACCGCCGGTAATGACCGTTCCAGAAGCCTGTGAGGTATCCGGGGCAGACCATGTTCCGGTAAAACCGTCAAACGTCTTTGGATCGGTGCGGAACCCAAGACGAACCGGGAAAACAGCATTGGAGCCGCTGAAAATGTACTCCATGCCGACCCTAAGCTGGTTGCAGTCATTCAACCCTGCGTCATCCGTATAACCCTGGTATGAAAATTCTGAATTAGAATACGACCTGATCTCGTAGTCAACTGCCAGAGTCAGCTTATCGGTGGGTTTAAGGGCTCCGCCAAAACCAATCATCATGGGCATAGTAAACTCTGCTCCGGTCATCTTGTCAACAACGGTACCGCTGTTGTCGCCATTGGCAGTATAATCCCAGGTGTTGGTTTCGGTGATGTCGACGCCCAAGGTAAAGGGCAGCCGAGCCATAAAGCCTATGCTGTATTTGGGCATGTTAAGCAGGGCCCCGAGGTTCAGATTGAAACCTGAATAGTCTTCTTCATATTTGTAATTGTCAGTGCAGTTACCTATATCAATATAGGTTTCGTTGTATTCCTGGGTCAGACCGTTAATATATATATTCGCCGCGGCGCCAACTGAAAAATTATTATTTAGCTGTAAAGCCATGGCCGGCGTTATGGCATCCAGTCCTCCCTTGGCTTCATAAGTCCAATTATAATCACCCAAAGTATAATCTTCATCGGAACCTTTTGTCTTTGCTCCCATGTCAATCATTCTCTGATATGCAAGGGCAAAGGCCAGATTGCGTTCTCCCATTTTTATCGGCAGGATAAAACTGCCAAAGGCCGGCGCAATATGAGAGGCTGTCTCATCATAGCTTTCTTTTTCTGCATCAAAAGTCAATTCTCCGGTGTATTTCACCATGGTAAAAGCGCCTACCACCGAGGCTTCCATTTTATCCAGTTTGGCAATACCGGCCGGATTCCAGCCAACCGCAGTGGCGTCATCGGCCACACCAATGAAAGCTCCGCCCATTCCGCGCGCCCTGGCCCCGGTGCCCATGATATTGAAGTCATAATCCTGCTGGGCAACTGCCATAGAAGTTATGGCGCTTAACATCAGAATTACCAGACCAACTTTACGCATGTTCTCTCCTTTTGTAATTAGGTTTGTTTGGTTTACGTTAGGGTTACTTGGCCACCACCTTTTGGCCAAAAATTATTATTTTTAGTGCCCCTTTAGATCGTCCGGTTTAAGACCGGTATGTTTGGCAATACGAGCAAGCATTTTAGGCCCGATTTCTTCCTGTCCGTGAAATGCAAATACGAAATCCAGCCACCCTTCACGGCACAGAGTTTGGTGCGACCCAGACTGACGTTTAACTTTCCAACCAATCTGCATCAGCGCCGCCAAAACCCGTTTAGCCTTACCCGCCGGCCATTGGCTCATACCGCAGCAAATGAAATATTTATGGGCTGGGGTTTGTCTTCGCTTTGCTCAATCCGCTCGGCCAGAACCCTTAAAGCCAGCGTTTCGGCTTTGGCCATTGCCTCCTCCTTGCTGGCGCCATAGGCCATCACTCCGGGGATTTGCGGCAACTCTGCCAGCCAGCGGCCATCCGCTTCCTGTTCGTATTCAATTTTAAAATTCATACCACATTTTTCCTTAAGTGGATTGCTTCCTTAGCCATAAATTCGGCCCCACTCGCAATAGCCTGCCCTGAGAAAAGCAACAATGCCTTACAATCGTAGGGGCTGGTTACCGAAGTCTACTTGGCCACCACTTTCTGGCCGGCGGCTAGGGTCTGCCCGGCCTGCTTGTCCACCAGCGAGGCCTCGGACATCTTTTCCTGGACCTCGGTCAGCAGCAGCTCGCCCACCATGGTCTTCTTGGACCCCAGGGCCTCTCCGGTCACCGGGTGTTTGATCACGTCGCCCTCCTTGTAGACCACCACCTTCATCCCCTTGCGCATTCCCTTGGCGGATCCTATATCCAGCATTATCTCTCCGGTGGGGCTGGCCGAAATGACATAACCCTCCACCAGCGGAATGTCGTTGTAGATCTGGATGGCGATGTCGGTGGCCATGGCCTTGACGTCCTGCAGGGTATTCTGGGCGCTGTAGGCGTCCTTGGCGGTGATCACGGTGCCGTTCTCGGTGTCGATCAGGCGGGCGTCCATGCCTATGCCCCCGCTGGAGGAAATGGAGCCCATCAGGATGGCGTCCACCCCCAGCAGTTTGCCCGCCTTGACCGCCTTGGCCGGGTCGATGGCCCCGGTCATGCCCAGTTTCTGCTCGGACATCACCTTGTCTATCTGGGAACGTTCAATGATCTTGAAGCGTTTGAGGCTGTAAAGCGAGGTGATCATCTTGTCCTGGACGGTGCTGGTGATCTCGGCGCTGCCGCTCTTGTTCTCAAAAGGCAGAACTGCCACGGAAAGCCTCTCGCCCACCCGGGCCACCCTTTCCGGATCATAGGTCAGGGCTCCCACCGGCAGTTTGCCCTTGTCCAGGGACACGGCCTGGTGCTGGCGTTCGGCCCGCTCTATGCTGTCTCGCTGGGCGGCCAACTTCAGTTCCTCCTGGGCCGCCCGGCGGGCTGCTTCGGCGCTCATATCCCGCTTGCGGGCATCCAGGGCCGCCTGCTCTTCGGCTATCCGCTTTTTCTCGGCATTCAGACGGGCCCTCTCCCTGGCCAGACTTTCGTCCTCGGCCCGGGAGGCCATCGTGGCCGGCGGGGCTTCGCCGTTGCTTATCTTGGCCCAGTAATCCTTGGACCGGCCGGTGGATTTAAAGGCCATGGAAAGTTCCATTTCCTTCCTGGCCATGTCCAGGTTCCCCAGGTTGTAATAGCAGATGGCCATCTCCCGGTGGGGAAAATAGTCTATGAAATGCATGCCGTAAGTGCGGAACTGTGGTCGGTCGGCGAATTCCAGTGAAATGGCGCTCTTGAACTCGTCTATGGCCCGGTCCCACTGGGCTTTTTTCATGTATTCCAGCCCGTTCTCGTAGTAATTGTAGCTCTGCCCGCCCGCCCACAGCAGGGCCGGGGCAAAAGCAACCAGTAAAACCAGGATTATAAGACCTTTGAACTTTGACATATTGAACCTTTCTCCTTGCTTTTTATTATATAACCACATTTTTATTTTAAAGTCAATAGTTTTGTAAAATATTTTGCAAAATTTTATTTTTTGTTTGGCATGGACAGTCAAAAATGAAATACTTGGCCCGCTTTATGCATAAACTATCTACTATTTACAATTTACGATTTGGAATTTACAAGCAAAAGGAACACTGGAAGCTTGGTTCAGCGATTTACGATTAACGAATAACGATTTCCCAGTTTACTTGGTTGTAGGCGGTTCGATCGGGTATTTCCCGTCCAGGCAGGCGAAACAGAAGTCCTGGGGCCTTTCCAAACAGGATTTTAGCCCGGCCAGGGTCAGGTAATTCAGACTGTCCACCCCCACAAACTCCCGGATCTCCTCCACCGACTTGGTGGAGGCTATCAGTTCGCTGATCCGGGGCGTATCCACTCCGTAAAAACAGGGGTGTTTGATGGGCGGCGATGCTATCCTCAGGTGGATCTGCTCCGCTCCGGCCTCTTTGATCATCCCCATTATCTTCTTGGAGGTGGTCCCCCTTACTATGGAATCGTCCACCACTGCGGCCTTCTTGCCGGCCACAATGCTTTTGACCGGGTTGAATTTCAGCCTGACGGCAAAATCCCGGATCTCCTGGGTGGAGCCGATGAAGGTCCGCCCAATGTAGTGGCTGCGGATAAGAGCCAGCTTGTATGGTATGCCGTTCTCCTCGGCAAAGCCCAAAGCGGCGTTGTTGGAGGAATCGGGCACCGGCATCACGAAATCGGCCCCGGTGTACTGCTCGCTGGCCAGGCGCTGGCCCATCATGAAGCGCTTTTTGGCCACGCTTTCGCCGAAGATCACGCTGTCCGGCCGGGAAAAGTAAATGTGTTCAAAAACGCAGTGTTTGTAGGGCTTCTTTTCCGCCAGCATCCGGTTCTCCACTCCCTGGTCAGTGACGATCAGCAGTTCGCCCGGGGCCACTTCGCGCTCGTAAATTCCGCCGATGGTGTCTATGGCGCAGCTTTCGGAGGCGAAAATCCTGGTAGCCCCCTTGTGCCCCATGGCCAGCGGCCGGATGCCCAGCGGATCGCGGAAGACGTACATGGCGCCCTGAAACATCAGGATGGCCGAATAACTGCCCAGCACGGTCTCCATCATCCTTTTGACGGCCTTGGCCATGTCGCGCTCCTGTTCATAATAACAGGCGATACTGGCCACGATCACCTCGGCGTCGTTGGAGCCGTAGGGGGTGAAGCCCTGGGACTTAAGGTAGCGGGTCTGCTCCAGCATGTTGGTGATGTCGCCGTTGGAGACGATCACCATCCGGCCTTCCCTGGTCTCGGCGTAATGGGGCTGGGCGTTGGCGATGGAGCTGTCGCCGGCGGTGGGGTACCGGGTGTGGCCGATGCCCATCCGGCCCTTAAGCTCCGCCAGCACCCCGGGCTTGAATATGTCGAACACCAGCCCCTTGTCCTTGACGATCATAGACTGCTGGCCGTCCCACACCGCCATCCCGGCGTTGTCCTGCCCCCGGTGCTGCAGGGCGAAAAGCCCCAGGTAAAGGACCTCCGAGGCCTTTTCGTGGTTGAATATTCCGCAGACTCCGCACATATTGATAAATTGAAAAGTATGAAATAGTTAACGGGCTGTTTATATGAGAATTATATCATAAATATGCATCTTGTCAACAAAAACAAGCACCGGGGGATGAATACTGAATATGGAATCCTGAATACAGTCAATTCGCGCACAGAAAATCAGTTGACTGCCCCGCCCTTTTTATAGTATCATCATTTCATGAACATTCTCCATCCTACAAATCTCAAAGACCACCAGCTGCTGGACAGCGGCCGGGGGCAAAAGCTGGAGCGCTTTTCCGGGCGGCTGATCTCGAGGCCCGAGCCCAATGCGGTCTGGGAAAGAAAGCTGGACGACAGCTTCTGGAGCCGGGCGGATGCCCGCTTTTTAAATGGGAAAACCTGTCCTGAGAAAGGCCACCCTGCCCCACAGACGAATGGATGGGAAATTGGAAAATGGTCAGATAAACCGTGGATCTTCAGTTATCAAAGTTTAAAGTTCGAGCTTAAGCTTTCGCCATACAAGCATACCGGCATCTTTCCCGAGCAGGCGGTGAACTGGGACTGGTGTGGAGAGCTGATCAGGGAATGCGGATACCAGCCCAACATCCTGAACCTATTCGGCTACACCGGGGCGGCCACGGTGGCCGCCGCCGCGGCCGGGGCCAAGGTGACCCAGGTGGATTCCTCCAAGCCGGCCGCCCTGTGGGCCAGGCACAACGCCGCCCTCTCGGGGATGAAGGAAACATCCTTTCGCTGGATAGTAGACGATTGCTCAAAGTTTGTGGAGCGGGAGGTAAAAAGAAAGGCCCGGTACGACGCGGTGATCATGGATCCGCCTTCGTTCGGCCGTGACCACAAGGGAAAGATATTCCGTTTCGGGGACGACGTGCCGGAGCTGATAAACGCCTGCGGCAAAATATTGTCCGATGAGCCGCTGTTCTTTCTGGTCAACGCTTATTCCACCAATTTCTCGGCCCAGGCGCTGAAGAATCTTTTGGCAGATATTCTGCCGTTGAAAAAGATAGAATGCGGTGAACTGCATTTGGAAGAGAAGGATACGGGACGAAGCCTACCCTGCAGTATTTTTGCCAGATATGGATGACCTCTTAAAGAGAAAAAGCCCAGGCATTACTGCCTGGGCTTTTGTTATTATTTCATCTTCCCCGGTATATTTCCCTTCTGTGGCCCACCCGCAAGATCACGATATCCGGCCCTTCAATGTCAAATATCACCCGGTAGTTTCCCAAGCGCATCCGGTAACTGCCTAATGAAGAATTGCGCAGAGCTTCTATGTTATGCCAGGGATCTAACGCCAGCCTTTCCAAAGCCAGTTTTAATCGTGATTTAACAGAACAATCAAGCTTGTCAATATCCCGGCAAGTGGAATTGGTGTACACCAGATTATAGGCCATAGTTACGAGCCGAAAACATCCTTGTGGCTTTTTACCCGGCCGTGCCGGTAATCGGACCGCGCTTCCTTGATGCTTGCCAAATATTCGGAATTGGTGGCGGCCAGCAGGTCCTCAATAAAGGCGCTCCGTTGTTTTGCGTTAAGGCCGTTCAGCGCCTTTACTACCTGTTCAACGGTTATGGTAATATTTAGATTGTTGGCCGCAGTAGAAATATTTTTTGCCGGCATTGTTGATCCCCTTTTACCTTGGTTTGCAAATTTTCTTGGGAAAGTTACTTCATCTTTCCCGGTATAATCTCTTTCTTAGCTTAATAAAATCAAGGCCAATTTGATTTATACTTATTAAACCAATCTGTCCAACTTTTTATCACTATCTTGTGTTTAGTGGCAGGCACAGGGAAACCATACGAATATTCCGGCAACATTTCACTATTAGTGAATTCTTTTACGTTTTCTCGTTGATACGCTAAATGCAACGCATAAAATACTTGGTTTAGCTCATATGGATCTTTTGTGCTGAGCTTTTTAATCAAAAATGGTATCGCTGGTTTACCCAGTGCACCTAGTTCTTCAGCAGCAATATGCCAGATGCGACCGTCATCACCATAGGTGCTGACAAAATCAGGGTCTTTCAATTTCTCTAAATAGAAATATAACGGGTCCCTTTTTGACCAAACTAATGCTTCTTTTAAAATATAATAATTTTTATCGCGTAAAAAGCTTAATTCTCTAAAATATCCATCAGTATGATCCTCAATATTATCAATTGAATCTTTGTGCCGAATTGCGTTCAATTTTATATTAGCTAAATAATTCTTTTGCTCATCTATCTGATTTTTAAATAATTGATTTTCAGCTTTTAAACTATAATTATCTCTTTGCACTACCATTGTTGCTTTTAAGACTTCTTCGTCTGTTATTTTACCAATTGCTTCGGTTACTTTTTTATTGATTCGCGACTCTTGATAGTAAAATATAATAAATCCAGAAACACAGACAGTAATGATTATTGTTAGAACAATGGTCACTATCTGTTTTATATTTCTAGTAATTATATCTTTTGATTTTTCCATTATTACCTCATCTTATCAGGTATCGCCTCTTCCCAGGCCTTCCTCAACTCGCTCACCGGCAAGTCGACCATCCCCTTGATGACAAATCTATTGCTTCCCACCTTCCCTAACTTCATAACTTCAACCCCAAGACGTTTGGCTTCGGCTTCCAACTTCTCAACATCGGCAGCTTGGCAGGATACTATGGCCCGGGACTGGTTCTCGGCAAACAGTTTGAGATCGCTCCTTCCAGCCAGTCCGCTGATGTCAGCGTCCAAACCCAGCTCCCCTCGCCTTTCGGGAGAGGGGTTGGGGCCTGCACTGAGGTTTACTTTAATTTTTTCTTGCGAAGTGGAGAGGTCACTGATGCAGCACTCGGCCAAAGCCACCGCCACCCCGCCCTCGGAACAGTCATGCGCCGATCGCAGCAGCTTGGAGCTTATGGCAGACAGCAAAAAGCTGTGCAGGGCCTTTTCCTTTTCCAGGTCCAGTTCCGGGCACTTTCCGGTCACTAATTTGTGGACAGTCTTAAGATACTCCGACCCGCCGATGTCCGGCTTGGAGCTCAGGTTACCGGCCAGATAGACCACGTCCCCCTCTTGTTTGAACCACTGGGTGGTGATGTCCGCCAGATTCTCTATCAGGCCAACCATTCCTATCAGCGGCGTGGGATAGACGCTGTGGGTCAGGCTCTCGTTGTAAAAACTGACGTTGCCGGAGATCACCGGTATCTGCAGTGAATTGCAGGCCGCGATGATGCCCTCCACCGAGCGTTTGAACTGGTAAAAGACCTCCGGCTTGTAGGGATTTCCGAAATTAAGGCAGTCGGTCAGGCCCAGGGGCCTGGCCCCGGAGCAAGCCAGGTTGCGGGCGGCCTCGGCCACCGCGATGGCGGCCCCGGTGAACGGCTCCAGGTAGACATAGCGCCCGTTGCAGTCGGTGGTCAGGGCGATGGCCTTCTTGGTTCCCCGCACTCTTAGAACCGCCGCGTCCGAGCCCGGCAGCACCGCGGTATTGGTGCGGACCTGGTGGTCATATTGTTTATAGACCCAGCGTTTGCTGGCGATGGTGGGCGCCGCTAAAAGTTGAAGAAGCGTTTTATTGAGATCCTTGGGCTGTTCCACTTTTCCCTGGTCGAATTTATGCAGTTCGGCCAGATATTCCGGCTCCTTGCTCTCCCGGTGGTAGACCGGGGCGTCGTCCACCAGGGCCTTGACCGGGATGTCGGCGAAGACCTCGTCCTGCCACTTGATCCTGACCTTTCCGTCACCTGTCACCCTGCCTATCACCGCGCAGTGCAGTTCCCACTTGTCGAAGAGGGCCTTGATCTTGTCCGCATTCTCCGGGGGGGCCACCACCACCATCCGCTCCTGGGATTCGGACAGCATGATCTCGTAAGGGGTCATCCCGGTTTCGCGCAGCGGTATTTTGGAGACATCCATCTCGATGCCGGTCCGGGCCCGGGAAGCCATTTCTATGGAGGAGCTGGTCAGGCCGGCCGCCCCCATGTCCTGAATGCCCACCGCCAGTCCGGAGTCTATCAGCTCCAGGGTGGCTTCCAGCAGAAGTTTCTTGGTAAAAGGATCGCCGATCTGGACCGAGGGCCGCTTGGCGGCCGACTGCTCGCTCAGTTCCTCGCTGGCGAAGGTGGCTCCGTGGATGCCGTCGCGGCCGGTGGTGGCCCCCACCGCCAGGATGATGTTCCCAATGCCCTTGGCGATGCCTTTCATGATCTTCTTGTTCTCAACGATGCCCAAAGCCAGCACGTTGACCAGCGGATTGGTGGTGTAGGATTCGTCGAAGAACACCGAACCGCCGACGGTGGGCACCCCCACGCAGTTGCCGTAGTCGGCGATGCCGGAGACCACCCCCCCGAACAGGTGGCGGACGTGGGCGTCGTCCAGCGAACCGAAGTATAGCGGGTCCATCAGGGCGATGGGCCGGGCCCCCATGGTGAAGATGTCGCGCAGTATCCCGCCGATGCCGGTGGCCGCCCCCTGGTAGGGCTCGATGGCCGAGGGATGGTTGTGGCTCTCCACCTTCATGGCCACCCCCAGCCCGTCGCCGATGTCCACGATGCCGGCGTTCTCGCCCGGCCCCTGCAGCACCTGGGCGGCCCGGGTGGGAAAGAGTTTGAGCATGGCCTTGGAATTCTTGTAGGAGCAGTGTTCGGACCACAGCACCGAGAATATGCCCAGCTCGGTGTAGCTGGGGGTACGGCCCATGATCTTAAGGATGCTCTGATATTCCTCGGTATTCAGTCCGAAACTTTCGGCCAGCTTCAGGTCAACCTGGGGTTCTTGCGACTTGCTCATTAAGTTTTATATATCCTTGTGGTTTGAATTACGGATTGAGACTTATCCGGTTAACTTTTACCACTGAAGCACGGAAGTTATGAAAAGAGGAACACTTCATTCGTGTATATCAAGTATATATAATTCCGTGTTTCCTTTTTCCGTGTTTCCGTGGTAAGTCCCCGAAGGTATTGGTTCAGTAGTAATTATAGAAGACCGGGAGATACTCGGTGAACTGGTTCTTGCCAGAGGAAATGGAACCCCTGCTCTTTGGGCGTTTGGCCCTGGGTTTCTTGTTCTTGATGTGGTTGACAAAATAATCCACCACCTGGGGATCGAACTGTTTGCCGGCGTGGGCCAGCAGTTCGGCCTCGGCCTTCTTTTGGGGCAGGCCCTTGTGATAGGGCCGGTCGGCGGTCATGGCGTCGTAGGCGTCGGCCACCGCGATGATCCTGGCCAAAAGGGAGATTGCAGGACCCCGTTTGTGGGCCGGATAGCCGCTGCCGTCGTATTTCTCGTGGTGGTCGCGGATGATCACCGCCGCCTGTTCCAGTTTGGCAAATCCCGAAAGGATGTGAAAGCCCCGTTCGGCGTGGTGGTGGATCTCCACCACTTCGTCATCGCTGAGCTGGTCCTCTTTTTCCAAAGTGTACTCGTCCACCCCCAGCTTGCCGAAGTCGTGCAACAGGGCCGCCACTTCCAGTGTTAACAGGTCTTCCCTGGAAAGGTCCATCTTCAGACCAATGGCCAGGGAATAAAAGGTGACCCGCACCATGTGCCCGTCATAATAGGGCACCAGCTGGTCCACCTCTTTGGCTAATTTGCGGAGGCTGGGCAAAAGCCCGTCTTTGGGACCGGCCAGTATCCGGTCCAGCCGGACCAAAAGGGAGGTGATGGCAGCCACATCGGTTTTTTTATGGGCAGGCTTGTTTTTCATCCAACTTTTTGCAGATGGGCTTTGATCGAGTCGAAAATCAACCGGCCCTGGTCCGAGCCCAGCAGCGCTTCCATGGCCCGTTCGGGATGGGGCATCATCCCCAGCACATTGCCCTTTTGGTTGACGATGCCGGCGATGTTGTTCTGCGATCCGTTGGGGTTTTCGGCGTCCGAGATCCGGCCGTTCTGATCGCAGTAGCGGAACACCACCTGGTGGTTGTCCTCCAGTTCCTTCAGTGACCTTTGGTCAAGGTAGTAGTTGCCCTCCTTGTGGGCGATGGGGATCCGGATCACCTGTTTCTTTTCTAATTTATTGGTAAAAGCCAGATCGTTTCTTTCCACCGAGAGGTTGACCGTCTGGCAAACGAACTGCAGACCCCGGTTGACCATCATGGCCCCGGGTAGTAGCCCGGATTCCAGTAATATCTGAAAGCCGTTGCAGATGCCGATCACCAAGCCGCCCCGTTCGGCATGCTCCTTCACCTTCTGCATCACCGGGGAAAAGCGGGCGATGGCCCCGGTCCTCAGGTAATCGCCGTAGGAGAACCCCCCGGGCAGGATGATGCAGTCGCAGCCCTGCAGGTCGGTCTCCCGGTGCCAGATCCGGACCGGCTTTAAGCCCAGCCCTTCCTCCACCGCCTGGTGGCAGTCGTAATCGCAGTTGGAGCCGGGAAAGGTGATGACGCCGAACTTCATTTGCCCTCCCCGATGGTGAATTGGTATTGTTCAATCACCGGGTTGGTCAGCACCTTTAGGCACAGCTCTTCCACCAATTCTTTAGCCTGGGCCCGGTCGTTCAGGTCCAGGGTCAGCTGGATCAACTTGCCCATCCGGACCTCCTTCAGCCCCTTGTACCCGATATTCTCCAGGGAGCGGTTGAGCGTGGTTCCCTGGGGGTCCAACACCCCCTCCTTTAAAGTAACGCGGATTTCAGCTGTCAGCAACGTTCTTTCTCCTTTTATTCTTCCATCTTTCGATGTGGCTTGATTTGTACACCCGCCATATCAGGCCGAACACAATGTATCCGGTCAGTATGGGGAAAATTGTCAAATTGGGTTTCATTATTATTCCGATCAGCGCTAGCAGAAAACCGGCGTAGACCAGATATGATTTCAGGCTTCCGGCGGCCAGTTTGGGTATGGGCGGATACTCTATGTTGCTGACCATCAGGATGGACAGGAGGATTATGACCAGAGGAATGAACCGCAGCATGGTCAGGTCGTAATAAACGGCATTGTTGAAAAGCAGGAAGCTGGCCACCGCCCCTCCGGCCGCCGGGGTGGGCAGGCCGTGAAAGATCTCCTTTTCGGTCAGGCTTTTCAGGTTGGCGTTGAAACGGGCCAGCCGGATGGCCCCGGCCACCACAAAGACAAAGGCGGTCAGGTTTCCCCAGATCCCCAGCGATTTCAGGGTCAGGGGATAGATCAGGATCATGGGAGCCAGCACGAAGGAGATCAGGTCGGACAGCGAATCCAGCTCGGCCCCGAAACGGCTGTACTGGTGGGTCAGCCGGGCCACCATCCCGTCAATGGAATCGAAGAAACCGGCCAGGATTATAAGCCAGGCCCCCCGGTAGTAGTTCCCGTTGAAGGCCTCGATGATCGCCAGCAGCCCGCAGAACAGGTTGCCGCTGGTAAAGATGCTGGGCAGGAAGGGCGGGGTTTTGATTTTGTGTGGAGGCATGGTGGTAAATTTTAAAATTAAAAACTTGCGGTCTTTCTCTGATCGGGCTTTACCCACTATCTGTGTATAAATAACTACGTTCAAACTTTAGTGTTTTTATTATATGCTGAAATTTTATTTCGTTGTTATTACTGTTGTTTGAGTGAGACTACCGCTTGACCTTGTGTCAAGCTTAAAATTATCAAACGTTGTATTCATTTCCATTTCGGTTTCAATTTGATATTTACGCCAGAAATTATTAGCAATGTCATAAAGTAACTTTCCCTTTCCATTCCCAGTTGCTTTAATTGGATATTTTATCACTTTTGATTTCATCGCATACACTTGTGAAATATCAAAATCGGCAATCCCATTCAAGATGCTAATTAATTTATAATTGGTTGTAATGGCCATTTCGACTGTCGCCTCGGCGATAGGAATTGAAAGTGGCGAATCGATTGTGAACTCATCACCTACTTTTAACTTTTTGTCAGGGAATTTTATTTGTGCAAAAGCACCACGCATTGTTTGTAGAATTACCTTTTTATACTCCTCATTTAGCCCAGTTGAAGTGATTGAATCAAGAGTAGGCACATTGCCAACTGTACTTTTACCATAAATAATTGTCCCATTTGGAATGATCGTTTTGCCGTCATTACTTGTTGTTTTTATAAATTCCATTCTTAAGGGGAAATACATTCCGTCAATAAGTTTACCAGTACTAACAATAGCTTCTATTATAGAGTGACTTTTTGTGATAGTTGGGTTTAGTATATTCTTATCTTTCAGTGTTTGTAAAAACTCCTTCGAACCAATGTATTTTATCTCCGATTGCGAAGTTTGTTCTATGGTCTGACTATATTTTGTTTCAGGTTTATATTGAACTCTAAAAATAAGCCCCTGTTGGTACTGACTGGCACAAGATAATTGTGCTAACATGATAAACAACAGAATTATTCTTTCCATTTCTCAACCTAATAATAATTATAAGTACCTGCTATTTTTTATGTGATCCTTATCAGATTACAGTTCCCCCAAAACCGTCACCCCGCCCTTGACCTTATCCCCCACCTTGACATTGACCCTGGTCCCCAGCGGCAGCATCAGGTCTATCCGGGAACCGAACTTCATCAGCCCCATCCTCTGCCCGGCGGTCACTGAGTCCCCGAGCTCGGAATAGCAGACCACCCGGCGGGCCAGGATACCCGCGATCTGCTTCATTAAGATTTTCCCGTATGGGGTCTCTATTCCCAAATGCATCTGCTCGTTGGCCAGTGAGGCCTTTTCCTCAAAGGCCGGCAGGAACTTTCCCGGATGGTACTGCTGGTATATCACTTTCCCGGTGACCGGTATCCGGTTGATGTGGACATCCATCGGCGACAAAAAGATGCTGACCTGCAAAACCTTTTGTTGGTGGAGAAAGACATCCTCGGTCTCCCGGACTATCACCACCCGGCCGTCGGCCGGCGAGGCGAGCTGCCCCGGGAGAAAGCCGCCGCTGCGGGCCGGGTCGCGGAAGAAATAGACCATGAACAGAAAAACAATGGAAAAGCCCAGGGCCAGGTACAGCAGCAGCGGCCCCCGCCAGAATATCCAGGCAAAAAGGGCGGCGGCGGCCAGCAAAAAGGCTATGGCTATGGTGGCAAAACCCTCGGGCGCGATCTTCATTGATTTATCTGCCTATCTATGGTAAATCCTAAATCCCAATATCTAAACACTAAACAACCTTGAATTTACAATTCTCAAAACCATAAACTGTTTAAGGTATTTAGTCCTTTGGTAATTGGTATTTATTTTGGATTTAGTTTTTCGTGCTTAAGATTTTATTATTTAGGCTGTCTCTTCGGTGATGTTCCTGATCACCCGGCTGCCCCCCTTGGCCTGGGCTTCCTTGATCTTCAGGGCGGCCGCGTCGAACATCTCGGCCATGGTGAACCCGTCGTCGGGGAAGGTCATCACCGCCAGGGTCACTGTCAGGCTCTGCGAAGCGAAGGCCTGGTCGATGGTGGACAGCGATTCCTCGATGATCTTTTTGATCTTCTCGGCGAACTGCACCGCCTGCACCCGCTCGGTCTCCAGCAGGGCCACGGCAAAGGAGTCCTCCGACATCCGGCAGGAGACGTCTATCTTGCGGACATATTCGTTAAGCAGGGCGCCCACCTTGGCCAGCACCTTTTCGGCTGCCTGGGTGCCGTTGGCCTGAACGAAGGGGGTGAAGTTGTCCAGGTCCAGCAGGGTAAAGGAAAGCTTGTGCCCGAATCGTTTGGAGCGGGAAAGCTCGGCCTGGGCCCGTTCCTCAAAATAGCGCCAATTGAACAGGTCGGTCATCCGGTCCTTGGTGTAGAGCTGGTCGAACATCCTGGCGTTCTCCATAGCCATGGACCCCAGGCTCTGGTAGATCATCAGCATGTTGCGCTCCTCCTTGGACCGCATAGTTATCTTGCCGATGGACACCAGGCCCAAAAGGACATTGTGCTGCACCAAAGGCAGGCACAATACCGGGGAGATCCCGCCTTCCCTGGTGGTCTCGATATGCTGTTTGATCAGGTTGCTTTCGGTGGCAAAATCCTCCTTGGTCATCACTAATTTCTTGGCCGCGGCATGCCCCACATATCCGTCACCGACCTTGATGTTCAGCGTTTTGGCCGTTTTCTCATCCAACCCTATCTGGGCGATGGGAGCCAGCACATGGCCGTCATCCACCGGCTTAAAGAATATCAGCTCCTCGGCGTCGAACAGCTGCTGGGCTATCCGCAGCAATAGCGGCGGCAGTTTTTCCTGTTCGATGTTGCCGCTTAATGTTCTGGCCAGTTCCAGCAGCACCATGAACACCCGGCCCCGTTCGTTCTTCTCCTTTTCCAGGTTGGCCATGTTGGACTTCAGGTTCTGGACCAGCTCGCTCTGGCGGCGGTCATCTGACTTAAGCCGGGCCAGCTGCTCTTGGGCTTCCTTGGCCTCGGCCGCTTTCTTTCCGGCCCCGCCGAGGCAGACCAGCCAAAGCACCCCGAACAGGGCGGCCAGGCCAAAGGCTATTATGGTCACGGGCATGGTGCTTCCTCCTGAAAAATGGGACTCAAGAGAGCCCTATTCTTTGATAAATATGACCGACGTTGCGCAGGAATTTTTTGAGGTTGAATATCTCTTCCAATTCAGCCCGGCTTATCTTTTGGTTGATGTCTTTGTCCTGCAAGGCCAGGTCTTTTAGTGATCCACCCTGCTCCCAGACCTGCATGGCATTCTTTTGTACCGCGGCATAGGCCTGCTCCCGGGTCAGCCCCTTGTCCACCAGGGCCAAAAGCAGGGCCTGGGAGAAGATCAGCCCGCCCGAGGACTCGATGTTCTTCAGCATCCTCTGGGGAAAGACCGTCAACCCCTCGATCAGCCAGGCCACCTTGTTCAGCATGTAATCCAGGGCAATGGTGCTGTCGGGGATTATCACCCGCTCGGCCGAGGAGTGCGAGATGTCGCGCTCGTGCCACAGGGCCACGTTCTCCAGCCCCACCTGGGCGTTGGCCCGCACCAGCCGGGCCAGGCCGCAGATCCGCTCGCAGACGATGGGGTTCTTTTTGTGGGGCATGGCCGAAGACCCTTTTTGGCCCTTGGCGAACGGCTCCTCGGCTTCCCGGACCTCGGTCCGCTGCAGGTGGCGGATCTCCAATGCTATTTTTTCCAGGCTGGCGGCGATCACGGCCAGGGTGCACAGGTATTCGGCGTGGCGGTCGCGCTGTACTATCTGGGTGGAGACCGGCTCCGGCTCCAGCCCCAGCTCCCGGCAGACGTACTCCTCCACTTTGGGATCGATGTGGGCGAAGGTCCCCACCGCGCCCGAGATCTTGCCGCAGGCCGCCGATTTTACAGCCCGTTCCATCCGTTCAATGTTGCGCTGGTTCTCCTGCCACCACAGGGCGAATTTAAGTCCCATGGTGGTGGGTTCGGCGTGGATCCCGTGGCTCCGCCCCATCATGATGGTGTCCTTATGCTCCAAAGCCTTTTGCCGGAGCGCCGCCGAGAGTTTGTGCATGTCATCCAGGATCAGGCCTCCGGCCTCATTCATCAGCACCGCCCAGGCTGTGTCCAACACGTCGGACGAGGTCATGCCCAGGTGCACGTAGCGCGAGGACGGCCCGATATGCTCCGACAGGTTGGTCAGGAAGGCGATCACATCGTGGTGCACCTCGGCCTCTATCTGGTTGATCCGCTCCACCTGAAAACGGGCGTTGGCCTGGATGTTTTTGAGATCGCCGTCCGGAATATTGCCCAACTGAGCCTGGGCCTGACAGGCCAGCAGTTCTACCTCCAGCCATTTCTGGAATTTGTTCTCCTCGCTCCAGATGGCCATCATTTTGGGGAGGGTGTAACGTTCGATCATCAGCTAAAGGATAAAAGTTATTGTTTGGTATCTTTGGGAATCGGTTTCTGGGCCGGGGCTTCCTTTTCGTACGTCACCTCCAATACCGGGTAAAATTGTTCCTTGCCCTGATATTCCCTGCAGATGAAATCCCGGTCCACCCCCGACTCGCCTTCCGGCTCCAAAGCCATACCGTAATTGGTTTTGCCCTTCAGTACCCATTGGTTGACCATTTTCAAGGCATCCCACACGTACCATTTTCCACCTTGTCCGTAGCCAATGGCTCCTTTAAGTGTCTGGGTGGAGAATTTCATGGAGGTCCATTTGGGCTTGTTTCTCCAGGTAACTTTCATCTCATCCCAGGGAGTAGTGATCATTTTGGACGATACCCTGGTTTCGGCGGCGGAACCGGCAAAATCATTGTACAGGCTTATTTCGGCCTTCACTGGTGTCTGGTCCTTGGGAAGTTTCGACAGATCGAACTGCAGCAGTATCACCTTGATGTCGGTGCCGCCAAAGCCCAGGAACATCTTGGGAACGGTGATGTCCTTGGTGGGATCGGTCAGGTCTTTCCAACCGTAACCCCTGCCGTAATTGGAATCCGGACGGAAGGCATATACCCAGGTATCCTTGACCAACGGGCAGGTAATGACCCTGTACTGTGGTTCCGGTTTGGGTTTGGGTTCCACTGCATCTTTTAAGGTCTGGCCTTGTGGCTGGGAAATGCTCTTATCCGGAGCTTGGGCCAGCGCCATGGCCGGAATGATCATAACGGCCAGCAACAGCATAATGACCTTTTTCATCTCCAGACCTCCCTAAATTAAGTTTTGGTTCGGTTAATACAATGCAAGACCAAAGCTGTTTTATTTGCGCTGGTACAAGATGTGGATAAATTCCGGACACTCATTCTTTTCAATTTCCTGCCACCGGCCCTGGTCGAATTCCGGGAAAAAAGTGTCACCCGGATATTCCTGCTTGACCCAGGAAACGTGCATTCCATCCGCGACTGCCAGGGCCTGTTTGTAAATGCTGGCCCCGCCGATGAAAAATATCTTTTGACCAAGTTCTTCGGCTTTTTTTTCAGCTTCCTCAAAGGTCCGGCAGACTGTAACCCCCGGTATCTCCCTGGCCGTGGAGCTGACCACTATGTTGCTCCTTTTCGCCAGCGGTTTGCCTATGGATTCATAAGTGACGCGGCCCATGATCACCGTGCCTCCCAGGGTGATCCTCTTGAAAAGCTTCAGGTCATCGGAGATATGCCAGGGCATCCTGCCCTTCAGGCCGATCACCCGGTCCCGGGTCATGGCCACGATGATTATTTTTTCAGGTTTACTCATACCGCCACGGAAAACTTTATTCCCGGGTGAGGATCGTACCCTTCCAAAGTGATGTCAGAAGAACTCAGTTCAAAGAACGGCTTGTCCGCGATGCGAATGCTGGGCAGTTTCCGCGGCTCCCGGGCCAGTTGCTGTTTCAGGCCGTCGATGTGATTGACGTAGATATGGGCATCGATGACGGTGTGGGCAAAACTGCCCGGTTTAAAACCGGTCTCCCGGGCCAACATCATGGTCAACAGCGAATAACAGGCCAGGTTGAATGGTATGCCCAGGGCGATGTCGCCGGAGCGCTGGGTCAGGTGGCAGTTCAGCCTGTCTCCGATGACGTTAAAACAGAAGGTATAGTGGCAGGGCGGCAGTTTGCTCTCGGCGGCGTTCCCCGGGTGCCAGGCAGTGACAACCAGCCGCCGCAGGTTTGGAGTAGTGGGATTCTGTTTTATCTCCTTTAAGATGTCTATGACGTACCGGATCTGGTCAAAGGTCTTGTTACCGGTCTCGGGATCGGTGGTTACCCAGCGGTCTCCCCATTTTTCGCCTTCGGCTGCGGCCGAGGGAACGGGAAACCTGCGCCAGAACCTGCCGTAGGCGGTCTCCAGCCGGCCTTCGCCGTCGGCCCAGTCGTCCCAGATCCTGGTCTTGTTCCTGAGATCACGGATGTGGGCCTGGCCGCTGAGGTACCAGAAAAGTTCGTGCACCAAGGCATCGAAGTTGACCTTCTTGGTGGTCAGCAGGGGAAAGCCCTTTTGCAGGTCGACCTGGTAAGAACAGGCGAAACAGCTCAAAGTATCAACCCCGGTGCGGTTCTTCTGCTCCGCCCCTTTGTCCAATACGTATTTTACCAGATCCAGATATTCGCGCATGGAGCTCAGTAATAATTATAATTTTACCACAAGCACTTTACCACTGAATGAGGAAATGGAACAACCATTCAGTGTGTTCGGTCATTCCGTGTTTCCGTGGTTATTTCCCGGTCAGGAGGAGAATTTTTCCTTGAGGGTTATGTATCTCAGGTATTCGTCAATATCGTTGAGGCTGGGCATTATCAGCTTGCGGTCCTCTATCTTGATCAGGTTCAGGCCCAAAAGTTTCTTGATGATCTCCTCTGTCTTAAAGGCCTCCATCCCCACCATCCCGCCCAGGGTGGCGTAGTCGTAGGGGAAATCGATCACCACGCCGTCCGGGGTGTTGGCGCCCCGCTCCTTGGCCATGGAGACCAGCATGGCCACCACCCTCCGCATCTCGTCGCGGATCAGCAGGAATTCCACCTGCTTGTTGGTCTCCCGAAGGCGCCGGGACATGGTCTCCAGCACATAGGCGATCATGGGGTTGTTCTTGAGCTGGGAGTTGAAGGCCTCCCGGTCCACTATCATCAGCTTGGTCTCCTCGATGGCCGTGGCCGCGGCCGAACGGGGGCTGCCGTCGATCACCGCCATCTCGCCGAAGAAGTCGCCCTCCTTCAGAACCGCCAGAGTCTTTTCGATGCTCCCGGCCGAACGGGTGATCTTGATCTTGCCGGAACGGATGAGGAACATCTCGTTGCCGGCGTCGCCCTGCTTGAATAGCAGCTCGCCGGCCTTAAGCGATCTTTCGAATTCCTGCCCAGCCATAGCTCTCCTTTATTAAATTCAAGGACCGAAAATCAGGAAATAGTAAATCTTTCGGGACTTGGGATTTAGGTAATTTTTTACGGATTTGACATAAAATCTAAATATACCATTATCAAAAAAATAATTCAAGACTAAAAGTGAAAAATAAATCTTTAAGTTTGAACCGGAATGTTGTATAATATTTTTCATGGAAGCAACCATCAAACTGAAAGCCTATGCCAAGCTCAACATCCGCCTGGAAGTGCTGGGCAAACGTTCCGGCGGCTACCACGACCTGTGGTCAATTTTCCATCTGGTCTCGCTGCACGATGAGTTGGAGTTTGAGCCATTGGAGAACGGGCGGATCATTTTATCCTGCAATAATGAACACCTGCCGGTCAACGAAAAGAATTTGGCGGTTAAGGCCGCCCGGCTGCTGCAGGGCTATATCAAGGGCGCTGTCATCCCGAGAGAGGACCTTGCCTTGCAGACTGAGGGATGCACTGACCATCCTTCGATCCGCCATGCAAGATGCACTACTCAGGATGACAGGTTGCAAGGAGCAAAAATCACCCTGACCAAGAATATCCCGGTCGGAGCGGGCCTGGGCGGCGGTTCTTCGGATGCCGCGGCCGCTCTGCTGGGCATGTCTAAGCTTTGGGGTCTGGGACTCAGCGACTCCGAGTTACACCAACTGGCGCTGGAACTGGGCTCGGACGTTCCCTATTTTCTGAAGGGCGGTACTGCTTTGGTCACCGGCCGGGGCGAGAATATCAAACCCTTGGATTGGGGGCAAACCTACCACTTCGTGATAGTCTATCCCGGGTTCGGAGTGTCAACCGCCTGGGCCTATAAAAACCTTAAAATACCATTGACAAAAGGGCCCGGATTTAGTAAAATGTTTGATTATGATTTGTCTTTGGGGCCGGAACCGGAACAAATGGCAAAATCCCTTGGCAACGACCTGGAAAAAGTAGTGATTCCCTCCCATCCCCAGATAGATCAGATCAAACAAAAACTTGTCCAAAGCGGCGCCCTGGGAGCTTTGATGTCCGGCAGCGGTTCCTCGGTGTTCGGGATATTTCCCGATCCCGTTTCCGCCCGCCAAGCCTCTTCGGAGCTTAAACTGCAATGGCCCTGCTGCTTTTACGCCGTCAGCCATAGACCCTAAAGAAGTTTATCCTAAATCAATACAAAGAATTTTCATCCACCTAGCTATAAACGGACGAAAAGGATAACTTGCATGAAGATCACCGAGATCAGGGTTTCGCTGCGGCAGAAGGACAACGACAAACTTTTGGCCTTCGCCAACGTCACGTTCGACAACGCCTTTGCAGTGCGCGGCATCAAGATCATTCAGGGAACCACCGGGCCTTTCATCGCCATGCCCAGCCGCAAGATGGCCGACGGCACATATAAGGACATAGCCCACCCCATCAACGCCGAGACCAGGCTGATGCTGGAAAAATCGATCCTGGACGAATACCACAAGGTGCTTAAGGAAGGCCCCTCCAGGCCCGCCGAGACCGAGATCCCGGCCGAAGAGAAATAACCGGAAAGATCCCGTTCCCGCAAAAAAACACGGAAACAGTGCCCAAAGGCCGGATATCCATTTCGTGAATTTAGTCGCATAAAAAAATAATTGACAGTAGGTCGCTGCGTCACCGGCCTTAATGGTCCGGTGACATCTCCGTGCGGCTTACCAAGCTTGACTTCTTCAAGCGGCCTGGTGTCAATTTTTTATTGCCCTGAAGGTTTTTTGGGCCACCAAGATACAAAGCCACAAAATCAGCCAATAAATTTCAGATTTTCAGTTTTGACTTGGTGTCTTTGTGGCGGGGCACATATTCGGGGGTCGTCCAATTGGTAGGACACCAGCCTTTGGAGCTGAGAACCAGGGTTCGAGTCCCTGCCCCCGAGCCAGACTACGCCATATAGAAGCAAATCAAACCAGTGGCTTCGTCTGGCAGGACAAAACATTTTCTACGATAGGTCGCCATAATATCAAATTTATATAGTCCCTTGTCCGCCGAAGTTTTCTTTCCTTCAGACTGGTTATAACGCAGGCGGACTGCCCCCGAGCCAGACTACGCCATATAATACTCATAACAAGCAAGAGGCTACGTCTGGCAGGCCAGGTCGACAGCATCAGCCAATCAAATCTTTTATAAAGATATAACCAACGAAATGAAGATTTTTTCAGGGACCGCCAACCCCGGGCTGACCAAAGACATCTGCAGGGTCCTGCGTCAGCCCATGGGCGACTGCACCATTTGCCATTTTTCGGACGGGGAGCTCCGGGTCAAGATCAACGAAAACATACGCGGGGCAGATGTCTTCATGGTCCAGCCCACCTTCTCCCCCGGCGACAACCTGATGGAACTGCTGATCATGATCGATGCCGCCAAAAGGGCTTCGGCCAAGCGGATCACCGCGGTCATCCCCTACTTCGGCTACTCCCGCCAGGAGCGCAAGGACCAGCCCCGGGTGCCCATCACCGCCAAATTAGTGGCCAACCTGATCACCATCGCCGGGGCCAACCGGGTGCTGACCCTGGACCTCCACGCCGAACCCATCCAGGGCTTCTTCGACATCCCGGTGGATCACCTGTATGCCTCGCCGGTGCTGATCCGCCATTTCATAAAGCGCAGGCTCAAGGACCTGGTGGTGGTCTCACCCGACACCGGAGGGGTGCCCCGGGCCCGGGCCTTTGCCAAGCGGCTGGGCAATGACACCCCCCTGGCCATCATCGACAAGAGGCGGCCCGGCCCCAACCGGGTGGAGATCCTTAACGTGGTGGGCGACGTGGCCGGCAAGAACTGCCTGATCGTTGACGACATAATGGATACCGCCCGCACCATCAGCGAGGTGGCCGTCATCCTCAAGAAGAACGGGGCCCGGGACATTTATGCCTGCGCCACCCACGGAGTCCTGTCCGGCAGCGCCATAGATTCGCTGGAACGCTCCCCCATCAAGGAACTGGTGCTCTCCGACACCATCCCGCTGACCCCCGAAAAAAAGATCTCCAAGATCAAGGTGCTTTCCATCGCCACGCTGCTGGCCGAGGCCATCCGGCGGATCCACCAGGAAAAATCGGTCAGTTCGCTTTTTGTTTAAAGCCGGACCATGAAATCAAAAATGAATTAACCACCAACTAACAGCACAAGGAAAGACAACTGAAAAATGAACGAAGTTAATTTGACAGCCCACCGCCGGGACGAGACCGGAAAACAGCGGGCCAAAAAGATGCGCCGGGGGGGAAAGATACCGGCGGTGCTTTACGGGCACGGCCAGCCGGCCCTCCCCATATTCATCAACTCGGCCGAGCTGATCCCCCTGTTCAAACTGGCCTCCCACGACAACGTGATCATCAACTTGGAAATGGCCGACGATAAGAAACAGATGAAGGCCCTGCTGCGCCAAGTGCAGACCGAGCCGTTGAGGAACACCCTTCTGCACATGGACTTTCAGGAGATCCTGTTGACCGAGAAGATCCGGATCAACGTCCCCATCGTCCTGACCGGTGAGGCCACCGGTGTCAAGAATGAGGGCGGCAGCCTGGAGCAGACCCTGCATTCGATAGAGCTTTCCTGCCTGCCCACCGACATCCCGGAGAAGATCGTGGTCGACGTATCGGGGCTGAAACTGGGGCAGATCCTGCATATCTCCGACATCAAACTGGAAAAGGCCGAGTTGCACGGCGCCCCCACCCAACCGGTGGTCAGCGTGCTGGCCCCCAGGGCCGAAGCCGAGCCGGTGGCAGCCGAAGGGGTTGCAGCAGCTGTGGCCGAGACCGTTCCCAAGGAACCCGAACTGGTGGCCAAGAAAAAGAAGGAGGCCGAGGAAGAGGTCTAGGCCTGTTCCTCCCTTATGCTTTCTTCAGCTTCAGGCAAAAAAACCAACATCTGGTGTCTGGCCGGACTGGGAAACCCCGGCCGGGAATACAGCCAAACCCGGCACAATCTGGGATTCATGGTCCTGGACCTGCTGGCGGAACAGCTTAAGCTCAGCTGGAAAAGACGGGCCTTGTATTCCTGCGCCGGCGACAACAAGCGTGGGCTGTTCCTGCTAAAACCATTGACCTTCATGAACCAAAGCGGACTGGCCGTGGCCAAGGCCTTAAGCTACCAGAAGATCCCGGCCTCTCAACTGCTAGTGATCTGCGACGACGTCAACCTGCCACTTGGGAAGATCCGCTTAAGGCCCAAGGGTTCCGATGGAGGTCATAACGGCCTCAAGTCCATCATCAAGCACTTAAGCAGTCAGGATTTCGCCAGGCTGAGGCTGGGCATGGGACCGGTTCCCGAAACCCTGGAAATGGCCGATTTCGTACTTTCCAGTTTTGCCAAGGGGGAAAGATCCGAAGTCGGGGCAATGACAGGACAGGCGGCCAAGACGGCGGCTGAAGTGGTACGGACCGGGGTGGACAAGGCCATCATCAACTTAAATCAGCAAAATATATCCTAAACCAATACAAGGGAGTTTAAACAAAATTGAACGCTTACGAAACAGTACTGATCATTGATCCGGCGGTTGATGAGGCCGGAGTCGACAAACAGGTGGAAAAATACTCCGCCCTTATCAAGAGCCATCAGGGAGAGGTCGCCCTGGTGGAAAAATGGGGCCGCCGCAAAATGACCTACCCCATCAACAGCCGGCGGGAAGGTTTTTACGTCTGCCTCCAGTTTAATTCTCCGGCCTCCCTGCCGGCCGAGCTCAACCGCAACATCCGGCTGGACGAAAGCATCATCCGGCACATGACCATCAAGGGACACCTGCCCAGCGTGGTGGTGGCCGCCCCCCTCTCTGCTGCCAGCGATGCCGCGCCGGTGGTGGCCGCCCCCGAAGCAGCCGCAGTCTGATCGGGATGCCATTTGGATTTGAAAAATAACCTGATATATAGATTACACATTTAAGGATCAAGCATCATGTCAGAATTGCGTTTAGCCGATTTGAACCGTGTTTTCATGGTGGGCCGCCTCACCAAGGACCCCGAGCTCCGGCAGACCACCAACGGTACCAGCGTGGCCAACTTCACCATCGCCCTTAACCGGCGGTACAAAAGCGCCACCGGAGAATGGAAGGACGAGGCCACTTATGTGGGGGTGGTAGCCTGGCAAAAACTGGCCGAACTTTGCAAGCAGTACCTGGCCAAGGGCCGGGCTGTGCTGGTGGAAGGAAAACTGCAGAACCGCAACTGGGAGACTGAGGACGGCCAAAAGCGCAGCACCATAGAGATCCGGGCCGACCGGATCGAATTTCTGGACCGGGAAGGGCGGCCTTCCATTGGAGCCGGAACCCCCGGCCAGGAATCCAGTCCCGAGCCGGTCCACGGCGAGGAGCCTGCCTTCAGCAAAAGCGATGACGATCTTCCCTTTTAATTCATTCAATTGAACCGTACCAATAACCGGAGCATCATTATATGACCGAGCTTAAGATACCCAATCTGAACCGGGTGCTGCTGGCCGGCCGGCTGACCCGCGACCCCGAACTCCGATTTACCCCCAACGGCACCGCGGTCTGCAATTTTTCCATGGCCCTCAACCGCCGATTTAAGGACCAGGCCGGTAACTGGCAGGACGAGCCAACCTTCGTCAACGTGGTGGCCTGGCAGAGCGCGGCCGAGAACATCGGCAAGCACCTGCACAAGGGCAGCCCGGTGCTGGTGGAAGGTCGTCTGGAAAGCCGTTCCTGGGAGACCGAGACCGGGCAAAAACGGAATTCCCTGGAGGTCAGGGCCGATAACGTCAGGTTTTTGGAACGCTTCGAATCCACCGCCGCCGCCCCCGGCCCCGAAGAGCCGTCTGAATCCCCCGATATCTGATATAATTATAACTCAAGGGGGTGCTGAACGTCCGAAGCACCGCGAGTATATTTATAAGGAAACCAGCCTGTCCGCCATAGTGGGACGAAGGCGGGGAAGGCCAGGAAATAACCAGAATTACAATTTGATACGACTCATGGTTCGATAGACTCACCACAGGTGTTTTCCTGGATTCCTAATAAAAATACGGCTTTTTCTAACCCTATCAATAAACCCTAAACCACCTTAAAGGATATTCATGAGAGAAACCAGAGAAAGACGAGACCCCAACGCTCCTCCGCGGATCATGCGCCGCAAGGAATGCAAATTCTGCCAGGACAAGGCCGAATTGATAAACTACAAGGACGACAAGAAACTGCGTCATTTCATGACCGAGCGCGGCAAGATCGTGCCTCGCCGCATCTCCGGCAACTGCGCCAAGCACCAGCGCCTCTTGAACGACGCCATCAAAAGGGCCCGCCACCTGGCGCTGCTGCCCTTCATCTCGGAACACCGTTAATATAACCTTGCAGGAGTAAAACAATAATGAAAGTCATTTTGACCCAGGATATACCCTCTTTGGGTACTAAGACCCAGGTGGTCGAGGTCAAGCCGGGCTACGCCCGCAATTACCTTCTGCCCCAGGGCAAAGCCATGCTGGCCGGAGCCGGCAACCTGAAGCAGCTGGAACGGAAGATCCAGGCCGAGGCCCTCAGCCTGTCCCGTAAGAAGGTTGAAGCCGAAGAACAGGCCAAAAAACTCAACGAGGTTTCCTGCACCGCCGCCGTTCAGGCCGGAGAGGACGACAAGCTATTCGGCTCGGTGACCGCGGCCGACATCTCCGAGCTGCTGGCGGCCCAGGGCGTCAAGCTGGACAAGCGCAAACTGATTCTGGAACAGCCCATCAAGGTGCTGGGCGTCTATAACATCCCCATCAAACTTCATCCGGAAGTGGAGGCCAATATAAAACTATGGGTAGTGCGCCAATAAGCTTAAGCGGCATCTTAAAGCCCGGCCAGATCAGTCTCAATTTAAAGGCCCAAAGCCGGGACGGCATTCTCAAGGAACTGGTGGGCCAGACCCCGTTGAACGAAAAAGCCCAGCATATGCTGCTGGTCAATTTAAAGCAGCGGGAGGAACTGGGCTCCACCGGCATCGGCAAGGGCGTGGCCATCCCCCACTGCCGGTCCCTGCTGCTGAACTCCCTGTCCCTGATAGTGGGCCGGTCCAAGAACGGCGTGGACTTCGATGCCATCGACAAGAAACCATCCCGGCTGTTCTTCCTGATCATCGCTCCCCCTCACGATCCCCAGAACCAGTACCTGATAGTCTTGGGCAGGATAGCCCAGCTGGCCAAAGGATTGACCTCCAACGACGCCCTTTTCACGGCGGATAACCCCGAAGACTTCATCCTCCGGATGGACGAACTGGAAAAGAAACTTTAACACACGGAAGCTGATAAAATGATACACCCCCAACTGGAGTTGCTGGTAACCCTGCACGACCTGGAACTGATGATCAAGGAATCCACCGAAGAGGCCAACAAGCAGGAAGCCATGGGTTTTAAGATCGAGGCCAGTCAGGAGCACCTCAACAAAGCGCTGTCCGAGGTGGAAAAACAGGTGGACCCGGAAATACTGAACCGTTATAAAAAACTCAAGCAAAAATACGGACGCCCGGTGGTGCCGGTCATCAACGGGGTCTGCTGCGGCTGTTATATCATGATGCCTACCTCCCAGGCCACCAATGTCAAAAGGAACCAGACCATCACCAACTGCGGCAACTGCGGACGGTTTTTATACTGGCCGGCAGTATAGTTTTTATCGTAATTTTTTAAACAAGGAGAGATACATTGGGTAACATTTGCGAGATCTGCGGCAAGGGCGTCAGCTTCGGTCATACCATCAGCCATGCCCATAACGTGGGACCCCGGCGCTGGAACCCCAACCTGCATACCGTTCACGCTTCGGTGGCCGGCAAGACCAAAAAACTGGAGGTCTGCACCCGCTGCCTGCGCTCCGGTAAAGTTCAAAAGAAAGCAAAATAGACCTGCCCTTAGCTTAAAAAGGCTGCCGTACAAGATACCGCAGCCTTTTTTATAATGGAGCACCACGGGCACGGCCGTGGTTTCCTGCGCAGGCGGAAAAATCAATTATTAAGGAAATATGACCTATCAGCATTGCCCCGGCTGCGGAGGACCGCTAAAAACGACCAGGATTGACGGTCACCGGCGCCAAAACTGTCCGGCCTGCGGCTTTGTTTATTACCGCAACCCGGCCCCGGCGGCCGGATGCATAATATTGATCAAAGGCAGGCTGCTGCTGGTCCGGCGCAAGTATCAGCCCTACCGCGGTGACTGGTGCCTGCCGGCCGGTTTCATGGAATACTGGGAATCGCCCAAAGGCTGCGCCCAAAGGGAGATACTGGAAGAGACCGGGCTTAAGATCAAGGTGGGCGAACTGATCGGGGTGTACAGCGGAACTGACGACCCCCGCACCCACGCCGTGCTGATAGTCTACCTGGGGATCCCTCAGACCGGGGATTACCGGGCCGGGGACGACGCCGGCTCCATAAAGCTTTTCCCGCTTGATAGGCTGCCCAAGAACATCGCCTTCAAGGCTCATACCCAAGCCATCAAGGATTTTTGCCGTTATGCCGGAATCAAAACCTAAGGGCCGGGTGCTGGCCCTGGACCTGGGCAGGCGCCGGGTGGGCTCCGCCGTCAGCGACGAACTGGGCATCACCGCCCAGGGGCTGGAATGCTTTGATATCCGGGGCCGGCAGGACCTGCTGGCCAGGATAAAGGAATATCAGCAGCGGTTCCCCATCACCGCCATCGTGCTGGGCAAACCGTCCCGCCTGGACGGCTCCCCCACCGATATCAGCAAGATGGTGGACGAAACCAGGGAGTTTCTGGAGAAGAGCCTGGAGCTTCCGGTGTATTTGTATGATGAAAGGTTCACCAGCAAGATCGCCCAGCAAAGCCTGCACCAGTCCGGGATAAAGCTTAAAAATAACAAGCAACTTCTTGACAAAACGGCCGCCACCATAATTCTTACCGATTATTTAAAAGACCATGCCGCCAGTTAACAGATACCTCATTAATTTATCCCTTTTCCTGGGCGCCGTCATTGTGGGAACAGCCGGATACCTGCTGTTCTTCGTCTCCCCGGCCGTTGATAATGGCTGGGAAGCCAGGATAATAACCATCACCAAGGGGCAATCCACCACCCGCATCGCCTACAACCTGCACCAGAAAGGCGTGATCAGCAGCCCCCGCAGCTTCAAACTTTTGTCCTATATCCTGGGATTGAACCAGCACCTTAAGGCCGGGCGTTATAAGTTTGAATGGCCGATGTCTTCCTGGGAGGCCCTGCAGCAGCTGAACCGGGGAGCCAACATCTATAACATGCTGACCATACCCGAAGGCCTGACCATGGCCCAGATCGCCGGTCTGCTGCAGTCCGCCACCGGCAACGACAGTTCCGCCCTGCTGGACCAGTTCAACGACTCCGCCTTCTGCCGCAGCCAGGGGATCCCGGCCAGAAACATGGAAGGCTAT
The DNA here is from genome assembly GCA_002412795.1 of bacterium UBP2_UBA5202. GTDB lineage: Bacteria > Edwardsbacteria > AC1 > AC1 > EtOH8 > UBA5202. The sequence goes on along the minus strand of DHVS01000029.1, from coordinate 9,673 downwards.
CTTTTCCCCGACACCTACTCCTTTGAATGGGAGACCCCGGCGGACAGGATCGCTTCCCTGATGCTGGAACAATTCCGCCGGCAGATCCCCCCGGAATGGGAGCAGGAGCTTAAAAAACAGCGGCGCACCCTGCACCAGGCGGTGATCATGGCTTCGTTGGTGGAGGCTGAGGCCCAAGTGGACTCGGAACGGGCGGTGGTGGCTTCGGTCTTTTACAACCGTTTGAGGCTGAGGAGGCCTTTGGAATCCTGCGCCAGCATTGAATACATTCTTCCCAGGCGGAAAAAGACCCGGCTGACCTACGCCGACCTGGAGATAAAGTCACCCTATAACACCTACCGCCGGACCGGCCTCCCTCCCGGCCCCATCTGCAATCCGGGAAGAAGATCGCTGGAGGCCGCCGTCTTTCCGGCCAGGACGGAATATCTGTACTTCGTGGCCAAGGGGGACGGCGGGCATATTTTCAGCAGGAGTTTGAGGGAACACATTAATGCCAAGAACCGGATACAGCAGAAATAGTATTTAACAAATAAAAAGCCCCGCATACTGCGGGGCTTTTATTTTATGAGAGACCCAGCTCCCTGATATCGCTCTCGTTATTTCTCCACTTCTCCTTGACCTTGACAAACAGCTCCAGAAACACCGGACGGTCCAAAAACTCCTCAATCTCCTTCCGGGCATTGATCCCGATGGTCTTGACCTTATGGCCGCCCTGGCCCACCAATATCGGTTTCTGTGACCTCTTCTCCACCCAGATGGTGGCCTTGATCACGTCCTTGCGGCCCTCCTGTTCCTTGAACTCGTCTATGATCACCGCAGTGGCGTAGGGCACCTCGGCCCCGCACAGTTCAAATATCTTTTCCCGGATGATCTCGGCCACGAAGAACTTTTCCGGCTGGTCGGACACCATTTCATCGGGATAGAACGGCTTACCCTCCGGCAGCAGTTCTATCAAACCGGCCTCCAGTTCCTTCAGTCCGAATTGCCTGAGGGCCGAAATGGGATATATCCGGTCCAGCCCGGTAGCCTGGTTCACCTGCGCGATCAGCTCCAGCACTCCCTCCTTGGGTACCGCGTCGATCTTGTTCAGCACTACGATGGTGTTCTTGCGCCGGTATTTTTGCAGATAATTCCAGTCCTCGTCATGCCAGCCCTTTTGGGAATCCACCAGAAAGGCCAGGACATCCGACTGGGAGATGGAATTGACCGCGATCTTCAGCAGGGCGTCCTGCATGGCATAGCGGGGATCCAGCAGTCCCGGGGTGTCCATCAGGACAACCTGGTGCAGGTCGCTGGTGAGGATCCCCAGCACCCTTTGACGGGTGGTCTGGGGACGGCGGCTGACCGCCGCCAGCTTCTGGCCCAGCAGGGCGTTGAGCAGGGTTGATTTTCCCACATTGGGCCGCCCGGCCAGGGCCACGTAACCGGATTTAAAGGTCATTGAACCGCTTTCTGAACTTTCAACAAATTCATAATATTGATGTAACCACTAGACAGGTTTTTATTAGGAATCCATGAAACCACTAGTGATGAGTGTGTCGAACCATGAAAGTTAATCTTTGAAAGCTACGATAGTTTCCTGTATTCCTGGCTTCCTTATAAGTTCGGTATATAACTTAGGTCATCATTTCTTGGGGATCACCAGTTCGTATTTTCTGGCACCGGACTCGATCTCCGTTCCGTAAAGTTTTATGGAATCCGGCTTGGAATCGCCCTTGGAATAGATATACATCTTTTCGAAAACCGAAGGCTGACCGTTGATCAGCATCTCGGCCCGGGCGGTACAGTTCAGCAGAACTATCTTGATCAGCCGTTCCTTAAAAGGCTTGAGGGTCATGTTGAAATGCCTGCCCGATGGATCCTGTTCCACGTTGTAGCCGTAGGCCATCTTCTTTTCGATGAAGGACAGCGGTTCGGTGGTCTGGCCGGTGGAATCCTTGGCCCACATTATCCAAAAGGCCCTGATCGGCTCCCTGGCGTTGATCTCCCCGCTCTTGGTGATGTTCGCCTCATAATAAAGCTTGTTGACGTTCTTGGTCCGCTCTATCAGGAAAAGCGGCTGGCTGCTTTGGGCCAGCGCCATGCCGGACAGGACCATGCACAATGAAAGGATCAGGATCGCTCTTTTCATTTCAACTCCTTGCTGCTGGTTTAAAGTATTTGAATTTTCTTGAACCGGGACCGATAAATCACCTGTAGGGCCGCAGGATATCCAAGATCCTGGGATCAGCCTGCTGCCCCAATTCCACCGCCCGGTCGTAATATTTGACGGCCGCCGAATAATCCTTTTCCCGGAAACTCAGCAGGGCCAGGTAACCTGCTATGGCGGGATCTTTTGAATTTAGCAGATAGGCTTTGGTCAGTGTTTCTTTGGCCTCGGACGGCCTGCCGTTCTTGAAATACAGGGTTCCCAGCTCTTTCAGCAAAGGAAAAGACCCGGGCTGATGGCCCAATGCTTCCTGATAGACCGCGGCCGCGCTGTCAGCATTTCCGGACTGTAAATACAAACGTCCGGCGTTTATGGCATAGTTCTCATCACCGGGCGCCGCCCGAAAAGCCCGGATCTGATATTTCAGGGCAGAATCCATCCGGGCCTGGCCGGCGTACAGGATACCCAGGTTGGATGAGGCCTCGGCATAACCGGGGTCAATGGCCAGGGCTTTTTTGAAATGCATTTCAGCTTCGGGTACGTTGCCCAAAGCGTACAGGGCCATCCCCATGTTGTTATAGGCATGCTGATAATCCGGCTTCAGCCGGGCGGCCTCCCGGAACGATGCCAGCGCCGCAGTATATTCGCCGTTCTGGAACCGGACCTTGCCCTGCATATCATGGGCATAGAACAGCCCGGGCGATGTTTTTACGGCATACTCCCAGAATGTTTTGCTGTCCTGATATTTGCGGTTGTGCTCCAGCGACAGGACCGCCAGCAATAAGATCAGCCCGGCAGCCAGATACCCCTGCCCTCTTTTTCTAAAATCCAGGCTGGTCAGGGCCTTTGACTGCCCCAGCATCAGCAACAGGCCGGCCATCGGCAGATACAGCCTCTGTTCCAGGAAATTGGCATAACCCGAGGAGTTCACCATGTACGGCAGCAGGAACAGCAGGTACCAGGCCAGGCCCAGGAAAAAGAATGGTTTGCTATTCACGCCCTTCCAGGCGAAAAGCACAGTGACCAGGATCACCGAAGCCATACCCAAAGCGATGCTGGTATCAACGGGGACTGGAATGGCCGCCAGGTTGAACGGAAAGAATATCTTGCCGAAATATCCCAGCATTCCGTTCACATTTTCGTAAAACCCGTTGAAGGTCATTTCATTCAACTGGCTATCCCCGGGCAGAGCCGTGTTCCGTAAATAATACCAGAAAGCCAAAATGACCAGCCAACCCAAAAGCAACGGCAGGAGCTTGATGAAACTTTCCCGTTTTCGCTTCAGGACAAAACCGTAGACCGGGATGAATACCAGCAGCAGCACCGCGCTTTCCTTGGTTAACAGTGCCGCCAGGCTTAAAGTAAGATAAACCCCCAGCCGTTGCCATTTTACGTTTTTAACATATCTGACGAAAGCCAGGGCCGAGGCCAGTACAAATAATGCCAGCAGACTGTCGTTCCTTCCCGGTATCCAGGCCACGGCCTGGTTCAAGGCCGGGTGCACGGCAAAGATAAAGGTGAAAAGGGCGGCAATGCTTGCCCGTGGTAAAAAAATCTTCAGCAGCTTGAACAACAGCAGGCAGCAGGCCAGATGCAGCAATATATTGGTCAGATGATATCCCCAGGGCCGGACCCCGCTCCAGACCGCATCCAGCATGAAGGATACCGTCAACATCGGACGGTAGATCGTCCCCTTGCCTCCGAAAGCGTCCTGGGTAAAGGCCTGAAGTATATTTCTGATGTCCCCGGTGAACTTAAAGTTCTCGACTATCAACCCGTAATCATCCATGTAGGTATACTGATGCCGCAAGACGGGCGCATATAATGCCAAAATGACCAGGGCGATCAGCCAGGGAATGTGTTTCTCTTTAATTTTAGCGAGAATATCTGGCATTTGACTTTCCGCAAGATTTTTCAAAAGGAAAAAGCAAAACCGAATTATAGTTACACGATCAAACAGCCAGTGCTCAAAATATTTTCCTGTTTTCCTGGCTTCCTTATATGGCGAGTATCTTGGTTAATTGCTGTTGAAATGCCTGGCGGCCGCCACCATCTTGTCCAGCACCGCCGAGCATTTCATGTGATCGTCCACAAAACCCCGGACGCTGATGCTGATCCCCCAGTCATCCACCGTGGCGGCGGGATGGGCGGAGAAGAGGTCCAGCAGGGACCGCTGGTTTTCCAGGGTCATCAGGTACTTTATCTTCAGGGGGTCGCTGCCGGTGACCTGGATCTTCTTGTCGAACGGCTCGTTGCCGGACTGCACCTCTTTGCCCTTCTGGCCTAGGATTAATTGTTTAAGCAGCAGGCTGTTGGCGTTGATCTTAAGCCCCAGGCCCAGTGAGTTGGGAAATGCAGTTTTAAATTCGGTGTAGGTGGTCTTATCCCGATTGGTGACAGTGATCCTGACATCATATCCCTTATATTTCCCGGTCATTGACAAGGGGGACATCATCGCTATCAGGTCTTTGACAAAACTATTTCCGGCCAGTTTCTGGGAAGCCTGGTATGTCTTGAATTCCCGGGCATTGCTGGTTCTTTGGGGCTGGCTGCTCATTTGCTGGAAAAACTGGCTTTCGCTTAACTGCAAACCCAGTTTCATGGCAATGTCCTTCATCTTGGCCTTCTGCTTCTGCCGGGCCAGGTAACCTATGTAGAACACAAGGGGAAAGACCCCGATGAATATCAGAAACGGAAGATTGGGCATTATGAATGATAGTATGTTATCCATGATTATCTTACCAGTTGTATTTTGATTTAATGACTATCTAGCTTGTTCAGGAAAAGTAGAAAGAAGACAGTGGATTTGGTTCGAGCCGTAAATTTAACCCGATTATGTTCTTTTCTTTTTGTTACGCCAAAAAGAGAAGAACCAAAAGAAAAAGCTCGTCGCTTAAAACTCTCCAGGCGTTGCGCTTCTCGTTGCCGTCGGGCTTGTCTGAACTCGGGCTTTGGCCAAGCCCTCAAACACGCCAGACAAGCTTTTAACCGCCGTCAACTGCGATGCTCACTGATCGTTTTAACGCGACAACCGGGGTTGAAACCGATTGTTCTTCGTGTTTTCTAAGCTGATTAGATAGGCATTTTTGATTTTTGGTTGCAACCGTGATTATTTATCTTCCGGAGAGGTCCACTGCGGTTTATCCGCCGCTATCTGCTTTCCCTCCACCCCTTCCAGCCGGTCCTCGAACTTGACCAACCGCTTGTCCACATCCTCATACTTCTTTCCGGCGTTGGAGATGTGGCTGCCCAGGATGTCGAACTCGTCTCGGAATTTACCAAAGTCACCTTTGAGCCGGGAGAGCGAATCTATGATCTCCTGGGCGCTTTCCTCCACCCGCATCCCCCGCAAACCCAGCACTATGGCCTGGAGATAGGCGTAGAAGGAGTTGGGCGAGACCGGGATCACCCGTTTTTCGATGGCGTAAGTGGAGATGGACCTGTCCTCGCCGAAATTCTCGTCCTTGATGATGGTCTCGTAATAGACGTTCTCGGCCGGGATGTACATCAGGGCAAAGTCAAAGGTGTTCTCGTCCGGCAGAATGTATTTGGAGGAGATGGCGTCCACGTGCTTCTTGACGTCGGAGACGAACTTGCGGCGCCAGCTCTTGCGTTCCTCGTCGCTCTGAGCCTCCAGCATCTTCTTGAAGTTCTCCAGCGGGAACTTGGCGTCCACCGGCACCAGCCGCTTGGATAGCTTGACCACCGCGTCCACCTTCTCCCCGGAGCGGAAGCCGTACTGCAACTCAAAGTGATGGGGCGGCAGGATCTGGGCCAGCAGGTCCCCCAGGAAGAACTCGCCCATGCCGCCCCGCAGTTTGGGGGAGCGCAGAATCTGGGACAGAGAGGCGATATCCTGGCCGATCTCCTTGATCCGCTGGGTCTCCTGGTTCATGGAGCCCAGGCTTTTCTGGACGTCTCCGATCACCCGGGCCGCGTTGTCCAGCCGCTCGCCCACGGTCTTGGTATTGGTCTCCAGCCTCTGGCTGACCGTGTCCAGCGACCGGCCCAGCTTGGCGTCCACCTCGGACAGCCGGGAATCCAGCACCTGGCGGGTCTCCTGCAGCCGGGAATCCAGCGAAACCTTGGTGTCCTGCATCCACTGGGCCACCAGGTTCATGGCCTGGTCGTTCTTGGCGGAGTCCTTAAGTTCCTTCATCTGGCGGCTGAAGGACTGGAACAGGAACCAGAATCCGGCCAGCGTTAACAGCGCCAGGATGGCGGGCAGAAGATAGATCATCATGAACCGGAACCCCATTTATTGTTTATCATGTCAAACCAGAACGGCTTTTGGGCGGAAAGTTTTTCCTTGGAGGCCTCCAGCGCCTTTTCGGCTGCCTTTTGTCCCAGCTCGATCAGGGTCAGGGCAGATTTGAGGTCCCAGCTGGATACCTGTCCGGTCTGCAGTTCTATCATGATGTCGGCCTCTTTTCGGGATATCTGTGATTCCTTGATGTTGGCGATCTCCATGGAGCGGACCCCGATCTCAAACAAGCTGTTGGGCTCGAACTGGCCGGGCATGAAGGAAACGGCGATGGTGACGTCGGGCTTGAACCTTTTAAGGGATTCCATCGGCAGGGGATCCAGGATGCCGCCGTCGGACAGCAGCCAGTTGCCCATCTTCAGGGGGGCGTAGACGATGGGCACCGAGCAGGAGGCCCGCACCGCCGGGGCTATCAGGTCGTCCGGGTGGTTGGGAAAGTTTATAGCCTTGCCGCTGATCAGGTCCACCGCCGTTACCGACAGGGGCAGTTTCATCTCATTGAAGCGCCTTTTGGTGCCGATCAGCTGATCCACCAATTTTTCGATGGGCTCCGATGACAGCAGGCCCTTTTCCCGGAAGACCATGGTGGGAGACATCAGCTTGGTCCAGGATATCTCGCGGGCGATCTGCTCCAGCCGGTCGGACCTGAGGCCCGAGGCGTAAAGGCATCCGATCAGGGCCCCGCCCGAGGTCCCGGCCACCACGTCGGCCTCCAGGCCCCTCTGTTCCAGGGCCTTGATGACTCCGATGTGGGCCAGGCAGTAGCCTACGCCGCCGGAGAGGGCTAGGCCGATTTTGGGTTTGTTAGTCATATGTGTATAACTTTAAAAATGTTTATTGGCAATTTATATTGTATTATTTATTTTTTGAACTAATTCTATTTCTAATAACCATACTATTAAGATTAAGATAAATAATACCGCAACACCGATCAAATACCTTTACTTCATACCCCCTCCACCACTTTTATCTCCGCCTCGTTCAGCCCATATAACTTATACACCAACTCGTCAATCTGCTTGTCCATTGCTGCTATCTTGATTTGGTTCTTTTCACGCAGTTCCGGGGTTTTGTTTAAAGCCAGCATTTCTTTGACAAGGGTTACAAGCTGGTCATGAATGGCTTTGTCTTTGTTATTTTTAAGATCTATGCGCCTGATTGGTATTTTTTCAATAACATTTATTTTAATTTCAGCAAACAATTTTCCTTTCCTTGGCTGGACTGTTCGATAATACCATGTTATTAGACGGGAGTTGAGTACACCCAAAATAAATTCGAAGGCTTCAACACCTTTTCCTTTAGGCAAAGATATAAAAACGTTGTTGCTAAAATAATACCCGTTTTTGTCGATATTTGCAACAATGTGATCGCCAGTTCTTCTTATTACGATTTTGGGTGTCTCAAAATAATGAGGATGACCTAAATTAGCGTATTCTCCCTTATTTTTATCAATAATATCTTTTGCATAATTTACATATTTCCCGTCCCAAGTAATACAATATCTTTGGACTTCATCGCGGCCAAATATTAATTTTTTTGAATTGCTGTTTAGCGGTTTTGAAATAAACAGCTTTTCTCTAATATTCCCGCTATGTATCCCTTCATGAGTTTCAAACAATGCATCATACTTACTGTTGGCACAAAGTTTGTCAAGCAATTCTCTTCTCTTTTTAGACAAATATAGATTAAATTTATAGCCATCATTTCCAAGAAAATCGTTTTGTTGTATCTGGTTTTCAAATATTACATTAGTGTTGTTGTCATGCACCTTGATATACACTTGGTTTTTGGTGTTTTTTATTTTAGTTGCTGTAATAGTGATGCTGTCCAAATTAACATCCGCAAACGCCATTCCCCAAACATCAATATTGTTTATTGATAGATTGTCCAAAATATATTTGCGGGTATCGGGATAGTTTTTCAACAACAATACATCGGGCAAGACCAAGCCGTATTTACCGTTTTCTTTAAGTACCATGCTGTTTTTTTCAACAAAGGGCCGGAAAAAATCAACAATGCCTTGTACTGATGTGTAAGTCTGTCTAAAATATTTTATAACAGACTCGGTAAACTTTACTCCTTTCTGGCCCCATGGCGGATTGCCTATCACCGCATCAAAACCTCCTTGGGCAAATACCTCCGGAAATACAACTTCAAAATTGAGAGGCTTCTGCTCGGCTGGCTTGCTAAAATATTCGCGCAAATTATCATTGAGTTTGGAGTTCACCTTCTCTTCGTAAATCAATATTTTCGTTAGCAATTCCTTCTTGTCGTGGTCTTCTTTGGCTGCATAAAACTTTTTCCTCAATTTCAATAACTCTACCAGATCACGGTCTGCTGTATAGGGTGTGGCGAAATCGAACACCATCTGAGATTCTACCTTGGCCTTTTCGGCAAAACTCTTGCCGGAGATCAGCGAATTACCACACCGGATATTAAGCTCCAGGTTAGGCAAAAGCTTGCGGCCTTTCAAGTCTTCCCACTTTGCGCCGTCAAGGGCTTTAAGAAACAAGTTAAGCTTACATATCTCCACCGCCCTCTGGTCCAGGTCAACTCCGTAGAGATTATGCTGAAGTATTGTTTTCTTTACCGCAAAGTCGCCCAGTTTCTGAACCGCCCCGGCCTTTTTGTAGGCCTGGTAGAACTTGTCAAAAGCGTTTATCAAGAACGAACCCGATCCGCAGGCCGGGTCCAAAGCCTTTATCTTCTTGATGTCCTCCGCCTTTTTGGCGCTTTTAAGCAATTCGCCTATGGTATTCTCATTGATATAATCTACTATGTATTCCGGCGTGTAATAAATGCCCTGGCTCTTGCGCTTCTGCCGTTCCTTGTCTTCCTGCACCTGAATACCCTGCTTTTTGCCGCCCCGCAGCATCTCGCCCAGATAATCCTCGTAAACATCGCCGATGATCCGCACCGGTAATATGGAAAAGTCAATTACCGACAATTCTTCCACTATTGGAGTCAGCACTTCGTTGCTGATAACAAAATTGTCAATTTTATCATCGGGGGCAAAAAGGTCGGTGTTAAAATGGTCGTCCATTTTAACGAACCATTTCTTCAATTCCGTATATACTGAACCCTGGGCATAGAGTATGGCCCGGTGCGCATCCGGCCCCACGATCTTCTTGTCGTAGCAGACATCCATGAATATCATACGGTCAAGCAGCTTCTGGGTATAAAGCTCTATTTTCTCCTTGTCGGACACCAGATGCTGGTTCTTGGCCCAAAGTTCAGAGGGTGTAAAATGATTTGTGTAA
>DHVS01000031.1 GCA_002412795.1 bacterium UBP2_UBA5202 | reverse complement strand
GACTACCGGGGTATCTAATCCCGTTCGCTCCCCACGCTTTCGCGCTTCAGCGTCAGTTCTAGGCCAGAGAGCCGCCTTCGCCACTGGTGTTCTTCCTGATATCTACGCATTTCACCGCTACACCAGGAATTCCATTCTCCCCTTCCGCACTCAAGGCCAATAGTATCGACTGCAGTTTCTCCGTTGAGCGGAGAGATTTAACAGATCGACTTAAAGGCCCGCCTACACGCCCTTTACACCCAGTGATTCCGGACAACGCTTGCCTCCCCCGTATTACCGCGGCTGCTGGCACGGAGTTAGCCGAGGCTTATTCCACCGGTACCGTCATTTTTATTTCGTCCCGATGAAAAGGGTTTTACATCCCGAAGGATTTCATCACCCACGCGGCGTCGCTGGTTCAGGGTTTCCCCCATTGACCAAAATTCCCTACTGCTGCCTCCCGTAGGAGTAGGGGCCGTGTCTCAGTCCCCTTGTGGCCGATCGACCTCTCAGTCCGGCTACCCGTCAAAGCCTTGGTGGGCCATTACCCCGCCAACTAGCTGATGGGACGCGGATCCATCTTTTTGCGACTTACGTCTTTGATCATCCTGAGATGCCCCAGAATGATGTCATGCGGTATTAGCCCCAGTTTCCCGGAGTTATCCCCCACATAAAGGTAGGTTATCCACGTGTTACTCACCCGTTCGCCACTACCATGCACTCATATTGCTACAAATGCATGACCGTTCGACTTGCATGTATTAGGCACGCCGCCAGCGTTAGTCCTGAGCCAGGATCAAACTCTCCATAAAAAAATATTAAATTTTATAAATGGAAAATTTAAAAAAACGATCCAGAAACTCAATCATATGTACACTGTGCTTGCTTGTTCAGTTTTCAAAGAACTAGAAATCAGTTGTTTCCCAACGTTCCGTAGAGTTTGTAATTATACACAAAACGGCTTCCAATGTCAAGCACCAATTTGCATTATTCTGAAAATAATGCATTTTTTTATTTTTAATCACATGGTACGGTTTTCCCCGCCGGATGATTCCCGGCGGCTGGTTCCGGAAAGACCCGCCTTGCCGGCTGCCACTGTGGCCATTAACCCGTTGACTTATCAGAGATTTTAAGATATCATAGTAACTGAACGGAGCTTGTAATTATTCCGGAGGCACCCAATGTTCCGCACCGCAGCCATATCTCTAGTGCTGGCAGTGATTTTCTCCCTCCTGCTGCTGATGCACTTTTACGTTTATAAAAGAACCGTGGCCCTGCTGGGACTGCCCAAAAGCCCGGCCTATTTCATTGCCCTGGCTCTTTTGACGGTTTCGTTCCCGCTGGCCATGATCCTGTCGCGCACGGTGGACGGCCCCTTGATAAGAGTATTCTATACTATGGCGGCCTGCTGGCTGGGCCTGGTGTTCATGGCCTTCGCCGCCTCGGCCTTGGTCCACCTGATCCAACTGCTTTCTGGCCTGACCCGGCATCCCCTCGGTCAGAGAACCCTGGGCTGGTCCGCGGTAGTCCTCAGTCTGCTGGCCTTCATCTACGGCCTGGTGAATGCCGCAGCCATCAGAACGACTGAGATCACCATCGGGCTTAAAAATCTGAAAGAGCCTAAAGTTACCATGGTCCTGTTGACCGACATCCACGTGGGAGCGGTCTACGGCCCCAAATACCTGCAGAAGATCGTGGACCGGACCAACGCCCTTAAGCCAGATCTGGTGGCCATCGCCGGGGACCTGTTCGACGGCTCGGCCAAGCCCAATTACGGGCTGGTGCAGCCCTTGGAAGGCCTGCAGGCCCCGGCCTTCTTCGTCACCGGCAACCACGAGGTTTACGAGGGGATCGACATAACAACCGAATTGGTGGCAAGGACCGGTGTTAAGGTCCTTCGCAACCAGCTGGTGGAATTCCGGGGGCTGCAGATCGTTGGTCTGGATGCGCCGCTGAGGGAAGGAAAAAGTGCTAATATTTTTGAGAAGTTTCCCGGGGAAATCGATCCTGCAAAACCTTCAATTCTGCTTTATCACATACCCGTAGGACTGGAACAGACTAAAGCACGGGGCATCGACCTTCAGCTTTCGGGGCACACCCACAACGGCCAGATCTTTCCCTTTTCTGTCTTCATGCCCCTGGTTTACAGATTTTACAGCGGATACGGCCGGGATGGCGATTTTCAGATCTACGTCTCCCACGGTGTGGGCAGCTGGGGGCCTCCATTAAGGATAGGTTCCCGAAGCGAGATTGTTGTAATTAAACTGGTACCATAGGGGAAATATTATGATTAAAAATATCTTTTACCGGTTGGACTACTTATTCCTCAATATTCTACTTGCCAGTAGTCTTGCATTATCGATCGCTGCATCCATATCTAAATATTTATATTCTGCCAACCTTCCTCTGGCATAAACATTTTTTTCTGATTGTAATAATTTTAGGTATTGCATTGACCTGGCAATATTCTGATCATCCGGGAAAGGATATTCCAATATATCACCGTTATCGGGAGAAAATGGGTACTCAAAAGTTTGTACGGTACCCTTGCAGTTATGATTTGTGCCTGGAAGGTGCTTCCATTCGATTGCGCGAATATATTTTGTCCTGTAATTGGAATAATTTATTTGGACATATGGCTGTGCCCATATCATATTTTTGTGATAATGGTGAACTCTCCTCTGGGACCTATATCGTAGCTTGCCAAAACTAAAGTTAAAATATGCATCTATCGGACCAGTATACACCAGTCCTTTTCTGGGGCCAAGTTCATCTTTGCGTTGCAAATAATCAAAACAGGTGATTACTTCTATTCCAGCAAGCATTTTATTCATCATAGAACCATAACCCTCTTTTGGTAGTCCCTGATACTTGCAATTAGGGGTTAATGAATAATCCCTTGAGCTATTGATCTGTATTCTGCTTGCCAATGTAGAATGTAGCCTATTGGGAATTATTCCCCATTGTTTGGTCGTATATCCCTTGATTAACTTATTGTATACATTCTTCGGTAAAATTGAAAGGCAACTATCCTCAAAGCTTATCTCCATAGTTGTTTGCGTTTTAGCTGCTGATTGTTGTAGCAGGAACGGAGCAATCTCTTCAATATGAACAGGCCAATGCCAGAATCTTTGGCCGTCCCATATCTTAACAATAGGTTTGTATTCCACAAATTCAGAATATTTATTGACAAAACGCCAAAGATCATCAGATTGGGTTCTAAAGTAGTGGGGACCATACTTATGGATTCTGACTCCAGAAGGAGAGTGAGTATAGTCAAATACATTACCGCCGATGTGATCGCGTTTTTCTACTACAACAACTTCTCGGCCTTGATCTGAGAGCATTCGGGCGATAACGGAACCGGTCAGACCAGCTCCTACGATAAGGTAATCAACTTTCATACTCTTTAATGTGCACCCTTGCCTTTAATGACAAGCGGAATTGTAAAAAGTATTATCTTAAAATCAAGAAAAAGTGAAAACGAATCGACGTATTCTAAATCATGTTTTATCATATACTCTGCTTTCGTGTTATTCATTCGGTCCCTTACTTGCCACAAACCAGTTAAACCTGGTCTTACCAAAGATCTCCTTCTCTTAAATTCTGGCAAATGTTCAAGCATAAATGGGATCAATGGCCGAGGTCCAACAATGCTCATATCTCCTTTAAGTACGTTTATAAGTTGAGGCAGCTCATCAATGCTCGTTTTCCTCAGGATATGGCCAATCGTAGTTATTCTGGGATCGTTAGGCTGTTTATAAAGAATTCCCCTGCGTTTAAGTGAATCCACTTCCTTCTCGGAAATAATTCTTTGCTGATCATGTATCATTGACCGGAATTTCAGAAACACAAACAACCTCTCGCCATGCCCAATGCGATTTTGACAGAATAGAACCGGGCCTTTTGAAGTAAATTTAATGCAAATGGCTATTAAACATAAGAGGGGAGATAAGACAATCAGTGCAATAAGTGAGATCAATAGGTCTGTGATACGTTTTACCGCTAATTGCGATTTCAACTTTGATTCATTCCCTATCATGCTGAATCCATCAAAGATAGTAGCAGCGTTTTGCTACAAGCACAATTGACCTTATGCATTAAAGCTTGTCTATTCATTTTAATATGATAAAATTTAATACTGTCAATAATTCACTTGGCACCCGATTCAAGTTAAAAGTTTATGGGCTGATAGAGCAATTTTCAAATATATCTTTTGGAAGATATTTGGCCGATAATTTTTTTCGAAAAACAAATACATCGATTTCCGGTGTTCATCTTCCATCCTGGTTTTTTCCTGTTCCGAACTCTTGCCCCAATGGTGCATAATTCTGGCCAGGGGAACATAGAATATCTGCCAGCCATTTAGGGAGGCACTCAAGCAAATATCCATATCCTCCATATACATGAAATAGCGTTCATCCAAAAGTCCTATAGACTCCAACATTTCCCGGCGCAGTATCTGGCATACCCCGCTTAATACAGGTACCGGTGAAGATTTATCTTCAGGCAAATCCCGGTACATGTGTTTTCTGGACCAGTGATTATCCGGCCAGGCAACTGTGATCGGGGATTTTCGGGCAAACAGGATGTTGAAATAACCTGGAACCACCCGGCAGTTTGACTGGATACTGCCATCGGGATTAAGCACCCTGGGGCCGGCGATACCGGTTTTTGGATTTGATTCCATGAAGTCGAATAGGCCTTTAAGGCAGCCCGGCTCAACCACCGTATCTGGATTAAGCAACACCGGGTACTTACCGGCCGAAGTCCTGATTCCCTGATTGCAGGCGGCGGCAAACCCCAGGTTTTGAGAGTTAACGATCAACTTTACCTCGGGGTATTTTTGGGCCAGCAGGGCCTGGCTTCCGTCTGAGGAGTCATTGTCAACCACGATTACTTCATGACTGATATCACCGTTCGCCTTGATGGAATCCAGGCAATGGGAAAGCAGTTCCCCCACGTTACGGTTGACTATGATCAGACTTATGCTGATAGGATGGTTCATTGGCAATTTTTCATTCTAATCGGCTAAAAAACAGAGACGAAATATTTCGTCTCTGTTTTTGGGTTTACAGACGATTCTCCGCTATAGCTGTCTGGTCAGCCTCAGCCACTGCAGGCGCCAGACCATCCAGACCGCCTCGTAGACTATCTTCTTGGACATCTTGGACTGCCCCACCTTGCGCTCCTCAAAAATGATGGGAACCTCGGTCACCTTAAAGCCTTTGTAATAGGCGTTGAAATGCATCTCGATCTGAAAGGCATAGCCGTTGGATTTGATCCGGTCCAGATTGACGGCCTCCAGCACCTTCCGCCGGTAGCATTTAAAGCCGCTGGTCAGGTCCCGCACCGGCACCCCGGTCACCACCCGGGCGTAGATGTTGGCAAAATAAGAAAGCAGCAGCCTCTTCAACGGCCAGTTGACCACGTTGACCCCATTCAGATAGCGCGAGCCTATCACCAGGTCAAAGTCTCTGATCTTTTCCAGATACACCGCCAGCGTTTTGGGCGGATGCGAGAAATCGGCGTCCATTTCGCAGATCAGGTCGTAATCCCTGGAAAGCGCCCATTTGAATCCGGTGACGTAGGCGGTGCCCAGTCCCATCTTGCCCGGCCGGTGAATGACGTGGACCTTCCGGTCATTTTGGGACAGCTCATCCAAAAGTTTTCCGGTGCCGTCCGGCGAATTGTCGTCTATCACCAGCACCTCGAACACCGGGTTTACCGACTGGACCTGGGATATGATCTCGGCAATGTTGCCTTTTTCATTGTAGGTGGGTATTATCACCAGCGCCTTCATGGAATGACTCCTAGGATTATGGTTTATTTTTCAGCTGCTTATTAACCGGCCTCAGGTAAACAATCCCGATTTCTTCTCCGCCTGCAGTTCAATATCCTCCAGCACTCTTTTCTGGTCCTCTATCTTTCTGGTCAGCTCATTCAGCTCTTTGCTCCGGGCCTGATACTCGGCGGCCTCAGCCGACAGCATCTTCAGCCTTTTTAAGATGCCTGATTCCTCCTCGGATTTCTGGCTGACGGATTTTTGTTTTTCCTCCAGTTCCCGTTCCAAGGCTGCCTTCTTGTTATCCCAGTTTTCCTTGTAGGAGCTGATCTCTTTCTGCTGGTTTTTCAGGCTGATCAACTGCTGATCCAGCTCATCCCGTTGCCGCTGTTTGGCTGAAAGTTCTTCCTCATTCTGACGCACCATCTCGGTGACGTCGTCCAACTGCCGGTATTTATCGTCCAATTGGCCCTGGATGGAAACCAACTGTTGTTTTACCTGTTTTTTGGCGGTCTCCGTTTCCTGGGCCAGCTGCAATAACTCATCGCTCTGGTCTTTCTGCCTTTGCTCGATTTCCTGCCGGGCCTGATTTTTGGCGGTCTCAACCTCCCGGGTCAGCTGCAATAACTCATCGCTCTGGTCTTTCTGCTTTTGCTCGATTTCCCTGGCCATCTGCATAAGAGCTTCGTTTTGATTTTTCTTTTTTTGCTCCAAATCCTGCCGGGCCTGTTCCATGGCCTGCTGGATCTCCTGCAGGCCGGCCTGGGCTTGGTCGCGGCTGTTTTTAAGCAGTTCCAGTTCTGCCCGGGTCTGGCTGACCTCCTCTTCCCTCTGCCGGTTTTGAGCCTGGTGTTCCGTTATCTGTTCAGCCAGGGCATTCACTTCCCGTTTCATGTCTCCAGCCTGCTGGTGCAGCGAGGCCAGCTCGGATTCAGCGGTCATGGCACCCCGGGCCCTTTCCTGCATCAGCTCCTGATTCTGCTGGTTGATCTCCTCCAGCTCCCGGCGGCCTTCCTCAGCCTGCCGGAGAGCCTCGGCCGCTTGTTGCTGCAGTTCTTTGAGGCGGATTACCTGCTGCTCTATCTGTGATTGCTGTTGTTTCTGGAAAGGCAACGCCTCCTGTATCCACTGCTCCGTTTCCCGCTTTTTGCTCTGGAGCATTTCCCGGGCCTGGTTCAGCTCCCGGCCGCTTTGGTTCAGCAGTTTTATCTCATCCTTCAGCCTCTGCCGTTCGTCCTCCAGGGCGGCCACCTGGGCGCTGATTTTTTTCTGTTCCTCTCCGGTCTGGCCCAGCCGGGAAAGGGATTCGTTGACGCTGGCCTGCAGGGCCTGATATCTGGATTCCAGGGCGGTGTGATCGGCCTTCTTCTGGCTGATCTCATTTTGCAGGGCCGATCTTTCCTCGCCCAGTTTGTCATATTCCTCCTGGGATTGGATAAGGGATTCCCTGGTCCGCTCCAGTTCGCCGGCGGCTTTCACCTGATTTTGCTGAGCTTCGGACAATGAGCGGTTTATCTCCTCCAGTTGCCGGACCGAGATATCCCGGGAGCCTTCCAGTTGAAGTTTGTCCTGCTTCAGGGCCTCGATCTGGGCAAAGGCCGATTTGATCTCGGCCTGCAGTTTCTGCAGTTTGGCCTCGGCCTCCAGCCGGAAATTCTCCCTTTGGCTGATCTTGGCCTCGGCCTCCGAAAGTTTTTTCCAGGCCTGCTCCAGCCCCGCTTCCATGGACTGTTTCTGCCGGGACATTTCATCGACCTTCTTGGCGATGGCCATCCCGTCTGACTTCAGCCCTTCGATCTTCTGCTGCAGCATCTGCTGAATGTTCTGGCGGTTGGCGGTGCCCTGCTGAAGTTCTTCGATCCCCTTTTCCAGGCTGGCCACCTGCCGGTTGCGCTCCACCAACAGGCTTTCGGCCCCGGTCAGTTCCTCCTGGTTCCGCCGGATTTGACCCTCGATCTCGGCCCTGGTTTTGGAAAGGATCTCCGTCTCGTTCTTTAAAAGATAAAGCGACTGCTGCTGCTGGGAAACCTGGTTTTGCAGCTGCTCCAAACTGCTGTTCAGAGTTTCCTGCCGGGCCCGGCCATCTTTGATGCTTGATTCCAGGGCCCCGGCCTGGTCTTTATCCGATTGCAAAGCATCCTGACTGGATCGCAGATCCTGGCGCAGGCCCTCCAACACTCCCTCCAGCACCATGGACTGGTGGAGTTTCTCGTCAGCCTCTTTTTGTTTGCTCTCCAGTTGCATCAGCAAGGCAGCCAACTGGCTGTTTTTTTCAATCCGGTCCTGTTCCATCCCGGCTAATTGCTCTTTCAGGCCGTTCCATGCCTGCTCAGTAGCTTCCTTCTCCCGGTGCAGCGATGCAGCTTCCGCCCGGGCGGTATCCAGTCCGGCCTTGGCCTGCTCCAGCTCGGCGATCAGTGAGGAAAGAGCTGTCTGCTTGGCCGCCAGCTCACCGTCCAATATTTCCGACTGGGCCTTGTGCTGGCCGATCACCGAGGTCACCGATTCCAGCTGGGACTTGGCCGACTGGATCTGATCCAGCAGCTGGCCGTGGCGTCCCGATGATTCTTCGATCTCCCGCTGCAGGGCCAGGCTCTGCTTTTCCAGTCCGCTGACATCCCGGGTCCGGTCCTTCATGGTGGCCAGGATATGGGCCAGTTCTCCCCTGAGCTTGGCCTGGTATTGTAAAAGCTCCTTCCGCTCCTTTTTGGAACGGTTCAGTTTTTTTAGGGTATGGGCGGTTTCCCTGCGCCTGGTTCTTATCTCTTCGTCTAGATCCTTCTTTTGGGACAGCTTCAGGGCCAGGGCTTCGTCTATAGGAAGATCCGGCTCCTTATGAAATATTCTTTTTACCCACTCCGTTGCGGCAGCCCATGCGGCAGCCGCGCCTTCAGAGAACCGGGTCAGGATGTTCTCTTTCCCTGATGAATAATCTTCGGAACCTCCGTCTGGCTCCGGAGCGGCTGTGTTGTCTTCAGGCTGCTCTTCGATTGTTTGCTCCGGCTGGTTCACCTGTTCCGGTTGGATCTCCTTTTCAGGCTGGCTGGTTTCCCCGGTATAAGCCTCCCCGGCGACGGCGGGTTCCCCGGCGGCTTCAGCAACAGGGGCATTCTCGTCCACCTGATTATCGGAGGGCTGTTCTTCTAATCCTCCCGGTGTTTTGCGCCGGGCCAAAAAGCGGGCCGCAAATTCTTTGACGTCTTTTTTTATCTGCGCTATCATGGAGGAAGCCGAAGCTTTGGGCTCCAAATCCTGCTCGGACTCAGCTGTTGACTGGCCCGGGTCTTGCGCCGGCTCAGCGTCCTGCTCCGTGATCCCGGGCATTTCCGGAACGGCCTCGGACGAAGATGAACTGCCGGCTTCCAGCTGTTCTTCATTAAGTTCAGTGCTTTGATCTTCAGAGGATGCCTGCTCCTCTGCAGGTTCGTTCTCACGAGTGGGCAGCAGGCCGTCCCCGGAGGTGCTGGCGGTTCCGGCCTTGAAGTAACCCTTGAGCCTGGCCATGAATCCCTGGCCCTTGGCAAGGACCGGGGACTGCAGCGCTGACCGGTCTTCTTCCTCCGGGGAAGGGAAGCCCGCCTCCTCCTGCTCCCGGTTCAGTTCTTCGTTTTCCAGTCTTTCTTCATCCATCTTTGCCGTCCTCTTTGGTCATGTCTTTTAGCCTGGCCAGTTTGTTCAGGGCCTCTATGGGTGTCAGGGTTTCGGGATCGACCGATCTTATCTCTTTTAGCACCGCCTGCTCCTGCCGGCTGAAGATCGGTTCCGCTGTTTCATTTTGGGGGACCTGGTGCCGGGCCAGCCGCGGGGTCCGGTCGCCGGACAGGGCGTCCGATTCCAGGTTGAAAAGGATCTCGCGGGCCCGTTCTATGACGACCTTTGGCAAACCGGCCAGCTTGGCCACCTGGACCCCGTAGCTCTGCCCGGCCGGGCCGGGCACCACCTGGCGCAGGAATATTATCTCGTCCCCCCATTGCTTGACCGACATGGAATAGTTCTTGATCCCGGTCATCCAGGAGGACAGTTCGGTCAGCTCGTGGTAATGGGTGGCAAACAGGGTCTTGCAGCGGGTCTGGTCGTGCAGGTATTCGCTGACCGCCCAGGCGATGGCCAGTCCGTCGAAGGTGCTGGTGCCCCGGCCGATCTCGTCCAAAAGCACCAGGCTCCTGGCGCTGGCGTTGTTCAGGATGTTGGCGGCCTCGTTCATCTCGGCCAGAAAGGTGCTGACCCCCTTGGCCAGGTCGTCCGAGGCCCCGATCCGGGTGAAGACCCGGTCGACCACTCCTATCCGGGCCTGCTGGGCCGGAACGAAGGATCCGGTCTGGGCCAGGATCACTATCAGCGCTATCTGCCTTAAGTAGGTCGACTTTCCGGCCATGTTGGGCCCGGTCAATATTATCAGCCGGTTCTGGTCGCCGTCCAGCAGGGCGTCGTTGGCCACGAACTGCCCCAGCCTAAAATTCTTCTCCACCACCGGGTGCCGCCCTCCCTGAATGAACAGCCTGTCCTCTTCGTCCACCAGCGGCCGGCGGTAGCCGTTCTCCACCGCGGCCAGGGCCAGTGAATAGATGGCGTCTATGGCCGCCACGGCCTCGGCGGTTTCCTTGATCTTGGCGCTGTGTCCGCAGACCTTTTCTTTCAGCCCGTTGAACAGCTCCAGCTCCAGCTGCCGGATCTTTTCCTCGGCCCCCAGCACCTTGTCCTCGTAGGCCTTGAGTTCCCCGGTGATGTAGCGCTCGGCGTTGGCCAGGGTCTGTTTGCGGATGTAATTTTGGGGGGCCAAAGATACATTGGCTTTGCTGATCTCGATGTAATACCCGAAGACGCTGTTGAAGCCGACCTTCAGGGAATTGATCCCGGTGCGCTCCCGTTCGGTCTTCTGCAGCCCGGCGATCCAGGATTTGTCGCCGGAGGCCAGGGCGTTCAGCCGGTCCAGCTCCGGGCTGTATCCCGGACTGATGAATCCCCCCTGCATGAAGGCCAGCGGCGGCTCGGGAACTATGGCTTTTTTGATCAGCAGGCCAAGGTCTTCCAGGTCATGCAGCCCTGCGCTCTGTTCTCCCCAGTATTCCCCTTCGGGCAATAATGATTTTATCTGTTTGGCCGCATCCAGCGACTGGGCCAGTCCCAGCAGGTCCCGGGGCCCGGCCCGGTGGCAGGTTATCCGCCCCAGCAGCCGTTCCAGGTCCTGCACCTTCTTAAGCTGGGCGGCCAGGTTCTCCCGGTGCGGACGGGAATTGACCAGCGACTCCACCGCGTCCTGGCGGATCTTGATCCGGGGCAGGGACAAAAGCGGGGCCGCCAGAAAGCGCCGCAGCAGCCGGGCGCCCATCGGCGTCAGGGTCTTGTCTATGGCTTCCAGCAGGCTGGACTGGCCGGGGGCGCTTTCCGGCAGCAGGGCCAGGTTGCGAATGGTGGCATTATCCAGCAGCATCTGGCCGGAAAGGCTGTAGGGCGAGAGCTTGGAGATATGCCCCACCGATGTCTTCTGGTTGTCCTCCAGATAGCGCAGGGCGGCACCGGCAGCGGCGGTGGCCAGCTCTAACTCCTGGCAGCCGAACCCGGCCAGGGAGGCGGTCTTGAAATGTTCCAGCAGTCTGCGCCGGGAAGATTCCCCGTCAAAATGGTAGTCGTCCTGCAGGGTCAGGGCAAAGCCGGATACTGAAGACTTTAGGGCATCGGCCTGCCCTTTTGGGACCAGTATCTCCGCAGGCTGGCTGCGCCCCAGCTCGTCGGACAGGCCGGCCAGCGGCAGTTCGGTCAACCTGAGGTTTCCGGCCGAAAGATCGCACAAAACCAGGCCGCAATTGGTTCCCTGGACCTTGACCGCCGCCAAAAGATTTTCCCGGCGCTCCTCCAGCAGCGAGGGCCGCATCACGGTGCCGGGGGTGATGACCTCGGTCACCGCCCTTTTGACTATGCCCTTGGCCAGTTTGGGGTCCTCCACCTGGTCGCAGATGGCCACCTTGTGCCCGGCCTTGATCAGCCTGGTCACATAGCGTTCCAGGGCATGGTGGGGGATCCCGGCCAGGGGGACATTATTGTCTTTGCCGTGATTGCGGGCGGTCAGCACTATCCCCAGAACCTTGGAGATCAGCACCGCGTCGTCAAAGAAGGTCTCGTAAAAATCCCCCACCCTAAAAAGCAGCACGGCATCCGGATGCTCCTGCTTGATCTGGTGGTACTGGGCGATCATGGGGGTGATCTTTTCCATCAACGGTCCCGGCCGGTGGCCGGTAAAATTAGAGCCGGGATATATTTCATTTTGAAATTGACCAACCTTACTTATTCTATCTTTTCCTAAACTTTGCCACAAAAAAGCACATAAATCATAAAAGATTAATAACGTACAACGCAACAATGTTAAACGTGTTTGATTTTATTTGTGCCCTCTGTGCTTTTGTGGCTGAATGGTTCCTCATTTTTGCACCAAAATGGTTTTGATGCCGTAAGCGCTCAGCAGTTTTTGGGAGGCCTTGTGGGCTTGCTCTTTTCCATAATAAGGTCCGGTATACAGCCGGTAGCTGCGGCTGTTCTTGGAACCGCTGCTGTCCACCCGGCACTGGAGGTCCTGCTTCTCCAGCCTCTTTTTCCAGTCGGCCATCACGGCCCGGTCCCGGTAGACCCCTATCTGCAGATAATATCTCTGTCCGGCGGCCGGCTTTGGTTGGGACACGATGGTCTTGGCCGGCGGAGTTTTGGCGGCCGGGATTACGGTCTTTGGTGCCGGAAGGCTGTCCTCCCGAACTTCGGGGTTGTCCTCGATGTCGGATAAAAGCTGTTCCCGGGCCTCCCCGGCCTCGTAGCTTTCGGGATAAAGTTCCAGGATCTGCCGCCAGTAATAATTTGCCTGGGACGAATCGCTTTTGAGCCTCCAGCCGTCGGCCAGGGAGCGGGCGATGGCCGCCCCCCGGAAGTTCTGGGGATACTGCTGGACGAAAGCCTGGGCATAGGAGGCCGCCTGGGAGAAACTGTCAGCGGCCAGAGCCATCAGGGCCAGCCGGTACAGGCTTTCGCTGCCGGGCGGGGTCTGGCCGTAGCGGGAATAGGTGAAAAGGTAGCGGGCCTTGGCCTCGGGGAAGGCCCCGGCGTTCTGGCAGTACTGGGCCGTGGCAAAGGCCGCCTGGGGCGCCAGGTTGTGGGCGGGATAATTGTCTATGATGAACTGGTAATGGGCAAAGGCGTTGGTTCCGCTGTTCTCTATCCGGGCCAGTGTGAAGTGGGCTTCGGCCAGAAGTTTTCCCCGGGGATGGCGCTTAAGGAACTTTTGGTAGGCCTCCACCGCCTGGGGGTATTTACCGGCCTGGCAGTATTGCCAGGCGATGTTGTATTCCTCCTCCTCGGTCAGGGCCCAAACCAAGGATGCTCCCAGCAACAACAGAGACAGGGCCAGCAGAAAGACCCTGACTGTTTTCAACTGATAATACAGCCCGTAATACTTCCTATTTTTATAGTTCCCATTTCCCATTTTCAAAGTCAATACAGTTCCCTCTTGCCGGCCACGGTCTGCACCACCCACTGGAAGCCGATGAAGGTATAGCCGGTGGATGTTTCATCGCGGCGGGAGGTCCAGGTGATCTTCCCGTAATGGGGAACATTGTCGGTTTTGATGAAAAAAGATTTTCCCAGCAGGGAATTGTCCAGGGTGATCTCGTTATAGTAGCCCGAATCGGGGGCCACATCGCCGGTTCCCAGTTTTATGCCGTAATTGGAGCGGAGCTGGACGGTGGCAGGCGTTGTGGCTGAAAGCCACCACAACTGGAAGCTGCCATAGTTGGCGGTACCGCTCTTGAAATAAAATACGTCCGGAGAATCGTCCTTGCTAACCCCCAGGGAGTCGTATCCGGAAATGACCGTGCTGGTGGGAGCCTCGGTGGGCGATTGGCTGCAGCCGGCGGCCAGGGCCAAAAGGGCCAAAAGGCCCAGACTTGCCGCCGGCCAAAAAGTTTTATTTCTTCTTTTATGCATAGTCTTATATTTTAGCCGATAAGTCCATCATTTTCAACAAAAAACTGCATAAAAAAACGGGCTATTTTAAAGCCCGTTTTAATTGACCTTCCGGCCGCCTTTGGCATAAACTTTCCCCGCTTTCTGGTCCCAGTAAAAACCGCCTCCCAAAGGATCGTCAGGTATCCGATTGATGTATCCCCACAGCACAAGATCTTTAAGCGAATCTATCCGCCTTTTATTCTGTTCATGGAATGCATCAGACAATTCCTGCAACCGTTTGAGAATCATTTCCCGGTCAATCTTATCAATGTAGAACCGGGCCAAGGCCTTTTCGGTTTTGTTCCCGGTTTTATTAAGAAGCTCCACCCACAAGGCCCGCGATGTTTCCAAGTCTTTGCCCTTTCGCATGGCAAAGGCGGCAAAACGCCCGGGCATTTCCGGAGCCCCGGGCCGGCGGGAGGAAACGATGAACCACCGGCCGGCTTCCCGGTAATTGCGGGAAAATACGAAATGGACGAAGCCCCGGAAAAACGGGATGGACCAGTCTTCCGGATTGTTCTCCATTCCCTTTTGCATCAGCCGGTCGGCGGCCGGGATGTCTGCGGCGTCGTGGGCCAACAGCAGGGCTCCGAAGTTATAGGCTACTTTGAAATTGGGGGCCAGCACGCTTAAAACATTGAACATGTGTCCCAGATATTGGTACTGCCGGTCGGTTAAAGTATGCTGGCCGTAATACTGGACGGTCTGCAGCCAGATCCAATCGCCGGCCAGGTTGTCGTAGCCGAAGGCCGCAGCTTTGGTAACAGCAGCGTTGGGAAAATACATCATCTCGCCCTGCCTGTTTTCTTTGATCAGCAGGTCCAGCTTCACCTGGCTGAAGAAAACAATCGCCGCCCCCAGCAAGGCCAGGGCCAGTTTCACCGGGTTGCTTTTTATGATGCCGGCCGCCGCCATCACTTGAAATCCTTCTTTTCAAAGATCAGGGAGGTTATCATCAGCACCGTCAGAATATAGGCCCCGCTGTATGACAACGACCACCATACCTGGGGCCATAAGACCGGCTGATCAAACACCGCCTGGTTCTTAAGGTCCAAATTTCCCATGTTGGGCAATAGATAGTAGAATAATTTTAGGATGGTCTTGATCAGGCCCGGCGGCAGCAGCTGGGCCTGGCTTAAAATATCGCGGCTTAGGGTTCCGGCCAGGTACAGGCAGAAGGTGAAAACCGCCCCCAGGATCGGGGACGACAGGCTGGAGAAGAATAGCGCGATGGAGTTGATCACCGATACCTTTAAAAAGGCCATGCCGGCAGGCAGCAGCAGGCCCAGGGGAAACTTTCCATCCAGGATCAGCACCCCGGCGGCAAAGATAAGGGTCATCAGGATTATCATCAGCCCCAGCAAAAGCTCCATCCCCAGGTATTTCCCCAACAGAAAGTAGAACCTTTCCACCGGCTTGGAGACGATCACGTGGATGGTGCGTTTCTCCACTTCCTTGTAGACCAGGGTGGTGCCCACCACTATGGCCAGCATGATGCTGAGGAACTCAATCCCAGCCAGGCCGAAATCCCGCAGTATCCGGGAATGTTCCCCCAGTGTCAATGGCACCAAAGCGGTGACGCTGAACAGGATCAGGAACAGATAGGCCAACAGGGCGTATAGGGTCTTGGAACGCAACCCCTCAATAAAAGTATTTTGGGCTATGGCCCATATCTTATTCATCTTGCGCCACCTCCCGGGCAAAGAATTCCTCCAGGCTTTCTTTTTGGGGAACTACGCTTACCACCTGTCCCCCGTTTTGGGCGATGACCTCCAACGCCCGGGGCACATCGGATTCCTGCTTTAGGGGGAACAACCATTGCTCCTGGATCTGGCTGGTGGAGAATGATAATTCCGACAGCAGTTTTTCAGTCTTGGGGCTGATATTACGACAACCGAACTCAACCGCTTTGATCTTGGCGTTCAGCAGCTGGTTCAGGTTTCCGGCCCTCAGCAGTTTGCCCTTGTTGATGATGGCTACCTGATCGCAGACCATCTCGGCATCGGGGAGGATGTGGGAGCTGAAGAATACTGTTTTGCCTTTTGACTTCAGACCCAGGATTATATCCTTGAATTCCTTGCGGCCCAAGGGGTCCAGCCCGGTCAAAGGCTCGTCCAACACCACTAACTCCGGGTCGTTGATCAAAGCCTGGGCCAGGCCTATCCTTTGCAGCATGCCCTTGGAGTACTTGCGCATCTGCAGGCCGGCGGCATGAGTAAGGTTGACCAACGCCAGCAGTTCCTTAGTCCGGTCTTTTAGTATAAGGCTGTTTATATTGAACAGCCGGCCGCAAAAATTAAGGAATTCGCGCCCGGTAAGATGATCGTAAAAATACGGGGACTCCGGCAGGAACCCTACTTTCTGTTTGGGTCCGGTTTCCCAGGAGTTTTTGCCGAAGACCAGCGCCCGGCCCCCGCTGGGCCTGATGATGCCCATCAGGGTTTTGATGGTGGTGGTCTTGCCGGCCCCGTTGGGGCCGAGGAAACCGAAGATCTGCCCCGGCTCCACCTCCAGATTCAAGCCCTTGAGCACGGTTTGGACCGGGGTCCAAAAGTGCCTTTGGTAGGTCTTGCGCAGTTTTATCAGTTCTATTACTTTGTTCATTTTAGTTTGGTTTCTATTCAGGCCTTGAATGTAAAGGATGCGTCTGTCAACAAGTAGTAACAAGTTACCCAGCGGAGTCAACCTTATTGCCACGACCTTCAGGCACTTCGGCTTCGCTCAGTGCGGTAGGCAATTTTGTTAAATCCGGTGGGCTTCCTCCTATGCTAAAGCTTCGGCGGATAAATTAGCCCAAGAGGAGTTCTGCAAATTAATCATCCATCCCTGCCGCAGGCGGGTAACCGGGGTTGAAACCCCAAGAGTTTTTTAATCATTCAACCAACCACGAGCTAAAGCTCGTGGCAATGGAAGTTGCTCATTTTTGCTTTCCCACTACTATTCCCACTTTCCACTTTTTCCCCTTTTTTATGGTCATGGTGCCTGTTTTGTAACGGGTCGGGGCCGCTTGGTCATTTTTTTTAAATATCACCTGGTAATATACCCTGGCTCTGGTTTGGCTTTCGTAAACTGTGGTAACGCTGTCCAGATAAAGCCATTCAATATTTTGGGGCGTATTGATGAACTCGGAACTCATGCCATCCAAATAATATACCTGGGTCTTTAACACTTCATCCTTATCACCTTTGGCCATTGACTCCCAGAAGTATTTTACCGCCGCTTCCGGGGTTTTGTCATGGTTGATACATCCGCTGAAAAGAAAAAGCGTAGTTATTATCGCTGTAATTTTAAACATCACAACCTTCATAAAAAAAGGTAGGCTGTATAACACAGCCTACCCTTTTTACCATTAAATACTACTGGCCGGAGGTCAAAGCCAACGGCAGAATGGCAGTTTTGCCAAAGCCCTGAATGGTATAATTGTCTGCGCAGCTTGCGTTGGGGGCGGCACCTGCACCTGACCAAGCTGCGGTATATCCAGCCTCACCTGTAGCAGCTGGCGCGCCATCAACTATCGGAGTAACGACATCAGCAGTAAATGGGTTCTTAAAGTTGGTTGGCAACAAATTATTGGCATCACCAGTTACAAAAAGCTGCTTTATGTTACCAACTGCCAAGGGGTTTGCATCCTCAACAGTAGTGGCAAGATCAATGGCATACACGCCATCGGCCTGGGTATTAAAATCTTCGGCCGCCAGCTGGGCGGTGTGCATGTTGGCCTTAAGTGAGCCTTCCTTGGCCCTGTCCTGCATGGACATGAAGTTCGGGATGGCGATGGCGGCCAGGATGCCGATGATGACCACCACGATCATCAGTTCGATCAGGGTAAAGCCTTTTTTGTTCATTGGAGCTCCTTTTTTATGTTACCGGTTTGGTTGTTTGGTTTCTGTTATTTATATATACAATTATCGTGCCAAACATGCATGTCATTGTTAATAAATGAATTAGCATTAACCTGGGCTTATAACCACTTGATTTATTATATCAAATACTGTTGCATAATGCAATAGTATCGCAAAAAATATTTATTTCCCGGTTCCGCCAAATATTTTATTGGACAAAGGCGCTGTTTTTCCGTACCCGCTGATGGCATATCCTTTTGCGCCCGGGCTGGCGCCGTTGTTAAGGTTGCCGCCGTCATCGTAGCTGGTATAATAAACCACGCCGCTGTTGGCTGCGGCCGGCGGACCTCCGGGAAGGTTGTCCAGGGCAAAGGCCCCTTTTTGGAACGGATTGGCAAACCCGGAATGGGGGTTGATCAGCGCCGCCGCCGGAAACGGCGGCACCCTTACCCCCTCGGCAATGGACTGGTCCGGCCCGGCCGGTAACACCGCCGAGATCCTGGTTTCCAGGTTGTCCGGGTACCAGCCGTCGGCCGCGGTCATAAAGCCCTCCACCACCAGCTGCAGGGTGTGCATGTTTGCTTTGCAGGAGGCCTCCTGGGCCCGGGTCTTCATGCTTATAAAATTGGGGACCGCAATGGCCGCCAGGATCCCTATTATCACCACCACTATCATCAGCTCGATCAAAGTGAAACCCCTGGTTCCGGTCGGACCTGCCGGAGAATCGCTCATGGTGCCCCTTCCCGTTCGGTTTAATATTTAATGCTTATCTAATTTATAAGGAACAGTAGAAAGAACATAGCGGGTATGGTAAAAACGCAGATTTTACCCGGTCATGTTCTTTTCTTTTTGTACCGCCAAAAAGCAAAGAACCAAAAGAAAAAGCTCGTCGCTTAAAACTCTCCGGGCCACGCTTACACTAAAGCTTCAGCGGGCCCGCGTTGCGCTTCACGTTGCTGACGGGCTTGTCTGAACTCGGGCTTTGGCCAAGCCCTCAGACATGCAGACAAGCTTTTTCCGCCATCAACTGCGATGCTCACTGATCGTTTTAACGCGACAACCGGGGTCGGGACCTTTTGTATTTCACGTTTTCTGGCTGATTGGATAATCCTTTAATATTTTTTGTATCCGTTCATTAAAAAGCGCACCGCCTGCCAGACCGTGGAAAGCCCGTATTTTAGGCTGCGGGCAAAATTGATGCTGGAGGCCTCCTTAAAATAGCGCACCGGCACCGAGATCTCCCCTATCCGGTACCCCTTTTGGACGGCGGCAAACAGCATCTGGGTGTCAAACACGAAATCGTCCGAGAAGCTTTCATAATCTATCTTCTCCAGCACTTCCCGGCGGTAGGCCCGCATCCCGGTGTGCCACTCGGAAAGGTTCTGGCCGCTGACCAGGTTCTGAAAAAAGGTCAGGGCCCGGTTGGATATATATTTGTACAAAGGCATCCCCCCGGCCAGGGCCTCTTTTCGGGAGCGGATCCTGGTGCCCAGCATCAGGTCAAAATACCCGGCCGAGATCAGCTCCGCAAAGTATTTTATGATCTTGGGGTCGTACTGGTAATCGGGGTGCAGCATCACCACGATGGAGGCTCCAGCCTCCAGGGCCAGCCTATAGCAGGTCTTCTGGTTGCCGCCGTAGCCGGTGTTTTGGCCGTGCCGGTGGACGGTCAAACCCAGTTTTTGGGCCAGCTGCACCGTGCCGTCGCCGCTGTGGTCGTCCACCAGGATCATCTGGTCCACCACGCCCCGGGGGACTTCGCTGACCGTCCGTTCCAGGGTCTTCTCGGCAAAGTAGGCCGGAAACACCACCACCACTTTGTTTTTTACTTCGGGCATTCTTACAGTTTACAGTTTGCTGTTTGATGGGTTTACCTGGTCATTGCGAGTATGACTTCCTATTAGGCAGACGAAGCAATCCAGGATATTTTTTTGGATCGCTTCGTTTGCCAAGCCCAGCTGCCTCCTCGCGATGACCCGCCCTGAAGGTTCCTGCTAATTTATGCCGTACAATTTCAGCTTGCGGTGCAGGGTGGCGTAATGAATGCCCAGCTTTTTTGCGGCCTGGGTCTTGTTGCCCCCGCAGCTTTGGATGGTGTTCAGGATTATCTGTTTTTCCTCGTCCTTAAGCGAACTGGATGCCCGGTTCGGCAGTTGGGGCTGTTCCTGGCCGGGAACTGCGGCGGCGGGATGCTTGAAAAGATCGGCCGGCAGATGGTTCTTTTCTATGGCCGGGCCCTTGCTTAAGACCACCGCCCGCTCCATCACGTTCTCCAGCTCCCGGACGTTCCCCGGCCAGCGGTAGCCCAACAGGAACTCCCGGGCCTCCGGGGACAGTGTTTTGGCGGACCTGCCCTGGCGGCGGCAGTATTTGTTCAGGAAATAGTCGGCCAGCAGTAGAATGTCCCGGCCCCTCTGCCGCAAAGGCGGCAGTTCCAGCTGGATGACGTTGAGCCGGTAGAACAGGTCCCTCCGGAATTTGCCTTCCTCCACCGCCTTGTAAAGATCGACGTTGGTGGCCGAGATCAGGCGGACATCCACCTTGACCGGCCTGGAGCCGCCCACCGGCACCACTTCGCGCTCCTGCAGCACCCGCAGCAGCTTTACCTGGATGGCGGGGGAGGTTTCGGAGACCTCGTCCAAAAAGAACGTCCCGCCCTCGGCCGCCTGGAACAGGCCGGGCTTGTCCCGGAAGGCCCCGGTAAAGGAGCCCTTGACGTGCCCGAACAATTCGGACTCCAGCAGGGTCTCCGGCAGGGCCGCGCAGTTGATGGAGACGAAGGAGGCGGCGCTGCGGGCGCTTAGCCGGTGAAGCTCCCGGGCCGCCAGTTCCTTGCCGGTGCCGGACTCGCCCAGGATCAAAACAGTACTCTGGCTGGGGGCCACCTGCCGGATCAGCTTTAAAATGTCCAGAAAATTACTGCTCTGGCCGATGATGGCCCCCTCCTGGCCGCTTTGTTCCTCGGGGCCGGGCTGGTCTTCGGGGTTTTCTATCCGGGCAAAGCGGATGAAATCGGCCATGGTCTTTTTTATGGCTTCGGCCTTCTGCTTGATGGTCCCGGCGGCCTGGATGTGATCCGGGCTGTCCATCAGAATGGCCGCTTCGTGGTTTATCCGCTCGATGGCCGGCTGGATCACCTGGAGCAGGGTTTGGGACAGCTCCCTTATGTTTTCCAGGCGTTCCATTTCCTGCAGCCGGGTCTCTATCTTTTTGGCCTCGGTCAGGTCCTGAAAAATGGCGATGATCCCCTGCAGCCGGCCGTCCCCGTAGCGGATGGCATTGGTGCTTATTCCCAGCGGTATCTCCCGTCCGTCCTTTACGGTCAGGGTAACCTCGCTTCGGACTAACCTTCCGGGGTCGCCGGACAGGCTTTGCTGAAGGATCGTGGAAAGCGGCGCCAATCCTCCGGTCAGCAGGGTTTGATGAACGGCTCCCGTAACCCGGCCCGGATCAAGCCCCAGTATCTGGGCGCCGGCCCGGTTGCAGAATTTGATCTGCCCCTGGGCGTTCAGGGTCAGCAGCCCGCTGCCCATCTTCTCCAGGATGTCGCCGGTGGAAAGCCGCAGTTCCTCCCAGGCCTGGTTGGCCGCTTCCAGCAGCCTGCCCTTGGCCTGCAGCCGCTCGGCCAGCAAGCCGGCAAAAGCCGCCACCAGGTAAAAACATATGGCATAGATATATCCCCTAAACAAAAAATCGGCGCTGAAGGCCGATATAAAATCAATCTTATCTGCAACTACGGCCGTCTTCCTGAAGGTCTGAAACTCCAGGGCCAGTATCCCGGCATAAGCCAGGCCGGAGACGGTGGCGGTAAAGATGGCCCCCTTGGCCAGCCGGGCGTTGGCGGCGGCGATAATGGCCAGGAAGAACAGCAGGGAAAACGGGTTTTCGGCCCCGCCGGTAATTCTTAGAAATAAAAATATCCAGGCCGCGTTCAGCAACATCTGGCCGTAATCCCATCCCCAATGGATGAGTTTAAGGTGGCCCAGCCGCAGCAATGCGGAAAAAAGACAGAACGCCAGTCCGGCCCAAAGCGCCAAACCATAATTTAGGGGAAGCGCTCCCAGACGATTAAGGGCCATGGCGCTTCCCGTCATTACGGCAACCAGCGTGATCCGGCCAAGGGTTATGGCCGGATCGTTTTTAAATAAATATTTTATCACGCAGTGTTAATTTTACCACTTTGTCGTTGATTACTGCCCCACTCCCATTCATCATAGTGCGTCTGAAAGCCTGTCTGACAAAGGGTATTGACCAGGCACCAAGACAAATTCTACGGGAGGTAGACAAATAGGATTTGCCGGAAAAACAAAATGCCCCCGTTACCCCGACAAGTGGATATTCATACCCGTTATTTGCTGCCCATCATGGCCGAGGTCATGGAGAAGATCGGCAGATACATGGCCACCACCATGCCGCCGATGCCCAGGCCCAGCACCACCATGATGATGGGCTCCATGGCCGCGGTCAGTCCCTCCACCGCGCCGTCCACCTCCTCGTCGTAGAAGTCGGCGATCTTGTTCAACATCTCATCCAGGCCGCCGGTGGCCTCGCCCACCGCCACCATCTGGACCACCATCGGCGGAAAGATCTTCATGGTCTTTAGCGGCCCCGATATGGTCTCGCCGCCGCCGATGGACTTGCGGGCAAACATGATGGCATCCGACACCACCCGGTTTCCGGCGGTCTTGGCGGTGATCTCCAGGGCGTCCATGATGGCCACGCCGGAGGAAAGCAGGGTTCCCAGGGTCCGGGCAAATCTGGCGATGGCTGATTTTTGCTGCAGGTCGCCCAGCACCGGAATCTTGAGCATCCAGGTGTCCAGGAATAACTGTCCCTTGTCGGTTTTATACCACTTCTGGATGCCGACCACCGCCCCTATCACCACTACAATAATGGCAATGATCCATTTTTGCAGGAATTTAGAAAGCGCCACCACGAACAGGGTCGGACCAGGCAGCTTGGCTCCCATCCCGGCGAACATTTTTTCGAAGATGGGAATGACGAAGATTAGAAGGATGGCGGCGGCGCCGATACAAACCGATATCAAAATAACTGGCATGATCATTGAGCGTTTTACCTTGCCCACCAGGGCTTCGTTCTTTTCCAGGTAGATGGCCAGGCGGTTCAGAATGTTGTCCAAAATACCGCCGGCCTCTCCGGCCGCCGCCATGTTGATGTACAGCTCATTAAATGTGGATTTTTGGCGTTTCATGGCCTCGGCCAGGGTGGATCCGCCTTCCACGTCGGTCTTGATCTGCTCGATCACCTTTCTCATGGCGGGCTTGTCGTTCTGGGAACCCAAAATCTCCAGGCACTGCACCAGGGGCAGGCCGGCGTTGATCATGGTGGCGAACTGCCGGGTAAAGATGGAGATGTCCTTGGTGGCAACCTTGGCCGCCCCAAAGCTCATGTTCATCAGGTCTTTGGGCTTGTTCCGCACCGAAGAAACGATGATGTTGCGTTTCCTTAAAGCCTCTATTACCGCTGCTTCGTTCTCGGCGGTCAGCTCTCCCGAAACGATCCCGGACTTGGAATCACGGCCCTTCCAAATATATATTGGCATGGGGCGCTCCTTTATTAGGGTTTAATTTGACATTATTGATTTAATGACTATCCCTTCGTTCAGGACGGCAGAAATTCTTTATTTCTTGGACGCTGATACACGCAGATTGCGCCGGTATTTTTAAGTTAAATCAATAAATCCGCGTTAATCCGCGTCCTAAAATATTTTCCTGAACCAATGGTTTAATTGTAATTGATTTTATGGGAGAGATCAGGCGGGCAGGGCCTGGCGGCGCTTGATCATCTGATCCAGTTCCTCGCTGTTGGGGGTATAATCAAAAATGGTGTCCATGCTGACCTTCTTGTCCATGAACAGCTGGAACAGGGCCTGGTTCATGGTCTGCATCCCGTACTTGGAGCCGGCCTGGATCAGTGAATAGATCTGGTGGACCTTGTCGTCCCGGATCATGGCCTTGATGGCCGGGGTGCAGATCATCACCTCCAGCGCCATCACCCGGCCGCCCTTGGTCATGGGCAGCAGTTGCTGGGTCATCACCCCTTCCAGCACAAAGGCCAGCTGGGCCCGCACCTGGGGCTGCTGGTAGGCCGGAAAGGCGTCGATGATGCGGTGGATGGATTCGGCCGCCGAGTTGGTGTGGAGGGTGGCAAAGGTCAGGTGGCCGGTCTCGGCGATGCGCAGGGCCGACTCAAATGTGACCAGGTCGCGCATCTCGCCCACCAGCACCACGTCGGGGTCCTGGCGCAGCACGTATTTAAGGGCGTTCTCGAAGCTCTTGGTGTCGGCCTCCAGCTGGCGCTGGTTGACCACCGATTTTTTGTGGCTGTGCATGTACTCGATGGGGTCCTCCACCGTCAGGATGTGGGCCCGGCGCTCGCTGTTCACCTTGTCTATCATGGTGGCCAAAGTGGTGGACTTGCCGGAGCCGGTGGGCCCGGTCACCAGCACCAGTCCCCTGGGCTTGGAGGCCAGCTCGGCCGCCACCGGCGGCAGCCCCAGGTCGGCAAAGGTTCGGATCTCCCAGGGAATGGTCCTTAGGGCCATGGCCACGCATCCCCGCTGCAGGAATACGTTGCCCCGGAACCGGGACAGGCCCTGGACGCCAAAGGAAAGGTCCAGTTCCTGCTCCATCTCAAATCTTTTCTTCTGGCGGTCGTTGAGGATGCTGTAGGCCAGCGACTGGGTCATATCCGGGGTCAGTTTGTCATGGGCGCTCTGCATCAGCTCGCCGTCTACCCGGAAGACCGGCGGCACCCCGGCTGTAATGTGAAGGTCGCTGGCTTTTTTCTGGATCATTTCCTCCAGCAGTTGCTGCAAGGTGATCATGTTCTCCCCTGTCTGTGTATATTGATAATGAGTTTTTTATTCGAACTATTTCTGTTTTTGCCTTCTGAATTCTGCTTTCTGAATTCTGCCTTTGAATTACCCTTCGGCGGTTTCCCGGATCATCTCTTCCACCGTGGTCATGCCCTGTTTGACCTTGCCCCAGGCGTCCATCCTCAGGGTCAGCATGCCTTCCTTGACCGCCGTAGCCCGGATGGTGGTCACCGGCTCCCGGCTTAATATCTGGGCCCGCAGGGTCCGGGAGATGGGCATGACCTCATAAAGCCCCACCCGCCCTTTATAACCGCTGTTGTTGCAGACCGGGCAGCCTTTGCCTTTGTAAAAGGTCAGGCCCTTAAGCTCATCCAAGCTGATGCCCAGGTCGGTCAGCACTTTGGGATCATATTCATGGGGGGCTTTGCACCCTTTGCAGATCCGGCGCACCAGCCGCTGGGCCTGGATCAGCACGGTGGACGAGGCCACTAAGAACGGGTCCACCCCCATGTCCACCAGACGGCTGATGGTGGAGGGGGCGTCGTTGGTGTGCAGGGTGGAAAGCACCAGGTGGCCGGTCAGGGCCGCCCGGATGGCGATGGAGGCGGTGGGGCCGTCCCGGATCTCCCCCAGCATGATGATGTTGGGGGCCTGCCGGAGCATTGAGCGCAGGGCCAGCCCGAAGGTGAACCCGATGCCGGCCTCGGCCTGGATCTGGTTGACGCCTTTCAGGTTGTATTCTATGGGATCCTCCACCGTCATGATATGCCGGTCCGGGGTGTTCAGCTGGGACAGGGCGGAATAAAGGGTGGTGGTCTTTCCCGATCCGGTGGGGCCGGTGATCAGCACTATGCCGTAGGGGGCATGGATGGACTTCATGAAATTGCGCAGGGCGTCCTCGGTGAACCCGAAATTGGCCAGGTCCAAAGTCAGGGAGGACGAGTCCAGGATGCGCATCACCACTTTTTCGCCGAACAGCACCGGCAGGGTGGAGACCCGGAGGTCGATCTTCTTGTCCAGCACTTTTATGGCGATGCGGCCGTCCTGGGGCTTGCGCCGCTCGGTCACGTCCAGTTTGGACATGATCTTGAAGCGGGAGACCAGGGGAGACTTCATCTTCATCGGCGGTTCCATCAGGGTCTGCAGCACTCCGTCCTGGCGCAGCCGGATCCGGAACACCTTTTCGTAAGGTTCTATGTGAATGTCCGAGGCTCCCCGGCGCACCGCCTCGGTCAGCACGTAGTTGGCCATCTTGACCACCGGAGTGGACTGTCCGGCCTGTTGCGCCGAGATATCGTCCTCTTCTTCCAGCTCCTCGTCCACCATCTCCACGTTCCCGAAATCGCCGTCCAGGTTCTCGCCCTGCTCCGGCAGTTTTTCGATGTCCTCGCTCTTGGTCTGGGCCAGTTCGCCCCCCTCGGCTATCACCTGCAGGTCCCGGCCCAGGGGATAATGCTGTTCCAGCAGCTTTTTGACCGCGCTGTAGGCGGCCACCACCGGCTTGACCTCCTGCCCGGTCAGGAATTTGATATCCTCCATGGCGTGAAAGTCGGAAGGGTCTATCATGGCCAGGGTCAGCGAGCGGCCCAGTTTTTTGATGGGGATCACCATGAACTTGTTGGCGATGTCGGGCCGGATCATCTTGATCACCGCCGGCTCCACCTGGAAATTGGAAAGGTCAAGCGAAGGAACGTTGAACTGCCGGGAAACGAACTGCAGCATCACGTTCTCGGTCACCACTCCCAGCCGGATCAGGGTGGCCACCAGGGGCTCGGTGGTGCTGCGCTGTTCGGTTGCGGCCTTGTCATATTGGGCCTGGGTTATCAGGCCCATTTTCAACAGCATCTCGCCTATGTTTTGCGCCATCGTCTTTTACTGTAATGTGATTTTTATTTTCAAATTAACCGGGGAGGGCCTCAGTCGGCGGCCACGGTCTCCTTGATGACTTCATCGATGGTGGTCACCCCGTTCATCATTTTGATGACGCCGTCCATTCTCAGGGTGGGCATTCCTTCTTCAATGGCCTTGTTTTCTATCTCGGTGCTGGTGGCCCGGCGCATGATCAGTTCCCGGATGGCCGGGGTGATGGGCAGTATCTCGGCCAGGCACAGGCGCCCCTTGTATCCCGAGTTCCGGCACTCGGAACAGCCCCGTCCTTTGAAGAAGGTGGCCTTGGAAAAATCTATCTTATTGTGGGCAAAATCCTCCAACAGCCGCTGGTCGGGCTGATAGGGTTCCTTGCAATTTTGGCAGACCTTGCGCACCAGGCGCTGGGACTCCACCACCAGCAGCGAGGAGGAGATCATGAAGGGCTCCACCCCCATGTCCACCAGGCGGGTGATGGTCAGGCAGGCGCTGTTGGTGTGGACGGTGGACAGCACCAGATGCCCGGTCAGGGAAGCCCTGATGGCTATTTCGGCCGTCTCCTTGTCGCGGATCTCGCCCACCATGATGATGTTGGGGTCCTGGCGCAAAAAAGCCTTTAGGGCGGCGCCAAAGGTGGTGCCGCCGTCCTCTTTAACCGCCACCTGGTTGATGCCCATCAGGCTGTATTCCACCGGCTCCTCGGCCGTCATGATGTTGACATCCGGCTGGTTGACCTCCTGCAGGGCCCCGTAAAGGGTGGTGGTCTTGCCGCAGCCGGTGGGGCCGGTCACCAGGGCGATGCCGAACGGGGTGTGGACCGCCTTTAAAAAATGTTTCAGGGGCCCGGGCTCAAATCCCAGCAGGTTCAGGTCAAAGGTGACGGTGCTCCGGTCCAGGATGCGCATGGCCACCTTCTCTCCGAAGGCCGAGGGGATGATGGACACCCGGAGGTCGATGGGGCGGTCCATCACATTAAGCCGGAGGCGGCCGTCCTGGGGCATCCGCTTCTCCTCCACCTTCAGCTTGGAGATGATCTTGATCCTGGCCACCAGCGATGATTTCATCTTCAGGGGGGGCTGCATCACCTCGTGCAGCACTCCGTCCACCGACATCCTCACCCGCATGTCCTTTTCGTACGGCTCCAGGTGAATGTCGGTGGCGTGGCGCTTGACGCCCTCGGCGATCAGGGCGTTGATCAGCTTGGCGGCCGGGGAATTTTCGATGGCCGCCGTCATCTCGGACATGGCGTCGCCGCCTTCGTCCTTCTCCTCCTCCAGCACCTCCAGGCCGCTCTCTTCTCCCTCCACCGTCTCTTCCATGGACTGCATCACATCCTCCAGCATGCCGGAGGCGCCGTAATTCTTGTCGATGGCGGTCCAGATGGCCGACTCCAGGGCCAAAGCCGGATGGACCTCGAACCCGGTGGAGAATTTTATCTCCTCCATGGCGTGAAAGTCGGTGGGGTTGATCATGGCCACGGTCAGCACCCGCCCCAGCCGGTTCAGGGGAAGCACCCCGTATTTTTGGGCCAGCTTGGCCGGCATCAGGCCCAGGATGGCCTTGTCAAAATTATAGTCGTTAAGGTTCACCGCCGGCACGTTGAACTGCTTGGACAGGAACTGCAGTATCTCGTCCTCGGTGATGAAACCAAGCTTGGCCAGCACCGACCCCAGTTTGCTGCCGGTGGACTGCTGTTCCTTTAAAGCCTTGTCCAGCTGCTCCGCGCTGATCATCCCGGACTTTAAAAGCATGTCGCCGATCTTTATAGCCATACGCCCCGATACTCTGGTATTTTTTGGTTGTCTTTATTTTGGCGGGGGATGAAACTGGCCGGCAAAATGGCAGGCCCGCTCCATTTCCCGGTGTCCCCCGTTTAAATCAATCAGCCACAGTCTTGGCGATCACGGTTTCCAGGGTGGTGATGCCCTTTTTTACCTTGTTAAAACCGTCCTGGCGCAGCAGGATCATCCCCTCTTTGACCGCCATGGCCCGGATCTCGTCGGTGGAGGCCCGGGAGAGGATCAGCTTGCGGATGGCCGGGGTGACCACCAGTATCTCGTATAACCCGGTCCGGCCCTTCATTCCCGTGCGGTTGCACTCCATGCAGCCGGCCCCCTTGTAAAAGGTCACGCCTTCGAACTCGGCCGGGTCGGCCCCCAGCTTGGAGATCATCTCCGGTGTCATGCTGGGATCGGGCTGTTTGCAGTTGGGGCAGATGGTCCGCACCAGCCGCTGGGCCTCGATGACATTGACGGTGGCGGCGATCAGGAAGGGCGGGATCTCCATGTCCAGAAGGCGGTTCAGGGAACTGGGCGCGTCGTTGGTATGCAGGGTGGTAAGCACCAGGTGCCCGGTCATGGCCGCGGTCATGGCTATTTCGCCGGTCTCCCGGTCGCGGGTCTCCCCCACCAGAACGATGTTGGGGTCCTGGCGCAGGAAGGCCTTCAATGCCACGGCA
Source organism: bacterium UBP2_UBA5202 (assembly GCA_002412795.1). Classification (GTDB taxonomy): domain Bacteria; phylum Edwardsbacteria; class AC1; order AC1; family EtOH8; genus UBA5202. Next base: position 54,582 of record DHVS01000031.1, on the reverse strand, counting down.
AAAGTGTATCCTATCTCGGGGTGGATGTTCACCTGGTTGACGCCCATCATGTCGAACTCCACCGGGTCCTCGGCCGTGCTGATGTTGACCTTGGGTGTGTTCAGCCGGTTGATCAGGGAATACAGGGTCATGGTCTTGCCCGAGCCGGTGGGCCCGGTGATCAGGATCATCCCGTTGGGCTTAAGGGAGGCGGCCAGGAAATTTTCCAGCGGCTTGCCGTCCAGCCCCAGTTTGGACAGGTCGGAGGAAAGCCCGGACTGGCGCAGGATCCGGATGCAGATCTTCTCGCCGTGCTTGATGGGCATGGTGGAGACGCGGAAGTCCACGTTCTGTTCGCCGGCCTTCACCGAGAAGCGCCCGTCCTGAGGCAGCCGGCGTTCGGTCAGGTTCAGCCGGGACAGCACCTTGATGCGGCTGGCCACGGCGGCCGCGATCCGCTTGGGCGGGGACATGGCCTCCTGCAGCACCCCGTCTATCCGGAAGCGGACCCGCAGCACCTTTTCGTATGGTTCTATGTGAATGTCGGAAACCCCGCGTTTGACCGCATCGAAGATCAGCTGGTTGACCAGCTTGACCACCGGGGCCGCTTCCATGTCGGCCTGGGTCACCACGTCCTCCTGTTCCTTGTCCACGAATTCCACCTGGCCTTCCTCTTCCTGCACCGCCTTCATGGCTTCGGTAAGTCCGGCCGAACCGGCATACAGCTTTTCCATGGCCCGGGCGATGGCAGTGTCGGCGCAGACCAGCGGTTTGACCTCCATCCCGGTCAGGAACTGGATGTTCTCTATGGTAAATGGGTCGGCCGGATTGGACATGGCCACCTGGAGCGTCCTGCCCTGCCGGGCCACCGGGATCACCTGGTACTTCTGGGCAAAGTCGGCCGGTATCAGCTTAAGCACCTGGGGTTCGATCTGCGTATTGGAAAGGTTGACGGTGGGCACTTTGTACTGCTTGCCCAGACAATCGGTAGTGGCCTCCTCGGTGATGAATTTCATTTTGATCAGGCAGGCTCCCAGTTTATCGCCGCTGGTCTTTTGTTCCACCAGGGCCTTCTCCAGCTGTTCCTTGGTGATCAGCCCGGCCTGTACCAGCATGTCTCCCAGTTTAAGCGCCATAAATTATTTCACCTCCGTCATTAATCCATTCGATTAGTTAAGCAAGTGGCTGGCCTCAGGATGACATTTACTATACCATAGACGACAAGGGGTTGTCAAGCAATACCGATTGTTTAATATAACATAATTACAGCCGAAAATAAAGGATTTTATGCATAAATTTTCAAATTTTTTAGCCAATAGAAAACCCGGCCTGCAACAGCCGGGTAAAATGGTTTTTCAGCGTCCCTCGGGAGCTTTAGCTTTCACGGCTCCACCGTCACATGCTCCATCAGCTGGCTCAGGCGCTTGGGGCCTATCCCTTTCACCTTTCCCAGCTCATCCGCCTTTTTGAACCCTCCCTGGGCGGACCGGTACTCAATGATCCTCTTGGCCATGGCCGGCCCGATATTGGGAAGTTTTTCCAGGGCCTGCTGGGAAGCCTGATTGACGTTCACCCGCTGGGGCGGGAAATATTTGCGGCTTTGCCGCGACAATGCTTCCCCCGCCGGCCCGGGCGCTCCGTCCGAAAGCATTTGGGCCGCCCCGCTGTCGGCCGGGGCCGGCAGTCCGGCGATGACGCTTTTCAGGCCGGGGGCAAATCCGGGGTGGCTTTTCTGGTAGACCAGGATGGCGGTGCCGGCCACAAAGGCGGCCGTCAGGAATATCACGGCCTTTTTTTCGTCCGGGGTAAATCCAAACATGGCGCTGCTAAAAAGTTATGGTAACGGTGGTGTTAAGGCTGAAAGACTCGCTGTCCGTGGTCGAGGTGACCTTGTTTGTACTGCTGGTATATGACCCGCTTAATTCACCCTTGATGTTCCGGGTAAAATTATAGGTGGCGTTAGGCGAAATGGATATATCGGTCCTGTCGCTGTCATAATCTTCCGGGGTGGCCTCCTGGTCCATATCCAGTTTGGGGGCCGATACCGTATTGGAATAACTGGTCTGCAGTCCCAGGTTAAGGTCGCTTTTGAATTTGAACCTCTTCTTGCCCATCTTCCACATATTCAGCACAAAGCCCTGGGGAGCGCTGAAGGAGTAATTCCCCGAGGCGCTGATCTTCCGGTTGCGGGTCCAGGCTTTCTGCCAGCCGCTGGGAAATTCGGCGGAGGTTACCGGAAGGAGGCTCTGGGTGGTGGAATAATCAAAGGAAGCCTGGCTGCTGACCTGTTTTTTCCATCTGGTATTCAGCGAGATCAGCGGGTTGAAGCTTTGGTTGATGTTCCAGCTGGTGACACCCCGTCCGGATTGTGAAGATTTATCCTGGCGCTGGGAATAATTGCTGCTCAGGCTGGCGCTGGTCAGTATTTTCAGGCCCTTGAACATCCGCTCCACCGAGCTCAGGCTGACCCTCAGATCCGGCCAGGTGATGCCCTGCCGGGAGATGGCGCTGGTGGGGTCCCAGGTCCAGGAATCGCTGCGCTGCCAGCCGGCATTGATGCTCAGCTGGCCCAGCGAGCCGCCGGTGCTGGCCGAATAGTTGTTGGTGATGCCGGCCCGCTCCGAGGCCAGGGGGGCATAGCTTTCGGAAGAAAGCGGCCGCCGCCGCCAGCCCAGCTGGTAAAAGACATCGGGATGCATAACATCCGGCCGGCTGTAAAGACCGGAGGAGCTGTTGGTTTTGCTCTGGGAGAAGGTTATGTCCAGGGGATTGATCTTCTTAAGTATTTTCTCCAGCTGGATGACCAGCCATAACGGGGTCCCGGCTTCGGTGGAATCGTCCTTGGCTTCGTTCCGCAAAGCCGTTATTTTCATCAGCCATTTGGCTATTTCCAGATTTCCGTTCAGCGAAAGATTGTTGGCGTTGGAAACATCCAGAAACGAAGATGAGTCGGGTTTCCCCGGAACCAGGTAGGCCCGGTTGGCCTGGTTATAGGTGGTGCTGTAATTGAAGGTGGGCTGAATTATTTTCAGCCAGGTAAGGGTGGTATGGTAATCCACCGTCTGGGAGCGGGAGACCTCCGAGCCCAGGCCGTAACGCCAGGCCAGCTCGCCGGCCCCGGTCCTCTGCAGGAGGTTGCGGCTGGTGGAAAGGCGGTAATTCAGCTGGTCGGATATCTGCCAGGCCAGCTGGGCGCTGCCGCCCCGGGTCAGGCCGCTGCCCGCGGTGCTGATTACGTTGACCTGTTTGTCCAGGTTCCAGTGCCGGGTGCGGTTGTTGTTGACCGCAAAAGAAAGGTTTGACGGCAGGTAATAAAGTTTCAGCCAGTTTCCTATTCCAATGTTTCTTTTGGCCTTGGGCCCCCATCCCCAGCTGAGATTGGTGTTGAGAGTGGTGGTGCTGTCCGAATTGTGACGGTCGCTGGAAGTGCTGCGGCTCCAGGCCAGCGAACCGGCCATCCGGTCGATGGTGAAATCCGTCAGCCACCACTTGGATGGACTCTTGCTCAGGGAAAAACTGACGTTCCGGCCCCGGCTCCAGTCCATCTGTTCGGAGCTTTCCTGATCTGTCAGCTTGCGGTCGTCGCCGCCGTACCAGGGATAGCTCTCGGCCAGGCTGGCCCCAAAACTTACCGGGACCTTAAGTCCCAGGCGGTTGAGATAGAACTTATCCAGCTGCAGGCTTCCGCCCAGATTGTAGCTTACCCTTTGGGCCAGGGCCGGGCTTTGCCCCATGGTATACCAGTAAGCATCGGTGCGGTTAAATCCCAGGCTGAGCGATAACAGGTCGGCCACCCCCAGCCTGACGCTGGCGGTCACCGCCGTGCCCCGGTCCCGCCGCACTTCATCCAGCCGCAGGTTGTTAAACCAGACCTGGTCGGTGTATAACGGCCGGGCCGGGTCCTGATTGACCACCCCCAGATACAGGGATCCGATATTGGCCAGGTTGGGATTGCCTTTTACGGTATAGTCCCCCTGCCTCCTGAAACCCAGGGAATCGGGGGTCAGTTTTTTCAGGCTGCTGAGGTCCTCCAGGTTCAGCGACAGTTCCTGCCACCCGGCCGAAAGCGATCCGGTGAATTGGTAATAGGGGCTGGAGCTGTCGGCATTTGAGGCCAGCCGGATCAGGAACTGCCCGGCTCCCAGGCTGTCTTTGACCCAAAGCTTTAGTTTTTTGTAGCCGGTATAATTTTTTTCCATGGCGTTGGTGTTCCTCTGGGCCAGCGCCAGATGTCCGGGTTTAAGGTTGGCCAGCTTAAAAACCAGGCTTTGCTCGAATTTGGGGTGCCCGTTCTCATCGTTCTCCACCGCATTGGGCGGCGGGACGTAGTCGGCGTCGTCCTTGTTGTTCTTTACCGTCACGTGGAATTTTTCGCTGCTGTCCACCGGACCTGAATATAATGCAGCCTCAATTGGTTTCTCCTGCCACCGGTTGCCGGATATTTCCACCAGGGCCAGTTCCACCTCGGCTGAGGCGGCCGAACAGCTGTCCACCCAGATCCGGGCGTAGGAGATATTGCCCCAGCCGTAGGGGGAGCCTATGGCCCTGGCCGAATCCAGGGGAATGGAGAATTTACGCCAGCCGTATTCATTGGGCTGTCCGTTGGCGTCACAAAGATCGAAGGCAAAAGAATAATAGCGGTTGGTCTGCTTGTAATACCTGCCCGGCCCCTTGCCGGAAAGTTTCAGGTCCTCGGTATCGTAGATCCCGTTGCCTTCGGTGCCGTTGTGCCTGGTGGAGTCGCTGGCCAGAAAATCGTCGTTGCCGTCGTCGCCGGTTCCGGATGCCCCAGCATCTGCCTGTTTAATGGTATCCAACCCGCGATCATTGCCGTCAATGTATATCTGCTGGCCGCCGGGGGCCAGCGGCTCGGCATCCACGGTGTCGGTCCGGCCTTTGATAAATCCCCAGGCATCGCGCCTTATCTGGTCCAGGTCAATCTCCTCCCCGAAATCTATGTGCATCCGGACCGCCACATTGTCTTTGGTCCGGACCCAGACGTTAAGCAGTTTGCTCTGGCTCAGGTCCATCCCGTTCCGGCTTAAAAGCTGGGTGATGCCCGACCAGGAATTAACGCCGGCGGCGGGCATCGGCTGGTGGTGGAGCTTTAGGGTGGTCACCGGGTCTTTGCGCAGGGTGGAATCGGTGATGGCCGGGTTTATCTGCCCCTGGGTCACTTTGGCGGTGGGGTTGTACCAAAAGGCCCGGGCAGACAACTGGTCCCTGGTCTTGTTGAAACCGGCGTCCGGAAGGCCGGAGCGGACCCAGCCCTGGCGGTACAGGTTAAGGCCGTCGGTCAGCTTGGTGCCGTCCATGTCGTCCAGGTAAACCTCGCCCCGGGTGTTGGGGTTGGGGAAATTGGCCGCGGCTTCACCCGAGACTTCAAAATTTGAGGCCGCCTCGGTCTCCACTCCCGGCAGATAGTTGGCCAGAGTGGTCAGGAATTCCGGACTGGCCTTGTAAAATCCGTCCAGCCCGGCCACTATCATCCGCTTGGGCTCCTCGCCCAGCCGGGGCTTGGTCTCCAGGCTCTGCTCGCTGCGGTAGAGCCAGGTGCCCCCCAGCTGGGCCTGTTCGCTGAATTTATAGATGCCCCTTAAGCCCGCCAGGGTCTTGGTGCCGAAGGAAGCCCAGGGCAGAAATTGATAGCTGATCTTCAGGTCGGCGCCGGCCTGAAGCGCCTTTTCCCGGTAGGCCTCGGAAAAGGTGACGGTGCCGGTCTCGTAGTCCACCGTGTACTGGTTTGCGGGCACCGTTTCCCCGCCGATGCTGGCCTGGACGCTCCCGTCTATCAGCTGCCCGGGGACATCCAGGGCATAGACCGCTTCCTTGGTGAGATAGCTTACCGCTATCTGGTACTGGGGGGTGACCCTCTCCAGGCTGACGCTGTCATAGATGTCCGGGTTGGGCACCGGCAGGGCCGGATCGTCGAACGGCCGGGTCGGCAAGGGACGGTAAAACATGTCGTATTTCAGGTCGAAGAAAAAATACCCCCCGGCGATGCGCAGGTTCTCAAAGTCTATCAGGCCGTCGGCGTCGGCCAGGGACATCAGGTCGGTGAACAGCCTGCCGCTGGCCGAATCCCTTGACTGGAAATCCGACCCCGAGCTGGATATTTTTCTGACATCTATCTTAAGGCTGGTTTCCACGATGTTGCTGGGGCCGATATTATAGAAATTCCTGAACTCGTAGTTCCAGGCAAAGCCGTCGCCCGACGCGGTGTCCGCCCGCCGGCAGTTGGAGGGTTTGATCAGGGCGGCGTTGGGCTGGCTGGTGGTGTCGAATACGCTTTGGTCGGGATAATATTTTCCGTTTTTGGTCTTATAAGCCACCAGCATCGCATCGCTGGTCTGGAGCCCGTAGGCCAGGGTCAAAAGATATCCGAGGCCTTCGCCTATTACCTCATAGTTGAACTCCTCGATCAGTTTCTTTTCCACCGTCACATAACTGCCGGTGTTGATAACGGAATCCCTCACCTTAAAATCGCGCCAGCTGAGGTTCAGCCCGTTCAGCGTTTTGGCGCCGGTCTGGGTTTGGTTCTGTGAATTCACGTAGACCCGGAGGTCAATGATGGAATCGGCCGGATCGGCCAGCGGGATCCAGAAAAAGCGGCGGGCGATGAAATCCTTGTCGTTGTATTTGTTTTCCTTCTGCTGGCTTTGGCCCACAAAGCTCTTGGTCTCGTTCTGGCCCTCGTCCTTGCTGGCGATGGCGGTCAGCTCCAGGCCGCCCAGCCTGGCCACCCCCTTGATGCCGAACAGCCCCTTGTGCTGGGTGCTTAATCCGCCGATCAGGGACGAGCCCGCCAGGCTGAACTCGGTGTCCCCGGCCTCCAGCCGCTGCAATATCTCATCCTCCTTGCCCTCGTAGTAAAGGCGGATCTTGCTTTTCTTGTCGGTCAGGGCTTCGCTGTTCCAGTCTATCAGCACGTGCAGCCGCTCCCCGATGATTCCCTCCAGGTTCACCTGCTGTTCCTGCTTTATCTTCAGGGCAAAATTATCGTTGCTGGTTCCGTCCGGGGTGTTGATCTGGTTGGGGTAGGATGTCTGCTGGCCGCCGATGGTTATCTTCTCGCTGCCGCTGATCTTTATCTGGGCCCCGGAGCCCAGGATTTTGCCGATCCCCGGCAGCGGCACCTTGATGTCCGGGATCAGCCCCTCGCCGGAGCGGTCGGCGGCCGCCTTGGCCAGAAAATCAGCATTGTTCTGCCGCCACAGGGCTGCCAACCCGGCCTGGCGGCGCTTCAGCCCCAAACCTTCCAGGGTATTGTAACTTTGGGAGAGCGGAAAGTCCTTGTACAGCTCCAGTTCCATCATGGCGTTCAGGCTCAGGTCCAGGCTGTCCCGGACCGCAATGTTCTGATCCCTGGCCTGCCGGCCGATAAAGCCTGCGGTCAGCGAATCCAGCGAACCCTGCTCCTGGGCCACAGCCAGACCCGCTCCGGCCATTGTCGCCAAAAACAATGAAAGGATAAGCTTTAGTTTCTTATTTGTGGGAAGTGGTTCCAAAATCCATCTTGAAAAACGTGAAAAATATTGTTTGGGGATTCACCGGGCGGTCACCAGCAGCATGTAGATCATGTTAATCCTGTCTGATTGGTTTCCGGCCTTTCCGCCGGAACACAGAAAACTCTTGCATTTTTGGGGATTACAGGTTAACATTAATCCCATGAAAATAGTGGACCGTTATCTTTTGAGGGAGCACCTGGCCCCCTTTTCCTTTGCGCTGGCCGTCACCACCTTCATCCTGCTGATGGACAAACTGTTTGAACTGATCGACCTTTTGATCGGCAAACGGGTGGCCGGGCTGGTGGTGCTGAAGGTCTTTGCCTTGAGCCTGCCCTCGATCCTGGCCCTGACCGTGCCCATGGCGGTGCTGGTGGCGGTGCTGATGACCTTCGGGCGGATCTCCGGCGACAACGAGCTGACAGCGCTTAAATCCGCCGGGCTGCCTTTGATCCGGCTGTTGGTGGCGCCGGTCCTGGCCGGGATGGCTTTGACCCTGGGCCTGTATTTTTTCACCGACCGGATACTGCCCGAGGCCAATCATTCCTTGAAGAACACCTTCATGTCCATCTCCTCCGCCAGGCCGGCCCTGCGCCTTAAGGAGAACACTTTTGTTTCGGATTTTACCGGCTACAATATACTGGTGGGCAAAGTGGATGCCGGCAGTTCCCGCCTGCACAAGGTCACCATCTACGAAAGCGTTCCCAACGGCTACCCCCGGACCATCATTGCCGACGAGGGGCAGCTGACCATGATGTCCCGGCAGAATGTCCTGCGGCTGGAGCTGTGGCGGGGCCAGATCCACGAAGCCGACGCCAGGGACCCCCGGACCTACCACAAAATGGATTTTAACACCCATGTCATCAACCTGCCCCTGGACCCGGCCACGGTTCAGACGGTGCGCTCCCAGCGGGGAGACCGGGAGATGACCTCTAAGATGATGCAGGGACAGATCTCCCAGATAGAACAGACCATCGCCCCGGTAAAAACCCAGCTGGCCGATTCTGCCCGGATCTCGGCCTGGCAGAAAGAGCAGTTGAAACAGGACATCCACAATAAGACCAGCGACATCCGGCGCTATCAGGTGGAGATCCAGAAAAAACTGGCCATTCCCTTCGCCTGCCTGGTCTTCGTACTGCTGGGAGCGCCTCTGGGAGCGCTGACCAGGCGGGGATCCATGGGCGCCAGCATCGGCATGGCCCTGGGGTTTTTTGTGCTCTATTACCTGGCCTTGGTGGGCGGCGAAGAATTGGCCGACCGCCAGATGGTGTCCCCCTGGCTGGCCATGTGGGCGGCCAACATTGTTTTGGGAACCTGCGGGGCTCTGCTGCTTTTATGGCAGAACTCCGAAATTGAACTGCGCAAACTGATCCCCAAAAAGGCAACATGAAGATCATTGACCGCTATCTGATCCGGGAATTTTTAAAGACCATGCTGCTGGCGTTGGTTTCCTTTGTGCTGCTTTTCATCCTGGTGGACGTCTTTGAGAAGCTGGACATCTTCATTGACGCCAAGGCCAAACTATGGATGGTGGGGCTTTTCTATCTTTACCAGGTTCCATATATCCTGGTGTTGACCCTGCCGGTGGCCATGCTTTTGGCCAGCATGGGGACCATCAGCCAGATGTCCCGGCACTATGAGATCGTGGCCCTCAAATCATCGGGCATCAGCCTTAACCGGATATTCGCGCCCCTCTTGATCCTGGGGCTTCTGGTCAGCCTGCTGGTGCTGGGCTTTGGGGAAACGGTGGTGCCTTTTACCAACCAAAAGCGGGGGAATCTGGAACGCCAGGACATCCGCAAGCGCAGTTTACATTTTGAGGCGGTCCGCGCCAACCTCTACTATGCCGGCACCGAGGGCAGGTTTTATTTCATAAAAAAATACGACGTTCCCAAAGCCGCCATGGACTCGGTGGTGATCTGGCAGATGGACACCCTGAACCGGCTGGCGGTGCGGGTGGATGCCCCCAGGGGATTATGGGTCAACGATCACTGGGAACTGCAGGGGATCAAAGGCGCCCCCATCATCCGCCGCCGGTTCGTCAACGACCAGATGCTGGAGGACAGCCTTCAGTTCCTGGCTTTGACCGGGTTTACCGAGACCCCGGAATCATTCACCAAAAGGGTTCTGCTGCCGGACGAGATGAACTTTGCCCAGTTGTCCAGGTATATCGACGCCCTGCGTCGGTCCGGCGGGGATGCCCACCGCTACGTGGTGGACCTCTACTTCAAGCTTTCCTTCCCCTTTGCCAACTTCATCATCCTGCTGTTCGGGCTGCCCATCCTCTCCAATGCCCGCAAAAGCGGGGCCACCCTCAGTTTTTCCCTTTCGCTGCTGGTCTGCTTTGTCTTTTGGGGGATCTTGCAGACCGGACGGGCCCTGGGCCACAATTCTTCCCTGCAGCCCACGGTGGCGGCCTGGCTTCCCAACCTGATATTCGGAGCGCTGGGATTGTACATCCTTTATCGGGCGCCCAAATAAAAAAACCGTTTTCATCAGAACCCCCGGTCAAAACAAAATATCCACCGCCCCTTAACGCTGTTTGTCTAAAGCAAAAAGGGGAATAAAAGGTATTTGGTTTTTGCCGGAAGAAACTGACTTAAACGGCCGTTATTGTTTCCTCTTGGTTTTGTTTGCCGCGGGCCAGTCTGTATTCATTATGATACAGCCTGGCCCGCTTTTCATTTGGGTCTTGAACTGGATCCTAGGTTCCCATCTCCCATGATGCCAGGTACTTCTTCTGTTCCGGGGTCAGAACGTCGACCTTGACCCCCATGGCCTTCAGCTTTAAGCTGGCTATCTGCTGGTCCATCTCCTGGGGCAGCGAATAGACCTTCTTCTGCATGCTCCGTCCTTTTTTGGCCAGGGTCTCGGCGGCCAGGGACTGGTTGGCAAAGCTCATGTCCATCACGCTGGCCGGGTGCCCCTCGGCGGTGGCCAGGTTTATCAGCCGGCCCTCGGCCAGGATGATGACGTGCCGTCCCGAGGGCATGGTATATTCCTCCACCAGCGGCCTGACCTCGCGCCTGGCCTTGGCCGCCTTGCGCAGACCGGCCAGATCAAGTTCCACGTTGAAGTGCCCGGAATTGCAGACGATGGCCCCGTCCTTCATGGCCTTGAAATGCTCGGGCCGGATGACGTTGATGTCGCCGGTGACCGTGATAAAGACATCCCCCACCTTGGCGGCCTGGGCCATGGGCATCACATTGAATCCGTCCATCAGGGCCTCCAGGGCCTTGACGTTGTCGATCTCGGTGACGATGACATTGGCCCCCATCCCCTTGCCCCGCATGGCCAGGCCCCGGCCGCACCAGCCGTAACCGGCCACCACCATGGTGGATCCGGCCAGCAGGAAGTTGGTGGCCCGCAGGACTCCGTCCAAAGTGCTCTGCCCGGTGCCGTAGCGGTTGTCGAACATGTGCTTGGTCAAAGAATCGTTGACCGCGATCACCGGAAAGCCCAGGGTCCCGGCCTTCTCCATGCTCCGCAGGCGGATGACGCCGGTGGTGGTCTCCTCGGTCCCGCCGATGATGTTCTTTAAAAGATCGCTCCGCTTGGAGTGCAGCTCGGAGACCAGGTCGGCCCCGTCGTCCATGGTGATGTTGGGCCGCTGGTCCAGCGACTGGTTCAGGTGGCGGTAGTAGGTCTCCTTGTTCTCGCCCTTGACCGCGAACACCTGGACCCCGTAGTCCTTGACCAGCGAGGCGGCCACCTCGTCCTGGGTGGAAAGCGGGTTGGAGGCGCATAATCTGAGCTCGGCTCCGCCGGCCTTAAGGGTCCGCATCAGGTTGGCGGTCTCGGCGGTGACGTGAAGGCAGGCCGAGAGCTTGACGCCTTTGAGGGTCTTTTCCTTTTCAAAGCGCTGGCGGATGATCCGCAGCACCGGCATTGATTTCTCGGCCCACTCGATCTTGTTTTTTCCCTGGGCGGCCAGTTTGATATCTTTGATATCGTAGTTCATTCTTTCTTTCTCCTTAATTTTGTAACTCTTCAGAGCCACTAAGACACGAAGGCACTAAACCAAATCGTGAATCGTAAATTGTGAATGGTAATATTTGTGTCTTGGTGTCTTTGTGGCTGAATGATCACTTATTTTTTAGCCGCGGCGCGGAGTTTGGCGGCCATGTCGGTCTTTTCCCAGGTAAAGCCTTCCTCCTCGCGCCCGAAATGCCCGTAAGCAGCGGTTTTGCGGTAGATGGGGCGTTTCAGATTGAGCATCGAGATGATGCCGTGGGGGGTCAGGTCAAAGTGCTGGCGGATGATCTTGGTGATCTTGGCGCTGTCCACCTTGCCGGTGCAGTAAGTGTCGACCGCGATGGAGACCGGCTCGGCCACTCCGATGGCATAGGCCAGCTGGATCTCGCAGCGGTCGGCCAGCCCGGCCGCCACCACGTTCTTGGCGATGTACCGGGCGGCATAGGCCGCGCTCCGGTCCACCTTGGAGGGGTCCTTGCCCGAGAAGCAGCCGCCGCCGTGCCGGCCCAGTCCGCCGTAGGTGTCAACTATGATCTTGCGCCCGGTCAGGCCGGAATCGCCCTGGGGCCCGCCGATGACGAAACGCCCGGTGGGGTTGACCAGGATCTTGGTCTTGTCGTCCATCAGCTTGGCGCTGACCACCCGGTTGATGACGTGCTTGATGATGTCCCGCTTGACCCTCTCCTCCTTGACCTCGGGATTATGCTGGGCCGAGATCACGATGGTGTCCACCCGCTTGGGCTTGCCGTTGTCGTATTCCACCGTCACCTGGGACTTGCCGTCGGGACGGAGGTAATCCAGGGTCCCCTTCTTGCGGACCTCACTCAGCCGCCGGGTCAGCTGGTGGGCCAACTGGATGGGCATGGGCATCAGTTCCGGGGTGTCGTTGCAGGCATAACCGAACATCATCCCCTGGTCGCCGGCGCCGCCCACATCCACCCCCATGGCTATGTCGCCGGACTGCTCCTGGATGGAGGTCACCACCGCGCAGGACTCGTAATCGAAACCGGTCTTGGCGTCGGTGTAGCCGATGTCCTTGATGGTCTCCCGGATGATCTTGGGAAAGGGGATGTAGCAGTTGGTGGATATCTCCCCGACCACCATCACCAGCCCGGTGGTGACCAGGGTCTCGCAGGCCACCCGGCCGTTGGGGTCCTGTTCCAGAATGGCGTCCAGAATTGCGTCCGATATCTGGTCGCAGACCTTGTCGGGATGGCCCTCGGTCACCGACTCCGAACTGTAGAGGACTCTTTCTACCATTTGGTTTTTTCTCCTAAAATAAAAGGTTTATTAATAATCGTTATCTTTTAAGTCAGATCAATTTCCGAACCGTCCCTCACGTTCAGTCGGCGCTTTTTGTCCCGATAGGGCGGTGGTATTTTCTTTATATTCCCCAACTTATTCAAAATACTTAAGTTATCCGGTCTTTTATCTTTTAAATACCATGTCATTTGACCTCAATACCATGTAATATACCTTCAATACCGTGGTAATTGCCTTCAATACCGTGTACTATGGCTCCAATACCATGTAATATACCTTCAATACCGTGGTTATTGCCTTCAATACCATGTATTATGACCCTGATACCATGTAATCAGAGATAAATACCGCATCATTTGCCTTATATACCTTGGAATACGACCCTTATTCCATCTACTTTGCCTCTTCGGAACCCCTTTTTAACCCCTTATAATGGCGTTTTGTTTTATAGCTATCCTGTTTGACCTAACCCCTCCCTTCCCCATAGGGAAGGGTAGCTATAAATCCCTTCCCTCGCGGGGAAGGGATTTAGGGTTAGCTCCCTTAAGTCAGATCAATTTCCGAGCCGTCCCCCACGTTCAGCCGGCGCTGTTTGCCCCGGATCGTGGCGTTGTCCCCCAGCAGGGAGTTTTGGAGCATCATGGACTCGACCTGGACGTTGCTGCCGATGATGGTGTTGGAGATTATTGAGTTTTTTATGCTGCTGCCGGCGGCTATGGAAACGTAGGGCCCGATGATGCAGTGTTCCAGCTTGGCACCGGGGTCGACATAGACCGGGGGGTTGATCACCACCCCCGGCCGGGGGGTGGGGTGGAGCGAGCTCATCTCCAGCAGCTGGCGGTTGGTCGAAAGCAACGTCTCCGGCTTGCCGCAGTCGTACCATCCTTCCACGGTGAACGATTCCATGGTCTCCCCCTGCTCCAGCATCAGCTGCAGGGCGTCGGTCAGCTGGTATTCCCCCTTGGTCTTGATCTTTTTCTGGTACAACTGGTCGATGGCGGCATACAGCCGGGACATTTTTCTGATCAGATAGATCCCCACAATGGCCAGGTTGGTCTTGGGGTTCTCCGGTTTCTCCACCAGCCTGGTTATTTTTTTGCCCTCCTGCTCCACCACCCCGAACCGCCTGGGATCAACCACCGGCTTGACCCCGATCTGGGAATTTGGCTTGGAGAGGAGCTCCTTAAAGCTGGTCTTGAAGATGGTGTCCCCCAGGATGATTATGGCATCGTCGTTTCCCACCGTCTGTTTGGTGAGATAGATGGCGTCGGCCAGCCCCCTGGCTTTTTCCTGGGTGACAAAGGTGGTTTTAAAGGGGAAATTGCCCTCGACATATTCCCGGATCTTGTCGCCCATGTGGCCGACCACCAGTATCACCTCGTCGATGGGCAGGCCCTGGAGCTGGTTCAGGATGTGGCCGATGATGGGTTTTCCGGCCACCGGGATCAGCACCTTGGGGGTGCTGTGGGTGTGGGGCCTAAGCCTGGTGCCGGCTCCGGCTACAGGGATGATGGCCTTCATTTGCCGCCCCCCAGTTTGCTTTTCAGGAATTTTATCCGCTCCACCGGGGTGGGGTCGGTTTGGTTCAAAAGCGCCAGGTAATAGCTGGCCATGTCCCCCAGGAATATGGCCGAGAACATCCGGGCCAGCAGCAACTGCCCCCGGGTCTCGACCTTGATCACCTCGGCCGCCTCGGTCTTTAAGAGTTCGGAGATGATCCCGGCCCTAAGCTCGTTGGATCCGTGGTCCTCCCGGTCCGACAGCATCACGATCTTGGCGCTTTGGCGGATCCGGGGAAGCTCCTGCCAGCCCACGATCTCGTTGTGGCAGAGTTCCGGGAAAAATGCGCAGTAGGAAAGCATCTTGGAATTCTCGTTGATCTGGTTGGTCCAGCGCCGGGCCACCGGCCACAGGCTGTCCACCGAGGAATAGATCACCGGTAAATGGTTTTGAAGTTTTTGGGCCAGCTCTTTGGCCTGGTTCTTGGGGGCCGGATTTTCCAGGGCAAACTCCGCGGCCAGGGTCTCCAGCAGTTCAACCGCCTCCGCCGCCTCGGATCGGGAAGCTTTGATCAGGCCGAGTTTGGTCAGCATCCCCCAAAGGCCAAAGAACGAATATCCCAAGGCTCCCCGAGGAGGCAGCCCGCCGGGAATTATCAGGCAGGGATTGTTATTTTGCTGACACAGCGATTTTAACTTCCCCCCGGAAGTGATGCCCAGTATCCGCAGGCCATTCTCTTGGGCCTGGTGGTAGGCGGAAAGGGATTCCTCGGTATCGCCGGAATAACTGCTGATCACGGCCAGATCATTAGGCCCGGCCCAGCCCGGCAGTCCGTAATTCCTTTGGACCCAGACCGGCATGGCCATCATGTCCTGGCCGTAGGCCGAGATCAGATCGCCGGCGATGGCCGACCCGCCCATCCCGCAGATTATCAGGCTGCGGCAGGCATTATCGGTCAACGGCATTTCCGTTTTATCGACGATCTCCAGCACTTCCCGGGCCTGCCGGGGCATGGAGCAAATGACCCCGTACATATCTGAGGGGTCTGCCGTTTTAAGGAATGCCGGCTCGATCCCGTTAAGGTCTGTCATTTCTGTGGTCCTACCTTTTTACCGCTGTTAACATACTTCCGCCCGCAATCGGGGCAGGCTGTTCTTTTGCCATTTTTGAAATCCAGCGATCCGCCGCACTCGCACATCCAGCCCATCTGGCGGGCCGGCACCCCGGCCATCACGGCGTAATCCGGCACGTCCCTGGTAACCACCGCCCCGGCCGCCACCATGGCGTGGCTCCCGATGACTATCCCGCACAGGATGGTGCTGTTGGCTCCCAGCGAGGCCCCTTTTTTGACCAGGGTGGGGATCCATTTTCCGCGCTTGGGATAGGCCGCCCGGGGATTGAGGTCGTTGGTGAAGACCACCGACGGGCCGCAGAAAACCCGGTCCTCCAGGGTCACCAGATCGTAGATGGAAACGTTGTTCTGCAGCCGGCAGCCGTTGCCGATGACCGCCCGGCCGGAGATGTAACAGTTCTGGCCGATGCCGCAATCCTGGCCGATGGTGGCCCCCCGGCAGATATGGCAGAAATGCCAGATCTTGGTCCCTTTTCCCACGTTCACCGGAAGGTCGGCAAAGGAGGTTTTATGCAAATAATATTTGGAGGGCATATTGCTTCCGGTCAGTCAGAAGGTGCGGTTATGATGTTGCAGCCTTATTCCGAATATATCTTTTAATTATACCAAATATACCGGTCAAAGTCCATAAATAAGCAACAACTTAATAGGCGTTATTGGGGAACAAAACCTGGATCACGGTTTTGAACAGGATCTTGATATCCATCAGCAGCGACCAGTGTTCAATGTAAAAAATATCGTACTTGGTCCTCTCGATGATGGAGGTGTCACCCCGCAAACCGTTGATCTGGGCCCAGCCGGTTACCCCGGACTTGACCTTGTGGCGCGAGGCATACCTGGGTATCTGTTCCCTGAATTTGGCCACGAAGAACGGCCGTTCCGGCCGGGGCCCCACCAGGCTCATGTCCCCTTTCAGCACATTGTAGAACTGGGGCAGCTCATCCAGGCTGTATTTGCGCATGAAGCTTCCCAGCCGGGTGCGCCGGGGATCTCCATCTTTGGCCCAGACCGGGCCGCTCTGATCCTCGGCATCCATCCGCATGGAACGGAATTTGTACATCTGAAAGGTGGTGCCGTCGTAGCCCACCCTTTCCTGGGAGTAGAAGGCCGGGCCCTTGGAGCCCAGCTTGACCAGTCCGGCCAGCACCATCATCAGAGGAGAAAGAATGGTTAAAAACAAAATGGAGCTGGATATGTCGAAGGCCCTTTTTATCAGCAGGTCCCAGTCGGAGATGGGCACCACCCGCAGGTTGATCAGGGGGATGTCCCCCAGCTGGGAGACGCTGGTATCGTGGCTGATGATCCCGATCAGGTCGGGCACGAATTTCAGCTCGATCTGGCGGTGTTCTATCGCGTTGACTATGTCAGACACCTGCCCCTGGTTCTGCTGGGGAAGAACGATGAACAGGGTGTCCAGGGAATGCTGGTCCACCAAAGCCGAAAGGTCTTCGGTCCTGGCCAGGTCTATCCGGGGTTTGCCCTCCTGCTGCGAGGCGTTACAGCAACCGGAGATTCCGATCAGCAGGTCTATCCGGTAACCGTATTCCGGGTGTTTTTCTATCTGCTCCAGTATCTTCTGGGCGGTCTCCCCGTTGCCCGCCAGCCCGGCCCTCTTTAAGCCCAGGCCGTATTTTTTCATCAGCCAGCGGTAAACCTTCACCGCCAGTATCCGTTCTATGGAAAGCAGCACGAAGCCGATGGTGGTGGCCAGCCCCAGCACCAGACGGGACCATACCACCTCGCGGTAAAAGAAGGAAAAGGCCATGATGGCCACCAGCCCCACCACCGTACCCTTGGCCACCCGGTAGATCTCCTCGTCGCTGGTCATTACCTGGCGGCTTTCGTACAGCCCCACCATCCAGAATATGAAAACCCACAGGATCCCCACCGCCACCGAGGCGCTGAAATAATAGAAATAGGGCGGGATGCCCTTGGGCACCAGTATCCAGCCGGAAAGGAAGCGGATCCAGTAGGAGATGGTGAAGGACAGGAAGATGATCAGGGCATCCATCAGCATCAGGACGCCGGAGAATGTCAGCTGGCCTTTGCGGGTGAACATGTCAATTGCACTCGGTTGTTTCAGTTTTTTGGAGGAATAATCTGCCTGTGAACCAAGTTCATATCAGAGATCTGCCGTACAATCTCTTATCCTGCCAGGGGTCGAAATACTTTTAGCCGGGGAATATTTGCTTCTTAAGGTTTTCGCAAAATATTTCATTGCTGAACCGCTTGGCATTGGCGATTATTTTCATTTTATCATATGGCATCTTCTCATGGACAATTACGGCGTTCTGCAATTCCTCCATTGTCTGCCTGTCAAAAAATATTCCGGTCTGGCGGTCGATTATCGTTTCGGTGGCCCCGCCCTTGCGGTAGGCTATCACCGGGCTGCCGCAGGCTTGGGCCTCCAGCGGCACTATTCCAAAATCCTCCTCACCGGGAAACACCAAAGCCGAACAGTGGCTGTACCATTGCCGTAGCTGTTCATTGTTCTTCCAGCCCAGGAAACTGATGTTGTCATTTGCTTTTCTCAGTAATTTGCTTTTTTCCGGGCCTTCGCCAATGATAACCAATCTTTTCCCGTTCCGATTAAAGGCTTTTACGGCCAGATCAACTTTTTTGTAGGGGACCAGCGCGGAAACTATCAGGTAATAAGGTTCCGGTATGGCCCTGTCAGGAACGGGATGGTAATACTCTGTATCCACCGGGGGATAGATCACCGTTGAGGGCCGGTTGTAATAACGCTGGATACGCCGGCTTATATGATCGCTGATGGCGATGAAGTCGTCGACCCTGCTATTGGTGCTGAGGTCCCAGAGCCTTAGATAATGCGAGGCCGAACGGTAGGCTATCACAGAGAACGGATTCTTGACGTCCTTGAAATACTCAGAGTACATATTCCATATATATCTCATCGGGGTATAACAATAACAGATATGCCGGGCCTGGGGCGGGGGGATGATGCCCTTGGCCACGCAATGGCTCGAGGAAATGACCAGGTCGTATTCGTTTAGGTCAAAGCTTTCAATGGCCAGAGGAAACAGGGGAAGAAAGCTGCGGTAGCTCTTCCTGATAAATGGTATTTTTTGCAAAAAGGAGGCGGTGATCTTTTGTTTTTCGATCTTCTCCGAAACACTTCCTTTGACCCAAAGCAATGTAAATATGTCGGCCTGGGGAAAAATGGACAGCATCAGCTCCAGCACTTTCTCCCCTCCCCTCATGCCGGTCAGCCAGTCGTGTATTATGGCGACTTTATGGCCTTTTACAGGCATGGCCGCTATGTTCTTCTCCTGCATGTTTCTAACTCCGGTAAATTCCTATTTGGCAGACACACTCGACCGGCCATTTTTCAAAGTAGGGACTGATACAGGTCAAGACACTCCCGGGCGGTTTCCTCCCAGCGGTAACCGGCAGCCACCGCAGTACCCTTGCTTATGGCCTCCTGCCGCCAGGCTGTATCGCTGACCGCCCTTTCCAGGCAGGCAGCCATATCATCAACATTTAATGGATCAAAGTACAGCGGGGCATCCTTCAATATCTCAGGCAGACAGGTGGCATTGCTGGATATTACCGGGACTCCGTAGGACATGGCCTCCAGCGGCGGCAGGCCAAAGCCCTCGGCCAACGAGGGAAAAGCAAATGCCGCGGACTGGCCAAATAATGCCGGCAAATCTGCGCCGGGGACAAACCCGGTCAGGCGAATCAACTTGCGGTAGGGAGAACCGTCAATATGTTGTTTCAGGCCGGCATCGTCACTTTTGGGGTCACCGGAAATTACCAGCAGGTATTCTCCCTTAAGGGAACCCTGGGCAGCGGCAAATGATTCCACCAAACGTATCAGGTTCTTATGGCGCTTCAAAAGGCCGACATAAAAGATATATGGCTTAGTGATGCCATACCTGCCCAGCACCTCTTTGGGGCTTGAATGTTCCCGGGACTCGGACACTCCGCAGTAGACTGTTTTCGTCTTTGTCTCGGCCCAAGGCCATCTTCGGCATATATCCTTTTTCGTCCAATCCGAGTCGGTCATGATGGCATCAGCCCTCTTGACCACCGCTCCCATCATTGTCTTGGCGTATAATTTATGGAATAACGACGGAAGCTGGTCATAATAGTTCAAGTGGATCAGATCGTGAATGGTGACCACCAGCTTGCCGGGGAAAAGCACCGGGGCATTGTAATGCGGGGTGTGCAAAAGTGCGGCCTTTCTGACCGAGTAAGGCAGAAGCGTCTGCTCGGCCAGACCGTAGATCTTGTACGGGCAATGTTTGGTTTTAAGACCCAGCCCTGGGATTTCTTCGCTGGTAAGGAAAGTTAAATTATTCTTGATGGGGTTTTTGGAGTATTGCCCGACCAAGTTGCGTATATAAGATCCGATGCCGGAGTTTTTGTACATCCGGGTGTCAAAGACTATGTTACAATCAAATTGCTTTGGCATTGGGTTTGAATTTTTACTTAATAATTGACATGATCATGCTTTTAAAATATCCCATTATTCTTTCATTTACACAATTCGACCCTGCATGCGCCTTCAAAGAGGGAGAGAATACCCATATTACTAACCGGCTCAGTGATCGTACAAATACAAGAAATCTAACAATAGGAATCATCTCCGGCTTATATTTGTTCCAATACTGCATCAAACTGAAATCGTGTGCAACAATTCTCCGAGCATTATTAAATTTATTAGAATATATGCCACTTTCATCCTTATCACAATGTTTAACTATATAAGATGGGCAATAAGCCACATCATAGCCAGCCTTATTTATCTTATTAAACAGATCTACGTCTTCATAATATAGAAAATATCTTGTATCAAAGCCGTTTACACAAATAAGGGCATCTTTCCTAAATAATATTGCGGCACCACATAGCCAATCACATTTAAATATATTTTCTTCAAATGCTTGGTTTTTAATTTTAGCACTTGGACTATTTTTGTCTGTATTGACCTTTAGACATAAAATATCCTGTAAAATATAACCTTTGATGGTTGGAAATTTAAACGCAGATATCTGTACATTATTGTAATCATCTGTCAACTTAGGACCAATAGCAGCTATGTTTGGATATTTTTCCAAAATTGTAATGGCCTTTTCAATAAAGCGATCAGTTAACTCCGTGTCTGGATTTAATAATAAAATATATTGCCCTTTGGCATATGATAAACCAATGTTATTTCCTTTTGAGTATCCATAATTTCTATCATCCCCAACAACGATATGTTTACGATTTTTCAATGCATATTTGTGGTGATGGTGGGAATTGTTAACAATGACAACTTCGACATTTGTTGGTGCATGATCTGATATACTATTAAGGCATTTTTGCATTTTGTCGAAGCCGTCATAATACACAATAATTATTGAGCATAAAACCGACTCAGCCATTAATAAATCCTTTTCATTCTACAACATATTTAAGATGTTTCTCTAACTCATCTATGCTTTTTCTCCAAGTCCAGCTTTCTTCTACATGTTTTCTACAGCTCCTGCATAACGATTGATACAGGTTTGCGTTTTCTAACAGTATCTTGATTTTATCAGCCATATCCGCTGGATCATTAGAGCAAAGGTAGCCGTTTACCCCATCTTTTACTGTTTCTCTTACCCCACCCTCTGCTACTGCGACTACTGGCACACCGCATGCATTGGCTTCCAATGTTACAAAACCAAATGGTTCGAGACGAGGCGAGTAGACCATAATATTACTCGATGATATTTCTGTTATCAGTTCTTCTTCGGTAAGTCCAACACATATTCTCAATTCAACCGATAATATTTTTGCATAGGCAACAATATTGTTTAAATAGTTCTCATCAGCAAAATTACCAATCCATGTTAATATTGTTTTTTTATCCTGAATAAGTGAAAGTGCTTTTATAATAAACTCAATATTTTTTGTCTTTGTTATTGAGCCAATGCCAATAATCTTGTTGGAATACTTTGTCTTGTTCTGCGGTTTAAACTTACCTGTTTCGACCCCAAGATAACAAACATAGGGGTCAAGGCCATACGACCGAAGCACACTTTCTCTGCTGTAATATGAATTAACTAATATCCTTGTAAAAGCTGTTGCATTTTTTAATTCTTGATTTGCTTTCATCCGGTTTCCGTGTGTTTTAAATACATCTTTTACATAACCAATAATGTTTACTGACAAGTCATAAACTTTTTTAGGCTTTTGTAATGTATTTTGTGATTCAGACAAAAAAGCCTCATATATCTGCCTGTTTGGCTCTTGCAAATACAATATTGACGGTATTTGAACATATCTTGAAATTGATGGGGCCGCCAAATATTGATCGCCGTGTGCCAACAGTACATCAAATTTTCTTTTATTTATTACACGAGCAACCTCATGACTATGCTTTTCAAGCATTTTTATCTTTTTAGAAATATTTATATATTTTTTTACTTGCCACAATAATGATGTTTTCTTAACAGATGGCCAATTGATTGAATAGACATTTTCGCAAACAATATCCGACAGCGGCATAAAAGATCTATTTGCAGTAGATGGACACCATACTTCAACATAATGTCCTCTTGCCAATAAATATTTAATTTGGCAAAACAAAGCTCGTTTTGCACCACCACTTGGCAGATTATACCATACTGCTATTTTCATTTTAATTAAATATATTTATCTTTTATTAAGTATATTCCATTATTCCTCACATAAAATATCATCATAACTAATACTGCAATTTCAGAAAGAAGAAACATTACTGCTGTTGCGTTTTCTTTGTAAATCGGCACAAACACAAAAGAAAGTAGTACTGACAGTATGCCTGGAATTAAAACAGCTTTCATGAATTCATTTGTTCTACCAATATTGATCAATACTTGTGTGCCATAAATATTATCCCAGAATATTGTCAACGGCAAAATCGCCATGGTTAATAAAAGCGTGCGTATATGGGAAGAACTTTCACCCGAGACAATGCGAATAAATATATCCGCCCCAAACACCAGCGCTAAGACGGCCAGACCAAATCCTATGGTGCCAATTTTAATTGCTTTACGAATATATCTAACACCTTCTTCTCTAGAATTATGAAACAACTGGCTTACCCGAGGGTATATGGCAAGACTAACAGGGGAGCACAGGTTAATAAAGGCACGTACTATTTTGTCTGCTACAGAATAGTACCCAACTGCTGTATTGCCAGCAAGCAACCCTAAAATAAATATATTAGTATTATTAAGTAAAGTCGACGCCATTAACGTAACAAATACATTCCACCCGTTTTTTAACTCTTCCCATATAGTTGCAATATTTGGAAACATTAATTTTACTGGCATTTTTTTTACAACACCTACCAATGATAGCAAGGAAGCGACAACCACACCTAACGACTGCAGAAGTATCGCAATATTTACATCGCGAGTGTTTTTTACAAAAACAAATATTAATGCTGTTGTTATAGTTTTGGCTATTAAATTATATATGGCTATGTATTTTGTTTTTTCTAGGCCGATATAATACCACATGGGAAAAAGGAAATTACCTAAAACACCTAACATTGCTATATAATACAGGGTTTTATCTGATTGAAATTTAGGAATAAGCAATAATAATATATAAACTGTTAGACAACTTATAAGCAATAAACACAATTTCACTGCCATGACAGTATTGAATATTTTTGCTAATTGATCAGTATCATTCCTAAATATGGATACTTTTCTTGCAGCTGTTAGATTAAACCCATAGTCAGTTAAAAAAACAAAGTATTGAATTACCGACAAAACGAAAGTGTATAAACCAAATCCGCTCAACCCCAATACTCTAACCAAATAGGGAATAGTAACAAGTGGCAATATGTAGTTTACTCCTTGTACTAACAGTAATGAAATAAAATTTTCCGTAACTTTATTGTTATTGATAGTCATTCCATTATCAACTTCCATTTCCCCCACCTGAATTGATCATTAATAATACTGTGTGAAATATAATATTTCATTCCCAATTATTTTCATTTTTTAATACTTTGGGTTGTTCAAGGAAACTGCTTTCTTGGGCTATGTCCCAATAAAGATTTCACAAATATTGCCCATACTAACCACAATAATGGACCAGTGCTTCTTGACGTAAATGTGGAATCTATCATACTGTGCAGCACAGTGCCAACCAAAGGTGGAGCAAATGTTAAAAATACACGCATAGCGTCTGCGCTATTACTACGATATTTTTTTACAAATATTAATAGGGGATATGCGAGAATAACCATTAAAAATATTATACTTACACCTCCAAAATCAACACCATATCTTAAAAACATATTGTGTGGGTCGTCTAGCAATTGAAATATATCCTTAAAAGCAAATTGCCCCGGGCCAGCCCCAAGGACAATACCGTTTTTAATTTGAATAATACAACTCTTCCATACCATTAATCGTGATAGTGTTGACGCGTCAATACTAACATTCTTCATGCGAAATACTAAATGATCAATAAAGGGCTTGGCTGAAATTAATATAACAATGGCGGCAATAACTATCGACTTAATTTTTACTTTTTTTTCATATGCAATTTTTGCAATTATATAAACTATACCGGCACTAAGAATACTTACTAAAGCACTTCTGGAAACCATTAAAAATGTCAATATCATAGAAAAATAAAGAACAAAATATACTATTGTGTTTTTAAGCCAACTTCCCTCCCATAATTTTTTACTTAACAGTCCAAATAATGAAATAAATACAAGTAGCCCTGCTAGTCTATTGCTACCGTTTCCGGGAATTTCAAGTCCGTGAAACGTCATAATATTGGGGACAGAGAAAAATGTATCTTGTTTAATTAATATTATTAATGCAGCGACTGTGGCTTCAGCAACTATAAAAGAGAATATCCACAATAAACCGTAACGCATTAACCATTGAATCGCTTCTTGCGATATATATTCATCAATAATTAAAATATATAACAACAAAGGCACTATTGCTAATGCTGCATACCATTGCAAGCCACTTAGAATATTGTTCCACATCGGAATAGTTAATAAACCTAACACAATAATTATTAACCACGATATTTTAACAATATCTATCTTATATTTTATTTTATTCTCCAATAACTTTTTGGTTAGTAAATATAGAAATGTAACAACAAGCAAAGTATAACCAACCCTTGTCCCTTTAGGTATATAATTAAGAACAATACTAATTACAATCAATATTTCAGGTCTCTTCCTTAAATTTAAAAACACTATGAAAAATAAAAATATTCCAACTGTTAAAATAATGGGGACCCACAAACGATTAATGAACATAATTAATAAAATAAAGCCAAAAGTACCGAATGCAATTAGTAAAGCATTCTGTTTCAAAACACTTAAACACTTTTTAGTAAAGATATTCATAGTATTATCAGAAGCAAAATCATTTATCAATTTACATTAACATTTCTTTTATTTTTGATAGCTTTTCACTATTATCGTGGCTTGTCAATAAACTATTCCACCATTGGTTTGCAAGAACAATACTAATACTAACTGACAGACCAACGGCTAAACCAAAAAGGGTTATCAAACTCCTCTTTGGCCAGCTCTTCTTATACGGCGGCGTAGCCCTTTCCAAAAATTGTATCTTGGGCGTGTCCTTGGCTTCCATGATCTTGGCCTGCTCCAACTGCTGGACCAGCAACCCATAAACCTCCTGGTGTATCTTCACATCCCTCATCCGGCGGCCAAGTTCCATCCCTATGTCCGGGGCGCTGGCAAAGGGCACAAAAAGGTTCTTGTTCTTGCTTCCCTTCATCAGTTCATTCAACTGCTGTTCGGCCTTGCTTATCTGGTTTTCCAAGGACATTATCTGGGGGTTTTCAGCCGTGCCGTAGGATTTCATGGCCTCCATCTCAATCCGCTGACCGACTATCTTGCCCTCCAAGGCCGCCGACATCTCGATCACCGCCTTCATCTCGTCCGGCAAAGAGACGGTGCGAAAACGCTTTTGAAAGACATTAAGCGAGTCCTCCAGTTTTTTCAACAATACTTCTTCCTGTTCCAGTCTTTTCTCTATGAACTCCCGGGCCTTGCGCCCCTGATTCATGGTCAGGCTGGTATAAACCCGGTCCAATGCAGTCCCGTAGCAGTTGGCGATCTCGGCCGCCTTGTTCTTGTCCTTGTCCTCCACTTCAATGGTGATGAACCTTTCATCCCCGACCTTTATACCCGTGGACTTGGTTAGTTTTTTACTGACATTATACATGGCCTTTTGAGGATCCCTGGCAAAAACCTTGTCCTTTTTGTAATGTTCCACCAGGCCGCATTCGTCAATGACCATTCCGGCAATGGTTCCGCTTTTAAGCATGTAGGCAAATACATCAGAAGGGGTCACAGCCCCTGGCAGATAACCAACTCCACCAATCTCCGGATCTGTGGGCATAGAACCTTTTAAAGCCAAGCTCATCAGGTTGACCCCCTGGTTTACCGGGGGCATCAACGTGGCCGTGGCCTTGTACTTTACCGGTATCACCAGGCTTAACCCCGCCGCAAATACGGTAAATGCCAGGGTAATGTAAATAATCTTCCTCCGTTCCTTCACCAGCAGGTAAAGCAGATCATAAAAGCTGTTTATCATTTTGTCTTACACTCCGTGCTAAGTATAATTATTATGTGCCCTTTGTGCTTTATGTGGCTAAAGTTACTTTGTAACCGACCAGACGATGAAGAACATGGTCAGCAGCTGTCCGGTCACCGAGATGTAATCCCGCCAGCCCTTGATCTGCATCTCCCCCACTATCACCACGTCTCCCGGCTCCACCGGGGTGGATTCCTTGGCGCTCAGTGACCTCCCGCCCCAGCGGTTGATCTTAATGTTACTGGTGCTGGCCCTGTCCCCATAGCCCCCGGCCATCCCCAGATAGTAACTTATCACCGTCCCCGGTTCAAACACAAAAGTTCCGCCCTTCTGCACCTGGCCCACCACCGTCACCGTGGTTGGAGCGGTGGGTACTGTCACCACATCGCCCTCCTTCAGAAGAACGTTCATGGATTGGTCATTTTCAATCACCAATTTGGTATAGCTGATGCTTACCACTTCCCCGGGCCGGGCGATGTTCTCTATCTTGATATCTTCTTTTGTGGACACCGGGGTGAAACCCCCGGCCATGGTTATCACGTCCATCAGCCTTTCGCCCGCCTTTACTTCGTAGCTTCCGGGCTTCCAGACCTGGCCGGCCACCCGCACCGCGTTTTGGACCACCGGAACCAAGATGATGTCCCCGTCTTCCAGTTTGGGATTTTCCGACTGTTGGTTGAACGTCAGATAACTATACAGATCCAGAGTGTCAAGGGCCAGGCCATGCCGGGTCAGGACTACGGTTCGCAAAGAACCCTGCTCGCTGGCCCCGCCGGCCATGGCAAAGGCGGTGGAAACCCTCTCGTAGGGCGGCACCGCGTAAATGCCTGGATTCTTCACCTGTCCCAGCACCTGAACCTTGATGGTCGGCTTTTCCTTGGCTTCCATCGGCATCATCTGCTGGCCAAAGGCCTGGGGCGCTCCGCTTAAAAGCGCTGCTAGGACCGTTATTATAGTTCGTTGAAAATATTTTCCCATTAAATCCTCCCAAATAAAAAGATCCGGATGCCCGATATTATAGGCGTCCGGATCTTTGATACCTTACTGTTGCCGATGAAATATAACTAAGGTATAAAAACAGGGCGCCTGTTTAGTTATAAAGCCAAGGCTAAAAAACAAAACAACCAATGGCTGTTCAGCCGTAAATCTTCTGTTTTTTAGAAACCTCAAACTTTAATGGCGCCCTAATTTAGCTCCTTGCTGGATTATTACCTTTGTTTCAGATTGTTATTTTTCCGCCACCAAGCGATGCACTGAGTTTACCGAAGTGGCACAAGGCATGTCCTGAGCCGAGTCGAAGGAACTCAAAGGGGAATAAAATTTTCGTGACTTAGTGTCTTTGTGGCCTAAACAATTATTTCCAATTTTACCTTAAAATCTTTGATTTGTCAAGACATTAAACCGATGAATTACAAAGGGTAAGCCTGAAAACAACCATGGCTTATTGTTTCCGGCCTATCTTCACTATTTTGGGGCTTTTTATTCCCTTGGTGGCATTCCTGGTATCCACCACCAATTTGGAATTTTTTACTATCATCTTCAGGTCATATTCGGAATGGTTGGTGGTGATCAGGACGCAATCCACCGATCTTAACAGCTTTTGGGTCAGGGGAACCGAGTTCAAAGACATCCCGTGCTCCGAAAATTTCGGCACCCAGGGATCATTGTATATCAGGGACTTTACCTTGGGCCGCAATAGTTCTATCACCTTGATGGCCGGGCTGCTGCGGGTGTCGTCGATATCCTTTTTAAAGGCCACCCCCAGCACCAGCACCCTGGACCGGGAGGCCGCCAGCCCGATGTCGGAAAGGGCGCTGATCACCTTGTCCACCACGTGATAGGGCATGTTCTCGTTGGTCTCGGCCGCCAGTTCTATGAAGTCGGTGTGAAAGTCGTATTCCTTGGCCTTCCAGGCCAGGTAATAGGGATCGATGGGAATGCAGTGGCCGCCCAGGCCGGGGCCGGGGTAGAACGGCATGTAGCCGTAGGGCTTGGTGGCCGCGGCGTCAACCACCTCCCAAATGTCCACCCCTTCCATCCGCTCGCACAGGCAGGCCAGCTCGTTCACCAGGGCAATGTTGACGCTGCGGAAGATGTTCTCCAGCAGCTTGGTCATCTCGGCGGCCGAGGGCGAGGAGACCATCACCACCTGGTTGATGATCTGCCGGTAAAGCAGGCCGGCCAGCTCCCCGCACCTGGGGGTCAGCCCGCCCACCACGGTGGGGGTGTTGGCGATGCCGAATTTCTTGTTGCCGGGATCGATCCGCTCCGGAGAAAAGGCCAGGTAAAAATCCTTTCCGGCCTTCAAACCGGTCTTCTCCAAAATCGGCCTGACCACCTTGGTGGTGGTCTCGGGATAAGTGGTGCTGATCAGCACCACCAGCATTTCTTTGTGAAGGTACCGGGCTATATCCTTAGTGGCGGAGATGATATAGCTGATGTCGGGGTCCTTGGTGGCGGTGAACGGGGTGGGGACGCAGATCAGTGCCGCATCACAGCCTTTGAGCGCCCGGTAATCCCCGCTGGCCTTCAGCTTCCTGGTATGGACCAGCTTTTTCAGCATTTGGTCGTCCACATCGGCGATGTAGTTCTTGCCGGCGTTGATGGAGGACACTTTCTTCCTGTCAACATCAATCCCTATTACGTTAAAGCCAACCCGGCCGAACTCCACCGCCAGCGGCAGGCCCACGTACCCCAGGCCGATCACGCCCACCGTGGCTTTATGCTGTTCGATCTTGGTCTTCAGGTCCATTATTTCAATACCTTTCAAAATCATTGACTGACTATGCCTGTCTGGCCTAAATCCATCTAAAAAAGATTACTTGCGGTCCTTGTACCAGCGCTGCTGGAACTTCTGGTGCTCCTGCTGGCGGGCCAGTATCTTCTTCCACCACCCCTCGTTCTGCTGATACCATTTGACGGTTTCCCCGATGGCCTGACTGAATGTATGCCTGGGTTTCCAGCCCAGTTTTTTGGCCTTGGCGATGTCCAGCGAGTAGCGGCGGTCGTGGCCCGGCCGGTCCTGGACATATTTTTTAAGAGAGTCCGGTTTTTTAAGGGTTTTCAGGATCAGGTCGGTGATCTCGATGTTCATCCTCTCGTTGCCGCCGCCGATGTTGTATATCTCCCCGGCTTTCCCCTTGTGCAGCACCGCATCAATTCCCCGGCAGTTGTCCAGCACGTACAGCCAGTCCCGGACGTTCTTCCCGTCCCCGTAGATCGGCAGGGGCTTGTCCTTGATGGCGTTGGTGACGAAGAACGGTATCAGTTTTTCCGGGAACTGGTAGGGACCGAAATTGTTGGAACTGCGGGTCACCATCACCTTCATCCCGAAAGTGGTGAAATAGGAAAGGGCCAGCAGGTCGGCCGCCGCCTTGGAGGCGGAATACGGGCTGCGGGGGTCAAGGTTGTCGCCCTCTTTGGACGAGCCTTTGGCAATGCTGCCGTAGACCTCGTCTGTGCCGATCTGCAGGAAAAGTTCTATCTGGTTCTTCCGGGCCTCCTCCAGCATCACATGGGTGCCGATGACGTTGGTGCGGGTAAAGGCGTAGGGGTCGTCGATGGAGCGGTCCACGTGGCTTTCGGCCGCAAAGTTCACCACCCAGTCGGCCTTGGACATCAGCCGGGCCAATGCTTTCTGGTCGCAGATGTCCCCCTTGACAAAGCTGTAATTCTTATTGCCCCTGACGCCCTTCAGGTTGTCCAGGTTACCGGCGTAGGTCAGCTTGTCCAAGTTGATGATCCTGTAACCCGGATGTTCCTTCAGCATGTAGTGGATGAAATTGCTGCCGATGAAACCGGCCCCGCCGGTGACCAAAATTGTTTTGTTCATGATTGATACGATTGATGGTTGCAGTTTACTTGCCCTGAGCTTGTCGAAGGGGCGTTTTCCGTTCCCAAACACCATTTACCTGTCATCTATTCCCAATAATCAGTTCCTTGTCCCCAGATCACCCGTCCTTGCGCCCCCACTGGTAGGGGATCTCGCTGCTGTGCGGGTCCAGCCGGTACTCGTCTGGCTGCTTGTAGTTGTAGGGCTCGGTGGGGCAGTTGATGACGAAGGCCTCGCTTTCAGAGATGCACTTCCAGCCGTGATAGACCCCTTTGGGGACCTGCACCAGCAGCGGGTTGTGCTCGCCCAAAAAGAATTCGCTGACCTCGCCCTTGGTGGCCGAGCCGTCCCGGCCGTCGTACAGCACCAGCTTCAGCATCCCTTTGACGCAGACGATGTTGTCGGCCTGGAGCTTGTGGTAGTGCCAGCCCTTGACCACCCCGGGATAGGTGGTGCTTAGGTAGACCTGCCCGAACTTGATGAACAGCTCGTCATCGCAGCGGAACATCTCCATCAGCCGCCCCCGCTCGTCGGGGATGACCTTGAGTTTTTTGACTTTTACTCCCTCTATCATCTATCACCTCAAATTTTTGAGTTTAGTCTTGCTTCCGCCAGTAATCCAAAAGGCTCTCCAGGGTATCTTTAAGCAGGAACGAAGGGTTCCAGCCGGTTTCGGCCTTCAGCTTGGAAGGGTCGCCCCACAGCAGAGGAACATCAGCCGGCCGCAACAATGACTGATCGGTCTCGGTCTTTATGGATACCGTGCTCATCTTGAGCATAAGGCTCAGGGCCTCCTCCATGGAGACCGCCTGGCCGGAGCTGACGTTGTAAATCTCTCCCGGGTGCCCCTTTTCGGCCAGCAGCCGGTAGGCCCGGACCACATCACGGACATCGGAAATGTCGCGCCGGGCCGCCAGGTTGCCGACAGTGATCACCGGCTCCCGCCTGCCTTTTTCGATCCCGGCTATCTGCCGGGCAAAGGAAGGCAGGGCAAAACTGTATGGCTGGCCCGGCCCGGTGTGGGGAAATGGCCGGATTACCAGAGTTTCCAGTCCATAGGTCCGGAAATATTGCAGGCAGGTTATCTCCTGAAAAACCTTGCTGGAAGCGTAGGGACTGATGGGATTATAAGACTGCTCTTCGGAAAGAGGTTTGTCGCTGTCGGTTGCCCCGTAAACTTCACAGGAGCTTACTAAAATTAGGCGGCATTTATCGTTGGCTGCCCGGAGCGACTCCAGCAGGTTCACCGTGCCGATCAGGTTGATCTCGAATGTTTCCTGCGGTTTTTTAAAGGAAAGGGCCGGCGAACTTTGGGCGGCCAGATGGAATATCGCCTGGGGACAGAAGTCTTTCAGGGCTTTGTCTATTTGTTCTGGCCGGCGGAGGTCAACCTGATACAGTTTGAATTTGTCGATCAGGTCGGAAGCGGCCGGAACATCGATAAAACTTCCTCCCACCTGGTGCCCGTTGTTCAAAAGCTCCTGGGCCAGATAGTGGCCGACGAATCCCTCTATGCCGGTGATGAAAAACTTCACTGGGCCAGCTTTTTGTAATATTCCAGGTCGTGGTCCACCATCATCTTCACCAACTGTTCGAAGGAGACCTCCAGCTTCCAGCCCAGTTTCTTTTGGGCCTTGGCCGGGTCGCCCAGCAGCAGGTCCACCTCGGCCGGCCGGACGAATTTGGGATCTATCTTGACGTATTTCTGGTAATCCAGCCCCAGGTGGTCAAAGGCGATCTGGCAGAATTCCTTAACCGAATGGGTGTGTCCGGTGGCGATCACAAAATCATCCGGCTGGTCCTGCTGCAGCATCAGCCACATGGCCCTCACATAGTCCCCGGCAAAGCCCCAGTCCCGCTTGGCGTCCAGGTTGCCCAGCCGCAGTTCATCGGTCAGTCCCAGCTTGATCCGGGCCACATGATCGGTGATCTTCTTGGTGACGAACTCCTTGCCCCGGCGGGGCGACTCGTGGTTGAACAGGATGCCGGAGCAGGCGAAGATGTCGTAGGATTCCCGGTAATTGATGGTGATCCAGTGCCCGTAGACCTTGGCCACCCCGTAGGGGCTGCGGGGATGGAACGGGGTCAGCTCGGTCTGGGGCGTTTCCCGCACCTTGCCGAACATCTCGGAGCTGGATGCCTGGTAGAACCTGATCTTGGGATTGACCAGCCGGACCGCCTCCAGCATCCTGGTGACCCCCAGGGCGGTGAACTCTCCGGTCAGCACCGGCTGGTCCCAGGAAGTGGGCACGAAGCTCTGGGCGGCCAGGTTGTAGATCTCGTCGGGCTGGGCCTCTTTGATGGCGGTGATCAGCGACAATTGGTCCAGCAGGTCGGCCTGGTGGAAAATGATCTTGTCCTTGATGTGCTCAATCCGGTCAAAGCTTTCGGTGGAGGCCCGCCGCACCATGCCGTGGACCTGGTAACCCTTGGCCAAAAGAAAATCGGCCAGGTACGATCCGTCCTGCCCGGTGATGCCGGTGATCAATGCTTTCATATTTCCCGCTTCGGTTGGGTTATTGTTTTCGTTTATGTTTGGAAGCAGATAATTGTAATCCTTGCCACAAAAAGCTTGCACTGAGTGACACACTGAGTTGATCGAAGTGCATCGCCGAAGTGGCACAGAGGCCCAGAGGATAATACCCTTCGTGTTTTTAACGATTTAGTCTGGCTTGCCAGACGAAGCCTGCTTATATTTGAGCCCTCTCGGGCGAAGTCTGGCGGAGAGACTGGGATTTGAACCCAGGATACCTTGCGGTATACACGCTTTCCAGACGTGCTCCTTCGACCACTCGGACATCTCTCCGTTTATTTACTTCTATATTGCTCAGCAGAAGTCCCGCCAAGGCGGGGCGACCACTCGGATCATCGCCTTGGGCGAGACCCCGCCAAAGGCGGTGGCATCTCTCCGTTTATTCTAAAATGACCTGTAAAAGCCGGAACCTTGGGGTGCAAAGGGAAAGGCAAAAAAGAGTTATTGGGGTTCTTAGCGACCTTGGCGTCACTTCGGATAAACTCAGTGCATCGCTTTGCGGTTTAAAAATAATTCGCGTTTAAAAGTCCGTCTTGCCGGTAAAGTTGAATTTATCTATTTTCAGGGCTGGCACCAGCGTCCCGGCAGCAAAGCGGTGCCCGTAGCCTCCGCCCTCGGTGACCAAAGTGGTCTGGCGGGAAACGGCCGAGACATTGGAAAGGGCCTTCAGCACGCTTTCGGTGAAACGCAGGTTCTTCACCGGCTTGGTGATTTTTCCGTTCTCGATCAGGAAGGTGCCGTCCCGGGTCATGCCGGTGATGGAGACCTGCATGGGGTCTATCAGGTTGCAATAGTGAAACCGGGTGATGTATACCCCCCGTTCGGTGGAGGCGATCATCTTTTCCAGGGAGGAGTCCCCGCCCTTCATTTCCAGGTTGGCGGCCATGGGATAATAGGCCGGGGCCGGCAGGGCATGCCCGGTGTTCATCTGTTTGGCCCGGTTGGCGGTAAAAGAGTCGTAGACCACATTGCGGGCCACGCCTTTTTCGATCAGGGTCACCTTCTGCTTGGGCACGCCTTCAAAGTCGAAGGGAAAGGCAAAACCGTTGGTGTTTCGGGGATCATCGACTATGGTGACCTTGGGGCTGACGATCTTTTTTCCCATGTTCAGACCCATGAAACTGCGCCCCTCCTGGACCGCCATGGCCGAGAAACCTGTGTAATTGAGAAATTCCAGCAGGGTGATCACCGCCATGTCCTCCATCACCACCGGATAGGCCCCTGGTTTGAGCTCCTTCGGGTGCTGGCTCTCCACCGCTTTTTTTACCGCGCTCTCGGCTATCCGCCGGATGTTGATGTTGGCCACATCCCGGGAAGCTCCCTGGCCGTAGCCGGAACCGGTTTCGGTCATCACCACGGTATTGATGTTGGCGTCGCTGGAACAGTTGTACTGCATTATTCCCAGCGAATTGGCGATTCCCAGCTCCGCCACCCCGGTGGAAAAGGCCCCGTAGGCCTTGGCCCCGAATTTGTTGGCCCGGTCGCAGATCACCTTTACCGCCAAAGCCCTTTCCCGGGCCGTGTATTTTTCGGTGCGGTGGACCAGCAGGTTCCAATTCCCGGTCTTTGCTTTTACTGGGGCCGGCAAAGAGACAAAATCGGGATTCTCCTTCTGGATGGAGGCTATCTGGCAGGCCTGGCTGACGGTCCGTTTGATGGCCTCGGGGGTCAGGATGTTGGTGGAGGCCACCCCTATCTTTTTACCGGTCACCGCCCGGATGGAAAGCAGTACATTGCTCTCGGATACGTTCTGGTGGATATATGAGTTGGCGAAACGGGTCAGGCGGGAGTCCTCCGCCATGATCACCGCCTCCAGCTGATCGGCCCGGGAAGCGGACAAGGCCAGCTTTAAGTAGCCCTTGATTTTACCTTCGCCGTACATTTTGGTTTCTCCGCAAAATAGATTTTAATTATAGCAGTATTTAAATGGCGCGTCAAGATGTTTTGCGACTAAAAGTCCCAAATAATTGCCGGGACGGCAGGTATGTCAGACTACCATTTGTACCTGACGGTATAGCTGAGGACGGTTTCCCCGTCCTTGGCCACCGGGACCTTGAATTCCACGGTCTGGGCGTCCCTCTTTTTGAATTCGTGGGTCTTGGATTTGATCTCCCAGTCTCCGGAAAGGTGCTCCACCACGATGATCTCTACCCCTTCATTCTTGTGGTTCCGCAGTTTCACCTCCACTGTCTGCTCCTGGGTCCTGTCGCTGATCCGCTTGTATTCCTTGGGCGTCCTCTCTCCCACTATGTCAAAGGCGCTGCCCAAAGTTATCCGGACCTTCTCGTCCTTGGGGGTATGGTCTATCCGGTCCTCGCCCACGAACTGCTGGCTTTGGCCTTCGTCCTTCTTGTAGACCCTGATCTTTCCGGCCGGCAGGGGCATCCCCAGACCGGAGCCCTTTTCGTTCTTGAACTCCAGCTGGACCGCCACCTTTTTTCCGCTGCTGGCTCCGTCATAGGTAAACAGTTTTTTGCTATCGGTCTTGGTGTTGGGGAAAAGGGAGATCTGCTTGACCTCGTTATTGGCCACGGTGGCTTTGCGCTGCAGGGTGTACAGATGGTATTCAAAAAATCTCTCCTCCTCGAACTGGGGGGAGGCCGACTGAAAATCGGCCTTGGCCGCAGCATATCTGCGCTGGGGTGCCTGGGCCCGGTTGATGTCCCCGGCCACTAATTTCAGCCGGGCCTGCTTAAAGGACGCTCCGGAGTTGTTCTCCAGCGAAACCCAGGCCCCCAGCTCCAGCGTTTTCTCATCCGCCGCCAACAACGCCACATATTCAGCATGCCAGGAGATCCCGGCGGTCAGGTAGGATATCCGGCACTTCTGGGAGACCGGGCCCTGGTTGTCCACCAGCCACAGCAGGGTGGGCCTGGTGATCAGGCCCTGGGGCAGGTTGGGGAACTCAAAGTTCTGGAGGTTATCGGTCAGCCTCAGGGTGATGATGTTGCTGCCTGTATTCAAAACGATGCCGGCCCCGTCATGGGCCAAAAGTTTTCCTTCATAGACCTTCCCCCCGGCTCCATAGGCTTTGATGTTCTGGTCTATGTAACGCTCCAGCAGCTTGGATGCCCCCACCAGGTCATACTGGTAATTCTGCTCCAACACTGCCACCCTGTCGGGATCGGAAAGAGACTGAAAAAAGACCGAGGTGGCGTCGATCTGCGAGGGAACATCTGTTATCTTGATCTCAGAAGTCCCTTTTTTCAGGCTGAGCTGCCGGACCTCGCTTACCAGTCCCAGGTTACTGTTGTAAACGGTCAGGCTGATCTCCCGTTCCTCCTGGCCGGCTGTCGCTGCGGCTGCACAGAACAGCACCGAGAAAAGGATGTTGCAAAGTTTTTTCATGGCTTTGACCTCCCGTCGTTTATGGTTTTTTAAACTACCCTTTAAGTATATTTCAAATCAGTATCCCCCGTCAAGCAAATAACAGCGGCATAGCCGGGCGGTTTGGCTTGATTTTCTTGACTTATATCCGGAAAACTGCTAAAATTGGAAATTATGCTTGGGCGGCTTAGCCAAGTGGTAAGGCGACGGTCTGCAAAACCG
This sequence comes from bacterium UBP2_UBA5202, assembly GCA_002412795.1. Taxonomy (GTDB): domain Bacteria; phylum Edwardsbacteria; class AC1; order AC1; family EtOH8; genus UBA5202. The sequence continues at coordinate 18,722 of DHVS01000031.1, read as the reverse complement.
TTATTCAGCGGTTCGAACCCGCTAGCCGCCTCCAGTAAAAAGAAGGCACCACATCCCGCTTGGGACAGACATAAGAAAACCCTGCTCTGCTCCCAGTATTTTCTAATGCCGGGGTGGCGGAACTGGCAGACGCAAGGGACTTAAAATCCCTCGATCTACAGATCGTGTCGGTTCGACTCCGACCCTCGGCACCAGCCATCAAGTTAAGCCCCTTCCCGATGAACCGGGAAGGGGCTGTTTGTTTTATAGCGATTTATGCCAATGAAGCTTTCGGAATAAAAAATCCCTCCCCTAAAGGGAGGGATTCGCTTGAGTTTTATGGAGCGGGCGAAGGGATTTAAACCCTCGACGTCTACCTTGGCAAGGTAGCACTCTATCACTGAGCTACGCCCGCATCTTTGGTAATTATACTCAAAGAAACAAAATATGTCAAGATTATAAAATGCTTTTTTTAACGGACCATCCGGTACTGCAGCCGCACCCCGGCGTTATCCAGGTTTGTGATCTCGTCCACCCCTTTCACCAGCAGGTCAAACAGGGTGGGCTTTTTTTTGCGTTCCCGAAAGAGCTTCGGTTTATCCTTGAGTCCGGCCATTCCGGCCGCCAGGGTTACGGCATCCTCCAGCGTTCCCATCTTATCCACCAGCCGCAGGGCCAGGGCCTGGCGGCCGCTGAAGACCCGGCCGTCGGCGAACGATCTGACCGAGTCGGGGGAAAGCTGGCGACCCTCGGCCACGGCCTCTATGAACTGGCCGTGAACGTCGTCTATCATGCCCTGGAGCAAGGCGCGCTCCTCCGGAGTCATCTGGCGGAATGGGGAGCCCAGGTCCTTGTTCTGCCCGGCCTTCAGCACCTCAAATTTCAACCCCACTTTTTTGACCAGCTCCTCGGCCACCATGAATTCCATGATCACCCCGATGGAACCGGTCAGGGTGCCGGGATTGGCCACGATGGTGTCGCAGGCGCAGGCTATGTAATATCCGCCCGAGGCCGCCACCTCTCCCATGGAGCAGACCACCGGTTTGGAGGCCCGGGCATTCTTGACGGCCTGGTATATTTCCTGGGAAGCCGCCACCCCGCCCCCCGGGCTCTGGACCCTCAGCACTATGGCCTTGATGGCGCTGTTGTCCCGGTATTTTTTTATGAGATTGACCGTCTCATCCGGGGAAACTATGGCTCCGTTGACTTCCACGATCCCCACGTATTTTCCGTAGCTGACCTCCATCCCCCCGCTCTGGGAGAATGATGACCAGACGATGGCCGCCATGGCCAGCCCGAACAACAGCACCCCGGCCGCTATCAGGACTATGAAGAATATTTTTTTACCCGAGGCCATGATCCCTCCTTGATTTTCCGGGGTTATATTTTTTATGATATTTTACCGATCTCAGCCAGCAGTCTTTCCACCATCATTTTTTCATCGACCATCTCCACAATCTTCCCCTTTTTGAAAAGCAGCCCCTTCCCGTTGCTGCCTCCCGCGATCCCGAGGTCGGCTTGGCGGGCCTCGCCCGGCCCGTTGACGGCGCATCCCATCACCGCGATCTTCAATGGTGCTTTGAGGCCCCTGATCCTTCGCTCCACCCGGCCGGCGATCCCGGCCACGTCTATCCTGGCCCGTCCGCAGGTGGGGCAGGCCAGCACCACCGGCCCGAAGCTTCCCAGGTCCAGGGACTGCAGGATGATCCGGGCCGCCTCCACTTCCTTTACCGGGTCACCGGAGAGCGATACCCGGATGGTATCCCCGATGCCCTGGGACAGGAGCGACCCGATCCCCACCGCCGAACGGAGGGCCCCGGCATAGGCCGTACCGGCCTCTGTGATGCCCAAATGCAGGGGGTACTTTAATCTTTGGGACATTATGCGATAAGCCTCGATGGTCATGGGAACTTCCGAGCCCTTGAGCGAGATCACTATATCGGTAAAGTCCAGGTCCTCTAGGATTCCGACATGCCGCAAAGCGCTTTCCACCAAGCCGGCGGCGGTGGGGTGCCCGTACCTGGACAAGATATCCTTCTCCAGCGACCCGGCATTGACCCCGATCCTGATGGGAACGCCTCTTTGGGCGGCGGCTTTGACCACCTGTTTGATTTTATCCCTGGAGCCTATGTTGCCGGGATTTATCCGCAGTTTGTCCACCCCGGCCTCCAGGGCCAGCAGGGCCAAACGGTGGTCAAAATGGATGTCGGCCACCAGCGGCAGTTTGGTCCCCTGCCGTATCTGTTTTAAGGCCCGGGCCGCCTGCTGGTCGGGGACGGCCAGGCGGACAATCTGACAGCCGGCCTTCTCCAGCCTTTTAATCTGGGCCAGGGTGGATTTCAGGTCGGCGGTATCGGTATTGGTCATTGATTGAACGGCCACCGGCGAACCGCCTCCGATGGTCACAGATCCGATTTTTACGGCCTTGGTTTTAAGAAGTCTGCGTTTTTCCATATCGTAGGTTGTTTTTCATTTCCAACAAGCATTCCACCTTGGGAAAATTATTCAGAAGTTATTTTATAACAGTTTTGTGGTTTGACATCCAGTAGAGCCGCCTGTTCCCTGATGGCTGGTAAATCCGACGATACCTCTATGAACTGCTTTATTCTGGCAATATGTGAGGAAAGGTTTTCAGACAGGCTGTCCATTGGCTGCCGGGGAATGGCGTTAAAAGTATAATAATGAATGGCGCTTTCATAAACCGAGTTCAACTCGCTTTTCTCTATGTGGACCATTTTTTCAAAAGCCCAGTTCAGGTCAAAACCACCTTCTGGGCCGGCCTCCAGCTCATCGATAAAATCTTCCAGCCTGTCGACTATATGCACCGGGACTATTAAATCCAGTTTTCTGTTTTTTATTTTAGATGCTATTTCCGCCAAAAGCGTGGCATGGTCGTATTCTTCGCAGGCAGCCTGCTCAAAAAAATCCTTCAATTTTCTTTCGTCCGCAGCTTCGGAGCATCTACGGTAAAATTTGGATACTTTTAATTCCAGGTTCTTGAATTTATCCAAGGCCAGCGCCAAATTCATGTTTAAATCCTCTGGTTTTAAGCTTATTTTTCAAATCAGCGGACCCAGCTTTACCCCGGCAATCACCAAAGCTGCCCGGTCCTGCTTTTATTCGCCTTTAATCATTCAGGGAAACCATCCAAGGCTGCTTGCACCGGTCACATTGACCTCCGATAACAATAGCAAAAGATGGCAGCTCCATCAAGCTGCCATCTTTGGATTACAAGATAATTTACCGCTTTTCCAGCTCTTTGGCCTTCTTAGCGGCATCAGCGGCTTCGGCCTTCATTCCCATCTTGCCGTAGACCTGGGACAGGCTTCCCCAGTATTCGGCCGATTCCGGCTTAAGGGTGACCAGGGTCTTATAGGCCTCCATTGCCTTCGGATAATCCTTCACTTTTTCGGACAGGTACCCCACAAACACCCAGGCCTCCAGGTCTTTATTGTCTATCTTCACCACTTTGTCGAAATTTTCGGCCGCCCTGGGATAATCCTTGGCGCTGTAATAGGCCTGTCCCAGGTTGTACCAAGCGTTCTTGTTGTTGGGATCGATAACCGAGGATGCGGTGAACGCCTGTATGGCTTCCTGGTATTTAAAGGTCTGCAGGTAGGCGCTGCCCAGGAAATAGAAGCTTAAAAAGTCATCCTTCTTTAAATCGGCGGCCTTGGTCAAAGCAACAACCGCCTCGGGATACATTTTCCTCTGCATGTAGATCTTCCCGAGTTCCAGATAACCCTCATGGTCGTCTTTCTTCAGTTCCGTGTATTTTTTATAATAGTTGACGGCTTCATCCAGGTTCCCCACCTGGGCCGCATTCCTGCCGATGATGTGATACAGCTTGACATTGTTGGGGTCCATTTTGATGGCCTTTTCGAACATCTTCTTGGACTCCTCGGACTGGCCGCTGAGGCTGTAGTAGGAACCGAAGAGCGCGTAATTATCGGCCTTATCCGGGGCAAAATCCACGGCCTGGTTCAGGTATTTCTGGACATTGTCGGAATAGGCCTGGACCGATTCGGGGGCCACCATTGCCATCTGCTTCAGATTTTTCTGGGCGCTGCTGATGAGCAGTGCCCACTCGTGGTCCCGGGCCTTGATCAGTGAGTCTTTCTTGTCGGGCCAGTTCTTGATGGCCATTTCATAGGCCGGTCCGGCTTCCTTGAACTGCCGGGTGCTTACATAGCATTGAGCCAATAAAGCATAATACTGGCCGTTTCCCGGGGACTGTGCAATGCCGTCGTTAAGCACCTTTATGGCTCCGGGAAAATCATCCTGCTGGATATGGACCAGGGCTCCGCTGATCACCGCATCGCAGCCCATCAGCATGAAACTCATCCCTGTGATTGCCAAAACCAATAGGGTCAGGGAAATCCACTGTTTCCTCATTGTCAGATTCCTTTTAATTTATGAAATAATTTGTTGATTTTTTGCCAAGAACTTTAATTTTAACTCCAAAAAACACCAATGTCAAGTAAAAGATTGAGTTCTTAATGCTTTGTTTATCCGGACCAGATCTGCCGGGGTATCCACCGCCTGGGGGCGGTAACCGGTATTTATCAGTTTGATCTTTATCCCATGTTCCAAAGCCCTCAGCTGTTCCAGTTTCTCGGCCTTTTCCAGGGCCGACTGGGGCCAGGAGATCAGCTTTAACAAAGTATCCCGGCGGTAGGCGTAGATGCCGATATGTTTGAGGTAATGGGAAAGCGTGAGGGCTCCCCCCCGGCGGCCGGGAATGACCGCGCGGGAAAAATAAAGGGCATACCCCTGCGCATCTGCCGCCACCTTGGCAGTATTGGGGCTCAACAGGTCCTCTTTATCATTGAAACTTCCAGCCAATGTGGCCATTTCAATGCTTTTGTTATCCGACATGGCTTTGGTTAAAAGGTCAATGGCCTTAGGATCTATCAGGGGCTCATCTCCCTGAATGTTGATGATGATTTCGAACTTTGAATCATTTCGGAAGCCCGCTCTGCGTGTACTGCTCAGGACAGGTTTTCGAGTTCCTAATTTTCCCAGGGCCTCTGCTATCCGGTCGGTGCCCGACTTGTGTTTTCTGGAGGTCATCACCGCCAGACCGCCAAAAGCTGTGACGTGGTCAAAGATCCTTCTGTCATCGGTGGCCACCAGCAGTTGATCCAGGGATTTTGCCTTAAGACAGCGCTGGTATACATGCCAGATCATGGAACGTCCCCGGATTTCCGCCAGCGGTTTGCCGGGAAACCTGGTGGAGCCGTATCTGGCCGGAATAATACCGATGGTTTTCATTCTTCCTGCCTGCATTTATCTGGATTTCTGTTTTTGAGTGAGAAAAGGGGAAGACGGAGTTATCGTTTTCCGCCTTCCCGCTGGGGATGTTTTGCTATCAGGCCTTGGGGCCTGCCTCCTGGATCTCTTTGGAAGCATAGCTTTTATACTGCTCGAAATTTTTGGCGAACATAGCGGCCAGTTCTTTGGCTTTTTTATCGTAAGCCGCTTTGTCGGACCAAGTGTTCTTGGGAGCCAGTACTTCGGAGGGGACTCCGGGACAGGCATCGGGCACCAGTATGTTGAAGGTCGGATCGGGGGCGAATTTGGAAGTTTCCAGCTGGCCGTTCAGAGCCGCTGTCAGCAAAGCCCGGGTGATGGAGATCTTCATCCTTTTTCCGGTTCCCACCGGGCCGCCGGACCATCCGGTATTCACCAGCCAGCAGTTGGCCTTGTATCTGGAAAGGCACTGGGCCAGCATCTCGGCATATTTGGTGGGATGCAACGGCATGAATGGCGCGCCAAAACAGGTGGAAAAAGTGGGCTGGGGCTCGGTGACCCCGCTTTCGGTCCCGGCCAGTTTGGCAGTGAATCCGGAGAGGAAATGGTAGCTGGCCATGGCCGGGGTCAGTTTGGCTATGGGAGGCAAAACCCCGAAGGCATCGCAGGTCAAAAAGAATACGTTTTGGGGATGACCGCCCACCCCCGGGATCACGCAGTTGGGGATGTGCTCCACCGGATAGGTGGCGCGGGTGTTTTCGGTGATGGCATCGGAGTTGTAATCAATCAGCCGGCTGTCCTTTTCCACCACCACGTTCTCCAGCAGGGAGCCGAACCGGATGGCATTGAATATCTGGGGCTCGGCCTCGGCCGAAAGTTTAATGACCTTGGCATAGCAGCCACCCTCAAAATTGAAGATGCCGGCGTCCGACCAGCCATGCTCGTCGTCACCGATCAGCCGGCGGTTGGGATCGGCCGAAAGGGTGGTCTTGCCGGTGCCTGAGAGGCCGAAGAACAATGCAGCGTCGCCGTCTTTGCCCACGTTGGCCGAACAGTGCATGGGGAAAACGTTATGTTTGGGTAGAAGGTAATTGAGAATGGTAAAGATGCTCTTTTTGATCTCTCCCCCGTACATGGAGCCGATGATCAGGTTGATCTTCTGTTCAAAGCTTACTCCCACAAAAACCTCGGACCTGGTGCCGTCAAATCCCGGGTTGGCTTTCATGGCGCCGCAGCCCATTACGGTGAAACCAGGTTTGAAATCCTCCAGTTCCTGCGCTGAGGGCCGAATGAAAAGCGTTTGAGCGAACAGGGCGTGCCAGACGGTGTCGGTGATCACCCGGACCGCCAGGCGGTACTTGGGATCCGCTCCCACAAATCCGTCGAAAACGAATATATCGCGGTTCTGGAGATAGGCGTGGGCCTTTTCCAGCATTTTCTTGAACTGGGCCTCCTTGCAGCCGACGTTTACCTTGCTCCAGGAGATATCTCCCTTGGTGGAATCTTCCTCCACAAAAAATTTGTCGTTAGGAGAACGGCCGCTGGGCTCTCCGGTGCTTACTACCAGGGTACCGTTGGAGGCCAGCATTCCCTCGCTTTTGGCCAGGGACAGTTCTATCAGTTGGGCAGTGGTAAGGTTTCGAAATACCTGCCTGGCATTCTTAATGCCCATGGTTTCCAGTTCTTTCCTGATGTCCATTTCCAAAAAGCTCCTTTAATATATTGAATATTGATTTTACTGCTCAATATGATCCCGCTACTTTTTCCCGGATAGCCTTTCGAACGAAGATGAGGTTCGCTGCGCTGCCTTGGGCACCTTTTTTAACAAGAATTTTTATTATAAATCTTTTGTCCGTTTTTTACAAGAGGGAAACAGGGGACGGCGGTTTTTTAATTTTGGATCGTTATTTGATCAAAGGTTTGCACCACCGTATCTGCTTCGTAAAGCATCTCTCTGCCATAAGTGGTGGCCAGCCCTATGCAACGCATCCCGGCCCGTTTGGCGGCGGTGATACCATAGGGCGAGTCTTCTATCGCCAGACACTGCTCCGCCCGGGAAGCCATCTTTTGGGCCGCATACAGAAATACCGCCGGATCGGGTTTCCCCTTGTTCCCCACCTGGGCGATGGTGAAGATATTGGGCCCGAAAAGCGCTGCCAGTCCCAGTTTTCGTTCGGCGATGGACAGAAGTTCTTCATCCAGAGAAGTGGCGATGCAGGTCTTATGGGTGTTTCTGACGGAATTGAAAAAATCCAGGAACCCTTCCATCAGGCTCAGTTCGGTCTCAAAAAGGTTTCTGACTATTTGGATCCTTTCCCTGGCCAGGACATCCGGATCGCCGGTAAAACCATGATGCTTCTGCATCACCAACACCCCTTCGGCCGGGGAGGTGGAGGTCATTAGGTGCTTCAGTTTATCCCGGTCATATTTGAAACCCCTCCGTCTCAGGAACTCCTCCTGACCCTTGTCCCACAATTTCTCGCTGTCTAAGATCACTCCGTCGGCATCAAAGATGATGGTATCGATCATAAAGTCTTTTTTGACAGGATTTACATTTTAAATTTAATTTAAATACAGTCTGCTTTCACTAAATGCCTGACCCAATAACCTATCCCAAGTCCATTTTGCGGGTCAAAAGGATTATTGTTCTTGTTTTTCTTGCAGTTCGAACGTTTAAAATTCCTGTATTCTTGCATTCCTGATAAATCCATTTAAGGAAGTAAATAAAAAAAGGCGAGCTATTTGCTCGCCGGAAGTTTTAGTTCGGGATGGACGCTTATTTGTTTGTGCTGTCTTCCTTTGGGCTCAAAATGAACATAGCCTTCGGCCACTGCGAACAATGTGTCATCAGTGCCCCGCATCACGTTGGTGCCGGGATAGAACTTGGTGCCCCTCTGCCTCACCAACACCGCGCCGGACAAAACCTTCTGATTGCCGAAAACCTTTATTCCCAATCGCTGGGAATTACTGTCCCGGCCGTTATTGGAAGAGCCTCCGCCTTTTTTATGTGCCATTATTTCTTTCCTCCTTTAACCGCTGCCGGCTTGGCCGGTTCGGCCTTGGCTGATTTGGTTTCTATTTTTTCGGCCGCCGCCCCTTCGGCACCCTTCAGGACAAGCTTCTTGGGCTGGGCTTTTTTTACGGTCTGCTTTTTAGCGGCTCCGGGCCGGGCCAGTTTCTCCAGCGGCTTGACCGTGGGATGGCTGACCTTTTCGATGAACAGTTCGGTAAAATGGGTCCGGGCGCCCCAGTGGCGGCGGTAATCCTTTTTGGGTTTGTAGATCATGCCCACTATCTTGGCCGAACGGGGATGACCGACCACGGTGGCTTCCACCAAGGCATCCTTGACCGTGGGCGAACCCACCACAATATCCTGACCGTTGGAGACCAGCAGTATCTTTTCGATCTTATATTTTTCGCCTTCCTTGGCGTCTATCCGGGGGATCCTGACCTTGGCGTTCTGGAATACCCGTACCTGGGTTCCGCCGCATTCTATTACTGCGTACATGATGTTTTAGTTTCTCCTAATGCTTCTTTATGATGGCCTGAATTGTTTTTTATTTGGTGCTGCCCGGCAACGGCTGGGCTGGCTGCTCCTGCTGCTGGGAGGGGGCCGTCTGGCCCTGTTGCAGGGATTTTTCTATGGCGGAAGGGGTCTTGGCCTTGCGCCCGGACATGAAGGACAGGGACAGCGAGGTCAGCATGAACATGACAGCCAGCACGGTGGTGGCCCTGGTCAGGAACGGGGCCGCGCCCCGGCCTCCGAACATTTGCTCGGTGCTTCCGCCCATGGCCGAACCCAGCCCGCCCTTGCCGGTCTGCATCAATACTATTCCGATCAGGAGCAGGCAGCCTATCACGTGAATTATGAGTAGCAGATTGTACACTTTTGTCTTGCCTTTCAAAATGGAGGATGCTTTATCCCTTGAACTTTATTATCCTGGAAAACGATTCCGGGTCCAGGCTGGCCCCGCCCACCAGCGCTCCATCGATATCGGGCTGGTCCATCAGCTCGGCGATGTTCTCCGGCTTGACGCTGCCGCCGTACTGAATCCTGACCTGGCCTGCGGTGTCCGGCCCCCAGAGACCCGAAAGCAGGCTGCGCAGATATTGGTGCACTTCCTGGGCCTGTTCCTTGGTGGCGGTGACCCCGGTGCCGATGGCCCAGACCGGTTCGTAGGCCAGCACCATTTTAAGCGGGTCGGACAGACTGATGCCTTCCAGACCCTTTAGCACCTGGCCCTTTAAGATATCGAAGGTCTGTTTCTGATTCCGCTGGTCCAGGGTTTCGCCAATGCAGAAGATTGGATACAACCCAAAGCCCATGGCGGCTTTGAGCTTCCTATTGATAAGAGCGTCGTCTTCACCGAAATATTGACGGCGCTCAGAATGGCCAATTATAACATATTTGCACCCAAAGTCAAGCAAAAACTTGGGAGAAACCTCTCCGGTAAAGGCCCCCTTTTCCTGGAAATGGCAGTTCTGGGCGCCCAGTTCAATGACGGTGTTTTTGACGATCTCCGATACCGCCGCCAGGACAGTAAAAGGCGGGCACAGAATGACATCAGTACCTACGTGTTTCTTTACATTTATAACGATGCCCGCCGCCAGTTCCTTGGCTTCGGCCAGGGTTTTGTACATCTTCCAGTTTCCGGCGATGATGGGCTTTCTCATATTTCTCTCCTTGCACTGAGTATTGCACCTTGACTTACTGTCGAAGGGATGATTGGCTTCCTCATATGGCCCTCCTCGTCCTGAGATTTACCCCAGGCTGTGCTACCGAAGGAATGATGGGCTTTCTCATCTAACCCTCCTAGTTCTCAATTGTCCAGTGTTTATTGTTTACTGATCATTATTGCCCATTGTTTGATCCTCTTCCAAATCATCAAACAAATGCCCCTTGCGCCAAAGGTGGAATCCCAGTCTGATGACCCCATAACCAAGTACCAGGCCAACCAAGGGCCAGAACTTCTCCCCGAGCGGATTATTGCCCAATAGAAAGCGCATGGCCAGCAGGGAAATCCCGAACAGGATCACCACCACGCTGGAACCCACGTTGAACCGCCAGCGGATCATCCGTCTTTTAATCTCTACTTCATTTATCACAGTTTACCTTGATCTCTTCAACAAAAATTAAATCCCGTTAATCATGTGAATCCGCTTACGCTTCAATGCCTGGCTTCTTCAAGCGCCAACCGCTTACGCTATTATATTTACTGCCTCGTGCGCCTTAGCTACAGCGGTGGCGCAAGCTTCAGCGGAGGAGCTCCTGTCTTCTTCCGTGAAAAATCGTGATTCATTTCCCAAGCGATTTCAGGAACGGGGCTATCACCAGCGATACCACGCTCATCAGCTTTATCAGAATGTTCAGCGACGGCCCGGCCGTGTCCTTGAAGGGATCGCCCACCGTATCGCCCACCACCGCGGCCATGTGGGCGCTGGACCCCTTGCCGCCGTGGGCCCCGCCCTCGATGTGCTTCTTGGCGTTGTCCCAGGCCCCGCCGGAGTTGGACATGAAGATGGCCAGCAGCACCCCGCTGACCGTGACCCCGGCCAGCAGCCCGCCCAGGGCCTCGATGTTCCACAAGCCGAAGATCACCGGAGAAACCACCGCCAGCAAGCCCGGCAAGACCATTTTTTTGATGGCCGCGGCAGTAGAGATGTCCACACACTTGGCGTAATCAGCCTCCACCCCCTCTTTGCCTTCCAACAGCCCGGGAATCTCCTTGAACTGGCGGCGCACCTCGGCCACCATGTCAAAGGCGGCCGCTCCCACGGCTTTCAGCGCCATGGAGCTGAACAGGAAGGGCAGCATTGCGCCCATCAGCAGGCCGGCGATGACCTCGGGCCGGGAGATGTCGATGCTTTTGATGCCGGCCTCGGCCTGAAATGCCGAAAACAGCGCCAGTGCGGTCAGAGCGGCCGATCCGATGGCAAAACCCTTGCCGATGGCGGCGGTGGTGTTGCCCACCGCGTCTAATTTGTCGGTGCGCTCCCGGACCTCAGGCCCCTGATGGCTCATCTGGGCTATGCCCCCGGCGTTGTCGGCGATCGGGCCGTAGGCGTCCACCGCCAGCTGGATTCCGGTGGTGGAAAGCATCCCCAGGGCGGCAATGGCGATCCCGTACAATCCGGCAAACTGGTAGGCTGTCACGATGGCGATGGCCAGACAGGTGACCGGCAGGGCGGTGGACATCATTCCCAATGACAGCCCGCCGATGATGGTGGTGGCCGGCCCGGTCAGGGCCTGCTTGGCTATGTTGCGGGCCGGTTGCTTTGATTCCGAGGTATAATACTCGGTCAGCAGGCCGATGGCGATGCCGGCCACCAGGCCCACCACTACTGCACCAAAGATCCCTCCGGCGGTAACGACGGTCAGGGTTCCGGTGGGGTTGCTGCTGAAATTGACTGCTTGCGGCACCAGCCATTTGGTAACCGGGTACATCAGAAGTATTGCCAGCCCCCCGGCCCCGAAGGTTCCCAGGTTCAGGGCCATCTGGGGATCGCCGTCATCTTTCATCCGGACCACGAAGGTTCCCAGGATGGAAACGACTATCCCCAGGGCGGCCAGCACCAAAGGCAGCATGACCAGGTTGATTCCGTAAAAAACCCCCAGCACCATGGCTCCCAAGATGGCCCCCACATAGGACTCGAACAGGTCGGCCCCCATCCCGGCCACATCACCCACGTTGTCGCCCACGTTGTCGGCTATTACCGCCGGGTTGCGGGGATCGTCCTCGGGGATCCCGGCTTCGACCTTGCCCACCAGGTCGGCCCCCACGTCGGCCGCCTTGGTGTAGATGCCCCCGCCCACCCGGGCGAACAGGGCGATGGAGGAGGCCCCCAGCGAGAAGCCGGAGATCACCGAAAGCAGGCGGGACATCTGGAATTCATCCCCTGTCCCGAAGTTGAAAACTTTGGTATACAGCAGGAACAGCAGTGACAGCCCGGCCAGCCCCAAACCGACTACCGACATTCCCATCACCGTGCCGCCGGAAAAGGCCACCAGCAGGGCCTTGGGCAGGCCGGTCTTGGCGGCCTGGGTGGTCCGGACATTGGCCTTGGTGGCCACCTTCATCCCGAAATAACCGGACAGTCCGCTGCAGAATGCGCCGAAGGCGAAGGACATCGCCACCAGCGAGCTTGAGCCTTCCTGCCTGGCGTTCATCCACCCCAGCAGGGCCGCCACTGCGATCACGAAAACGACTAGCACCTTGTACTCCCGCTTCAGGAAAGCCATGGCTCCTTCCCGGATGTGCCCGGCGATGCCATTCATTACTGCGTCCCCTTGGTCCTGCCGGATCACCCAGGAGGCCTTGAAATAGGCAAAGGCCAGGGCGGCTATGCCGCCGGCCAATGCGATGATCAGGTAGTTTTCCATGCTCATTAGTTCAATGGTTTAGTAGGTTGTTGAATAGTCGGTTGATTTTACCAAAAAAGAATCTGTCTTTCAATGCTTTTTATTGTCATTGATGTATTTAGAGTTTATCTTCAAATATGCTTTGGATTAGCATAAACACGCGAAAAGGCAAGTGGTGAACTTGTAGAACAATGCCGGACAAGAAACACGATTGAAGCGTATCCGCAGTGATACGGTAAATGATCGTGACGTGGTATGGCTGTTTTGCAGCCGTTTATCCCCAAATTGTTAATTGAGAATAAGCTCTTAGCCGGGTCTTCCTGAGCATCTGTCAGCAGTTGAGTCATTTTGCCAAGATAACGCAACACCAAGATCCTTGGCTTTCCGGTCGCATAACGCCATGAATATCCTTTCGCGTTGCGTAGAATGGATGGTTTTGCTTTTCGCATATCGTTTATCCGCCAAAGAGCGGATGGGAGCAGTCAGATACTCGAAAAGGTTCCTGTGTCCAAACCCATTGTTTGTCACCACACAGAACAAAGCCACCACCGGTACGATGGCATGATCCTGAAGCAAAATCAAACCGGTGCACAAAGCAAGTATGAGGGAAACAATGGAGGAAACAAGCGTCTGCGGGAACAGGGTCTTTAATAAATTTGAATACCGGCCCAGCTTGATAAAAGTGCCCAGCACATATCCCGCCAGGCCGAATACCAGGATATACCAGGCCGATTTGGTTGTCACCGCAGCGCCAAGCGCCAACAGGTTGCTGATGGCATTCGGCATGTTCTCCCATAATTCCAAGTCCACCAGTATTTGGTTTAGATGTCCGCCATCCCTTAAGGCCTGAATGCCTGGATTGGCGCGTTCCTGGTCAAAATGCACCTTAATTCCGTTTGGGGTCATCAAAAACATGAATATCCTATTTTCTCTTTTTTTATTTTGCCGGACTACAGAAGTGATTTCAAAAACTGCAGTACATGGTTTACAGAACGAAGCCGTAACACCGCAGCGGTAGGCTGGAGCCTTTCATCATTTTCTACTAATGCCGTAAGGCCGCTGTGGCGAAGGTACCGGAAAGCAGGCTCATCGGTAATGTCGTCACCGATATAAATTGGGTATGGGTCATACGCCTGATAAAGTCCCAGCAGCATTTCCACTGCCCGGCCTTTATCCCATAAAATGGACGGTTTGAATTCATAGATCATCCTTCCCGGCTCCATCTTCATCCATCCGGCGGACTTCTTTTCCGCCAGCCGGGCGGCCTTTTCGACAGACGGGAATAGCTTCTTATCAACCCGGCGGTAATGAACCGTCAGGGCATAGCGCTTGTTTTCAATCAAGCACCCCTTTACACCGGACAGAAGACCACTCAGGTATTTCTCCAGCTGATCGACCTGACGGGCAACCTGTTTAATCTGCGGATGGTTATACGACCACCCCGGACCTTCCATCTCAAAGCCATGGCATCCGGCATAGTAGATGGAATCAAGCCCTACCCGGCTCTTCAGATCGGCCAAAGTCCGGCCGCTGATGATGGCCATTCCCATGTCATCCCTACTTGCCAGCCGAGACAGAACGTTCTTCATCTCCCTGCCTATACGGGCCCGGGCAGAATTTAGCACCACCGGCGCCAGCGTGCCGTCGTAATCCAGCATCAAGAATATCATAAATTTATCACCTGCTGCCCCGGATTCCGCAGCGCCAGCATCACCAGCATATAGCGCCTCAGATGGCGGGTTATCAAAAAATTATGCCGGACGAACTGGCGGGCGTTCTTTCCCAGCTGGGCTGCCTTTTCCGGATTGGCCAACAGAGAGCGAATGGCAAACGCCAATCCCTCGGTGGAATGGACCAACAAGCCGGTGACATCCTGAATGACCTGTTGGGTTATGCCCCCCACCGGACGGCTGATTACTGGCTTGGCCTTCCACATGGCCTCGGATACGGTAAGCCCGAAACCCTCCTTGACGGAGTTCTGGACGATCAGGCTGGATCCCCGCACCAGCGCGTTTATCTCCAAATCGGCGCCGGGAGGCAAATGGATCACATGAATATCCGGGTCATTGCCGGCACTCTGTTTGACCTCCTCCAAAACCAGCAAGCCTTCGGGATCATCGGTGGCGCCTCCACCGGCCAGAATCAGCTGGCAGTCTATCTTTTGCCGGACTTTTTTGAAGGCTTCCACCAGGCCCAGAGGGTCCTTGAAACGGTCGAACCGGGAGATCTGGGTCACGATGGGGCGGGACCGGTCAATGCCGTACTTCTCCAGAACACCATTGATGAAATCATCATGAAGCTCCCGGTTCTTATCGGCCAGCGGGTCGATCGATGGCGGGATCAGGTACTGGTAAATCGGAAGTTTTTGGGAAAACCCCGGTGACGAAATTATTACCCCATCGTACTGTTCCACATATTTCCTGAGAAATTCCCATAGTCCTTGGTGAGGCGCCGATATATCGATATGGCAGCGCCAGATCCAGCGGCCCGGACCCTGTTCCCTCTTTTCGATCAGGCAAACAGGCTGGGGATCATGGATGAAAACACAGTCGCAATCGCTGAAATCAAGTTCCTGGGCATTGCGCCGGTTGTAGTCGAGGAATATCTGGTACATATCTTCGGTTATCTCCTCGGCTTTGCCATGCAGGGCATTGTGAAAAAGTTTGGTCACGTTGAAGAAATCATCTCCGCCCTTGATGACGTCCCAGCGCGCTTTTATGCCCAGCTCACCCAGCAGCGGTACCATCCGATGCAAAATCTCAGCCACTCCTCCCCCAACCGAGGTGGAGTTGACATGGGCCATCCGGGCCCCCTGGAGGCGGCGGGCCAGCTGTTTAATTTCTTCCAGCTCGGCTCCGCCAATCACCTCACAATAATCTTCAAGCTGTGCCAGAGCCATTTGATTTACGTGCCCTCCTATTGCGTTTAATGTTCTTCGTCAAGGCGTGGGCCAGAGTCTTGGGACTCTTTCCCCAAAACCTGGTGGCGGTTCTTACCGGAAGGGTCAGGATCTCGGTCAGCAGGGATTCTACCATGTCAACCGGCAATTGTGCCACCCGGCGCACCAGCTCCAGGGCGGAAATTCCCTGATGCTGTCCCAGGATCGCGAACAGGCGGGCCCGGATCTGATTCAAGCTATAGACTGAAATATCGAGCCGGCTGATCTGTGCGGCCAGTTCGGGTTTGCCCAGCTGATCCCGGAACCAGATGGAAAAATCATTGTCTGATTTCCCCAGCCTCAACCTGGCTTCAAAAAGATGATAATAGAGGCTGCGGTTGGTGATCCGGCCCAAAGCGGTGACAAACTCGTCAATGTCGCCGGCCAGTAACCCGGTGGTGTTTATTAACGAAATTGACTGGCAGAACGTGAATTCGATGCCCGGCGGACAACGGTTGAGAGCTGGTCCATCAGCCAAATGTTGCTCGATGATATTGATCAGCTCCTGACGAAAACCCCTGATATAATTATATTGGGTGGGATCGATGGCGGTCAGTTTCTCGCCCAAACTCCTTTCCCGAAGCACCTCGCCGGTCCAATACCCGAAATCATGGATCGGGGGCCGGTCAAACATCTGCCACTCCCGGTAGGCCTGATGGCTGTGATGGTAAATTGACGAACCCGGTACTTCCCTGATACCGGCCAGCAATTCCCTTGCATCGGACGCCCGGCGGTCGGTGACCGTGACCAGCGAGGACGAGGTCATAAATTCAAAAGGTTTGATTTGCTGGTTTGTCATAGCGGATTATCCTCCGTAGCAATTTTTTCGGCCCCTGGTTTGGCCGAAAGACGGATGAAGGAAAGCTCCCTTATCAGGTCGGCGGCCCATAGATAGATGTTATGCGAGACCAGCTGTTGCCTCATCCGCTGCATCCTTTCCTGCTGTTCGGCGGGTGGCATCTCCAGTGCAAACCGTATGGCTTCGGCCGTCTGTTCGACGTCATAGGGATTGACTATCAGCGCGTCCCGCAGTTCCCTGGCGGCCCCGGCAAAACGGCTCAGAATCAGGACTCCGTCATTGGTCCCGCGCGAGGCGATGAATTCTTTGGCAACTAGGTTCATGCCGTCGTGAAGCGAAGTAACCAGGCACAGTTGGGCGGCCCGGTACCACGGCTGGATATCCTGATGGCTGTGATGTTTTTTCAGGAAGAGGATCGGCTTCCATTCCTTGGTCTTGAACCTCCAGTTTATCCGTTCGGCCGCCGCCTCCACTTCGCTAGTTACATCGGCATAGCGTTTGATATGGGTACGGCTGGGGGCGCCCAGTTCCACGAAGGTGAACTTTCCCTGATAGGCGGGATAACGCTCCAGAAAGCGTTCAATGGCCAGAAAACGTTCGACGATGCCCTTGGTGTAATCTATGCGGTCGACCCCGACTCCGATGAAATCCGCCTTGATGCCGTATTCCTTAAGGAGTTCCCCGGCCGGGGACGGTGTGCCGGCCGCTTCCAGATCCCGCGGGGTAAAGGCAATGCTGATGGGAAAGGGCTTCACCAGGGTGGTGTGACCGGCAATTCTTACCGAAAAATGCTCCCAGGTTATCTGCGACTCCAATGCCCGGTCAACCGTTTCCATGAAGTTATTGCAGTGGTACTGGGTATGGAAACCTATCATATCAGCACCCAGCATTCCATACAGAAGTTCCTTCTGCCAGGGGCAGATCCCGAAAGATTCCGGGTTGGGCCAGGGTATGTGCCAAAAGACCGCCACCAAGGCATCGGGTCGCCGCTCCTTGATCAGGCGGGGCAGCAGGGCAAAATGGTAATCCTGAACCAGTATCAAGGGCTTCTCCAGGCCGCTGACCTCCTCGATTACCGCATCGGCAAACCGGCTGTTTATCTCCTGGTAGTAACGCCAGTCTTCGATCCGGAAGGTTGGACGGGCATGGGCCACATGACAAAGGGGCCACAGGCCTTCGTTGGAGAAGCCATAATAGAAGCCTTCCTCCTCCTCCTTGGACATCCATACTCTGCGAAGGGTATACCGGGGATCATCGGGCGGCACCCGTATCTCATTTTTTTCATCAACCGTTTCCCGGTCGGCATCGCCCATGCCTGCCGCCACCCAGATGCCTCCGCAGGCCTTGAGCACCGGTTCCATGGCCGTAACCAGCCCGCTGGCCGGGACTATGCAATCGACCGCATTGCCCCGGTGGACGTGCATATAAGGCTCGCGGTTGGACACGGCCACCAATATCCGGCCGTCAAGCAGCTGCCGTACCTCCTCTTTGAGGCGTTCCGGAGTCCATATCGCCTCGGCGGTGGCCCGCAGTTTGGCTTCCTCCGTAGCCGTGGCCCTGGCCTCCGCTATGGTATCGACCATCTGGTCAACCTCTTTCTTCAGCGGCTCAAAAAATGCCGGCGGAGGAAGGCGGCGCGACTTGCCGCTGGTCCTGATGTCCCGCATCCAGGCGGCCATGACACCCAGGGGACGCAGAATGCTCCAGCGGATCACCAGCAACGTTACCATGGCAATCACCAGTGCCTGCACGAACCACCGGATGAAACTGCTTTTCCAAATGCCCGTTATCTGCCGGTCGATATAGGCGGCGTCATAAACGGCGGCCAAAGTGCCGACCCTCAGGGAATCTCCCGATAGATCCCGCCGGAAAAGGTACAAACGCCTGCCGGCGCTTCGTTCAAATGACGCAACCAGACTGTCCCCCCCGTGCTCCCGGCTCCGAAAATCCGCAAATACCGAAAGATACGGCAGAAACCCATCCGTCATCGCCACCAGGCTGTCCCTGAAATCATAGACCGCCAGTCCGCCCAGCCGGGAAGAACTCTGGCTGACCCGGTCGATTATCCTCTGGACCGGTTTGATCCGCCCCTTCTCCAACTGGGCAACCAGGCCGCCGCTGATGCTTTCACCCAGCAAAACAGCCCGGCGTTCCAGATCGATATGAAGGCGCTGCCGCTCCTGGTATGCCTGCCAGGAGGTAAATCCCAACGCCATCACGCCTGCCGCCAGCAGGATGGAGAATATGATGGTCAGGTTTATCTTCAATGTTCTATCCTCTTATATTCTTGCCATACTTAAGAAATACCCTGATTAGAAAGAAAAAAGCATCATTTTACGGGCTTTTTATTGGGGGCACCTTCTTGCCCTTTGAATACGACCTGGGATGACACC
>DHVS01000017.1 GCA_002412795.1 bacterium UBP2_UBA5202 | reverse complement strand
TGCCTGATTTTGCCAAAGTCCAGTATTTAGTCACAAAAAGCCTGCCCGGAGCAAAGTCGAATGGGCACATAAAACACAAATTATATTATAAAAATAGTGGTTCTTTATTTTTGTGAATTCTGTGCTTTTTTGTGGCTAATTCCCCGGGTTCCGGGTGAATTCCAGGTACAGGCTCTCCAGGTCCTGGTGCCGGTGCTGGGACAGCTCCCGCAGTTCTTCCAGGGTGCCCAGGGCCGCCAGTTTTCCGCTGGCGATGATGCCGATCCGGTGGCAGGTGGATTCGGCCAGGCTCAAAGTGTGGGTGGAGACCAGCAGGGCGCAGCCCTTTTGGGCCTCCTCCTGAAAGATCCTTTTCACCAATATGATGCTGGCCGGGTCCAGTCCCACCAAAGGTTCGTCTATCAGGTATACTTTCGGCTGGTGGAGCAGGGTGGCGGCCAGCACCGTCTTCTGGCGCATGCCGTGGGAATAGCTCTCGGCCCGGCGGTCTATCCACTCCCGGGCCTCGAACCTGTCTATCAGCTCCTCCACCCGCTGTTCCAGGCCTTGATTAGAACAGCCGTAAAGCCGGGCCACCAGGTGCAAAAATTCCCTCCCGGAGAGCTTCTCATAAATGAAGGGGTCGTCGGGGATGAAACCCAGGCACTGCTTGGCCTTCAAGGGTTCCTGCTCCACATCAAAGCCGCAGATGGACCGGGCGCCGGAGTCCGGCCTTAAGATCCCGGCCAGCATCTTGAGGGTGGTGGTCTTGCCGGCCCCGTTGGGCCCCAGCAGGCCGAAGATCTCGCCCGGCCCGATGGACAGGCTGATGCCGTTGACCGCCAGCTTGGCACCGTACGATTTGCTCAGGTTCTTAAGTTCTATTCCCTGGTTCATGGCCGGTGTTCCAATATCTCAATTTTAAGGTTGCCGAAGGCGGAAAGCAAACGGGTCTGCTGGCTGAGGTCGCCCTCCACCAATCGCAGGCGGGCGGCGTCGGCCGGGGCCTGTCCGAAGGTGGGGTCCAGCTCGATCCACTTTCCGCAGTAAACCGAGTTCCAGGCGTGGTAGTAGAACTTGCCGTCCAGATAGACCACTCCCAGGGAGATCTTGCAGGGCAGTCCGGCGGCCCGGGCCAGGGCCGCAAATAATGTGGCGTGTTCGTTGCAGTCGCCCCGCCGTGACTGCAGCACCTCCACCGCCGAGGGCAGGCTGATGGTCATGCTCTTCTCCAGGTTCTCAAACACCCACTTTTCCAAAGCCAGGGTCTTGTCCCAGTCGCTCTTTTTTTCCTTTACCAGGCTTTGGGCCAGCTTCTTTATCTCCGGGTCCTGCGATTGGATCAGCACCGTGGGCTTTAAAAACTCGGCCATTTCGGACTGTTTACTGTTTACCGTTTGAAGTTCGGGAGTCTGTTCCCGGGTGATCTGCACCACCTGCTTCAGGCTGTCGGTCACCGTCTGCCGTCCCCCGGAAACGTCCAGGCCTTTCAGGTCCAACCCCGAGACCGCGATCACCATCCGTTCGGTCTCTCTTGGCTTGGGCAGTTCCCCTTTAAGCACCGGCACCGCAATGCTGCCCAGCATGTCCATCCCGGGAAAATCTTCCGGCAGTAACAGGGCCTGCTCCCTGGTCTGGCGGAGCAAGGTGATCCCCAGCGGGCCTTCCTCCTTAAGGGTCTGGCCCAAACTGTCCACCCAGGCCAGGCTCTTGGAGCCGGAGAAGCTGACCTCCAGCTTTACTGCCGGCGTCCACAGGTCATCCAGCCGCAGGGAGTCGGAGCCGATCACCATCACCGTCAGGGGCACCACCGCCATGGAAGCCGGGTCAAATACCGAGAAGCCGTATTCCTTGCCGGGGACCAGGCTCTTGCCGATCAGCATCGGCTCCAGGGCCTCGGGCATGGTGATGTTGCCGGGGATGTCCATCTCCGTATTCTGGCTCTGTCCGTTGGAAATTATCTCCAGTCCCAGACGCTTCCCCATTACCCGGCCCTTAACCGAGATCTCGGCCGCCCCGCCCATCTTGAATTCAAAGCCGGTCAGCCGGTAATCCTTGTCTAGGTCGTAGTTCAAAGTGGTGGCCACCTGGCGGACCTCGCCCATCAGCGGCAGGCGCATCAGCGACTTATTGGATACGGCCTGGCCGCCTTCCGTAAGCACTCTGGTCATGGTGACCGAGTAGCCTATCTTCTGGTCCTGGTAATAGATGCCTTGCCATTGTTCGGACCCGGCCACGGCCCGGGGCCTGTTCTTAAGCCCGGCCGGCTGGCAGCCGATCCGGCCCAAGCCGAACCAGGCCAAAGACCCGGCCCAAACCAGGCCCAGCAGTATAAGAATGAAGGCTTTTTTGTTCATAAGCAGTCTTATTAACCAGAGCACTTAATTAATTGCATAACAGCCGAAGACAAATGGATTTATTCTATAAGGAAGCTCTGCCTTCGCTGCGGCTGCGGCGGACAAGCAGGAACGCAGGAATCGATAGGGTTTTTACAGTTAAGTGTTCATAGTTCGGCACTTCGGCAGGCTCAGCGCAACGCACACTCACTACAAGTGGTTTCATGGATTCCTAATAAAAATATTACTTGTATACTGACCCCATTAATAATTATACCACCTGCGTAAATTTAGTCAATAGATATTTATCCCAGGCCCAAAATTTGCCGTCGGAATGGTTTTATGCCAACCGGAAGCGAAAAAGTTTAAAAAAAACAATTTTTATCCTTGACAATGGGAAAACTTTTTAATATCATATACAATATATATGGTAATTGTTTGTAAATAGATATATTATATAGAGAAGGAGGTGAGCCGTAACCAGTTTATTAGTGAACTACTACCAACTATGTTTATCAAAACCAACCAATTAACAAACTGGAGGAAAAAATGAGAGCAAAAGCAATAGTGCTTATCCTGATGCTGGCAGTCCTTACGGGCAATGTCTTTGCCGCAGAAGGGCTGGCCTGGTGGTCTAACCCCTGGTCCGAATCATTCCGCAGCGCCTCGACCGCCAACCTGCTGGAGGACGACCTGGATCTGATGTTGGATCCCGCTCGTCTTTCGTCCATCGAGGGCTACCGCTTGTACACCAACCTTTCCAATCAGGTCTACAAGCAGGATGAGATTTTTAACAACAACAGCGACGGCTACTACCTGCTTGGTGGTTCGGGCAAGGTAATGGACTTCGGCCATGCCGGATTGCTGTATGACAAGTATCATTATAATTATATCGACACCCAGATGGTCAGCAGCAGCAACTACGTGGACGTAGACGCCAACGGCACCTACGACCAGCGCACCGTCACCGAACGGACCGACAGCGACCAGGACAGGTTCAGCGAAACCCACTTTTGGCTGGGCTTCGGCCGCGACATGGGGCCGGGCAAGCTGGGAGTGCTGTTATACCACCAAGGGGAGAACGACATGTCCCGCCCCTGGGGCAATAACTTCGAACAGCACCAAGCGGTCACCGACCTAGTGCTGAACCGGGTGACCAGCGACATAACCATCAGCAGCGCCTACCTGCAGCAGGTTGACCGGAGCGTCAACGGCGGGGCTCTTAGCTACTGGATGCCGATGGGCGACCAGATAGACCTGGGTCTGGCCGGCGGCATCAACGTCTACCTGGCCAACCGCTATGACACCCTGACCTACACCAGCGCCACCTACAATCCTTCGGTGGCCACGGCCAACGGCAGCTCCATCGACAGCACTGCTCTGATGGACATCATCCCCAACGACCATGTGGGGCTGGAGATCAACCTGCGGGGCTCCATGGTCTACAAATGGAATGACAGGATCAAGA
Source organism: bacterium UBP2_UBA5202 (assembly GCA_002412795.1). GTDB lineage: Bacteria > Edwardsbacteria > AC1 > AC1 > EtOH8 > UBA5202. The sequence goes on along the minus strand of DHVS01000017.1, from coordinate 14,668 downwards.
CCCGCACCGACCTGATGTTCTCCACCCTCAGCGGCGAGCGGGCCGACGGGTTCATCACCAGCGAATACCTCCGGAACGACGCCTTCATGCTGCCCACCGGCCTGAACAGCACCGTCACCACCCGGACCAGAGCCAGCGACCCGGTGTTCCAGGATAACCACAATATGGAATTAATGCTGGGCAGCAAGACCACCGCCAAGCTGGGCGACAAGGTGGAACTGGCCCTGGGCCTGGGGTTAGGCACGGGGACCAGGGATTACAGTATGGAATACACCAGCCAGTACAGCGAAGTGATAGTTTACAATGACGGCAATCCGATGTTGTTCAACGACTATACCACCATCACCACCGGCAGCTACAAATATTTACATGTATACACCCAATCCGCCAAGGTGATACACGCCCCGGTGGGGGTGGAGTTCCACATCACCAAGCCCTTCGTCTTCCGGTTGGGCGCCTCCCCCAGCTTTAACTTCTACGACGGGGCAGAGACCTACCACTACGAGTTCGTTCCCAACAAGGTCACCAACATCAACGGGGTGGGCGACACCACCGAGACCATCCCGGCCAACTACAACAGTTACAACGGCGTTTCCTACAGCGGCAATTATTCCGAGGCCTACGTCAACTACAGTTACGGGGCCGGCTGGAAGATTAGCGAAAACCTGCAGATAGACCTGATGGGCTTTTCCCAGCTGACCGACATGACCGACTGGAAGCTTTCGGCCGTCTTCAAATTCTAAGAACAAAAATTTAAAGAGGAGAAAAAGATGAATATAGGAAAATTTCTGAAGGGATCGGCCCTGCTTCTGGTCCTGGTGCTGGCCGTGGTCGGCTGCGGCAAAAAGGACAATCCCTTTGAGCCGGTGACCGATGCCGCCATGGGGGTATCCGCCTCCAACCTGATCAACTCCGGAGCAGTGACCATCACCCCCGGTTTGGGCAACCCGCTCAACGACCTGGACGGCGGTACTGCCGGAGTGCAGGCTCAGATCATCATAACCTTCCCGGTTAACATGAACGCCGGCACCGTCAACTTTACCAACATCAAGGTTGACGGCATCCAGGACAGCTCCATAACATACTACCCCGAGCTGAAAAAAGCGGTGATCTACGGTACTTGGAGCTCCGTGGCAGCTTGGGTCAATATTACCCTGACCACCGGGCTGCAATCCCCGGGCGGCGGCTATATCGACGGCAACGGAAACGGCCAGGGCGACGGCGTGCCCTATGATAATATGAGGTATTATGTCCGGGTGGGAGCACCCGCCACCCCGGCCCCGGACATCATTCACCCTGCCCTGACGGATGGATCTCCTTACGGTGGTTCCGTAAACCCCATCTATCCCCAGTTCTACTGCAGATTTGACGCCAACGACATGGACTCCAACCTGGTCCGGACCAATTTCAGCGTCAAGGACAGCACCGGGAGGAGCATAGCCCTGAAGTCAGACGGAACCAACTGGACGGGCAGCTCATGGTATCTCTATTTCCGGACCACCGGGGCCGATTCTATACTGGTCTCCAACGCGCCATACACGGTCAACGTTAACCTTAACAACTTAAAGGATACCAGCAACCCTTCTAACAAAGCGGTGTGGATGAATTACGGCTATGTGGCCAACATCCCCAACGCGGTCTGGCCCTTCCGCACTTCTGGTGTGGCCCCCGGTGACTATACACCGCTTAAATTGACAGGCAACCCCAACCTGACTACCACCGAGATGATCATCGCCTTCAATGACAGCCTGGACATGGTCACGGCCACTGCCGGCAACATCATAGTGTACAAGACCAGCGGCGGCACCATAACCGGGGCCATCTCCGGCCGGATCTATGCCCAGCCGAGCGACATATCGGCCAGGCAGGTACGCTTTACCCTGGAGAACGCTCCGGTGGGATCGGGAAACTACAGGTTATACCTGAACCGTCAGCTCAAGGATAATGCCGGATTGATGCTGGACGGCAACGGCAACAATATCGGCGGCGAAGCCGGAGTTCCGGGCTGGAACATTCCCTCGGACGACATCAGCTGGAACTTCTCACGGTAATCCAAGGAGTAATTGAAACGCCCCCCGCCTTTGGCGGGGGGCGTTTTGCTATTTACAACCGGCAAAAAATATGAGATAATTAAAGTTCATGAAAAGGGCGATCCTGATAATACTGGACGGATGCGGGGCGGGCGAACTTCCCGATGCCGCCGATTTCGGCGACCGGGGAAGCAACACCCTGGGCAACCTTTCCCGGGCCGTGCCCGGCGGGCTGGCCCTGTCCAACCTGCAGTACCTGGGGCTGGGGAACATCATAGATATCTCCGGGGTTCCCAGGAACGATCAGGCCGCAGGCTGCTGGGGCAAACTGGCCGAGCGTTCCAAGGGCAAGGATTCCACCTTCGGGCACTGGGAGATAGCGGGGCTGGTGACCGAAAAGCCATTGCCCACCTATCCGCAGGGATTTCCGCCGGAGATCATCGAACCTTTCAAAAAAGCCATCGGCCGGGACATTTTGGCCAACAAAGTGGCCTCCGGCACCGAGATCATCAGGGAACTGGGGGACCGGCAGGTCAAAACAGGGTTCCCCATAGTCTACACCTCTGCCGACAGCGTGTTCCAGATAGCCTGTCACGAGGACATCGTTCCCCTGGAGCAGCTTTACGACTGGTGCCAAAAGGCCAGGGACATCCTGACCGGTGAACACGCGCTGGGGAGGGTGATCGCCCGGCCGTTCATTGGAACATCCGGAAACTATCAAAGGGTGGGAGGACACCGCAAGGATTTTTCCCTGAAGCCGCCCCAGCCCACGGTGCTGGACCATCTAAAGAACAGCGGCCTGCAGGTGATCGGGGTGGGCAAGATCCGCGACCTGTTCGCCGGCCAGGGCCTGAGCCAAAGCATCCACACCGACGACAACCGGGACGGAATGCAAAAGATCCTGGAAGCCCTGCCCGGCCTAAAACAAGGCCTGCTGATGGCCAACCTGGTGGACTTTGACATGAGCTGGGGCCACCGCAACGATGTCCAGGGCTTCTATCAAGGCTTGCAGGAATTCGACGCCTGGCTGCCAGAGCTGCTGAAGGCCTTGACCGGAGACGATCTGCTCCTGATTACCGCCGACCACGGCAACGACCCCACCACGCCTTCCACTGACCACTCCCGGGAATACACGCCGCTGTTAGTCCACAGCCCGGGGGTCAAAAGCGGGGTTGACTTGGGAACCCGGGAAAGCTTTGCTGACATCGCGGCCACTTTGGCCGGGGTCTTCGGCATCACTGGCACCGGCCAGGGAACGAGCTTCTTAAAACAGATCACAATATAGCTGTTAGGGTTTAGGGGATAGAAGTTAGTATGGGTAAAAGTTATAAGGATTTGATAGTCTGGCAAAAGTCATACGCTTTGTGCCTTTTGGTATATGAGACCACCAAGACATATCCAAAGAGCGAGCAGTATGGTTTGATAAATCAATTAAGAAGGTGTGCTGTATCAATTCCCTCCAATATTTCGGAAGGTTATAACAGACAGCACCGGGGCGAATATATACAATTCCTTTCCATTGCCTATGGCTCGGTGGCCGAGTTGGAAACCCAGCTTCTTCTGTCCAAAGATTTAAATTATTGTTCTCAAGAAAAATATGAGAAAGCCCAAGGCTTGGTGATTGAAGTCAGCAAGATGCTGCGAGCACTGATGGAGAGTATAAAAAATGCCTAAACCCTATACCCTAACTTCTAACGACTTGATCAAGGCTGCCCAGAAGGCCAAGGCCAAGGCCTATGCTCCTTATTCCAAGTTTAAAGTGGGCGCGGCCCTGCTGGCAAAGAGCGGCAAGGTCTATACCGGGTGCAACGTGGAGAACGCCTCCTACGGGTTGACCTGCTGCGCCGAGCGCAATGCCGTGTTCCAGGCGGTGGGGAGGAGGGAGAGAAACTTTACCGCCATAGCAATCGTCTCCGACTCCCCGGAACCTACCGCGCCCTGCGGGGCCTGCCGCCAGGTGCTTAACGAGTTTGCCCCGGAGATGGAAGTGATCATGGCCGGGGCCAAGGGGCGGGTCAAAACACGGAGACTAAAAGAACTGCTGCCGGATTCCTTCGGTCCGAAATCGCTGAAAAATAAATAACCATTGGGCAATGTCATCCTGAGCAGAGCATCAGGTGCGGCAAGCCGAAGGATCATTCTCCAATACAAGACAAAGGCATATTTGTTAAACCGTCGATAGTTACACCATATACCATAACAATAAAAGGAGAAACACTTTGTTCGGAATAGCATTTGCCATGGGCCAGCCGGGGGCCCCGGCTGGCGGACAGCAGAGCGGCGGTGGTTTGCTGGGCCTGCTGCCCATCGTCATCATGTTCGTCATCATCTACGTCCTGCTGATCCTTCCCCAGCAGCGCCAGCAGAAAAAACACGCCCAGATGCTGAAGGGCCTGCAGAAGGGTGACAAGGTCATCGCCGCCGGCGGGATCCACGGCACAGTAGTGGGAGTGGACGACGCCCGGAACATGGTGGTGGTCAAAATCGACGAGAACGTCAAGATCGAAGTGCAAAAATCCACGGTCTCGGTCAAACTGGAAAAGTAATTTTGCCACCAAGGCACCAAGACACAAATACCAATTACCAATCAACAAATAACGATCAACAAGTTAGTGTCTTCGTGTCTTAGGGGCATAAGAGAGATGCCAGCAACCAAACAAAAAATACTGCCCATCAGGGTCTACGGCGACCCGGTGCTGAGGCAAAAGGCCGAGCCGGTGAAGAACATCGACGGCCGGCTGATCTCTTTGGCCGATCAGATGATCGAATCGCTGGCTTCGGCCAAAGGGCTGGGCCTGGCTGCGCCCCAGGTGGGCCAGTCGATGGCACTGTGCATAATCAACCTGCCGGCTTTGGACTCAAAACATACCAAGCCTCTGATCCTGATCAACCCCAAGCTTCAGGTCTCCGACGGCAAGGTGGTCTATCAGGAGGGGTGCTTGAGCTTTCCCGGGATGTACGCCGAAGTATCCCGGTCCCGGAACGTGACCGTCACCGGCCTGGACCGGGACGGCAACCCCATGGAAATGGAGGCTTCCGACTTTTTGGCCCGGGTGTACCTGCACGAGATGGACCATCTTAACGGAGTGCTTTTCATAGATCATCTCAGCCCGATCAAACGGCAATTATTGAAAAAACAGCTCAAGGAAATAAGCGCCAAGGCCGGGGACAAAGCCAAATGAGAAACATTTTCCGCCAAGCCAAGGGACATTTGATCAAACTGGATCAAGACGGCTCCGGCCTTTCCGAGACCGCAGCCCAGGCCGTGGAGGTCCTGAACCGTGGAGAGGTGATGGCCTTTCCCACCGATACGGTCTATGGCCTGGGCTGCCGGGCCGACCGGCCACAGGCGGTTAAAAAGGTCTACCGGCTTAAGGGGCGCAACTTTTCCAAACCGCTGATCCTGTTTATCAAAGATCCAAAGGAGCTTACCGGAATCGTTCGGCAGTACCCGGAATATGCCGGGAAACTTATCGATGCTTATTGGCCGGGCCCGCTGACCATGGTGTTCTCCGCTTCGGACCGGGTCAAAAAATGGGGATTGGACAAAAACGGCACCATCGGCATCAGGATCCCAGGGCACCAGGCGCTCCAGGCCATTCTGGACCAGTTGGACTGCCCGCTGGCCACCACCAGCGCCAATGCCAGCGGGGCTCAGGAATCCTGTAATGCTGAGCAGGTGATGGAATCATTCAACGATCCAGTGGACCTGTTGCTGGACGGCGGGGTTTTGCCCCGTTGCCGTCCCTCCACGGTGCTGGACCTGTCCCGGGAGCATCCGGTGATACTTCGCCGGGGAGACATCGGCCGGCAGGAACTATCAGAGCTGCTGCAGCTGCCGGTAAAGCAGGACAAGGTTGAGGTGCTGTTCGTCTGCACCGGCAACACCTGCCGCAGCCCCATGGCGGAGGGATATCTCAAGCACATTCTCCCCAAACAATGGAGGGACAGGGTAACCATCCGCTCCTGCGGCACCAGGGCTTTGCCGGGTATGCCGGCCACGGACAAGGGGCAGGAGACGGCCAGGAAATGCGGCTTCGACCTGTCCGGCCATCACTCCCGGACCCTGACAGATAGTTTGATAAAACAGTCCGATATCATCATCGCCTTGGAGGAAAGTCACCGGCAGGATGCCAGAAAACTTTTCTCCAAAGCCCAGGTGGACCTGCTCTCGGTGGACGGAGTGGCAGATCCCATCGGCGGAACGCTGGACGATTATGCCAGGACACTGGAATTGATAAAACACGAAATGCCGGATGTGCTGGAGAAGATAAAAGAGATCCTGGCGTAAGAATGATCTGAGAATGGAACTCCCAACAAAAAACTTGAATACATTTTTATTTTTTGGTATACTTAAGGCGTTGTAACGGCTTGCCCACTTTTACGTGCTATAACACTTCAGCGTGCAGGTAAGAAAAACACGAAACATGCCGATTTCTTTTCGTGAATCCTTCGGCAGGGTTAACCGTGAGCATGACGAATGGCTCAGGACAATTTTAAGTGGGGAGGATAAAGTCGGGCGTCCTTCGGAAGCAAAGCACGGGGTCATTCTCAGGCCTGCACTGAGAAGACCATATATATCACTGACGAAGTGATGGCGTAGCAATGCGTTGGAGTAGGGCGGTTAGCTCAGTTGGTTAGAGCGCTGGTCTCACATACCAGAGGTCACAGGTTCGAATCCTGTACCGCCCACCATAAGATTGGGAATAGATGATTCCTACTGCGCAAATGCTTCGTCGGACAAGAAGTGATTTGGTCATTGTTGTTTGGGTTATAATTGTAGGGACGAGGCGTGCCCCGGTCGGTTTTAGTTTTCCACCATTAAGGTTATGAAAAATCCCGATAGAGTATTCTATCGGGATTTTTCATTTTTAAAGATTTTCTTTCCCAAATACAAGTTTTTCCATTTTTCCGAAACAAACACCATTAAACTCATTGCAATACATAGACATACAATGTAAAAATAATATAAAAAACCGTTGCATTCTTACCATATATTGTGGTATAATTACTAATATAATACACCAAATAGTGTTTTAACTTAAAAATCCAAAAATCCAAAAAATTATGTATCTTAAGTCTTTTAAGGGCAGTGGGTTCAGGAATTTACAGACCTTTGCTGCGGAATTTTCCGAAAGCAAGAACTTGTTCTACGGTTCTAATGGTTCGGGCAAAACCAATCTGTTGGAAGGGATCTATTATTTGTGCATCGGCCGCTCGATGAGGGAATCGGCCGAGGATGAGAACCTGATCCGCTTATCCGACGACATGTTCCGGCTGGAAGGGCAGATGCAGACCCAGCGGGGCGAGATGATGGTGGAATCCGCTTTCAACAAAGTGGAAAAGCGTTGCAAGATCAACGGCGAGTTGCAGTTGAAACTTTCTGAACTGATTGGCCGGCTTCCGGTGGTAAGCCTTTCGCCCGAAGACGACGAACTGTGCAAGGACGGCCCCGGGGTGCGGCGGCGCTTCATGGACCTGGCCATCTCCCAGCTTTCCCGCAATTATCTGGCCGACCTCCAGGAATACCGGAGGCTGCTGCATCAGCGCAACCGCCTGCTGTTCGACATCCGCGAGGGGCGGGGCCAGGTGGCTTCGCTGGAGGCCTGGAACCAGCAGCTGGTGGCCTGCGGATCAAGGATAATCAACAAGCGGATCCAGGTGATAGACGACCTCAAGGAATCGGCCGGCAGCCGGTACCTGGGTATTGCCGGGGGCCGGGAGCGGCTGGGCCTGCGTTACAAGCTTTCGTTCAAGAGCGAACCGGACGAGCCGGTGGAACAGGCCTTTGCCAAGGCCCTGGCCGTCAACTACGAGTTCGAGCGGCGGCGGGGCATCACCATGTTCGGCCCCCACCGGGACGATCTGGAGATCTCCATCGGCGGCAGCAGCATCCGCAGTTTCGGCTCTCAGGGCCAGCAGCGCACCGCCGCCATCAGCCTAAAGCTGGCCGAGGCCGAGATGCTGGCCGTGCAGCTGAAGGAAAAACCGATCCTCTTGTTGGACGAGATATTCGCCGAGCTGGACCGGGAACGGGGCGGGTTCTTAGTGGACCAGCTGGACCCGGGATACCAGGTGTTCATCGCCACCGCTAAGGACCAAGAGGTATCCAAGCAGGAAGGCTTTAAGAAATTCAGGATAGAAGCCGGGCGGGTCATAGCGGAGTGAACCGGGGATTACCTTTCCCACGCTTGCGCGCCGTAGCGCTTCAGCGCGCAGGCACGAAAGACACGAAAAATCGCGAAAATATTATACCTTACTTCTTTAATACATTACTACTTTTCTGTCATGTAAAATGAAACTAGCCACCCTGTGTTACCTCCGGCGCAACGGCCAGACCCTGATGATGCACCGCATCAAGCGGGCCGGCGACATGCATTTCGGCAAATGGAACGGGCTGGGAGGTAAGTTCCACCCCGGCGAGACTCCGGAGGAATGCGTGATCCGGGAGGTCAAAGAAGAGAGCGGACTCCTGATCAGCAAACCGGCGCTCAAGGGCTTTTTGACCTTTCCCTCTTTCGATGAGAACGACGACTGGTATGTCTTCGTGTTCGTGGCCGAGGACATCCAAGGTTCTCTCTCCGAGACCGAGGAAGGCCACCTAAGTTGGCTCAATGACCCGGAGCTGACCAAGCTGGACCTGTGGGAGGGCGACCACATATTTCTGCCCTGGCTGGACAAACCCGGGGTGTTCTCGGCCAAGTTCGTATACCAGCAGGGAAAACTGGCGGAGCATTCGGTGAATTTCTATTGAAACAATACCTGACCATTATGGGACGCAGATTCCCGCAGATTTAGCGGATCAATATTCCTGCATTCATGGTTTCTTTATAGTTTTAATAACGGCGGTGCTAAATGGCTCATCCAACCAAACCGGAATCGGTAGGCCCCATCCTGGACCGGCTCCTGAAGAACCTGGAGATTGACAAGAAGGTGGACGAGGGCCAGGCCCTGCTGATCTGGGCGGAAGTGGTGGGTCCCAAGATGGCGGCCAGGACCAAAGCCGACACTGTCTACCGGGGCAGGATGACGGTGCTGGCCCAGAACCCAGCCTGGGTCCAGGAGTGCACTTTCATGCGGATCCAGATCAAGGACAAGCTGAACAAGATGCTGGGTCGGGAGATCATCAAGGAGATAGTCTTCAAGGTGGGGGATGTGAAATAGAAGCATGGTTAAAAAAACAATTGTCATACCATAGTGATACAATTGCCGGAATAAATCACTAGAATCACGAGTAAGAAACAGTAAGGGCAATTCATGAATTGCCCCAACATTAAAGAGGGGATATATGGCAGAGTCTTACGGCAGCGAGAAGATCACAGTTCTTAAAGGCCTGGAAGCGGTACGGCGGCGGCCGGCCATGTACATCGGGGACACCAGCACCCGGGGCCTGCACCACCTGGTATACGAGGTGGTGGACAATGCGGTGGACGAGCACATGGCCGGGGCCTGCGACCACGTGACGGTGACGGTGCGCAAGGACGGCTCGGTGGCGGTGACCGACAACGGCCGGGGCATCCCGGTGGACATCCACCCCACCGAGAAAAAACCGGGAGTGGAGGTGGCCATGACCATCCTGCACGCCGGTGGCAAGTTCGACAACAAGGCCTACACCATCTCTGGCGGACTGCATGGGGTGGGGGTCAGCGTGGTCAACGCACTGTCCGAATGGCTGGAGGTAGAGGTTCAGCGCGACGGCAAGGTCTACCAGCAGCGCTACGAGAGGGGCATAACCCAATACCCGCTGAAGACCATCGGCAAGACAGCCAAGACAGGAACCACGGTCACTTTTCTGGCCGACAAGCAGATATTCAAGGCCACGGCCTACAGCTTCGACACCCTGTCGGGCCGCTTAAGGGAGCTGGCCTTTCTCAACAAGGGCCTGGCCATCGACATCCTGGACGAGCGCTCCGGCAAGTCCCACAACTTCAAGTTCGACGGGGGCATCGTCTCCTTCGTAAAATACCTGGACGAGAACAAGACCCCCATCCACAAACCGATCTACGTGTCCAAGGAGGGCGACGGGGTGCAGGTGGAGGTGGCCCTGCAGTACAACGACAGCTACGACGACAACATCTATTCCTTCTGCAACAACATCAACACGGTGGAGGGCGGCACCCACCTGATCGGCTTCAAGTCGGCCCTGACCCGGGTGATAAACGACTATGTCAAGAAGAACAACCTGCTTAAGAAGGACGACTTCACCCTGTCCGGCGACGACGCCCGGGAGGGCCTGACCGCGGTGGTTTCGGTCAAGGTCAAACAGCCCCAGTTCGAGGGCCAGACGAAAACGAAGTTGGGAAACTCGGAAGTTAAGGGAATTGTTGAGTCCTTAGTGGGGCAGGAGCTGACGGTGTTCTTTGAGGAGAACTCCACCCTGGCCAACAAAATCTGCGAAAAGGGCATCCTGTCGGCCCGCTCCCGGGAGGCGGCCCGCAAGGCCCGGGACCTGGTGCGGCGGAAAAACGCGCTGGAGACCTCCGGCCTGCCCGGCAAGCTGGCCGACTGCTCCCTGGACGACCCCACTATGTGCGAGATATACATCGTGGAGGGCGATTCGGCCGGCGGCTCGGCCAAGCAGGGCCGGGACCGGAAGTTCCAGGCCATCCTGCCGCTCAAGGGCAAGATCCTGAACGTGGAAAAGACCCGGCTGGACAAGATGCTGGCCAACGACGAGATTAGGACCCTGATCACCGCCATGGGCACCGGGATCGGCCAGGAGGACTTTGATCCGGAAAAGGCCCGTTACCACAAGATCATCATTATGACCGACGCCGACGTGGACGGGGCTCACATCCGCACCCTGCTATTGACTTTCTTCTACCGCCACATGCGGCCGCTGATCGAGAAGGGCTACGTCTACATCGCCCAGCCGCCTCTGTACCGGGTGGCCAAGGGCAAGGAGGAGCACTACGTTTACAACGACGAAGAGCTGGAGAAGGCGGTCAGCCGGCTGGGCAAGGACAACGCCAATGTCCAGCGCTACAAGGGCCTGGGCGAGATGAACCCGGAGCAATTGTGGAAGACCACCATGGACCCGGAACGTCGCACCCTGCTGCAGGTGGCCAACGACGACGCGGCCGAGACAGACCACACCATCTCCATGCTGATGGGCGACGCGGTGGAGCCGCGCAGGCTGTTCATAGAGCAGAACGCCAAGTATGTCAAGAATCTCGACGTCTAAGGCTGTTTGAAGTTTAGCGTTTGCTGTTCCAAGTTCCAACACCGAACAGTAAACAGAAAACGGTAAACGTAAAAGATGTTGCGTCTTCATCCCTGCGCCAAGCCCTGGCAGATCAAGCTGGCCCAAAGACTGGTCCCCGATTACGTGGACCCGGGCTATGTCTACGACGACCTGCTCCACCAGTACGCCCCGCTGTCAAAAACATGGATCGACGCCGGATGCGGGGACAACAGCGACATCGAACAGATGCCGGAGTACCGGGGTCTGGCAATGGGCTTCGATCTAGAGGACCGCCGGCAGGGAAAATACCTCAGGGCCGATGTCTACCAAGTCCCGTTCAAGGACAATTCGATAGACTTCATCTCCAGCCGCTGGGTGGCCGAGCACCTGGAAAGCCCCGAAAAAGCCCTGAAGGAATTGCACCGGGTAATGAAACCCGGCGGAAGGTTGCTTATCCGGACCACCGGCAAGTGGCATTATATTTCGCTTTTCAGCCGGGTTGCGCCCATGCCACTAAAAAGGTTCTTGTCCCCGGCTCCGGTCTTTCCAACTTTCTTCAGGTTAAATGGCAGGATGGCTTTCCAAGGATGTTTCTCTGTAACTTCGGGCTGGCGGATCGAAAAGATACATTATATCGAAAACCTGCAATATGGGAACCCTCTGGGATTCATCTTTTCGCTGACCTACCATCTGATCACCACCGGACTGAAACTGGATCATCTTAAGACCACCATCATACTGGAAACGACCAAAATTCAACCATAATTTGACGGTGAGGCCATGGCTGTTTATTACGGGGTGAAAAAGGTCCTGGAAAAGGGCCAGCGGATCGGGGCGGCCACCGAGCAGATGCACTTCGTCAAGAATACCGAGGTGCTGGTGGGCATCGTCAAAGGCAGCAAATACGCGGTGGCGGTGGACCTGACCGTTGAAAAAGAATACCGGGCCTTTTACCGGGCCTGCGCCAGGGGGAACTGGAGGGACTTTGACCTCTACCGGCTGGCCAAGGAAAAGATAGCCGAATGCCCGGACGAGGGCCGGGTGCTGATCGGGGACCTGGAAACCACTGGGCTTGCCCACGAAACACACGAAAAACGCTAAATACCATTATTAATATTTGTTTCGTGTCCTTTAGTGGGAACGGTAAAAGCCAACGTAACCTGATAACAATCATCTTTTAAATAGACTTTAAGGAATCGTCAATGGCTTTAGAAAGAAACAGGGTCCTGACCAGGGAAATTGAAGAGGAGATGCGTTCCTCGTACCTGGACTATTCCATGTCGGTGATCGTGGGACGGGCTTTGCCCGACGTCCGGGACGGGCTGAAACCGGTGCACCGCCGCATCCTTTACTCCATGAGCGAACTGGGGCTGGCCCACAACAAGGCCTTCAAGAAGAGCGCCCGCATCGTGGGCGAGGTGATGGGCAAGTACCATCCCCACGGCGATACGGCCATCTACGATTCCATGGTCCGGATGGCCCAGGATTTTTCGCTGCGCTACATGATGGTGGACGGCCAGGGCAACTTCGGCTCGGTGGACGGCGATCCGCCGGCCGCCATGCGCTACACCGAGGCCCGGCTGACCAGGATCTCGGACGAGGTGCTCAAGGACATAGACAAGGAAACGGTGACCTACGTGGAGAACTACGACGGTTCTCTCAAGGAACCGTCGGTGCTACCCTCGCTGCTGCCGGCCCTGCTGGTCAACGGGTCGTCGGGCATCGCGGTGGGCATGGCCACCAACATCCCGACCCACAATTTGGGCGAGATCTGCGACGCCATTTCTTTGCTGATCGACGACCCGGAGCTGGCCCCGGAAAAGCTGCTGAAGACCGTCAAGGGGCCTGATTTCCCCACCGGCGGGATGATCATGGGGATATCAGGGATCCGGGACGCCTACCTGACCGGCCGGGGCAAGATCATGATCCGGGGCCGGGCCAACGTGGAGACCGCCAAGAACGGCAAGGAATCCATCATCATCTCCGAGCTGCCCTACGAGGTCAACAAGGCCACCATGATCGAGAAGATCGCCGAGCTGGTCAAGGACAAGAAGGTGGACGGCATTGCCGACCTGCGGGACGAGTCGGACCGCGACGGGATGCGGGTGGTGATAGGCCTGAAGCGGGACGCCGACCCCCGGCTGACCATCAACCAGCTTTACCAGCACACCCAGTTCCAGACCAGCTTCGGGGTGATCATGCTGGCCCTGGTGGACGGGGTGCCCAAAGTGATCACCCTCAAGGAGGCCCTCAGCAAGTTCATAGAATTCCGGGTGGAGGTGGTGACCCGCCGCACCAAATACGAACTGGCCCAGGCCGAGAAGCGGGCCCATATCCTGGAAGGCCTGAAAATAGCCATCGACAACATCGACGAAGTGGTGGCGCTCATCCGCGCCAGCAAAAACGCCCTGGAGGCCAAGAGCGGCCTCATGGACCGCTTCGACCTCACGGAGATTCAGGCCCAGGCCATTTTGGACATGCGCTTGCAGCGCCTCACCAACATGGAGCGCGACAAGCTCATCGCCGAGTACGAGGAGCTGCTCAAGCTCATCATGTACCTCAAGAGCATTTTGTCCGACGAGGCCGTGCTCAAGGGCGTCATCAAAGACGAGCTCATCCAGGTGCGCGACGACTACTCAAGCCCCCGCAAGACCCAGATCGTCACCGAGGAAGCCACCGACATCGCCATCGAGGACCTGATCCCCGACGACGAGGCCGTCATCACCTTGTCGCGCCGGGGCTACATCAAGCGCACCAGCCTGTCGCACTACCAGCAGCAGAAGCGCGGCGGCAAGGGCATTGCCGGGGTTTCCACCAGCGATGGCGACTTTGTGCACACCTTCATGCTCACCAGCAACCACCAGTACCTGCTGCTCTTTACCAACCAGGGCCGCATGTACCAGCTCAAGGCCCACCAGGTGCCGGAGTCTGGCCGCTATGCCAAGGGCGCGCACATCGCCAACCTGGTGCCCCTGGAGAAGGACGAGAACATCGCCACGGCGCTGACCCTGCGCGAATTCGCCGAGGACCGGCAGTTCCTGTTCATCACCCGCCGGGGCATGGTGAAGCGCACCAGCGCGGCGCTGTACGCCAACTCCCGCACCACCGGCATCCGCGCCGTCTCCCTCAAGCCGGAAGACGAGCTGATGATGGTGTGCGGCGTGCAGAACGATTCTGAAATGGTGCTCATCACCGAGCACGGCACGGCCATCCGCTTCTCCATCACCGAGGTGCGCCCCACCGGACGCGCCACCGAAGGCGTCAAGGGTATCGCCCTGCGCGGCAAGGACCGCGTTGTGGCCGGCGTCGTCACCGGCGACCCGGACCGCTCGCAGATCCTCACCGTGAGCGAATACGGCTACGGCAAGCGCACCCCCCTCGACCAGTACCGCGCGCAGTCGCGCTCCGGCATGGGCATCATCAACATGCGCGTGACCGAGAAGACCGGCAAGGT
>DHVS01000021.1 GCA_002412795.1 bacterium UBP2_UBA5202 | reverse complement strand
TTCATGATCTCGCAGATCACGGCCGCGCCTTTGAGCCCGGCCAGTCGGGACAGATCAACGGAACCTTCGGTCTGACCGGCCCGGACCAGCACGCCGCCGGGTCTGGCCCGCAAGGGAAAGATGTGGCCGGGAGTGGCGATGTCTTCGGGGGTGGTGGCGTCGGCCACGGCGGTCTGAATGGTCAGCGCCCGATCATGAGCGGAAATGCCCGTGGTCACGCCCTGCTTGGCCTCAATGGACACCGTGAAGTTGGTTCCGAATTTCGAGGTGTTGCGCTTGGCCATCAGCGGCAGTTCCAGCTTGTCGACCAGGGCCGGCTCCAGGGCCAGGCAAATCAGTCCGCGTCCGAATTTGGCCATGAAATTGATGGCTTCGGGCGTGACTTTTTCCGCGGCAATGGTCAGATCGCCTTCGTTTTCGCGGTCCTCGTCATCCACCAGGATGATCATCCGGCCTTCCTTTATCTCCTTGATGGCCTCTTCGGCCGAACAAATATGCATGTTTTCCTCGTGTTTGCTTGTCCCTGAGCGGGACTAAAATCCGTGTTCTTTTAAAAAATCCGGGGTGATGGCAGATGGTTTGACCGGAGTGGAAGCGGTGTTCCAGGGAGCGAGCATGCGGCTCACATACTTGCCGATGACATCGGTTTCCATGTTGACGCTTTGTCCGGGAACCCAGTGTGAAATGGTTGTCTCCCGTTGCGTGGCCGGGATGATGTTTACTTCCAAATAGTCCTGACCGCAATCATTCACTGTCAGGCTGATTCCGTCCAGGGCCACGGACCCTTTGGCAATGACCTGCATGGCGAAGGTGGACGGAAAATCCAGGCGGTAGATGCGCGATTCCCCGGCCGGTCGGATGGATTGAACGTGAGCCAGGCAGTCGACATGGCCGGAAACGATATGCCCTCCCAGGCGGTCGCCCAGGGCCAGGGCCCGCTCCAGATTGACGACGGACGAAACGCGCAGGTCGCCCAGGTTGGTCACGGACATGGTTTCGGCTGACGCATAGGCCGTGAACCAGTACGAGCCAAAGGTCTCGACGGTCAGACAGACGCCGTTGACGGCAATGGATTCGCCGCGCACATAACCGGACCAGGTAAAATTCGGGCGAAGCGTCAAGCGCGTTTCCCGGCCCCTACGGTCCATGGCCGTGATCTGTCCGGTGCCTGCGATGATGCCGGTGAACATGGGCTACTCCTTGGGCCGAAGCCGCAGGTAAAGGTCTGATTCGAAAAAGGACTGTTCCATGAGTTCAAAGGCCCAGCAGTCTTCCATGGAGTCCGCGGTGCGCCCGGCAAAAAGAGACTGCCCGTGTTCGTCACCCAGAATCTTCATGGCCTGGAAGAGACGCAGTTCGTCGACGAGCCCTTGTCGTTGCATTGACGCCACCAGACGCCCCCCCCCTTCGGCCAGGGCGTAGTGGCAGTTCTGCTCCCGGCGCAGACGGATCATGCCGGCTGTCAGGTCAAGGCCCAAGTCTTTGTCCGGCAGGGCCCAGACTGCCGCGCCCAGGTCGGCCAGGCGCTGTCCTCGCGGTGACAGGCTTTCCGGTGTGCTTGTCCAGAACACCGTCTGTTGCGGTCGGAGCTTGAGCACCTCGAAGTCGTGCGGATTTTCAGGGAGTCGGCTGGTGACGATCACGGCCAGGGGTTGCGGCCCGGCGTAGTGTTCCAGCCGGCAGGTCAGCATGGGATTGTCGGCCCTGAACGTGCCCCCGCCAATGATGACCGCGCCGCACCAGGAGCGCAGCCGGTGCACTTCCCGGCGTGAGGCCTGACCGGAAATCCAGGCGGAATGTCCGGTGCGGGTGGCGATCTTGCCGTCCAGCGTGGTGGCCAGCTTGAGAATGGAGTAGGGGCGGCTGGTGGTCTGCCAGACGAGAAAGTCGGCGATAAGGTCGCGGCATTGGTCTTCCAGGACATTGCTTCGCACCCGGACGCCCTGGGAGCGCAGCATTGCCGCTCCTCCGGCGGCCACGGGATTGGGATCAAGGCAGCCGATGACGACTTCCGGAATGCCGGCGTCGACAATGGCCCGGGAGCAGGGCGGTGTTTTGCCGTGGTGGTTGCAGGGCTCCAGCGTGACGTAGAGAGCGCAGCCGCTGGGGTCGACGCCCTTGCGGCGGGCGTCACGCAGGGCTTCGATCTCGGCGTGGGGCTGTCCGCAGTGGGTATGCCATCCTTCGGCCACGATGTTGCCATCCCGGACCAGCACCGCCCCGACACAGGGGTTGGGGGCCGTGAATCCTTGGCCCTGCCGGGCCAGGGTGACGGCGCGGGCCATGAACGCCGTGTCAGCGCACATCGGCTTTCTCCATCCTGACGTACGGAATGCCGGCTTCATCAAGCATCTGGCAGGACATTTCGTCCGGATAGCCTTCGGTGAAATATATGGCCTTGACCCGGCAGTTGATAAGCATCTTGGCGCACAGGATGCACGGCTGCGTGGTGCAGAAGATATCCGCTCCCTCGATGCTGACGCCGTGCATGGCGGCCTGGATGATGACGTTCTGCTCGGCGTGCAGGGCCCTGCACAGCTCATGGCGCTGGCCCGACGGGATGCCCAGTTGTTCGCGCATGCAGCCGATGTCCAGGCAGTGGGTCAGTCCGGCCGGAGCCCCGTTGTACCCTGTGGCCAGGATCCGTTTGTCCTTGACGGCCAGGGCTCCGACCCTGCGTCGCAGGCAGGTGGAGCGCTCGGCGACAAGATAGGCGATATTCATGAAATATTCAGGCCAGGGAATGCGTTGGTCCATGCCGTCCTCGTACCGGGTAAGAAACAAGTCAACCACAGGGCCGGAATTCCGGCTCTGTGGTTGGTGAAATCCAATGCAGGGGCGGGAGATTACCAGGCGAACAAGGGGAACTGTCCCGCAAACTTTTCCACCTCAAGCCGCACATCATGCAGTCGGGATTCGTTGTCCAGGTTCTGCAGGACCGCCACGATCCACTTGGCCACCTTGCGCATGTCGTCGGTTTTCATCCCGCGGGTGGTCAGGGCCGGAGTACCCAGGCGCACGCCCGAAGTGACAAAGGGAGAGCGGGTCTCAAAGGGCACCGTGTTCTTGTTGACGGTGATGCCGGCCTTGTCCAGGGCGATTTCAGCGTCTTTGCCCGTGATGTCGTGCGCGGTCAGATCCATGAGCATCAGGTGATTGTCCGTGCCGTTGGAAACCAGATGGTACCCGGCATCGGTCAGTTCCCTGGCCAGGGATTTGGCATTGTCCAGAACCTGCTGCTGATAGGTTTTGAATTCCGGCTTGAGGGCCTCGGCAAAAGCCACGGCCTTGGCCGCGATGACATGCATCAGCGGACCGCCCTGGATGCCCGGAAAAATCTGGGAGTTGAGCGTCTTGCCGAATTCCTCCGAACTCAGGATCATGCCGCCGCGAGGGCCGCGCAGGGTTTTGTGCGTGGTCGTGGTCGTGAAATGTGCAAAGGGGATCGGCGTCGGATGCAGACCGGTGGCCACCAGGCCGGCGATGTGGGCCATGTCGACCAGCAGCTTGGCTTCCACGCTGTCGGCGATGAGCCGGAAGCGTTCAAAGTCAAGGGTTCTGGGGTATGCGCTGGCCCCGGCGATGATCAGTTTGGGCCGGTGCTCCTTGGCCAGGGCCTCGATCTCGTCGTAGTTGATCTGGCCGGTCTCCTTTTCCACGCCGTAGAAGACGACCTTGTACAATTTGCCGGAAAAATTGACCGGACTGCCGTGGGTCAGGTGTCCGCCGTGGGACAGGTTCATGCCCAGGATGGTGTCGCCGGGTTCAATGGCCGCAAAGTAGGCGCCCATGTTGGCCTGGGAGCCGGAATGGGGCTGAACGTTGGCATATTCGGCCCTGAACAGTTGACGGGCCCGCTCCATGGCAAGGTTTTCAGCCATGTCCACATATTCGCAGCCGCCGTAGTAGCGCTTGCCGGGATATCCCTCGGCGTATTTGTTGGTCATGACGGAACCCTGCGCCTCCAGCACCGCCTCGGAGACGAAGTTCTCGGAGGCAATCAGCTCCAGGCCGTATTCCTGGCGCTGGGTCTCCTCAAGGATAGACTGGTAGATCTCGGGATCTTTGTTTTGTAAAATTGACATTTTGTTTTTACCTTACCCTGTTTAAATAAACTTATTTTGGTTTTATTTTACCATTGATCTTGGGCGTATCCTCAGCATATCCTTGACACCACGGCGTTAGTATACTTCATCATGTGTTCCAATATCCATCAAGAATATATCCTCTTCCTGCTTACCCTCGCTTTTTACAAAATCGAATACTATCCGCAGTTCGTATCCAACACTGCACGCCCAGGAGCCTGATAATTTCCCTTTGAGTTTATGAGTTTCCAATTGAGGGGCAAAAGGCTCTTCAATCAAAAGTCTTAAGGTTGTCTCAACGTTTTTACTCAGATTCGGGTATTTATTGGCAGTCCGCTTAAACCCCCTTACAAAGGTTTTACTCCAAATTAGCGTTCTCATTTGGAAAGCTCGCTCATCAGATCATCAACATTGCCTTTTTTCACCTCTCCCCTGGCATATTCTTCTCTTGCCTCTCCGATGTTCTTGTCAAGCAAATCCCGTCTATGCTCTATCAGCCGTTGCCGGACGATCTCAATGATATCTTCCTGCTGATATGCCGGCAATGATTCAATCAAATCTAACGCGTCATTGAATGTTATGCTATTCTGAGTAGGCATTTGAATTCCTCCTATTTCGGATATCCTTTGATCTTTAGCTTTTTATGGATTTTATTTTCTTTCCGTTGCTCTTGCTCTTGGGCTTGGCCTTGACCGTATCCGCCGCCGCGCTGTCGGGCCGGGCCGCCAGGCTTTCGGGCTTGGTCTTTCCCAGCAACAGATTCAGCTTGGCCTCCAGCTCCTTTTCGTAACCGGGGACAAACCCGGTGTGGTATTCGGCTATGTTGCCGGCCTTGTCTATCACCACCAGGGTGGGCAGGCTTCTAGCCTGGTATTTTTCGGCCGTCACCTGGAACTCGTCATGGAGGATGGGCAGCGAGATCACCCTTTGGAAAATGTAGGCCTCCACCGTGTCCCGGGCCTCGCCCACGTTCACCAGGTAAAAGCGGATGCTGTCCCCGGCCAGGCGCGAGGCCATCTCCTGCAGGCAGGGGATCTCATTCTTGCAGTTCTCGCACCAGGTGGTGAAGAAACTCAGGACCACCACGTCCCGTTCCTGGCGGGTGCGGGGGGTGCGGGGCTGGCCGCAGTAATCGCGGAGGTAAAAGGTGGAACCGCCGTCCAGGTTCTTCAAAACTATTGGGGGGGCCGGATCGCCCGCCTTCAGGCCGGTTTTGTCTCCGGCCGCCAGGGCCGGGGCTGTTAATACCAGCAGGATCAGGCAGAATGACAGGATATTTTTCATTGAATGAATGTTTCCGTTCTTTTAGGTTTTATTTTACTATCTGATTTTTGGGAGTAGACAGGAGCGCCTCCAAGGGACGCCGTCGGCCAAAGCCTGCTTGCATAAGAGCAGCCTATGGCGTCGGACGAAGACAAGCATGTAGCGTAAGCGAAATCTCTGGCGCTTTCAGCCATAGGCTGATCCGCCGTGGAGGAGAAGAAGGCCGGCATTGAAGCGTAAGCGGATTAACATGATTCTAATGGTCTCTTCTCAGGAAGAATAGAGAAATCCTGTAAATCCTGTCAAAGAAATCTCGTTTAGTTTTGTTCGTTTTCGTATTTGGTGATCTTGTCCACCCGGCGCTGGTGGCGGCCGCCTTCGAACCCGGTCTCCAGCCAAACCTTGACGATCTTGGGGACCAGCTGCAGGTCTATGTAATCGGCCGGCAGCACCAGGATGTTGGCGTCGTTGTGCAGCCGCGAGTAGCGGGCCATATCCGGGGTCATGGCGATGGCCGCCCGCACCCCCTTCACCTTGTTGGCCGCGATGGCCATGCCGTTGCCGGTGCTGCAGACCAAAATACCCTTGTCCGCCTCGCCCTGGGCCACCGCTTGGGCCACCGGGATGGCGAAATCGGGATAATCGCAGGGATCCCGGTTCTGGGCCCCAAAATCCTTGAATTCCAGATTGTCAAGGGAGAAGGCGGCTTTGATCTGCTCTTTCAGGGCAAACCCCCGGTGGTCGGTGCCGATGGCGATCTTCATAAATGCCCTCGTGATTTAATTAAGGATAAGGCATCCGCCGGATAAAGTCAAGGGGAACCTATAAAACTGCGGAGGAGATGCTCATCAAGTCTGACTGGCGACGTTTGAGATGCTGCGCAAGACGGCTATGCGCTGATAAAGGTATTCGTCAAGACTGCCCAGCTACGTTTGAGATGCCCTTTTTTGATAGCGCGGCAATGTTTGAGATGTCGGGCATAAGCGGCTAATCAACGGTTGAGAAGTTGAGCAAGGCTGCCAACCAACGATTGAACGATTCCAACATCGCCCTGCTTTTATCATTGCTCCTCAACCATTGCCTGCCTTATATATCAGCATCTCAAACACCGGACGAGCCCCATGCTTCTCTTCTCCAGCGGCTTTTGAACGATTCCAACATCGCCCGGCTTTTATCATTGCTCCTCAACCATTGCCCGGAAGATTTCCTTGCTCCTCAAACGCTCCTTGCTTTGGCAGTTTACCAGTTATTTTGCCATCAGCGCCGAAAGCACTATGGACATGAACTTGGTGTCGTCGGAGTCGGTGCGCGAGGTCAGCACCACCGGGGCGCTGGTTCCGATGACCATGGCCGCCAGCTCCGCCTTGGCCAGCTGGGCCAGCGTCTTGTAAATGAAGTTGGCCCCGTGGATGTCCGGGCAGACCAGGATGTCGGCGTAGCCGGCCACCGGCGACTTGAGGCCCTTGCCGGCCGCGCATTCCGGTGAGACCGCGGCGTCCATGGAAAGCGGCCCGTCCACTATGCAGCCCTTGATCTGCCCCCGGTCGGCCATCTTGGCCAGCTGGGCCGCTTCCAGGCTGCAGGGCCATTTGGGATTGACCTTTTCGGTGGCGGTCAGTACCGCCACCTTGGGGGTCTCTATTCCCAGTTTGTGGGCCACCGAAACGGCATGGTTGATCATGTCCACTTTCTGCCCGAAGTCCGGATAGGGGATCTGGGCGGCGTCGGTGAGGATCAGCAGCCGGGGATAATTGGGAACTTCGAACACCGCCACGTGGGAGACGGTGGCCCCGGTGGTCAGGCCGTTCTCTTTGTTCAGGTAGGCCCGGGCATAGACCGCGGTGTCTATCAGGCCCTTCATCAGCACATCGGCCTCGCCCTTTTTGACCATCTCCACCGCCCGGGCGGCGGCTTTTTTATAGTCGGTCTCGTCTATCAGGGTGAAGATCTTTGGATCGATATTATTTTCCTTGGCCAGAGCCTCGGTCTTTTTCTGGTCTCCGATCAGGATGGCCTGGGCCGATTTTTCGTTGACCGCCCGGGCCAAAGCGCCCAGGATGTCCGGGTCCTGGCCGCAGGCCACGGCCACTCTCTTTAACGGTCCGCCCTTGACCAGTTCCGCCATTTGCTTTAATGAGGTAACTTGTGCCACTTGTTCTCCTATGGTTGTGATTGTGTATATAGGTTATTTGTTATCAGGTGATGCGGGGGCTTGGGAACGTCATCTTGGGGCACAGCGGCCGATGTTAACTGACGTAAACCGCGTTCCTCCCGCCCTGCTTGGCCCGGTACAGGGCCTTGTCCGCCCGGTCTATCAGGCTGTCCAGGGTTTCATCCCGGTTCATCTCGGCCACTCCCAGGCTGATGGTGATATTGAGGGGCCACAGTTTTTCCTGATGGATCAGCCTCCACCTTTCCACCGACATCCTCAGCCGCTCGGCGATCTCGGCCGCGATCTCGGCCTTGGTCTGGGGCAGCATGATCAGAAACTCTTCGCCCCCGTAGCGGGCCACCCGGTCATATTCCCTGGTCCCGGCCTGCAGCTGCCGGGAGACTCCCTTCAATACCTCGTCGCCCACCGGATGCCCGTATTTGTCGTTGATCTGCTTGAAATAATCCAGGTCGCAGAAGATCAGAGAGAGCGGCAAACCCAGCCGTTTTGACTTCTTAAGCTCCAGGTCCAGCTCCATCTCTATCTTGCGCCGGTTCAGCAGTTCGGTCAGGGGATCGATGGCCGCCAGTTTGGAAAGCAGTTCCGAGGCCTTGGCCTCCTCCTCGTAGATGCTGGCGTCCCGGAATATCTGGACCGCCCCCAGCCGTTTTCCCTCGGGATCGCTGATGGGAGAGGAGACCAGGTCCACCGGCACCCGGCGCCCGTCCTTGTGTTTCAGGTAGACCCTGGTCTGGGCGGTGGACTGCCCATTGTTGACCGCCCGGCTTAAGGGGCAGAGCGGGCTGCACATCCCCCGGCCCTCGGTGTCGATATGACACAACCTGTCGTCGGAACAGCGGAAGCTGACCATTTCCTCCGGCTGGTAACCGGAGATCCTTTGGGCCCCCTTGTTCCAATAGGTAATCCGCCGGTCGTTGTCCACGAAATAGACGCCGTCGTAGGTCTGGTCCAGGATGGCCTTGTAAATGTCGCAGGGCAGGCCCCTGGCATTGTCTTCCATCGGCTTGGCCATCAGCAGCTGACCACTCCCAGGGCGATGGAGTTGATCTTCTGCTGTTTGGAGTCGGCCCGGGACAGCATCACCACCGGCTTGGCCGCCCCGGCGATGATCCCGGCGGCCTGGGCCCCGCCCAGGTAGATCAGCCCCTTGACCAGCATGTTGCCCGAGGCGATATCGGGGGTCAGAAAGATGTCGGCCTCCCCGGCCACCTGGCTCTTGATCTTTTTGTGGGCGGCAGCCTCGGCCGAGACCGCCAGGTCCAAAGCCAGCGGCCCGTCTATGAGGCAGCCCTTGATCTGCCCCCGGTCGTTCATCTTGGAAAGGTGGGTGGCGTCTATGGTGTCCTGCATCTCCGGGTTGAGCACTTCTATGGCGGCCAGCACGGCCACCTTGGGTTTTTCCACCCCCAGCTTTTGCGAGATCTCCACCGCATTGTTGATGATGTCCACCTTGGCCATCAGGTCGGGCTTGACGTTCATCCCGCCGTCGCTGACCAGTATCAGCTTGGGGTAGGACGACGATTCCATCACCGCCACGTGGGACAGCAGGCGCCCGGTGCGCAGGCCCACTTCCTTGTCCAGCACGGCTTTTAGAAAGGTGGAGGTGGCCACCAGGCCCTTCATCAGGAAGTCGGCCTGGCCCGAGGAGACCGCCTTGACCGCGGCCCGGCTGGCCTCGGCCATGTCCTTGATGTCGGTTATCGACCAGCCCTTGATGTCCACCTTGGCCTTGGCGGCGGCTTCCTCGATGGCCTTCTTGTCGCCGAAAAGGACCGGAGTGGCTATCTTCTCTTTTAAAGCGTCGTTCAACGCCTCCAGCACTACTTCGTCCTGGGCCACCGCCACCGCCACTTTTTTGGGCCCTTTGGCCTTGGCCTGGACCATCAGGTCGGAAAATGATTTGATCATGTATGCTCCTCTTGTCATTCCTGCGAAAGCAGGAATCCAGTTATTATTGTCTGATAGTCATTCCTGCGAAGGCAGGAATCCAGCGTTTAGCTCAATTCGTTATACAAATCTTTCCACTCTGGATTTCGTTCTTCAATCAGCCTTATCTTCCATTCACGTTTCCATGCTTTCAATCTCTTTTCACGAGTGATCGCCAGGCGTATATCATCAAATATTTCGTAATAAACCAAAATATTCACGTTGTATCTTTCAGTAAAACCTTCGACTATTTTTTGCTTGTGTTCGTTCACCCGGCGAACCAGGTTATTGGTCACGCCTACATACAGAGTGCCGTTACGTTTGCTGGCCAGGATATAGACATAATATTGTTTCATTGTGTCGTCATTCCAGCGCAGGCTGGAATCCAGTTTTTACAGTTTCCTGGATGCCTGCCGGAAGCCTGCCCTGGGGAATGCTGGCAGGCCTTGCATGCTCAGGATTTACCCCTGGATGCCTGCCTGCGCAGGCATGACAAGGGGCAGGCATGACAAGGGTGTCAAGCATACTCCCTGGCCTGCTCCTCGCCCTTCAGTATCCTCATTCCGGCCTCGGCCAATGCCGTCATCTCGTCCTCCCCGGGATAAACCAAGACCTTCGCGATCCAGGATACCCGTTCCTTGATCCACTCCACGAATTCCGGGAAGTAGGCGAAGGAGCCCGTCAGCACTATGGCGTCCACCTTGCCGTTGACCACCGTGGCCATCTCGCCGATGGTCTTGGCGTTCTGGTAGGCCATGGCCTGGATGATCAATATTGTCTTGGCGTCCCCGGCCTTGACCTTGTCCTCCATCTCCCGGCCGTCGTTGGTGCCTAGGTGCGAGACGCAGCCGCCCTTGCCGGCCAACTTCTTGTTCATCTCGTCGATGGTGTATTTGCCGGAGAAGCACATTTTCACCAGGTCGCCGGTGGGCAGGCTGCCGGCCCGCTCCGGGGCGAAAGGCCCGTCGCCGTTGAGCGCGTTGTTGACGTCAACCACCTTGCCCTTTTCGTGAATGCCGACCGAGATCCCTCCGCCCAGGTGCACCACTATCAGGTTCAGCTCCTCGTATCTCTTGCCCAGATCCTTTGATGCCCGGCGGGCCACCGCCTTCTGGTTGAGGGCGTGGAAGATGCTGACCCGGGGCAGCTCCGGCAGGCCGGAATAGCGGGCCAGGGGGTTGAGCTCGTCCACCACCACCGGATCCACGATGTAGGACCTGACCCCGGCATCCCGGGCCAGGTCATCGGCGATCAGACAGCCCAGGTTGGAGGCGTGGTCTCCGCCGGTGCCGGCCTTGATGTAATCCAGCATGGCCTGGTTGACCGCGTAGGTGCCCGAGGGGATCGGCTTGAACAGACCGCCCCGCCCGATGATAGCGCTGAGGTCCTTGATGTTGATCCCGCCCTTGGCCAGGGCATCCTCGATCACCTGCTTGCGGAAGTCGAACTGGTCGGTGATCCGCTTGAAGGGGGCCAGCTCCTCGGCCGAGTGGCGCAGAGTGTCCTTGAATATGGCTTTGCCGTCCTCGTACACCGCTATCTTGGTGGAGGTGGAGCCGGGGTTGATGGCCAGGACTTTGAAGGGCACGGGCGGTTCCTCCGTTTTTTATATTTCTTTTTGTTCTTAATTATCAATCCATCAGCCACTTTTCCGCTTCGGCCGGTTCGTCAAACACCATCAGCATGGCCCCCCGGTTCTGGCCCACCGTTTCTATCAGATGATGCTCTTTTTTCTTGGGGTCATCTTTCCTTATCAGCACCGCCACCTTTACCGAACCCGGGAAATAATTGCTCTGGGCCCGGGCAAAGTTGAATTCCTCCATGACTGAGGTCCTGAGTTCGATCTCCCTCATGTCCACCGTCACCCGGGGCTTGGCCTTGTCCCGCACCAATTTCATGGCCTCCTCACGGCCATCCCAGAGTTCCTTGCGGTCGACATTCCCTAAATGCCTGACCACCGCCAGGTTTCTTGCTTCGTCGTACTTGATTTCGTAAGGCATAAGACTGGTTCCTTCCGGAAGCTTTTCTCTGGACCCAAAACAATGTGCTTCTTTTGTGTTGAAAACCGTTAGTACTCCCTGGCTTTCTCCTCGCCCTTCAATACCCTCAGCGCTCCGGCCGCCAGGGCCGGCATCTCGTCCTCTCCGGGGTAGACGAAAAATTTGGGGGTGATGAAGGCCGTCCTCTCTTTTATCCAGCCGGTGAATATCTTGTTAAAGGCCACCCCGCCGGTGACCACGATGGCGTCCACCTGCCCTTTTAGCACCGTGGCGCAGGCCCCGATCTCCTTGGCTACCTGGTAGGCCATGGCCTGAAAGACCTCCTCGGCCTTCTTGTCGCCGGCCAGCACGCTGTCCTTGACATCGTTGGCATTGTTGGTCCCCAGGTAGGCCGCCAGCCCGCCGCTGCGGGTCAGCTTTTTCTTGATCTCGTCGGCGGTGAGTTTGCCGGAGAAGCACATCTTGACCAGGGCCCCGGTGGGCACGCCCCCGGCCCGCTCCGGCGAGAACGGCCCGCCCTCGTTGGCATTGTTGACGTCCACGAATTTGCCGTGGTCCACCGGCGAGATGGAGATGCCTCCGCCCAGGTGGGCCACTATCAGGTTGACCTCGCTTAATTTTTTGTTGAGATCCTGGCAGGCCTGCAGGGCGGCCATCCTCATGTTCAGGGCGTGCAGCAGGGACTTCCGCTCGATCTCGGCCAGTCCGGAGATCCGGGCCAGCGGGGAGAACTCGTCCACCGAGACCGCGTCCACGATGAAGGCCTTGGCCCCTGACTGGTCGGCGATCTCACTGGCAATGAAGGCCCCCACGTTGGAGATGTGTTCGCCGCGTTTGGCCTCGCGCAGATCGTTGAGCATGGCTTGGTTGATGGCGTAAGTGCCGGAGGAAATGGGCTTAAGCAGCCCTCCCCGGTCCACCACCGCAGCCAGCGTTTTAAGTTCTATCTTGTTGCGGGTTAGAAAATCCAGTATCACGGTTTTGCGCAAGGGATACTGATCCACGATCCTGGCGTATTTCTCGATCTGAGCCTTGTCGTGCTCAATGGATTCGGAGACCAGTTTTTTCGATCCTTTATAGACCGCCACCTTGGTGGAGGTGGAGCCGGGGTTGAGCACCAGTATCAGCGGCTCGCCGGAAGGAGTTTTTAGGACGGCCGGCTTCTTGGCGGCTTTGGTCTTGGTGGCAATTTTCTTCGTTGTTTTGAGGGGCCGGGGGTTTGCCTTCTGTTTGGCCGGTTTGCGGGAAACCGTCTTCTTGGGCTTCTTGACCGGTTTGGAAGCCTTCTTTACGGCCGTCTTCTTGGCTGTTTTCTTTTTCGGGGCTTTCTTCGCTTTAGACATTCTGACATCTCCTTGGCAATTTATAACTACTAATAGACTCACCGTTGTCTTTGCAAATCATTTGTACATTTGTTCCAATCTGTTTGCCTGCATCAAGTCATTCTTCCCCAGCATAAGTGCCCCTGTTTCCCTATAGGCAATGCCTCTCATGCGAAATGCGAGAACAAGTCCACCCTTACCAATTGAAATAATTTTCGTGCAATCATCGATCACCTTATCGTACTGCTTCAACTCTTGATGAACTTGGATTCTTTTAATTATTAGCCAGACAAAATCGGGTGCTAAATCTATTGCTTTTGAATATTCATTAATTGCCTGGACTGATTTTTCAGATTCAACATTAATGTCTCCGGAATACAAATGTGGCAACCATGACAAGGTGTCCTTGGCAAGAGAGGCATTAATGTCTCGCATTGCCAATTCATATTTCATCAACTTTGAATACGTTTTTGCCCTGATCAAATAGGCTATTGTCAGCGTGCTATCCAAGGAAATCGCTTTACTCAGATCCTCTGCCGCCTGAAAATTCATGTTCAATATTTTATTGGAGATCCCTCTGTAAAAGTATTGTTCAGCTGTTACGGGTGTTATTGCGTTTGCTTTCTTAAAATCCTTCTCTGCCAATTCATATTTTCCTTGAAATGCATAAGCAGAGCCGCGCATCAGGTAAACTGGGGTCACGGTGGAATCCAGCTTCAACACTTCATTCCAGTCTGTTAGTGCTCGATCAAGCCGCCCCGTAAGAAAACATACATAGCCCTTTTGGCATAAAGACATTTTGTCCGTCTCGTCCTGATCAACCAATTTTTCCAGGTCTTTAATTGCTTTTTCGTAATTCCTGGCTTTGGCATAGGCCAATCCCCTTTGGTAGCGCAACAGGTTGTTTTTTGGGTCTTTTTTAAGTTCTGCGGATAATTCATCTGGCGAGGCCTTGATGCTGTCAATCGAAAGGTTGATCGCCATTATTTGAAAATACACATTGGCATCGTTGGCCAAGGACAGGGCAGGGAGAAACAATAGAATTAGGAGCGATAATTTCTTCATTTTCATTTTCCCTCATTTTTAAATGTTAAGAAACCAGCTTCTTGAACTCCGCGCTCTCCCACAGGGCCTGCAGCTCCTCATCGCTCTTGGCGGCCTCCTTCAGGTCGTCGTCGGCCTCTATGGCCTTGGCGATGGAACTCAGCGCCTCCTTGGCCTGGTTCTTCAGCAGGTGGACCTTGGCCTTCTCCAGCGAAACCTCGCCGTCGTCGGAATACAATTCCAAAGCCTTGGCCATGGCCGCCAGGGACTCGTCGTACCGGCCCATGATCTTATAGGTCAGGCCTTTGGAAAACCAGGCATCGTTGTTGTCCGGCTTGATCTTTAGCGCCTGGTCGAAATCGGCCAGAGCCTCGTCGTAACGGCCCAGATCTCGCAGGGCCAGGCCCCGGTTGTACCAGGCCTCCATGAAATCCGGGGCCAGTTTGATAGACTGGTCCAGGGCCTGCAACGCCTCCTCGTCCCGGTCCAGCACCCCCAGCACAATGCCCTTGTTGCACCAGGCCTTGGCGTAATCGGCCTTGATCAGGATGGCGTTGTCGTAGGCCTGAATGGCGTCCTCAAACTGGTCGGTCCGGCTCAGTATCCGGCCCCGGTAGAACCAGGCGTCGGCGTTGTTGGGGTCGGCCTCCAGCGCCTGGTTGTAGTTGTTGAGGGCCTGGTCCAGGTGCCCGTGCTTTTCCAGCTTTAGCCCCTGGTCTACAAAATCTTCGACCATACTATGCTCCTAAATATGGACTGTTGAAAAAATGCTTCTTACTCCTGATTATAACGCGGTTGTCTACTGTAAATGTTATATAGGAGAATTGTAATAATCCGTGAAAATCCGTGTCCTATAAATAATCCCGGAGCTTCCAGCTAATTGAATAGTCCTAAAATCTATTCCCACTCGATGGTGGCCGGCGGTTTGTTGGAGATATCGTACACCACCCGGTTGATGCCTTTGACCTGGTTGACTATCCGGCTGGAGACCCTGGCCAGAAGGCCTTCCGGC
Source organism: bacterium UBP2_UBA5202 (assembly GCA_002412795.1). Taxonomy (GTDB): domain Bacteria; phylum Edwardsbacteria; class AC1; order AC1; family EtOH8; genus UBA5202. The sequence continues at coordinate 39,251 of DHVS01000021.1, read as the reverse complement.
AGCCGGGTCCACTCGGCGGTCATGAAATCCGTGGTGTTGACGGCCCTTAGGGCCAGCACGTTCTGGTAGGTCCGCTCGTCGCCCATCACCCCCACCGCCTTTACCGGCAGCAGCACCGCAAAAGCTTGCGAGGTCCTGGGGTACCATCCGGCGGCCCTAAGCTCGTCGATGAATATCTTGTCGGCCGCCCTTAGGATGTCGCAGCGCTCCCTGGTGACTTCGCCCAAGACCCTCACCGCCAGGCCCGGCCCGGGGAAGGGATGGCGCATCACCATTTCTTTGGGAAGGCCCAGCGACAGGCCCAGCTGCCGGACCTCGTCCTTGAAGAGCTCCCGGAGCGGTTCCACCAGCTGAAGCTTCCGCATGTTCCGGGGAAGCCCGCCCACGTTATGGTGGCTCTTGATGGTGGCCGACGGCCCCTTGAAGGAAACTGATTCTATGACGTCGGGATAGATGGTGCCCTGGGCCAGGAATCCCACCCCGCCTATCTTTTTGGCGGCCCCGGCAAAGACCTCGATGAACTCCTTGCCTATGATCTTCCGCTTCTGTTCGGGATAGTCCACCCCTTTAAGCTTTTGGTAGAACCGGGCCGCCGCATCCACCGTCACCAGTGGGATCTTGAACTGTTTCTTGAAGACCCGCTCCACCTCGGCCCGCTCGTTCAGCCTCAACAGGCCGTTGTCCACAAAAATGCAGTGCAGCTGTTTTCCCACCGCTTTGGAGATCAGCACCGCGGCCACCGAGGAATCCACCCCGCCGGAAAGGCCCAACACTATTTTAGATCTTCCCGCCTTCTGCCGGATGTCGTTCACCGATTGTTCTATGATGGAGTCCATGGTCCAGTCGCCCTTACAGCGGCATACCCGGAACAGGAAGTTGGCGATGATCTTTTGGCCCTGGTCAGTATGGTTGACCTCGGGATGGAACTGAAGGCCGTATATGTTTCGTCTTACGTCCGCCATGGCCGCGATCCGGCAGTTGGCGGTGGAGGCCAGGGTAACGAAGCCTTTAGGTGGAGCCTGGACGCTGTCCCCGTGGCTCATCCAAACCTGGCTCTCTTCGGGGATACCACGGAATAGTTTTGAATTTTGAATTTTGAATTTTGAATTCAAACGAAGTTTGGCCTGCCCATACTCCCGCTCCCGGCTGCGGTGGATCTTTCCTCCCAGCAGCAAGGAGGTCAGCTGCATGCCGTAGCAGATCCCTAGAATGGGTATGCCGGAGTCAAATATCTCCGGGTCTATCCGGGGGGCGTTCTTATCGTATACGCTGGAGGGCCCGCCCGAGAGGATCAGCCCCTGGGGATCGCCTTCCAGTATCTTTTTTTTCGCTGCGGTGCAGGGAACGATCTGGCAGTAGACCTTCTGCTCCCTGACCTTGCGGGCGATCAGCTGGGTGTACTGCGACCCGAAATCTATGATGTTTATTCTGTCCAAATTTTAAGCCTGTTATTTCTGTTCTTGTTCTTTTATTATTTTCAGAACCCCGGCCAGCACCGACTGGGCGGCCTGGGACAGTTCGGCGTCCTTGTCCTTGGCTATCTTCATCAATATCTGGGCTGCGGTCTTGGTGCCCAACGCCCCCAATGAGGTTATGACCTGCTTTTTAACATCGGACGGTTCACCCCGGCCCAGCAGATCCTTTTTGTAATACAGTTCGGTCAGGGCGTCAACCGAAGCCTCGGTGCCGGCCTTGCCGGCGAATTCGATGGCCTGCTTTTTTACTTCCAGGTCCTTGTCCCCCATGGCCCTGATCAGCCAGGCTTCGGAATTCTGGCCGCCCAGCTTGAAGAGGGCCTTGAGGGCTTCCAGCCGGATCCGGGCGTCCTTGTCCTCCAGTACCGCCCCCAGCGGGCTCAGGGAGTTCTCCCCGCCCATCAGCGAGAGCAGCATGCACATGTTCCGCCGCACGAACCAGCGGTCGTCTGCCAGGGCCTTGACCGCCATCTCCTCGACCCCGGCCCCGATCTTGTTAAGGACATACATGCACTTGAACCGCATGTTGCTGTCCTCGCTTTCCTTGACAGTCTCCAGCAGATAGGGCAGGGCCTTGTCTTTGATGCCGGCCAAAGCGCTGGCGGCTTCCTCCAGTATCGGCTCCTTGAGCAGGGCCAGGATCAGGGAACGGATCGCCTCCTCGTCACCGATGGTGGCCAGGATCCTGACCATGTCCCGGGCCACCGGCTTGTCGGCCATCAACAGCATGATGTCCGAGATGTCCTTGCTGATGCGGTTGACCAGGGCCTGCCGCTTCTTGCTTTTCAGGTCATCGGCCAGCTGCTGGACGACCTCCACCGCCCTTTGGTATATCCGCTCATCGCTCTCCTGGCGCAGCCGCAAGGTGATCCCTTCTATCAGCAGTTCCACCAGATCAAAGCGCTCTATGGCCAGCAGGTCCTCCTCCAGCATCACCAGCCGGGAAAGCACGATTTCCCTGACCGGCCGGTCGGCGTCCGCCATCAACTTCAGGAATCCCTCGACCGCCGGCTTGCAGTTGTCGGTCCGGCGGATTATCCAGCGCAGGGTCTTCAGGGCCGGGTCGGCCGCCATTTCGGCCGGCGGCAGGGTGGCCAGTTGCTGCAGGTACTTCTGCACCACCGGGGCGGTGTCCTCATCGTAGCCGAAGATGAAGTTGCAGTCTTCAACGCTCAGTCCGTAGGGCTGCAGCTTGGGCTGGACCAGCGGCAGCAAAGCCTGTTTGCGGGCCGACTCCACCGGGATGGTGGCTATCATGCCCCGGAGCTTCTCGGTCAGCACCACGGTGTCGTTCTTGTTCTCCAGGGCCAGCACCTCGGTCTTGTTGACGATCATCTTGACCAGGTCCTGGTCCGAATACCGGGTCAGCAGTTCCCGCACCACATCGGACCACTCGGGATTGTCCAGTTTGACCTGGGCCACCATCTGGCTGCTGCGCTGATCCAGGCCGTTGATGACACCGGCCATCATGCTGGCATACTCTCCCCCGCCGGCGCTCTGGGTCTTGACCATGCTGCCCAGGCGGTCCAGGTCTTTCAGCATCTTTTCCTGGCCCTGTTCGGTGTCGGCCATGGCCAGCGCGCCCTTGATCAGCATCTCGGTCACCATGGAGGGATCGCTCCGGATCATGGCCACCACCTGGTCCGGCAGCATGCTGTCCACCGATCCGCCCCCGCCGCCCCCGCCGGGTCCCGATCCGGATCCGCCCCCGCTGCCGTAGGAGATCCCCGTCGCCACGATGTTGGAGATGCCTTTGAGGGCCAGCGCCGAGGCCAGCCCCCCCTTGGCTTTGAGCTGCTCTGGGTCCATGCTCATGGTCTCAAAGAAACCCTGGATCTGGTCCCGGTCGATGCCCTGTTTGAAGGTCAGCTGGCCCACGCTTCGTTTCCCCAGTTCGGAGATGAAATTGGCGAACACCTCCTTGCGGGAATCCGGCACCGGTTTGTCGTTCATCAGCAGGATGTTTCCCGCCAGGCTGAAACTCAGGAAGTTGTCGTCGCCCATGGATTCCTTGATCAGCTGGTGGCTGGCTTCGAACAGACGTTGCGAAGTGGCGTGACTGGCCGGATAGATTTTGAGATTGCGCAGGGCTCCGGTCAGCTGGCCCACCAGCCTGGTCATCAGCATCGGTGATATGTTGGCCATGATGATGTCTCTGTATTAATTAAAAATCGGACCGACGGGATTTCATAAGGAAACCATGAAGCCATGATTTTTTTGTAATAGCATTATAGTTCATTCCTGTTTTCTTGGATTCCTAATAAGTTCCCAGAACCTAGTGCCGGAAATGCCGGATGCCTGTCAGCACCATGGCCAGCTTGAGCTCTGTGGCCCGGGCGGTCACGTCGCCGTCCTTGACCGAGCCGCCGGGCTGGATGATGGCGGCGATGCCCCCGGCCGCCGCTTCCTCGATGTTGTCGGCAAAGGGGAAGAACCCGTCTGAGGCCAGCGCCGCTCCCCTGGCCCTTTCCCCGGCCTGCTGCAGGGCCAGCCGCACCGAGGCCAGCCGGTTGGGCTGCCCGGCCCCCATGCCGATCAGCTGTCTGTTCTTGGCGATGACGATGGCGTTGGATTTGACGTGCTTGACTATATTGAAGGCGAATAGCAGGTCTTCCAGTTGTTGCGGGGTTGGCTTGTTGGAAGTAGCCTGTGAGAGCTTGGATTCATCCAAAGTCGTATTGTCCGGGGCCTGGGCCAGCGCCCCGCCCCAGGCCGAGCGCAGCAGATATTGGCTGCCTGGCTTTTTTGTGATCCTGACCAGCCGGACGTTCGGCCCCCAGCCCTTGCGGTTGGCAAAGATCTCTTTGACCCCCGGCAGGAAATCCGGCGCGGCTATCACCTCGTAAAAACTGTTGGGGCCGGTGATCTCCTCTGCGGCCTCGATGTCCAGCGGACGGTTGACCGCAATGATACCCCCGAAGCGGGAGATGGGCAAGGGCGGCAGTTCCCCGTCCCGGGCCAGCCGGTAGGCGGCTTTCAGGTCTTGGGCGCAGGCACAGCCGCAGGGGTTGGTGTGCTTGATAATCACGCAGCAGGGGTCGGTAAACTCGGAGACCAGTTCCCAGGACGCCGCCATGTCCAGGATGTTGTTGTAGGAGATCTCCTTGCCGTGGATCTGTTCGAACGGGGGCTCAGCCCCGGCCGGCAGATAGAACCCGGCCGGCTGATGGGGATTCTCGCCGTAGCGCAGGGGCAGGGATTTTTTCAGGTTGAGGCTGATGCTCTCCGGTAAATCCTGTTGGGGCAATTCACGAATCGCCCCGACCGGCCCGTTTATAAAATAATTATTGATGGCCGCATCGTAGCCGGCGGTCAGGGCAAAGGCCTTTTGGGCCAGCTCCCGTTTGGTTTGGTAAGAGACCTGCCCGGAAATTTCCAGTTCCGAGATGATGGTCGGGTACTGGTCCGGCGAAGTGGCCACCGCCACATCCTGGTGGTTCTTGGCCGCGGCCCTGATCAGCGAGGGCCCGCCGATGTCGATGTTCTCTATGGCCTCCCCGTCGGTGACTTTGGGCCTGGCCACGGTGGCCTGGAAGGGATAGAGGTTGACCGCCACGATGTCCACCGGCAGAATGTCGTGCTCCTTGAGCTTGGCCAGATGTTCCGGTACGTCCCGGCGGGCCAGTATCCCGGCGTGGATCCGGGGGTGCAGGGTCTTGACCCGGCCGTCCAGCATCTCGGGGAATTTGGTGACGTCGGAGACGTCGGTGACGGTCAGGCCCTGTTCCCTAAGATACTTGGCAGTGCCGCCGCTGGAGACGATCTCGTAACCCGCCAGAGAAAGGCCCCTGGCGAACTCGGCTATGCCGGTCTTGTCGAAGACGCTGATGATGGCGCGCTTGGTATTGGACATAATGATTTAGGAAGCTAATAATGTTAAATATCTTTTATAGTACAGTTCTTTACAGTCATCAGAATATTCACCTATGAATGTCCAAATAAATTTTAATTTTTCTTTTTCTCCATATTTTACAATATACTCAAATTCCGATAAAACTGATAACACCATCATAACTGTACAAATGTAAACATCTGTTCTCTTCTTTTTAAAATACTCTGCTTCATCCTCAACTCTGTCCTTAATAAATATCCCACCAATATTTGACAAACCCGGTAACGATAAATGCGATGCTTGTGAAAACTCTTTATAAAACCAATCATCTAGATACTGGAAATAGTTTGACAAAGGTTGTTTTGTATATTTTTTCATATGGCAGGGTATAGGCCAGCGTTTAATGGTTTTTAATTCAGCTTCTTCCTTATCGGAAATTAAATATCCACTTTTCGTTTCAGATATATAACTTTTAAAATTACTCAACCAATTGTTTTGTTTGGTACCTATATCGCTCCTGACACAACATCTATTATACATTTCTTTCATTTCTCTCCAACCAGATTTATAGTACCATCCAATTCTATTTTCTACATCCTCTGAAATGAAAGCAATGTTAAACACAATATCCATCAGAACTCTTAATAGAGGTATACCCGATAAAATATATGATTGCTTCCTTGACTTGTCATCGGGGGTTTCAGCGCACAGAAACACAATGGATCGATATATGTTCTGCGTCACTTGCAGGAATAAATGAAATATTGTCCTAGACTGTGCGGAATATTGCTTTGTATACTCTCTATTTGTTCTATTAATATAAAATAAAATCAATGGCTCAAGATTCTCTTGGATATATTTACATTCTAATATTTTATTACAATCGTTTTTCATTTTTTCAGCTTCCACGCCAGTACTGCCGTCCGCTTGCCCAGTTCCATTCCGAACTTCAACGCCTCGGCGTTCGGCTTGCCCAGGCAGGCCGCCCCGAAGTGCTTCTCGCTGGCCCGGCCCTGCACCACCATCCCGTGGATCAGCATTGCCGTAATAATGGACAACAGCGTAGTCTCGGCCCCGGTGGCGTTGCCTCCGGCGGTGGTGAAGGCCGCCCCGGCCTTGCCTTCAAGCTTCCCGTGGATCTTGAATGTCGAATCCAGCAGTCTTTTCAGCTTGGCCGTCATCAGCCCATAATAGGCGGGTGAGCCGATGATGATCCCATCAGCGGTCAGCATGTCAGCTAACTTGACCTGGTCCGCTTTCTTGCACATGACCTTGGTGCCCGCCACCCTCTTTGCGCCGTCGGCCACGGCCTTGGCCAGCTTTTCGGTGTTGCCGGTGTAAGAATCGAAAATGACGAGGATTTTAATCATTGCCCTGTTTGTTTAATCATAAATGGTAATCACCGGCCGCTTCCGGCTGGTAAATGATTTCTGTGACTTTCAATTTCCTGACCCCGGCCGGTACTTTCCACTCCACCTCATCACCAACTCTGTAACCGATGATGGCTGTTCCGATGGGGGCCAGAATGGATATTTTATCCTGGGCGGCGTCGGCAGCAGCCGGAAAGACCAACGTGTAGGTGGAATACTCTCCGGTCTCTATGTCCTGAACAGTCACCCTGCTGTTCATGGTCACCACATCCTGTGGTATTCTTTCGGAAGAAACTATCTCGGCCCGGTTCAGCTCGCCCTGCAAATCCGTCAGATATTTAAGCTCGGGATTATAAGCATGCAGGTGGTTGGAAATCATCTGATCTAACCGTTTTTTATCGAAATCAGTGATGTATATCTTCCTTTGGCTCATATTTACCCCTCCTTGATCTTGAAGTTGTTCATTTGATGATGCGGTGTTTTTCATTACTTCTGTTTTCTGACTACTTTACCCTCGGCCATTACCATCCGCGGGAAGGCCCCCAGGTGCAGGGGATCCTTGTCCCAGACCACCAGGCTGGCCAGCTTGCCGGGCTCGATGGAACCCAGCTTGTCCTCGATGCCCAGTATCCTGGCGTTCTTGTAGGTGATCATCCCGACGGCCTCCTCTTCCTTCATCCCCTGGATCAGAAAATATTTCAGGCTGTCGCGCAGGGCCGGGGTCATGATCACCGGGTGGTCGGTCATCAGGCCGTAAAAGGCTTTTGACCTCATCAGCAGTTCGGCATTGCGGTAATGCTCGTTGCGCAGTTCCACCTTGTAGGGCAGGCTGCCCAGCGGTCCGTAGACGATGGGGATGTTGTTGTCCGCCAGCTGGTCGAAGATCTCCCTGTGGTGGACGTCGCCCAGGTGGTCGGCGGTCACCGTCAGCTTGTATTTCTTCACCAGATCTATCAGGTACAGCACGTCGTCCTCCTTGTGGACGTGGACCTTGGCGGTCTTCTTGTCCAGCAGCAGCTCCAGCAGGGCCTTCTCCTCGGTGTCGAACTCCAGCACGTATTCCTGCTCCGTCATCTGCTTCTGTTCCTCGATGTCCCGGGCGCTCAGTTTGCTGTCCTTGTCCCGCACCTTCTGGTCCAGGTCCTTCAGCTTGCGCTGGCGGGCCAGGTCGGCCTTCTGCTTCTTGGCCAGCACCAGGTCGAACTTCTTCTCCAGCATGCTGTAGATGCCCATCCGGGTGTTGGGGCGAAGCCCCTTCCACTCGCCGGTGGAGCGGGGGTTGTATCCCAGGGCCATCTTAAAGCCGTATTCCTTGAGCAGGGCCTGGCCCCGGTTGGCGGCAAAGTTCTTGATGATCATGGCCCGCCCGCCCACCAGATTGCCCGACCCCGGCACGATGCAGCTGTAGAGCACCCCGAAGTCCACCGCCTCGGCCAAGGCCGGGTCGTCGAAGTAGACGCTGTCCAGCGGGTCGTTGTTGGCCAGGAACTGGTCCAGGATGTCGTTGGATTCGCCCTCGGAGCCTGGCTCGCCGGCCCGGTGCATGCCGATATGGGAGTGGGCGTCGATGAAGGCCGGGGTCACCACACCCTCGGCGTCGGCCTTGGCTTTTTTAGTGGAGAGTTCTGTGATCTGGTCGCCTTCCACCGCCAGGTAGACGTTGTTGCGCCTGCGCAGGCCGTCGTAAAGGGTGGTGGCGTGGATGATGGTGGGTTTGGCCATGGTTCTATCTTTCTAAATGTTTTTTTAATTGTAACCAACTATTTTAATTTGTTTTGTGCCCTTTTGTGCCTTTTGTGGTTAAATGGTTCTTACGCCCCGAACTTGTCCAGCTTCAGCGCATTGGCCAGCATCAGCGGCATGGCCGAGGCCGACGGGAAACAGCCCAGGCCGCCCCGGGCGCAGTTCTGTTCGCTGAAAGCGGTGAACCCCTCCGACCGGACATAGGGGGAACATAGCAGGAAGGGATTGGGGTGCCAGCTGTGCCCCTTCAGCCGGGCCGGGGTGGAGTGGTCGCCGGTGATCACCAGCACATCGGGGTTGAGCTTGGTAACCAAAGGCAGGGCCGCATCCAGCTCCTCTATCACCTTGACCTTGGCCTCAAAGTTCCCGTCCTCGCCGTAGCTGTCGGTCTTCTTGATGTGGATGTAGAAGAAATCGAATTTGTCGTAGTTCCGGTCCAGTGTCCTGAATTCTTCCTCAGTGGCCGGCCCGGTCTCCAGCTCGGCCATGCCCACCAATTTGGCCAGCCCCTTGTACATGGGATAGGCGGCGATGGCCGCGGTCTTGATCCCGAACCGGTCGTACATCGAGGGGATGTCCGGGTGTTTGGCGAAGCCGCGCAACAGGATGGTGTTGGCCGGATGCTCGTTCTTCAGCACCTCGTTGGCCATGGCCACGAACTTGTCCACCATCAGGGCGGTGGGCTGGCCCTCGGAACGCATGTAACGGGAGCGGTAGGGCTTGAGCCCCTCGTGCTGGGGATCGGTGTCGGCCAGTTCGCCGCAGAGGTTGTTCCCCCGGAACAGCACCACAAAGCGGTGCTCCTTGCCGTGGCGGATTATCACCTCGGCCTGGTCTATCTTTTTTATGGCCGCCTGCAGTTTGGCGCACAGTTCCATGTTCTTCTCGGTGGGGATCCGCCCGGCCCGGCGGTCGGTGATGATGCCATCGGAATTGACCGTGGCGAAGTTGGCCCGGGCCGCCACGTCCTTGGGCGTCATCTCCAGCCCTATGCCCAAAGCTTCCAGCACCCCCCGGCCGATCTGATATTTAATGGGATCGTAGCCGAACAGGGCCAGGTGGGCCGGGCCCGAGCCGGGAGTGATCCCCAGCGAGACCGGCACGGTCTGCCCCAGGCAGGACCTGGCGGCCAGCGCATCCATGTTCGGAGTGACGGCCGTCTCCAGCTCGGTCTTGCCGCCGGTTTCCAGCGGCAGGCCGCCCAGGCCGTCGGCCACTATCAGGACTATCTTCTTGTCGTTGGGGACCAGCAGGGGTTTCAGCAGTTCATCGATCAGCATAACAACCTCCTTCAGTTAAAATCCGGCTACTCGGGGAAAACCAACGGGGGACCTTGACAGGATTTACATGATTTTTTTATTTTAGGATTGACCCTGAGAAATAGGATTTTTTATTCGGGTATTGATCCCGGTAAATCAGGTTAATCCTGTCTATCACAAGAAATAGGCTATTTAGTATTAACCCCCGTGAATCATGTTAATCCTGTCTGCCCTGGTGGGTCACTCCCCGTCTTCGTTCATCCATTTGCGGGTGGCCAGGCCGTTGACCCGGGCCTTCATCTTTTCCACCACATCGTAAGAGACCTTCAGGTTGTACTTGATGGAATCCAGGTCCTGGTCACCGTGGGAATCCGAGCCGCCCGAGACCAGCATCCCCTTCCTGTCGGCCAGCTCCAGGTAATGCTTGACCTGGCAGGAACTGTGCTTGCTGTGCCAGACCTCCAGCCCGTCCAGGCCCCAGGCCGCGAACTGGTCAATCAGTTCGTCCCGGCCCTCGATGCCGGGGTGGGCAAAAAAGGCCAGCCCCCGCACATAATGGATCAGTTCGAAGGCATCCTGGGGCGTCATGAAATTTTTGGCGACATAGGCCGGGGCCCCAAAGCCCAGATAGCGGCTGAAGGCTTCATCGGTGGAGCCCACGTAGCCCTCGTCCAGCAGGGCCCGGGCCACGTGGGGCCGGCCCACCGAACCCGAACCTGCTATCTCCAGCACATGCTTGATGTCTATCCGCACCCCGGCCACCGCCAGCTTTTCCACGATCTTCTGGGCCCGCTCTATCCGGGCCTGCTTGAAGCGCAAAACCTCCTTCTGAAAATCCGGATCCAGGTAATCTATGAAATAACCCAGGATGTGGATCTCGGTTTCGTTTATGGAAGTGGACAGCTCCACCCCGGGTATCACCTCTATTCCCAGCTTGGCGCCCAGGATGGCGGCCGGCTTAATGGATTCCCAGGCGTCGTGGTCGGTGACGGCAATGGCCTTAAGCCCCCGGGAAGAGGCGTGCCGGATCAGGGACTCCGGAGTGAAGGTACCATCGGAAGCAACGGTGTGCAGATGCAGATCAACGTAAGAGTGATTGTTGGTCATAAGGCTTAAAAGACAGGGGTCTTGGTTTTGGTGTCGGCTCCGCTGGTCTCGCTTTTCAAACCCAGGTCGGCCACCACCGTTTCTATCAGGGTCTCGTCAACTATCTGGGCCCCGGCCATGGCCGCCTCCAGCAGGGCATTGTCGCAGATGGTGTTTATCAGCCGGGGCTTTCCGTCGGAGTAGAAGTGAATGAACTCGTAGGCCGAGTCGGTGAACAGTTCCCGGGTGCAGTCCACCACCGAAAGCCGGTACTGGATGTAGCCCCGGGTGGATTCCGATGTCAGCGGCTCCAGCTTATGCTTGACCGCTATCCTCTCCCTAAGCGGGGGGTCCAGGGCCAGGCACTGCTCCAGGTCCGGCAGCCCGAACAGCAGGAAGGTGATCAGCATACTGCCGTTGACCTCCATGTTCAGCAGGCCCCTCATCTCCTCCATGATCTCCTTGTTCTTGAGCATGTTGGCCTCGTCGATGATGACCACCGCCTTGCGTCCGTCGTTGTAGATCTTCATCAGCTGTTCGTAAAGCTGGCCCACCAGGGCGGCCTTGGAATCGGCCGGTTTTTCCACCCCCATCTGGAGGGCGATCTTGCTGATCAGCCAGCCCGGGGTGACCTCGGAATGCACGATCACCAGCAGGGCGGTCTCGTACTGGTCGTCCGGCAGGATCTCCAGCAGGCGGCGGGAAACCGTGGTCTTTCCTGTCCCGATATCGCCCAACACCACCGCCAGACCCTTCATCATCTCCGCCGCATGGTTAAGCTTAAGTATGGCACGGGAATGCTGGGGGCTGTCGTAGTAAAAACGGTTGTCCGGAGCGTTGGAGAACGGCTGGTCCTTAAGACCGAAGATTTGCTTGTAGTCCATTTATATTAACTCCTTGATAATTAACTTAGTATGGATTTTAAGTTTAACCTATATTTTGTTATTTTGCAAGATTAAAATTGCTTAAAATGCAATAAAAAAAGCGGCTGAAAAACAGCCGTTTTAAACCCGCAAAATTATAGGAAAATGCATCTAACCGCCGCAAAAACCCCGGTCAATAAATCGCCTTAATTTCCACCTCCCGGTAATAATGTTTTAAAATATTCTTATAACTCTTCCCCTCCCTGGCCATCCCGATGGCCCCCCACTGGCAAAGCCCCACCCCGTGCCCGTATCCGGAGCCTTCCAGAATTATGGAGGAGACGAATCCCTCTTTGTCGCTCTGTACCTTCAACTCGAACCTGGTGCTTAAGACCGGGCTGGCCGAAAGGCCGAATCTGATCTTGTCCTTGTACAACACCGTGTCTCCGCAGTCTGCCGATATCTTCAGGGCCTGCACCCGGCCGGAGTTAGATCTGCCCAGCACCTCCACCTTCCGTATCTTTGCCTGGGACTGGCCGGGGAAAAGCTTGTCCAGCATTTCCCGGGCGGTAACCGTATCCTGCCAGTAATACCGGGGAGATATATTGCAATGATCGTCTTTGGCGGACTTTAAGAAGGGAAACCTCTCGTCCAGCGCCTGCCAGACCTCGGAAGCCAGGGCGGTGCGGCCGCCGCAGGTGGAATGGAAATTGGCCGCGATCACTTTTCCGTCGCAGGTCATAACCTGGCCCCGGGTATCCTCCACTGCTTTTCGGATCAGGGGCGGGACATCTCTGCTGCTGTCATAGACCTGGTGCTGGACCCCGGCTTCGATGTCGTAACCGGCCCCGGGCGAGGCCCCTATTTTGGTAAAGGCGTAACTGCGCGAGGCCACCGCCTGGGCTTTCAAGGCCTCCAGTTCCTGGCGGCCGCGGCCCATCTCGGCGCTGACCACGCCCAAAAGATATTTTTCCAGTTCGGTCTCCATCACCAGCAGCAGGCCGTTGTCAGCTGCCCGGCGGACCTCGGCCGGCCCGGAGAATTCCCGTTGATTGATGAAAAAAGACGATTTGGAGTATATCCTGACAAAGCCCCGGATCGGGCCCAGGGTCTGGCCCTGGCTGGTCTGTATCATCAGCCCTCCGGCCGCCGGCAACAGCTTCCAGCTTTGGCCGGGAACAATGGCCGCGCTGTGTTCCCGGTCGCTGAGGTAGACGGTATCTGCTCCCTGTACTTCCGCCTGAGAAAGGCCGCGGCCCAGGGCGATCCGGATCAGCGCCACTTCCGGCTCTGGTTTTTGCGACAGGTAGCGGGGCGCGCAGCCGGCCAGGACCGATACCAGCAAGATCAGCGTAATTTTGAGGGAATTATTTTTTCTCATTTTTCTTCAAGGCTTCGATCCTCCGGCCAATGAACTCCCGGTTGACCGGCTGGCCCAGTTTTTGGGTGGCCTGTAAAAAAATTTCCCACTGGGCCGCCGCTCCGGCGGGATCGGTCTGTTCCAAAGCCTGGGCCAGGTTCATCCTGCTTTCCAAATGATCGGAATCTAACTCCAGAGCCCTTTGCCAAAACCCGATGGCCTGACCTGCATTGCCCTGCCGGGTCAAAACCAGGGCCAGGCCGTTATAAGAACCGGGATCTCCGGGATCGGCGGCAATGGATTTTGAATATGCCTCAGCGGCCTTGGCCCACATCTGCTGTTGGGAATAGATGATCCCCAGGTTGGTCCACCCCTCCTTGCTGGCAGGGTCAATGAAAACCGCCTGTTTAAAGGCTTCTTCCGCCCCCGGCAGGTCCCCCTTTCCGCCGTGACTGATTCCAAGAGTTATATAAGCATCGTGGCTGGCGGGATCAAAAGACAGGTTTTTCCGGGCATAGATGATAGCCTGGTCGTATTTTTCCCACTTGGCGTAAACCAGGGACAGACCGTGCAGGCTGTTGAAATAAGTGGAGTCCAGCTCCACCGCCCGCAGCAGATGGCGCTCGGCTGAAGGCAGGTCTCCCTTCTGGTAATAAAGGTTCCCCAGGTAATCGTGGGCGATGTATGAATTGGGTGAACGGGAAACCTCGGTGGTCCAGAAGCTGAATGGGTCCTGCCATTCCAGATTGCGTCTTACGGTAAGGTTCATCATGCCCGCCAGGACGAACAATAAGATCGCCGCAGCCAGTTTTCTGTTCTCCAGTTTGCTCCAAAGATAGCCGGCCCAGACTGCAAAGCCCATAAGTGGCAGGTATAGGAACCTTTCGGCCAGAATGGCCGTCAACGGCAGCAGGTTGGAGACCGGCAGCAGTCCGGCCACTAGCCACAGCCAGCCGAAGGCCAGGTATCTCTGTTTTTTTATGTCCCGCCAGGCCAGCAGGCTGATGCCTGACAAAATTGCCAGGGAACCAAGCACCCGCCAATCCAGCAGGGATGCGGAAAGCTGGTAGACGTAATCCACCCGCAGCCGGAGAGGAAGGAACAGCAGCCGGACGTATTCCAAAGCCGCCCGGAACATGGTGAGGACCGTGGTCCAGACGGAATCGCCCCAGTAGGGGCATTGCGAGACCCGGCCCAGCGCCAGCCGCCGCACTGCCAGGTAAACCAGAGCCAGGGCAAAATAGGGTGCATATCTTTTCCATCCGGACGCCAGCGCCCTGATCCTGCCCTGCCCCTCAAAAAGCCAGTCGTAAAGCATGATCAGCAGGGGAATGACCACGGCCGTTTCCTTGGACAAAAGGGCCGGAACGAAGCAGGACAGAGACAAAGCCAGGTGGATCTTTTTCCGGGTCTGAAAATATTTCCGGTAAAAGATGAACATCATCAGGCCGAAAGCCGTGAACATCAGGTCGCCCCGGCTGGAGATCCAGGCCACCGCCTCGGTCTGTACCGGGTGCAGGGCAAAGACCAGGCAGGCCATGGTTCTCAGCCTCTGGTCTTTGAACAGCCGTCCCAGCAGGATGTAGGCCAGCAGGGTGTTTAGCAGGTGCCACAGCAGGCTGGTCAGGTGGAAGCCGAAGGCGCCCGGGCCCCAGACCTTATAGTCAATCAGGTACGAGACGGTCCGCAGCGGCCGCCAGATCCCGTCCCAGAAAATGCTGGCCATGGAGCGGCTGGAGTTGGCAAAGTACTCCGGGACAAACCGCCACTCCCGGATCTTGGCGTTCTCCTGCACAAAAAAACGGTCATCGTACATGAAATCGGCCGAGAATACCGGCCAATAGGCGATGACCGTCAGGGCCAGGATCAGAATTATTTTATAATGTTTTTTTATCAACTTCTGCGGTTGTGTTTTGTGCTGTCATTGGGATTTTTCTTAGCCCGCCCAGTCCCGGAACCCCCATAAAGCCCTGATGGCCTGTTTCCAGGCGGCCGGAGTTTTCAATGATCTTACGGTTTTGATGATCTGCTTCGGCCTTAAATAAAATTCCCGGAAAGCCCTGCTCCTGAAGGCTTCCACCTCGGCGGGGTCAAGCTGGGCGGTCTTGAGGATGGAATAATTCTGTTCAAAGAACCTCCAGTCCCGGTTGGTTATCCAGCCTCCATCATTGGCCTGGGTATAAAGTTCCGAACCGGGAAAAGGAACGACGGAATAGAACTGGGCAAAATCAAAATCCAGTTCCTTGGCCAGATCAAGGGTGGTTCTCAGATCCTCCCTGGTCTCCCCGGGATATCCGAACATCACGTGGGCCGTGACCTGCAGGCCGGCTTTTTGCGCCATGGCCACAGCCTTCCTGGTTTGCTCAATGGTGGTTCCCTTGGCCATCAGGTCCAATATCCTCTGGCTGCCGGACTCCACCCCGAAACCTATCATCCAGCAGCCCGCCTGTTTGAATCTTTCCAGCATCTCCGGATCCACCTGGTCCACCCGGCTGTTGCAGACCCATCCGATATTGAGTTTTCGGGAGATTATCTCGTCTGCCACCGACAGGGCATGATCCCGGTCCAAGGTGAAAGATTCGGCCCAGAAAAGGAACTGGTCCACTCCGGCCTGCTTGATGTCGTGTTCGATCTCATCCACGATCCTTTTGGTTGAGAACTTCCTCAGCCTTTTTCCGTAGTAGACATGGTCGGCGCAGAACCGGCAGCTGAAAGGACAGCCCCGGTTGGTGGCCAAAAGCAGAAACGGCTGGTCCGAAAGCGGGAGTTTGTAGAGATTTTTGTCTGTCAGGTCCCAAGCCGGGTAAGGCAGGCTGTCCAGATCATCCATGGCGGCCCGGGGTGGGTTGTGAAAGACCTTTGCCTCCCGGCGGTAGCTGATGCCCTGAATCCCATCCAGCTTTTCGGCAGTGACCAGATCCAAGGCCGTCTGCTCCGGCTCGCCCTTTATTATAACATCCAGTCCCTTGGAAATAGCGAAGGTCTCCTCCGGCAGGGCGGTGGGGTGTATGCCAAAAACCGCGGTCCGGCAGCCCGGCAGGGCATGGGCTATTTCGTCAACCGTCTCCATGTCTCCGGCGATGGAAGGGGTGGCGCTGTTGAACAGGCACCAGCCGGGGTGGTACTCTTTTGCGATCTGTACCAGTCTTGATCGGGAAATGTTTTCCACTATGCAGTCGTGCAGTTTCACCTGGTGCCCGGCCCGGCGCAGCACCGCCGCGGTCAGGGCCAGGGAAAGCGGCGGCCAGACCGAGGTCCAGGCCCCGGCCCGCTGCATGCACCTTCCCTCGCGCACCTGGGACACCCCCAGATAGGCCGGGGGATTCACCAGCAATATTTTCAAGTCAGCATCTCCCGGAAGATGTGCCACAGGAATTTCCAGCCCTGGCTGGTCTTCAGCTTGGAGACCCCGCCCTGCCGGGAATATTCGTGGCTGGCTATCTCGGTGACCTTAAGCCCCCGTTTGAGGGCCTTGATCACCATCTCCTGCTCGATCAGAAAATCGTCGGCCTTCAACCCCAACTCCCTGGCCTTCTGGGCGTCAATTGCCCTAAAACCGTTCTCGCAGTCGGTGATATCGGCCTTCCAGCGCCAGTTCAGCATCAGGCTGATCAATGCCCCGCCGGCCTGGCGGATGATGTTGTCCAGGGTGCCGTGGAACTCGTCCGAACCGCCCCGCAGCCTGGAAGCGATCACCAGGTCGGCCCGGCCTTCCCTGATCGGCCTGACCAGTTCCGGTATATCCGAGGAATGATGCGAGCCGTCGGCGTCCATCAGCACCAGGATCCCGCCCCGGGCTTTTTGTATGGCCAGCCGCACCCCGGCACCTTTGCCCCGGCCGTTGTCGGAAAGCACCAACGCGCCTTCTTTCCGGGCTATCTCTGCCGTCTGGTCAACTGAACCGCCGTCAACCACCAGCAGTTCGCCGGCATGGGTTTTGGCGCCGAGTACCGCCCGGGCGATGGTGGTCTCTTCATCCCTGGCAATTATGGCTACGGTGATATTTTTCACTGGCTGTTCTTCAATTTTTTTTCGGCCTGCTTAAGAACTTCGTAAGCCCGGCTTCTTTCATTTTTCAGCCGCCGGGCCGAACGCTCGTCCAAAGCCAGTCCCAGGGCTTTCTGGGATGCCTCCAGGGCCTCCCGGTATTTTTTCCCCTGATAATAGCACTTGGCCAGGCGGCTGCCGACCACCACCCGGTTGAAATTATTCATCGGCTGGCTCTGGTCCAGCAGTTTCAGCAGCCGGGCATAACCGGCGGAAGCCTGGTCCCACTGCCTGGTCCGCCAGTAAACTTCTGGAGCTATCCAGAAAAACACGTGGTTTTGGGGGTAACTGTTCTCCAGCTGCCGGGCCTGCTCCAACGCCAGCTGGTATTTTTCATAATCCACGTATATCCAGGCCAGGCCGTTCTGGGCCATTACCTTTGAATAGCGCCCCTTTTCTATGGCCAGCTTGATCTCGGCGATGCCCTGTTCCCGGTTGTCACCGATGAAGGGCAGCCACTTTAGAACGCTGGCGGCCTTGGTTCGGAAATAGTGAAAAGAGCCTATGCCCATGTAGGCGTCATAAAGCTGGGGATCCAGCGCGGCGGCTTTGTTCAGGTCGGAGACAGCCGAGAGCCCGTTGCTTAGTGCCGAAAAGTAATCCTTGGACCGGACCTTGATGGCGGCCCGGTAGGCGTAGGTTCCGCCCCGGATGAAAAAGGCCCAGGGATCGCGGCGATCCATGGCCACCGCTTTGTTGGCCAGTTCCAGCGAGCTGTCCAGCAACGATGTCTGGGTATTGTCCCAGACCTCCGTCTCATAAGCCATGGATCTGAGCTGGTAGGCCCCGGCCTTGAAAAAATATCCGGCCGGGTTTTGGGGATGCTGGTTTATAAAGGCATCGAAGGTGTCTATGGCCTCCTGATACTGCCCCTGGTAAAGGATCTCCAGCCCCCGGTCTATCCGGGGGTCAAATACATCCCCCACCGCCGCCTTCAAGGATGAAGAGGGCCACAGCAGGAGGGCGAAAAGGAGCAATGTCGATGCTGATATTTTTTTCACAGCAGGTGTCTTCCTAAAAGCAGCAGGCCGGGATCCGACCTTACCACCTGTTTGGCCACGTCGATGGGATTTATTTTTGACGGATCCTTGTCCTTCAGCAGTTTGGACAGCAGCCGGGCTATCCGGTTCATGTCATCGTCTTCCAGCTTCAAGAAAGCCCGGCGGACCTTGGCGTGGTATTTTATATCCTTCCACAGGCCCGACCACCAGAGGGCGGGATAATCCCCAAGCGCTTGTTCGTTCCCGGTCTTCAGATATCCCGAAATTTGGCGGGCGGCCATCTGCCCCGAGGCCATGGCAATGGCGATCCCGGCCCCGGACAGGGGATCGGTCAGCCGGGCGGCATCGCCGGCCAACAGCACGTTTCTGGACACCATGGGATGGTCTTCCTCCATGGCCGGCGTGCCTCCGCACATGGTCTCGATGATCCGGGCCCGGGGGAAATGTTTTTTCAGGAATTGATCCAGATACTCCCCTGGTTTTTTTTGCCCGGCCATGGTGCCCAGGATCCCCAGTCCCACATTGGCCCGGCCCTCGCCCTTGGGGAAGACCCATAAATAGCCGCCGGGCGCGGTCTCCTTCCCCACCCAAAACCTGACCATGTCCCCGGGGCCGTCGATGCCGGACATCAGATACTGCGCGCAGGAATGCAGTTCGTCCGGTTTCATGGCCGTGTCCAGTCCGGCCCAGGCCCCGGTCATGGATTCTACCCCGTCGGCCCCGATGATGGTACGGCAGGTGACATTGTGCACTTGATCCTGGTATAGGACCTTGACCCCGGTAAAGTAACCGTCTGGACCGGGAATAAGCCCCACCGCCTCGGCATTGACCAGCACCACAGCTCCGGACCCGGCCGCTTTTTGGGTCAGCCAGCGGTCGAACAGTTTGCGTTCCAGCACGTATCCCACTCCGGGCCAGGGCACCGCCACTTCGGTGCCGTCAGGGGAATAGAGTACCGCGCCGTTGATGGGCGAAGCAATCCATTTGGGATCAGGCCGGCAGAACAGCTCCAGGCTCTTCAGGCTGACGGCCTCGGCACAGCACAATGGGATCCCTACCTCCCGGTGCTTCTCCAAAAGCATCACCGAATGGCCGGACCCGGCCAGGGTTCCGGCGGCCAGAGAGCCGGCCGGGCCGGCCCCGATGACCACTGTATCATATTGGCGATCTAGTAGTTCCATAGAACTTTATGTTAACATAACAGCCATATTATTTCAAGATATTTAAGTCCCAAAAGGTGAAGGGATTTTCTTGAAAAACATTCCGGCATAAAATTGTTGACTTTGGCGGGCCGGTTGGGTTATTATCTAAAGATATGAATAAAAGAATCTCCGTCAAACACATTTGGCCGGGTTTTTCCCTGGCTGTTCTTATTTTGGTATCAGCGGCAGCGGCCCAAAACTGGACCAGCTATACCAATTATAACCAGGTTATAAAACTGGCTTTGGATCCCTCCTCGCCCCGGCTTTGGGGCGCCACTCCTGGCGGGGCCGTATTATTTTCCTGGCAGGACACGGTGTTAATCGAAAAATACGACAATACCAACGGCCTTCCCAATGTTGAGCTGACTTCTGTGGCCGTAGGCAGCCAAGACTATAAATGGTTCGGCACCTATGGAGGCGGAATAGCCCGGCTGGATTCTGCCGGGAC
The DNA here is from genome assembly GCA_002412795.1 of bacterium UBP2_UBA5202. Classification (GTDB taxonomy): domain Bacteria; phylum Edwardsbacteria; class AC1; order AC1; family EtOH8; genus UBA5202. The sequence goes on along the minus strand of DHVS01000021.1, from coordinate 19,565 downwards.
ATCCTGGCGGGTTTTCAACGCCATAGACGGCCTGCTTTCGGACACGGTCACCGCTCTCTGCAGTTATCAGGATTACATCTTTGCCGGAACCAGGCAGGGACTGTCGTTTTCCAATGACGGAGATTCCTGGCCGGGGATTGTAAATAATCTGATATTTCCCAATTTACAGACCATCAATTCCATTGCCCAAAGGAACGATACTATTTGGGTTGCCACCGATGTTGGCTTGGCCAGGGCTGCCGCTTCCTATTTTATCAGCCATGCTGCTCCCGTCTGGCAGCGTGATTCGTCCTTCGGTCTTGGCTCGCGCAATGTGGAGTGCATTTTTCTGGCAGACACAATTACCATTATTGGGACATTAACTGGAGCTTCAAGACTGACCGGAACGGTCTGGCAGCCTATTGCCGGGTTAAACGGACTGATAGCTCGGGACATAGTACAACAAGGAGATTCCCTGTTTTTCGCCACCAACAACGGTGTCCGGTTGTGCCATCAGGGTTCGTGGAGCACGCTTTCCTCCGGGCTTATCAGCACGAACACATACTCTCTGACCATTGACGGACTGGGCCGCATCTGGTGCGGGACTGACCAGGGATTGGCGGTTTTGCAGGGAACAGTTTGGCACCCTTACCACTTTAACTGCATAAACGGGTATTCCTGTAAGCGGCTGGCCATAGATAGGAAAAAACAACCGTGGATAGCACTTCCTGGTCTCGGCATTAATCATCTGAACAACGGCCAGTGGGAACATTTCAACAGCGCCAATACCGGGTTACCGTTGGAGACCAATCCTTCAGCCTTATTCATTGACCACAACAATACATTGTGGGCTGGGAACTGGGGGTATGGCATAACCAGATGCGACGACCAGGGAACTTGGCAACACATGGTATCAGGAGTACCGACTCCAAATATCGCATATTTTTTGCAGGATCAAAGAAACGGGGTTTATCTGGCGCACTGGACAGATATCACCTATGAGGATCTGGTATCATATTACAGATATGATGACAGCCTTTTCACCATCACCCTGGGGCCTTCATTCAGATTACGCCCCAATGCCCTGGCCCTGGATGACCAGGGAAGCCTGTGGATCGGCACGAATGAACTGGGTTTGTTTCATAAGACCTCCGACGGGGCTTTGAATAATTACTATCCGGGGAATTCACAGCTGCCCGGGAACAGGGTGAATGCCCTGGCCTGCGAGAATGGCAACAGGATATGGATCGGAACCGAGAGCGGTTTGGCTTTCTATGACGGGAATAATATATCGCAATATCCCCGCCCTTTGCTTTCCGGGACGATCCGGTCCATAAAAGTCGACCGGGCCAACAACAAATGGATCGGCACCGACCAAGGCCTTAATCTTATTACATGGGACGGTCAGGTACAGGCTTATACCCAACGAGACTTGGGAAACAACGGCTCCAGACTTTTAAGCGACAACATCAACGAGCTCGCCATTGCCCCGATCGACGACCAGACCGATGGAATTTACATTGCTACCGAAAAGGGCCTGAGCCTTTTAAAATATAATCTGGTGCTGCCCCGCCAGGCGCTTTCAGTGAATGTGGCGCCAAATCCTTACTGCCCGGGCAGGGATCCATATTTTTTCTTCAGCAACCTGCCCTCACAGGCAGTTATAAAGATCTACACTTTGGACGGCCGGTTGGTGGGAACCTTTAATGGGCCTGCGGCGCCGGAGCACATTCTGGCCATTAATCCCGAGGAGATCAATTCAAAACTTGTCTCCGGGCTTTATCTTTGCTACCTCAGCGCCCCGGGTTTCAAACCAACCGTCTGCAAACTGGCCGTCATCCGCTGAATCATGAAGAACCTTCTGATATTAAGCTACTACTACCCGCCTCTGGGATTAAGCGGAGTCCAACGGACCGTCAAGTTTGTCAAATACCTGCCCCAGTTCGGGTGGAACCCCGTAGTCATCGCGCCCCACCCCCGCGGCAGTTACGTTTATGACCCGGCCCTCTGCCAAGAAGTGACCCAAGCCAAGGTGTTCCGCACCTGGTCCTTGGATCCGCTTTTTTTATCTCCCCAAAAGAACACCGGGGCCGCCCTCCACCAGAACTCACTTGCTTCCCGCATCAACCGCTGGCTGGTGCCGGACAACAAGACCGGCTGGATACCCTTTGCCCTTCAGGCCGGGTTGAAAGCGGCCAGGCAATTCTCCATAGACGCCATCTATTCCACCGCTCCCCCCTATTCCTCCCACCTGGCCGGGGTATTGCTAAAGAAGATTCTGGGGCGGCCGCTGGTGGCTGATTTTCGTGATGCCTGGACCAGTTACACCTGGACCAAACACCCGGTAAATGCGCTTAAGAAATTGGATCACCGGTTAGAAGGGCTGGTTTTAAGAAACTCCGATCTGGTCACTGCAGTCAACAGCGAGATACTCTATGATCTTCGTGCACTTCACCCCAATGCCGATCATTCCAAGCTTCACCTGGTCTCCCACGGGTACGACCCCGAAGATTTTATCGGAGCCTCAAAACCTGATCCAGAATGTTTCACCATTGCCTATACCGGCACTTTCATCAATAACCGCAGCCCCAAAACCCTGTTTGAGGCGGTCAAGCTGCTGCGGAAACAAAACGTTTCCGGCCTGAATAAATTAAGGATCGTGTTTGCCGGAAGCCATCGGGAGAGTGATCTGGCCATGGTAAAGGAGTTTGATCTGAGTTCCACGGTACGGTTCACCGGATACCTTACCCACCAGCAAAGCATCCAGATCCTGACGGAGGCCGACCTGTTGTGGCTGGCAATGGGCCCGGAAGAGACCGCCAATGTCACTCCCGGCAAATTGTTTGAGTATCTGGGCGCCCAAAGGCCCATAGCCGCCTCCATTCCTCCGAATGGAGCAGCTGCCAGGATAATCCTGGATGCCGGAGCCGGCTCCGTGGCTCCATCTGATGACGCCTCCGGCTTGGCAGGGATCATCCGGCAGCAGATATCAGCCTGGGAAAATAAGAAAGCAGTATCCCCGGTTGATCCGGACAAATTGAAGCTCTTCGACCGGCGGCTCATCGCCCAACGGTTTGGCGATTTGTTGGACGGACTGCCATGAGAGAGCGGTTTGGGACAAGTATAACGTTGCTGAAGTTTGCCCCTGAAATGCTTCCAGCCGTGATCGCCCTGCTGGTCATGGTCCCGTCTTTGGGGATCGGCCCGGTCAGCGACGATTTCTCCTGGCTGCAGCAGGCCAAAATGGGCCAGTCCCAAAGCACTTTAGAGTATCTTTCCCAGCCCGCCCCCTTCGGGTATTTCCGGCCGCTGCCGATGCTGTTCTTCAAAACATCATGGCAGATGTTCGGGCAGACCATTTGGCTGTACCGGCTGACCGCAATGCTGCTCCATGTCCTGACTGTGATCATGGTCTACCGGCTGGCCCGGCTGTTTTCCTTTTCGGGAAGAGTTTCCCTTGTTTCGTCAGTCACATTTTCTTTGATGCCCTGTCACGCCGAGGCGCTTCTGTGGCTGTGCTCGGTGAACGAGCTTTTTTCGGCCTTTTTCGTTTTGGCCGGCCTATATCTTTTCTTTTCCAGGCCCGACTGGCGGAGCACGGTAATGTCCTCCATCTTTTTTTTGTCGGCTCTTTTATCCCGGGAAAGCGCTTTTTGTTTCATACCGCTTTTGTTGATGCTTTCCCTGCCCCGCATATTGGAAAACTGGCGGCGCTTGGCCATTGCAATCACCGCGCCAACTTTTCTATACCTAGTCTTAAGAGTATTGTGGGTAATAGTTCTCCCGGATTCTTACCTTCCCCCGGCCCCCGGGCAGTTGGACCTGAACCTGCTGGGAATGTCCAGCCGCCTGGCCCAGTATCTGATCAAGATGCTGCTGCCTGTCAAAAGCCTGATGGAATTCTTTGCCTTTAGGCCCTACTTCTGGTTCCGGGAGATATACAGCTCCCCGCAGATGCATCCCTTGGCGTTCTGGACAACCAGTTTAGGTGCGATGTTAGCCATATTGTTTATTGTTTACAGAGTGTTGAAAAAATCCGGACACCGGGCCGTCTGGCCTTTTTTGTTTTCCGTACTGGCTTTGTCTGTTTATCTTCCTTTTTACAATACAGGAGAACGTTTCCTTTACCTGCCTTCGGCCGGTGCGGCAGTGGGACTGGCGGTCTGGATTGCAGGATTGATAGATGATAAACGAAAATTGGGTCTGTTCATTCTGACACTGATCGTTGCCGTTTACGGGCTATCTTTCAGTAACCGCCTTTACCGCTGGCATCAGGTGGATAACATGGGTCAACAGGCACTGGCTCGACTGAATCAGAGAACTGAAATGCTTGCACCTGGTTCCCTGGTATATCTTACTGACATGCCTGGCCTGATATACGGAATACCTTGTTTCAGTTATTACACCTTTAACCATGCCTGGGAATATACTTTCCCCAACCGGAATATTGAGTATTATTTTGACCCGGCCCCCAGGCCCCGGAAAGTTGGTGCTGCCTTTTCTTTTTCCCTGAAAGAGCTTGATTTTAAGCCCCGGCCATAAAGATCTGCTCCCCTCCTAACTGAATATTAAACCCACAGGCAAACAGCATGCCCAGAATATCAATTGTAATCGTGACCTGGAACAGCCGGGACTACATCCGGCCCTGCCTTGATTCACTGTTTTCCCAGGGGCAGGAGATCCAGATTATTGTGGTGGACAATGGCTCCCGGGATTCCACCATGGATATTCTACTAAAATACGGGACCAAGGTAACAGTTATTGCAAACCAAAGCAATCTCGGGTTTGCCCGGGCGGTAAATCAGGGATTGAAGCTGGCGGCTGGAGATTATATATTACTTTTGAACCCCGACACCGTGCTTACTCCCGGAGCGCTGGAAACAATGGCCGGTTACCTGACGGAGCATTCCCGGGTCTGGGCCCTGGGCCCCCAGCTTTTGAATATGGAAGGTTCGGTCCAACCTTCCTGCCGCCAGTTCCCCGATGGCCGGATAATGTTTTACGAATTCACCGGTCTGTCCAAGTTGTTCCCCAAAAGCAAAACCTTCGGCCGCTGGCGGATGGGCTACTTTGACCATCTTACCCCCGCAGAAGTGGATCAGCCCATGGGGGCCTGCCTGATGATCAGAAAAGAAGCGCTGGAAAAAGTCGGCCTGCTGGACGAAGAGAATTTCCCCATGTTCTTCAACGAGGTGGACTGGTGCCTGCGGATCAGCCGGGCCGGGGGACGGCTTTATTTTCTGCCCCAAACTAAGGTTTACCATCATCACGGCGCCAGCACCCGCCGGATAAAGAAGTCCATGATCATCAGCTCTCACCAAAGCATGGCTCGGTATTTTATCAAGCACTACCCGCACCGGTTATCCACCCTGCTGATCCGGATAATGAGCAGACTGACCCTTCCCTTCCGACTTTGGCTGCAGGGCAATGGGGACACTGATGAAAATCATTAGCAAATGGCCCGGGTTAGCCATGATCATCCTGAACGCAAAAGAGCGCATCATTCCCGATGCGCTCTTTTGCTTACCGCCCTGATTTCCCGCTCCACATCCCTTTTTTTGATGTCCTCCCGGCGGTCATAGAACTTCTTCCCCTTGCCCAGCGCCAGCTGGATCTTGACCCTCCCGTTCTTAAAATACATTGAAAGGGGGATCAGGGTCAAACCCTTCTCCTGGGTCTTGGAACACAGCCTTTTTATCTCGGCCTTGTGCAGCAGCAGTTTGCGGGGCCGGACCGATTCCTGGTTAAAACGGTTGCCGTGATCATAGGGAGAAATATGCATCCCATAGACAAAGACCTCGCCTCCCTTGGCCAGGGCGTAACTCTCTTTGAGATTGGCCAATCCCTGCCGGATGGACTTGACCTCGGTCCCGGTCAGGGCCAGCCCGGCCTCCAGGGACTCCAGTATCTCGTAGTCGTGCCTGGCGCTGCGGTTTTGAATGCTGGGATCTTTTTGCATTTATTCTTGACAGATGCGGTGATTTTGGTTTATAATTACGTTCTATGCCGGAGTGGTGAAATTTGGTATACGCGCAAGGCTCAGAACTTTGTGGTCGCAAGGCCATGGGGGTTCAAATCCCCCCTCCGGCACCATATAGGCTCCAAGTTATACAGTAGTCCGCCTTCTTGTCCGCCGAAGCTTAAGCGAAGGTGGATGTAGGTCACCATCCGTTAAACAAACCGTAAGTGTTTCACTTGCGGTTTTTTTATTTTTCCCCCTCCTGTTCCTCCTGGGCCGGAGCAGAGAGATATTTCTTTATCAGGTCTTCGGCCCGGGCCCGGTCTCCCTCCAGCACCAGCAACCGTCCCCAACGCGGCCGGAGCATCATGGCCACGTCAGCGTAAGCCGGGATCTGCTCTGACTTCAATACGCATTTGATGCCGTTGTCCTCCAGCAGCGCCGCCAGGGATTGGCCGATCAGCGGGTCCGGCGGGTCGAAGACCGGCACCAGTTCAGCCTCTGGAACTGTCTCACCTGGGACATCCGGCAGCTTCCCGACCAAAGGGCTGCCGCAGTCAGAGCAGGTCTGAAAACCATCACGGTATTCTGACCGGCATTTAGGACAATGTTTCATCTTTTACTCCGCCATCTGAACCCGGTTCTTGCCGGATTCTTTTACCCGGTACATGGCCTTGTCGGCTTTGGACAGCAGCTCGTCCATGGTCTGGCCGTGTTCGGGATAGACCGCTATCCCGATGCTGGCCGTTATCTTGCAGGAAAGCTTGTGGGCGGTCAAAAAAGGTTCGGCCTCGATCTTTTTCCTGACGGCCTCGGCCAGGATTTTGGACTCGGCCGCCCCCTTGAACGGAAGGATGATCACATATTCGTCTCCGCCATAGCGCGAAGCCAAGTCGGGAGATTTGACCAGGGCTCCTATCCGGTCGGCCACCTCTTTCAATGTCTGGCCTCCCAAAAGGTGCCCGTAAGTATCGTCCACTTCCTTCATGTGATCCAGGTCGATGAACAGCACCGCCAGGTTTCTGCCCTGCTTTTTGGCTTCGGCCAGTGCTTTTTTAAAAAAATGGTCGCAGTGCCGGGAATTGGAAAGTCCGGTCAGGTCGTCGGTGACCGCCAGCTTTTGGGCCTTTTCGTACAGCCTGGCGTTCTCAATGGCAATGGCCGCATGATCGGTCAGGGTCTGCAGCAGATCCAGGTCCTTCTGGTTGAAGGGCTCCGGCCCCAGCTTGTTGATAATCTCGAAGACCCCGATCAGCCGGCCCCTGGAGATCAGGGGGGTGGCGATGATCGATCTGGTCTTGAATCCGGTCTTATTATCCAGCCCTTTGAAAAAGCGCTGGTCATTGGCCACGTCCGGCACTATCACCGGCTCCCCGTGCTGGGCCACCCACCCGGCCACCCCCTGGCCCAGGGCCAGCCGCATCTCCCTGATCTGATCCCCCTTTTCCCCCAAAGCCACTTCAAAGACCAGTTCCTGGCTGGCTTCGTCCAGCATCAGGATGGACCAGGCCTCGGCCTTGATCAGGTCCTTGATCTTGGACATCACTATGTCCAGCACTTCCTTGAGCTTGAGGGTGGAGTTCAGGGTCCTGGCCACCGCGTTGAAAGTGGAGAGCTCCCGCACCCTCTGTTCCAGGTCCGACAACAGCTGTTTATTGGAAAGCACCAGCCGGCGCCGCTCCAGACCCCGTTCCACGGTGACCAGCAGTTCCTCGTGCCCGAATGGTTTGTTGATATAGTCAAAGACCCCCTTTTTCAGCTGTTCCCGGGCTTCGGGGCTTAAACTCCGGTCCACGAACAGCACCACCGGAACATCGGGCCGGAGCTGACGCAGTTCCTTTAATATCTGCAGGCCCTTGCGCCCGGCCAGTTCGGCCTCCATCAGCAGCAGATCGGCGCCTTCCTGCTCCAGCAGTCCGGCGGCCTTGGACGGCTTGTCGGCCAGCACCGCCTGATGCCCGTAACGGGAAAGCACATGAACCACCGTCAGGGCAAACAGCCGGTCCTCATCCACTATCAGAATCTTGGCCATGTCAGCCTTTGTAAATGATTTTAAAGATTGGGTTTTAACTCGTAGACCAGCTTGATCTCGGCCCGGTCCTCCATCTGGTACAATGACCCTTCATCGCCCACCACCAGGCTGCCGGAGACCGACCCGAATTTCAGGCTTTGGCTTTTCTCGTTCTCGTTTTTAATGGGTGCTTTAAGGCCCACCCGGGTGATCTCAAAATCAGCCGCCGGAAAATGATAGTTGCCGTCGGGCAGCACTGCTCCGGCCATGCTGTAAGCCTCCCACAGGCTTTTCTCCCAGGCCTCGGGGCCGGTGATGTTCCCGGCCGCAAAATCCTTTTGGTAGGCCGGTTCGAACCGTTCGGAGTTTAACAGCAGATTGAAACAGGCCGCCTGGTCCAGCATCACCACCGAGCGCATGGGGTCGCGGCCGGTGGCCAGCAAACTGGCATCATTGACCAGGGTCCCGCACAGATCCAGGTCACCGGCGGCATTGAAGGCCAGGGACACCTCGCGCCCCGGTTCGCCGGAGCATATTCCCACCCCCAGACGGAACAGGGCCTTGAACTCCGGGGGCAGTACCGCGTAATTAGTACCCTGGTGCAGGATCTCCCGCTCCTTGGCCTCTTTGAACCATTCCCGGTAATTGGAAAAATTCTCCTGGATGAACCGCTCTCCGGTCTTCAGCATCTGGCAGGCGCAATCGGCAGCCAGACGGGAGGACTCGGCCGAAGGCTGCATGGCCAGTTCGGCCCCGGCCGCAATGGAGTGGCGGATCCTCATCCCCTTGGCCCCGGCCATCTCCTTGTAGCATTTTTCGTAAAGCTCCGGCCCGTTCTCGCCGAACCAGGCCAGGCCTCCATCCCCGGTGTCCTTGATCAGCATCCCCCCGTGCTGCCTGATGACCTGGGCGATCAGGTACCCCAGTTTGTTCTTGATCTCCCTTTCCCTCTCGGCCTGATTCAGTTTGGCGCTCATGAAACTGGAACCCCGGATGTCGTACATCATCACCGCTATATTGCGCCCGTAGCGTTTTAACAGGCGGTTCCTAAGCTCCCGGGTGTGCTCGCCCATCATCTGGGGCGGGGAGCAGACCTTGCCCTGGGCGGCCATAATGCAGTGGCGGGAGGTATTCTTTAATGATTCGTTCAGGTAACGGACCTCATCAAACAGTTCCTGCTGCCTCATCAGGGGCGGATCTTTGGCCAGCAGGGGCGGCCACAGCTTGACCAGCTGCGATGCCCGCCGGCAGAAGACCAGGGGTTCGGCCGCCTCTTTAAGGAATTTCCGGTAACCGGTGATCATCCGTTCAACATGGTACAGCCGGCCTCCGCCCTTCTCTTCCACCAGGCCCTCAAGGGCCTTCAGGTCATTTTGGGCCTCCTCCAGCTCCTGTTTGATCTTCTGGTACTGGGGATCTTTGGGATTGCGCTTTTGAAAATCCCTCTCCAACGGGCCGGCCCGGCCCTGGGCCAGATCCACCGCCTGGCGGAACAGCTCCATCAGTTGCTGGGAATGCCTCTGGGCCCATTCCTCCCATTTGTTGTCGATGTGCAGCGAGTAAAGTTTGAACTGGGCCAGGTGCTGCATCAGGTCCAAGCTGGGTTCCTGTACCTTGGAGGTCAGCATGGCCAAAAGTTCCTTGGCCGGCATCTTCTGCAGATACCGGGTTTTTTCCAGATACCCCTGCAGGTTGCGCTCCTTGCGCTCCAAATCTCCCAGATGCCAGAGCTGGGAGAACAATCCCCGCTGAAACTGGACCATGCTGTCGCTGACCTTGGCCGACAAGGTGATCAGGCTTTCGGAACTGAATTTTCCCTCCACCGTCCTGTTCATCTCGGCGTTGTTCTGGACCACCAGATCCTGGGTTTGCTTTTTTATCCCGGCCGAATATTTCTGCAGTTCCACCAGCTCTGCGTTGACGCGGGTTTCCAGCTCCAGGGCCTTTTTGACCACTAATTTTTGAATCTCTTTGACGGCCAGCTCCGAGGCCTGGGGCAGTTTCCCGGTTATCAGGCTGATGATCTCGTCCGGCTTGGTAACATTGGCCGAATTGATTTTTTCCCACAGCAATTCCTCTTCGGCTTTGATCTGGTCAGTGTATAACAGATAGAAAATTTTGGAAAAAAGCCAGGGGTTGAGGTTATGCTCCCAAAGCAGGAAGGACATATCTTTGGCCTGGCCGCCCTCCGCCCCGACCGGACCATCCCATGACTGGTCCAGCAGGTCGTCCAAAATGCCTGTCCTGGAAAGTTTTTGGGACAGCACCTTTTGCCGGAGAGGTTTAAGCAGTCCGGAGATCTCCAGCCCCAGTCTGCGGTCAATGGCCGGCCTCAGACGGAGTGTTTGATCCGGCTGTACATCCCACCAGACCTGGGCCGCTTCCGACATCAGCTGCCGGTATGACAGCTCGAAAACCAGCGCCAGATTTGACTTGGATGAGACAAAGTTGGAGTAAAGTTCTTCGATGATCCCGTAATAGATGTTCTGCCCGAACTCCCGCCATTTGGCCCATGATCCTTCTCCGCCGCCGGTGATCTCGGCCAGGCAGCAGTCCAAAAGCAGCTGGACCGCCTGGCCGTGAAAATCGCGGGCTCCCCGGGGCAGTTCCACATAGATCACCCCCGGCTCGGGCCCCTCGGAAAATATCTTGAGGAACCCGGCGTCTATATGGTTTTCCCCCAGGTAATTCTCCAGCCCCTTCAAAATGTTCCGGGCCTCGGCCGAACGGCCCCAGGCTTCTTCCAACTTTCCGAAATAACGCCCGGCCAGGGCCGCCTGTTTTTCCAATTCGGGTATCTGTACCGAGATATCTGCCATCAGTCTACTTTCTCCCAGGCGTTTAAGATTGTCCGGGCCTCTTCTGATATCAGCTTGACCGCCTCATCCATATATTTGCGGGCCTTGGAAACATCGAAAACCGGGTATCCCAGGCCCCTTTGGTTCAGGATCATCGAGGCATGAAAGGGATAGGGAGTCATCCCCGGCGGATAGTCGCCCACCTCCTGCTTTTGGTAATCTTCTTTGGCTACCAGACCCGGGTCCACCGCCATCAGGGCCGCCAGCTCATCTGCCCCGGCGTGCCCGGTGCCTTTGAAGAATTTCCGGCCGATGGCGGCCGAAGCTTCCCACCAGTGAACAATCAGTGTCCTGGCCTTGTTTTGCTGCCATAGATAAGGGCCCACCGGCTTCAGGCAGTCATTATTGCCGCCGTGTCCGTTCATTATTATGACATACTTGAACCCGGCCTGGGTCAGGCTCAGGGCGGTCTCCTTTACATAGGCGGTCAAAGTTTCCGGGGAAACGGTCAGCGAGCCGGAGAAACCCATCAGCGACCGGGTCAGGCCGTAGGGAATGGTGGGCGCCACCATGGCGTTGAGCGGCCCGGCCAGCTTTTGGCAGATATATTCAGGGATGAAGGCATCCGTCCCCAGCGCCCCCGGCCCGTGGGCTTCGATGGTGCCCACCGGCAGCAGCACCCGGTTGGTCTTGCCGGGAACCAGTTTTTGAAATTGTTTCCAGTTGAGCCTGGCCATTGTTCTTTCCATGTTCACCATCCTTGCCCTGTTTTATTTTTGCTGATTTTTAGGAGTTGCGCCGACAGCAGGCTGCCGGAACATCCGTCACCCGATCATTCGGAACGGTAAGGTTTAAGTTTGGCCAGCACGGCCGGATCAGGGGCGGCCCCCAGCTTCAGCGCCTGGTCGTAGTGAATCACCGCCTGGCGGTAATCTTTCAGAAGATAGCTGACATAGGACAGCTGTTCGTGGAACAAGGGGTCTTCCGGGCGGATCCTTAGAACGGCCTGTAATACGTTCTGGGCTTTCTGGTAATATCCCCGGTTGATATACATAGACGCCAAGTTGTAATTGGCCGTCTGATTCCCTCCATCCAGCGACAGGGCCTTAAGATATTCACTCTCGGCCTGATCGTACGAACCGACCTTCAGATGAACGCTCCCCAGATTGGCTTGGGCCTCAGCCCAGTCCGGTTTCAGCCTTACCGCTTCGCCAAATTCCCGCTCTGCCCCCTCCAGATTACCGGACAGGTAATAAAGGCTTCCCAGATTATTGTGGGCCGAAGCCAGCCGGGGATTGGCCCTGATAGCCTTTTCAAATTGTTCCCTGGCCTGCTCCGGCAGGTTTTGCCGGTAGTAAACGGCCCCTAGGTTGTCCATGGCTTCGGCCAGATTGGGACCATACTGCAAAGCCTTTTTAAACTGCTGCTCCGCCGGTTCGTATTTCCCCTGCATTTGATATAAGATCCCCAGGTTGTTGTATACCCCGGCGTAGTCCGGGGTGATCATCAAAGCAGTTTGATATTCCCTTTCGGCCAGATCGTACTGCCTTTTTTCATGAAACAACAATCCCCGGTTATAATGGACCAGTGAGTTTTGGGGAGACCTTTTACCGGCCGCAGTCCAGAATGTCTCCCGGTTCTTAAAATAGTTTGAATACCGGAAAGTCCCAGAAGCCGCAATCAATATGACCAGTCCCGTAATGATCGCGGTCTTTTTTTCTGCCGTTTCAAATTTGAGCTGGTTCACCTGGCAAAACGCCGCCAGCAGGCCCATGAACGGCAGGTAAAACCTGTGCTCCAGAACCAGCGTTATGAATGATCCCCTTATCATGTTGGGCAGCAGGAACAGTGAGGCCCACAAAATACCAAAAACAAACAGAGGCCTGTCCTTAAGCCGTGCCCGCCAGACCAGGCCGGCCATCAAAGCCAGCGCTGCCGTCCCGTAAATAAATGCTCCGATTTCCGGACCGGCCACCGGCGAAAGATTCACAGGGAATAGTGCCTTGCCAAAATACGAGAACAATCCGGCAAGGAATTCTACCGGAGCAATGAACCTGCCGGCCTGGCCCTCCGGGCTGAATCCCAGGGCGTGATTGCGGGCCCAGTACCAAAACAGGAAGATTGCCATCCATAGGACAGCATTCAGCGCCAGCCTTTGGTATTGTCTTGAAGGTTGGAGAACCAAAAAGAAATATCCCAGACATAGAAACGGCAGCACCAGGGCTGACTCCTTGGTCAAAAGAGCCAGGATAAAGAACAAACCGTTTAACAATATGTACCGATATTTTCCGGTGGCGGCAAAGTTCATAAAATACATCAGCATCGGCAGGGCAAATACCGCCAGCAGCGTATCGTTCCGGCCCGGTATCCAGGCGGCCGCCTGGGTGTTCAGGGGATGGACGGCGAACAGCAGGGAAAAGAACAGGGCCCGGCCCGGCCCGGCATTAAGTTTTCTTAAAAGCTTATAGAACAAAAGGCAGGCTGTCAAATGCAGCAAGACGTTGACCAGGTGGTACCCCCAGGCCGCCAGACCGCTCAGCTGATAATTGAGGATAAATGAGGCCGTCAAAAGCGGGCGATAAACGGGCGTGAAACCCCTGGTCAGCTCCCCGCTAAAGCCCAAAAGAACGTTCTTTAAGGAACTTAAGCCCGCCAGATTATTGAGCACCAGGCTTTCATCGTCAAAATAGGTGAAACCGAAACTGACTGTCCTGAGATAGACCACAAGTATTGACAGGGATATCAGGACCCAGGGCCAAACTCCGGTCAATAACTTATCGCCCGTTCTGCCTGATATTTGGGTCGATTTATGGCTGGAAGCAACTGCCATTTTTCATCAATGGTTTAGTTTTTAATTATCCCAAAAAGCACCGGTTTTTGCAACATAATTCTGCCGTTTTCTCCATCCATCCAACGCGAATATCAGAACCATGCCGCAGACGAACCCTCCGATGTGGGCGAACCAGGCCACCCCCCCGCTCTGCCCCTTCAAAGACAAACTGCCTATGCCCAGCGCTAACTGCAGGATGATCCAAAAACCCAGCACCACCAAGGCTGGCATCTTGATGATTCGGATGAAGAAACCCAGGAACATCAGGGTCAGTACCCGGGCCTTGGGGTAAAGCAGGAAATACGCCCCCAGCACTCCGGCGATGGCCCCGGAAGCTCCGACCATGGGAACGGCAGAGCCCGGGTCAGTAAAGATATGGGCCCAGGCCGCCCCGAACCCGCATAAAAGATAGAAGACCAGGTATTTGAAATGCCCCAGCGCATCCTCCACATTATCGCCGAAGATGTAAAGATAAAGCATGTTGCCCAGAAAATGAGCCCAGCCGGCATGAAGGAACATGGAGTATAAGATACTGGGCCAGCCCAAGGCTCCGTTCGCCATGATCTTTTCCGGCACCGTCGCCGTCTGAAGAATGAATTGGTTCAAACCCGGCCCCAGGCTAAGTTCATACAGGAAGGCCAGGGCATTGGCCGCTATCAGCAGGACATTGATTATTGGAAAGCGTGAGGATACTATGTCGTCCTTGAGCGGGATCATTTATTTGATTTTGTCGTTAGATTTTTTACGAATAGAGCAATGGTCATAATATTTTCTGTCAAACCCTTCCCCACTTCCTACGCAGGAACCACTCTGCCGCCAAAAGCAGACAGATGGCCAGTATGCTCAAGGTTGGATCGTTTTGCGACTTATCCGGAACCCCGGGTATTTGTATGTTCTTCTGCCATCCGCCGTCTTCAGGAGTATCCCTTTCATCCCAGTACTGTCCCCCGCTGGCCAAGGCTATTGACCTCAGCAACCCTGCATTCTGCAAATGGTCCCGCAGTTCATTTCTGACCGGTTCCACAAAGAACGTCCCCCGGGCGGAATATATCTGCTTTCCTCCGCCAGGCTGAACCCCGGCCAAGCCAAGCTCGAGCACCGTGGTATAAGAATATTGCCCGGGCTGAAAGGCTCCCAGTTCCGCCACAAAATCTCCGTTTCCCCAGTCGGCCAGTTTGGATGTTTTTTTATGCCCGGCATTGTCCGTAATGGTGACCGACCACCTGGCGCTTTGTCCCGCTTGACGGGAATAGTTTTTCCAACGGCCGGTGAATTTGATCTCCTGCCCCTGGGCGTTAAGAATCCGTTCTGGCCCCGCTTCAAAACCGGACCCGTCACGGCCCAAAACCCACTGCAGACTGCTTTGCACCATTTCCCCGTACAGGGCGGTGTCCCGGCCGGCCCCGGCGGCCGCCAGCTTCCAGCGCCAAAGGTCTTCGGCCGAGATCTGCACGATGCGTCCCAGGCCTTCTTCCGCCTTGGCCCATAGGGGATAGGTTTTTTGGTCTGAAGTTTGCAGGCTGGCTAAAATAATTATTTTTTTATCCCTGATACCGTAGTTTTTATTCAGGGTCAAAGGCGGCAGTCTTTTATAATTTGACTCTTTGGAGGAATCCAACATGCCAGTGCTAAAAAGCTCCGGAGCCGGCCAGGCATTTCCGGCGGCGGGGTTGATCTCCCGGCTGTAAAATATCGGGGCCATCTGCCCGAGGATACCGCCCTGACGAAAACTGCCCAGCAGGAAGAGCCCCCGGCCTTTTTGCCGGATCAGGTTGACGATGGCTTGTTCCGCTGCTGTTGGAAGATCCCCTTGCTTTATGTTCCTAATTATGATCACGTCATATTTGTCCAGCGAATCAAGGCTGCCAGGAGCATCCTGCCCCCCGGAAGGGACCCTTCTCCACCCCGTCCCCTGTTTTATAAGGATATCAGCGGTATAGGCGGGATTGAGACCTGTTGCCTGCTGCCAGAATCTCAGATCCCAGCCGGGGTCCGAACAGATGAATAACAGCCTGAAATTCTTCTTGGCCACGCTGATGACGGCGGAGGCCTGGTCCAGCAGTTGTTTGCCGGAGGTTTCCAAAAGAATGACATACCGGTGAAGGCCTTCCGGCTTGGGTATCAGTCCAAAGGTCAGCACCGTATCGCTTTTAATATCCAGCCTCTTTTCCGCCAGTTTAATGCCGTTCTCCCATAGGCTGATACGACCCCCGGTCAGCATCCCTTTAAGGCTCAGGCTGATCTCGGCCGGCTGTCCGGCCTTGACCTCGTTATCACTCCAGACATCGGTGATCAAGGCATTTTGCAAACCGCCGGCCGGCCCTAATCCGATCACATATATGGGAACACCGCTGGCAGCAGCCCGGATCGGGTCATTGCCCTGGTTGTGGTTCCCGTCGGACAACAGCAGAATGGCCCCGGGCATTTGACGGAGCGCCAGGGAAAGGGCCTCGGACAGGTCGGTCTTATCCAGGGGCTTTATCAGACTATCTGGCAGGCCTTCCGCCAGCCCGTCTTGACTTGTCCGGTAAACCGGCGCTTTTAGTCCCGGCCGATCCAGACGGGAAGCAAGGCTTAAAGCCCTTTGCCAGCGGTTCTGGGGCTGCCCGTCATACAGGGTCATGCTTTGGGAGGCATCGGCCAGTACCAGCAGGCTTTGTTTTTCCCTGCCCCGCAATAAGGGAAAAAGGTCCAGCAGAACCAGGCCCAAAACAACGACCGCCCCCAGACGCAAGGCAAAAAGCATCGCCCATTTGGACAGGGAAAGGCCAAAGCGCTCCCGCCACCCCAGCGCCAAAGCTGCAATCAGCAATATGATTATCAACGTCCAGATCATGCTTTGATTATACTTTTAAATCCTGGATAAAGTCAACTTCAAATCAAACAAACCGCCCTATATGACTATCGCATTCCTTCAGGAAGCCTAACCAAAAAACCAACCGGAAAGCAGACTTCGGCTCGACGATCAGTCGAACGATAAACGCTGATTCATTCCGATTTCCGCTGATATATCCTAAAAAACCAGTATAAATCCATATCCCATAATGGCTCCCATAAATTATTCCTGAACCAAGGGGATAATCATACCGCCCTAAATGAACACCCGCCCTGCCGAATTGTTGGACAGAGCGGATGTTTGGTTTCAAGTCTGCCTACCTTGGAAAGATCAGGCCACGTTCTTATTGAATGAATCTTGGACTATGGCGGCGCCGATCATCCCCAACAGGAACAGCAGGATGAAAGCCAGCACGCCGGAGGTCTTGCCGCCGGTTACCAATTCCACGCCCTCGGAATATTTCCACATCCACCACAGGTTCACCAAGGGGATGATGATCAGCCAGGCGGTGGGTATCTGGGCGCCTTTGGCATTCATCTCGATCTTTGTCTGCACCATCCAGTAAATGCTGTAAAACCCGAAAGTCACGAAGGGAAGCAACAATACCGCTATGGGATTCCGTTTTTTCATGGCGACCTCCTTTTGGTGTTTTAATTGGAGTTATTGTGCTCGGACTAAAATATCACCTTGTCTGCCTGATAACTATACCCTTTAAATATCCCGAAATCAATACTTATTTTAAATATTACTGTCTTACGAAATGGGACATTTCCATCGGTATCTCCAGGGACAGTTCCACTAATCCGCCGTATTTCCCGTCCTGGAACCATGGCCCCTGATAGATCAGTTTCTTCACCCCCTGCTTCTCAATGGTATAAACATTCTTGCCCTGGCTTTTTAGAAGCCCCAACAGCTTGGTCCGGGCCGGCTCGGGGTGGCAGTCTATCAGGCTTTGGCCGATCAAGGCGGCTCCGCCGTATTTGGCGAAGGTCTTCACCGACTTGTCGTTCATATACAGCACTATGCCTTGGGGATCGCAGACCGTGACGGCGCCGTCAAATTCCTTAAACCAGTCATTCATATAGATTGCAACTCATTCTATGTTTTGAGAATTATGTGCTTTTTGTGGCAAAAAAGGTATCCCTGGCTTTAGTACTTAACCGTATTCCTTCCCGCCCGCTTGGCCTCGTAAAGCTTGGCATCCGCCTGATGCAGCATGACCAAATGGTTTTCCACCTTGGTATTGTAAGCTATGCCCTGGCTGATGGTCACTTTCAAACCGGCCTTCAATTGATCCCAGTCATGATCCTCAACTGCCTTCCGGATCCGCTCGCAGACGAAGATGGCCCCGTTGGATGGGGTTTCCGGCAGCAACAGAAGGAATTCCTCTCCGCCATATCGGGCGATGAAATCCACCTCCCGGCAGCTTTCTTTCAATATTTGAGCAACAACCATCAATACCCGGTCTCCCGTCTGGTGTCCGAAATCATCGTTGATCCGCTTGAAATGGTCCAGGTCGGCCATTATCACGGTCAGATTGCGGTTATAGCGCTGGGCCCTGAGAAACTCCCGGGACAGCTGGAGATCAATGAAACGGCGGTTATACAGCCCAGTCAGGCTGTCTTCGCTGTTCTGCCGTTCAATACGGCCTTCTGGTCCTGCAACTCCGACAGCAGCAGGGTTTTCTGCTGATTGGCGTCGGCCAGCGTTTGATAAAGATCCTGCAGCTCGGAATAAGCCCGGTTCAGTTCATCTATCAGCTCTTCTTTTTTCAGGTCTTTCCGGTTCTTTAGCAAACTGAAGCTGGCCACCAGTTTTTTTACTTTATTTTTCATTGATTGGGACTGGATTAAACCTGCCCCCGCAATAGTGGACGGATTAAAGGACAGCCCAGTCTGATTGCTCAGTTCTGGGCTGTCTTGGATATTACTTCTCTTCGGTCTCCCCGTTGGCTTCCCCGTTCTCCTCTTCTTCCGAGGCCGCCAGCCTGGCCACATCAACCACCTGATCCTTGTCCTCCAGGTTTATCAGCCGGACCCCCTGGGTAGCCCGGCCCATCACCCGGACGTTCTTCAGGGACAGCCTTATCACCTGGCCGCCGGCCGAGATGATCATCAGTTCGTCGGTGTCCACCACTTCCTTGACCGCCACCACCGGCCCGGTCTTGTCGGTGATTTTCATGGTAATCACACCTTTGCCGCCCCGGCGGGTGACCCGGTATTCCTCGATCTCGCTCCGCTTGCCGAAGCCTTTCAGGCAAACCGTTAGCAGAGAACCCTCGCGCTTGACCGCCACCATCCCCACCACAAAATCCTTCTTGTCCAGAGTGATGCCCCGGACCCCGCCCGCATTGCGCCCCATGGACCGGACGTCGCTCTCGTGGAAGCGGCAGGCCTGGCCCTGGGTGGTCACCAGGATGATGTCCTCGCTGCCGTCGGTCATCTTGGCCTCGATCAATAGATCTTTGCCGTCCACCGTGGCCGCGATGATCCCGGCCTTGCGGGGATTGGAGAATTCGGAAAGCGCGGTCTTCTTGATGGTCCCCTCCCGGGTGGCCATCACCACAAAATGCTGCTCGTCGAATTCCTTGACCGCGATGTAGGCCGCTATCTTTTCGTCGGGCTTCATCTCCAGCAGGTTGGAGATCTGCCGGCCCTTGGCCGCCCGGCCGCCCTCCGGCACTTCGTAGACCTTCAGCCAGTAGCAGCGTCCCTTGTCGGTGAAGAACAGGATGTAGTGGTGGGTGGAGGCGATGAACATCCCCTCCACGAAATCCTCGTCCCGGGTGGTCATCCCGGTCACCCCCTTGCCCCCCCGGCCCTGGCGCTTGTAGGAGCTCACCGACAGCCGCTTGATGTAGCCGGCGTGGGAGATGGTGATCACCATGTCCTCCTCGGCGATCAGGTCCTCCACCGAGAACTTTTCCTCGGTGGCGGCCAGGATCTCGGTGCGGCGGGGATCGGCGTATTTTTTCTTGAGCTCGATGATCTCCTCCCGGATCACCCCCATCAGCCGGCGTTTGCTGTCCAGGATGCCCTTGAGCTTGGTGATCAGTTTCAGCAGCTCCTCGTATTCCTCGTCTATCTTCTTGGTCTCCAGTGAGGTCAGGCGCTTGAGTGTCATGTCCAGGATGGCCTGGGCCTGGATCTCGG
>DHVS01000027.1 GCA_002412795.1 bacterium UBP2_UBA5202 | reverse complement strand
TTACACAAATC
This sequence comes from bacterium UBP2_UBA5202, assembly GCA_002412795.1. Lineage (GTDB taxonomy): Bacteria > Edwardsbacteria > AC1 > AC1 > EtOH8 > UBA5202. The sequence continues at coordinate 46,558 of DHVS01000027.1, read as the reverse complement.
ATTTTACACCCTCGCGAAACAATCATGGCATCCACAATAGACACAAACATTTACCAACCGTTTTATGGTAATACACCGGTTATATCGTGTGGTGTCAGCAGTTATATGCTTTTTTGGGGTATGAGGTACACTCGTTTTACAAATTCCGATCTAACTTATGATACGATAAATGTTTTTTCCAATATACCGGATAGCCCCTTTGCGTTTGCTCAAGATATATGCTTTGGTTCCACAAGATGGTTGCGTGCTTGGCGCAGAGTTACTTATTATATGGGGGGAGTCTACGAAACCAACAGTTATTTCAATTTTCTGGATGAGAACGGTATTCCTGTAGGAACAAATCGAGCGCTCGATTCTATTTGGCTGGGCCAATCATGGACGCCGTCTCTTACCATAGCATATGATGGATTAAAATATCTTTGTGTTTATGATCATGACAACGCAATTATGGGAAGGTTCTTTGATGACACTAACGATAGCTTAAGTGCAAAATTCGAAATAACCAATGCCAGTCATGGACGCCTTAAAATGTCATTTAACGGGGCCAAATATCTGGTTGTTTATGCCGATGCCGGCGACATATATGGTTTCAGACTGGACCAGCAAGGTGTCTTGTTAGACACAGCAAAGATATTGATATGTGGAGCTGTCGGGACGCAAAGTAATCCCGTGGCTGCTTTCAACGGTACTAATTATATCGTGGCATGGGAGGATTCAAGGAGCGGCACGCAAACAGATATATATGGTGCATGGGTAGCTTCTGATGGCTCGGTTTCCAATAATTATTTATTGTCTGAAAATCCGGGGGACAAAACACAACTTGCGATCAGCCGGGGCGCTGGGGATCAGGTGTTTTTATTGTGGAAAGGCTATGTTGATTCTATTAATGGGCATTATGTCAATAATATGCGTATCTGGGGTCGATTTATTGATAATGCAACAGGGGTGGCAGATGCCATTCAAGATTATAATTCCAAGGATTATGATAAGCTTTATTCCAATTATCCCAACCCCTTCAAACAGACGACCTATTTTAAATATCAGATAAACAGCAATAAAGCTAATGTAAAGTTGAATATTTATAATGTAATGGGCCAACTGGTAAAAAGCATTGTAAACGGAAGCAATCAGCCGGGTCAGCATATTGTTCAATGGGACGGCAGGAATGAACTGGGAAGTAAAGTTGCGCCCGGGGTATATATTTATTCTCTACAGGTGGACGGTTTTAAGGGAACCAAAAAGATGGTGATCGTTCAGTAAGCACAATCTTTGAAGTTTTAAAAACAGGGCTTGACAAGTCCTGTTTTTTTATGTATAATAGGACTAAATTAGTCTTATAATAAAAGGGATCAATAATGCTTCTGACCAAGCGCAACGAATACGCCCTACAAGCCATGATCCTGTTGGCCCGGCAGAAAGATGGCGGGCCCGTACCGGCCTCAGCCCTGGCCAAGAAGCTAAAGACCACTCCGGCCTTCATGTCCAAGATAGCCCAGCAGCTTTCGGGGGCCGGGCTGGTCAGGTCCCAAAAGGGGAAGAACGGGGGGCTGTTCCTGGGCCGGCCGGTCCGCAAGATACTGGTCAAACAGATATTTACGGCGGTGGACGGGACCCTTTCGGTCAGCGCCTGCATGGGCGAGGGCCGGTGCCAGCACCATGTCTGCCCGATATATCCGGCCCTGACCAAACTGCAGAAGGACCTGGACCGCCGGCTGAATTCGGCCAAACTGTCAACCTTTGTGTGAACCCCACCCCATCCCTCCCCTCGAGGGGAGGGAAAGAGGGAGAGGTTAAAGGATCTCATGAAACGCAAAATAGTCCAAATTGACCAGGATGAATGCAACGGCTGCGGAGAATGCATCCCCAACTGTGTGGAGGGGGCGCTGAAGATCATCGACGGCAAGGCCCGGTTGGTGGGCGATAAATACTGCGACGGGCTGGGGGCCTGCCTGGGGCATTGTCCCCAGGATGCCATCAGGGTGGTGGAGCGCGAGGCTGAAAGTTTTGATGGGGAATCAGTAAAAGCGAACCCAGCAAGGGTCAACCCAGTAAGGGCAATTCATCCCACTTCCTCTAACGATGAAATACTTTGTGGGACAAGTGAATTGACCCGACATACCTGCCCAGGATCGCAGGTCCGCCAGCAACAGCCATCCCCGGCAGTTTCAAACGTTACAACTGTAAACTCTCAACTGGCCCACTGGCCCATCCAGCTGCACCTGGTGCCGGTCAACGCCCCGTTCTTCAGGAATGCGGACCTGCTGATCGCCGCCTCCTGCGCGCCTTTCTCATACGGTGATTTCCACAATGTGATGCTGGCCGGCAGGTCGCTGATCATAGCCTGCCCCAAGCTGGATAAGACCGAACCTTACCTGGAAAAACTGACGGAGATCTTCCGGCAGAACGATATCAAGTCCGTCACCGTGGCCATCATGGAGGTGCCGTGCTGCCAGGGTTTGCTGCGGCTGGTGCGCCAGGCCTTGAAGGATTCCGGGAAAAGAATGTCCATCACGGTGGAGACCATAACGGTAAAGGGGGAGAGGCTGTGATAAACCTGGCCACATTGAACAAACTGACCTACGGGTTGTACATAGTCACCTCGGTGGACCAGGGGCGCTGCAACGGTTTTACGGCCGACGCGGTGTTCCAGGTAAGCGCCAACCCTCCCACCATCGGCATCTGCATCAAAAAGGACAACCTGACCCACGATTTCGTGGCCAAGGCCCAGGTGTTTGCCGTATCCATCCTGGCAGATACTGCTCCGGCGGAACTGATCCGCCACTGGGGGCTCAAGTCGGGGCGTCAGGAGGACAAGTGCGTCAACACCGAATACAAGACCGGGATCACCGGCTGCCATCTTATAACCAAGGACACCCTGGGCGCGATCGAATGCAGGGTCGTCAATGTGTTTGACGCCGGCAGCCACACCATTTTCCTGGGGGAAGTGGTCTCGGCGGAAAGTTTTTCCGACGGGGAGCCGTTAACCTATGCCCAGTACCGAAAGAAAATTAAACCGGCCTTAAAACAAACCGATAAAAAAGGAGACGCCATGAAAAAGTACCGCTGCGTGGTCTGCGACTACATCTACGATCCGGCCCTGGGCGATCCCGATTCCGGCATTGCCCCGGGGACCCCGTTCGAGAAGATCCCGGATACCTGGGTCTGCCCGATCTGCCAGGTGGACAAAAGCAACTTTGAACTCTTGGACTAAATCTACCATCCTTCGATACACACTTCGGCCTTGCTCAGTGCATCGCTCAGGATAAACTCCGCCACAAAGACAATATACATTCCATAAATAGGGATCTATTTTTGTGTCTTGGTGACTTAGTTGCTAAATAAGGAGGTTACATGAAAGGTTGCCCCAAGTGCGCCGCCAAAAAGGCGGTCCAGCAGACCCTGCTGGCCAGGCCGTCGAATCTGAAAAAGCTGATCGGATATCAGAAAGGCTCGGTGGTCAGCCAGGAGCTGGTGGCCAAGAAGACGGGCACAGTCACTTTGTTCTCCTTCGACCTGGGCCAGGGCCTTAGCCCGCATTCCGCCCCCTACGACGCCCTGGTTCAGGTGGTGGACGGCCAGGCCGAGATCACGGTCGGGGGAAAGAAGAATCTGGTCAACAGCGGGGAGGTGCTCCTGATGCCGGCCGGGGTGCCACACGCTGTCAAGGCGGTCAGCAGGTTCAAAATGGTCCTGACAATGATCAAATCAAAATAACCAACTACTGAGAACAATATGAAATTAGGAATTATCGTCTATTCCCAGGACGCGGAAACCGTTTGGAACGCATTCCGGCTGGGCGTATACTCGCTGGGGCAGGGGGATCAGGTCAGCGCCTTTCTGCTGGCCAAAGGGGTGGAATGCCAGTCGTTGGACAGCGACAAGTTCAAGGTCTCGGAGCAGATGCAGGCCTTCCACGACCAGGGCGGCCGGATCCTGGCCTGCGGCACCTGCCTTAAAATGCGCCACCAGGAGGGTACGGAGATGTGCCCGCTGTCATCCATGAAGGACCTTTGCCAAATGATCAAAACCTCGGACAAGGTGGTAAGCTTTTAAAACAAATAAAGGAGATCTCTCATGACCATGTTCTGTCACCAGTGCCAGGAGACGGCCGGCAACAAGGGCTGCGCCGGGACCAGGGGCGTCTGCGGCAAGCCCGACCAGGTGGCGGTCCTGCAGGATCTGTTGATCCACACCCTGAAGGGCATCTCATATCTCAACGTCAAAGCCAAGGAGACCGGGAAATGCGACCCCAAGGCCTCGGGATTTGTGATGGAACAGCTGTTCGCCACCATCACCAACGTCAACTTCGATCCGGAATATTTCGTCAAGCAGATAGACCGGGCCAGGGAGTTCCGCGATCAGCTTAAAAACACCGCCGCCAAGGATCCCTCGGACAAATTGCCGGATGCCGCCGCCTGGACCGCCCAGAGCGGCCTGAACGAATACCTGCTCAAGGGAGCCGAGGTGGGCATTCTGGCCACGGCCAACGACGATGTCCGCTCCCTGCGCTCGCTTATATTGTTCGGGCTCAAAGGCCTGGCGGCCTACACCCATCACGCCTATGTGCTGGGTGCCAAAGACAACGAGATACTGCTGTTCATGCAGCAGGCCCTGGCCGCCACCCTGGACGACGGCCTTTCGGCCGACGAGCTGACCGGCCTGGTCTTAAAATGCGGCGAGTACGGGGTAAAAGCCATGGCCCTGCTGGATACTGCCAATACCGGCAAGTACGGCCATCCCGAGATCACCAGCGTCAAACTGGATGTGGGCCAGAATCCCGGGATCCTGATCAGCGGCCACGATCTGTTGGACCTGGAGGAACTGCTGGAGCAGACCAAGGACCAGGGGGTGGACGTTTACACCCACGGCGAGATGCTTCCGGCCAANNCGGCGGCTCCTGGTGGCACCAGAACGAGGAGTTCGAGAAGTTCAACGGCCCGGTGCTGATGACCACCAACTGCCTGGTTCCGCCCAAGGACAGCTACAAGGACCGGGTGTTCACCACCGGGGTGGTTGGCTTTCCGGGAATGAAGCACATCGTCGACCGCAAGGAAAGACAGCAGAAGGATTTTTCCGCCGTCATCGCCCTGGCCCAAAAGTCAAAAGCTCCCGAGAAGCTGGAGGATGGGCAGATGACCATCGGCTTCGCCCACAACCAGGTGCTGGCCCTGGCCCCCAAGGTGATAGAAGCCGTGAAAAGCGGCGCCATCAAGCGTTTTGTGGTGATGGCCGGCTGCGACGGCCGGCACAAGTCCCGGGAATATTTCACCGACATAGCCAAGGCCCTGCCCAAGGATGCTGTCATTCTGACCGCCGGCTGCGCCAAGTACCGCTACAACAAGCTGAACCTGGGCGATATCGGGGGCATCCCGCGAGTGCTGGACGCCGGGCAGTGCAACGACAGCTACTCCCTGGTGCTGATCGCATTGGCCCTGAGGGACGCCTTCGGGTTGAAGGACATCAATGAACTGCCGGTCAGTTATGACATCGCCTGGTACGAGCAGAAGGNNGGGTGAAGAACATCCACCTGGGGCCGACCCTGCCGGCCTTCGTGTCGCCCAATGTGCTGAAGGTGCTGGTGGAGAAGTTCAATGTCCAGCCGACGGCGGGAGTGGAGGAGGATGTAAAGAAGATGATGGCAGGGGCCTGACCCTTCGGAAGTTGGGCAAGCAGCATGACACTTCGATAAACTCAGTGCAAGCTCAGGACAAGCCCCCTCCCCGTGGCAGAGAGGGATTGTTAACAGAAAAGCCGTGGCATTATGCCACGGCTTTTTGACCTCACCCCGTCCCTCTCCTGATAAATCAGGCGAGGGGGTCACTTAAACAGCTTTTTGTACTCCCCGTAACCTTCCTTCTCCAGATCCTCCGCCGGGATGAACCTCAGCGAAGCAGAATTGATGCAGTAACGCAGGCCGGTGGGCTGGGGGCCGTCCTCAAACACATGGCCCAGGTGGGCGTCTCCGGCCTGGCTGCGCACTTCGGTCCTTACCCGGCCGAAACTGGAATCCTTCTTCTCCAAAACCAGGCTGGTCTCCAAAGGCTTGGTAAAGCTGGGCCAGCCGCAGCCGGAATCGAACTTGTCTCTGGAGCTGAACAGGGGCTGGCCGGTGGTGATGTCCACGTAAATGCCGTCACGCTTCTCGTTCCAGTATTTGTTGGCAAAGGGCGGCTCGGTGGCGTTCTTCTGGGTTACCTGGTATTCCATTGCCGAGAGTTTTTTCTTAAGCTCCTTGTCGCCGGGCTTGGACCAGGCCTTGACAGCGGGGGAATCCTTCCAGATCTTCTTTAGCGCCGCCTCGCGGCCGGACATCACCTTGTAGGTGCTGTAGCGGGCCGGGCATTTCTGGTAATACTTCTGGTGGTATTCCTCGGCCGGATAGAAGTTCTTGTAGGCCAGAATAGCCGTGGCTATTGGTTTCTTGAACTTGCCCGAGTTCTGCAGGGCGGCCTTGGATGCATCGGCCAGTTTCTTTTGCTCCTCATTCTGATAGATGACGGCGGTCTGGTACTGGGGGCCCTTGTCGGCGAACTGTCCGGTTATGTCCGTGGGATCAATCTGCCTCCAGAAGTGTTCCAGCAATTGGGCGTAGCCGATCTTGGCCGGATCGTAGGTGATGCGCACCGCCTCGTAGTGCCCGGTCTCGCCGGAGCAGACATCCCGGTAGCTGGGGTCCTTCATGTGGCCGCCGGAATAGCCGGGCATAACCTCCTGCACCCCGGGCAGGGAGTCAAAGGGGTGTTCCAGGCACCAGAAACAGCCTCCGGCAAAGACGGCGGTCTCGGTCGTATTGTTCTGGGCGGCCTCAGTCATGGCCAGCCCTCCCGCCGGCAGCAGGGCCAGGATCAGGTAAAAAGTTCTCATTCATTAATTCCTCCTTCATATACCAATGTAACCATGAAAAAGGGGAAAGTCAAGGGTTGGGGCGTTTGTAATTCTTTTCAGCGCTTCTTTACATTGAAAACGGCCGGAATGACAATTCCGGCCGTTTTCCCCGATAAGCCTTCATCCGGCAGAACTGGCCGCCAAGGAAGATTTAAAACGTTTGGTCAACTTTTTGACCAGTACAAACAACAAAATGATGAGTATCAAACCGGCCAGAGAAGACAGCAGTATCACCAGCAGGGTTATTATTATCGAAATGATATTCTCGATGCTGGAGAAAACAAAGTTAAACAATCCGCCGGTAAATCCGGTGCTGGCCAGTCGCAGGGCCGAGGTGGCGGTGGAGACCACGGCAGCAGTTCCCCCGCCGGCTATTATGGCCAGGGCCCAGCGGAAATAGGGAGAAATATCATCGGTCAGCACCGCCGCGGTCAGTATTATGCCGCAGGCCGTGGCCAGAGGCACGGCGGCGTGGTCCAGTATGTTGTCCAGCCAGGGTATATAATAGGCTGCGATCTCGGTCACCGTTGCCGCGCCGAACACCGTCACTGCCGGCCAGGTGCCCAGCCAGGACAGTTCAGAAGACAGGGTCAAATGGCCGCTTAAGGCCGCAATGCTGATCCCCAGCATTGGGATGAAGACCCTGAAACCGCAGGCCGCGGCCAGCGATATCCCCAGCACCGCCGCCAAAACAAGGTCCATGCTCATTGCAAATACCCGCCCTCCATTTTAGTTTTTCTCAATATCTTAATATACACGGATATCCTGAAAATGTCAATGTTTGGCGGCCGGTATTTTGGGGCTCATTTTTTGCTTGAATTACCCCTAAAAAGTGGTAAAATAAGAGGTTAGGAAATAAAGGAGCAAACATGCCATTCAAACGATCAAGCCAGGTTGGCCAGCAGATGAAACGGGAGCTTTCCGGGATCATTGCCAGCCAGCTGAAAGACCCCCGGCTGGGCTTCGTCACGGTCACCGACGTGGAGCTGGCCGACGACCTGCGCTATGCCAAGGTGTTCATCAGCATCTACGGCGACCCGGCCAAGCAGAAGGAGACCCTGAAGGGGCTGAAGAGCGCCAAGGGCTACATCCGGCGGGAGCTGGGACAGCGCCTGCAGCTGCGCAACTGCCCGGATTTCGATTTTAGGATAGACGAGTCCATAGCCCAGGGCGACAAGATAGACCATCTGCTGAACCAGATAGCCAAAGAAAAGAAGCCCGATGCCGATCAATGATGTAACCGAGGCGCTGGTTAGGCACCGCCGCTTTCTTTTAACTAGCCACTACAACCCGGACGGGGACAACATCGCATCCCAGCTGGCCCTGGCCTCCATTCTCCGCTCGCTCAACAAGCAGGTGGCCATAGTGGACCAGGACCCGGTGCCGGGGCGCTACCGTTTTCTGCCGGGCTGGGAGTCAATCGGCAACCAGATGGTTCCCCAGAATGCCAGCTGCGTGGTGGTGCTGGACTGCGGGAACATCGACCGGATAGGAAAAGTGTCGGACATCATCACCCCGGCCACCATGGAGCTGGTCAACATAGACCACCACGTCTCCAACACCCTTTACGGGCATTTCCATTACGTGGACCCGGAAGCCTCGTCCACCTGCGAGCTGATCCTGCGCCTGGCCCAGAAACTGCGGGTGAAGCCCACTCCGGAGCAGGCCCAGATAATTTTGACCGGGATGATGTCCGACACCGGCGGCTTCCGCTACGCCAGCACCTCGGCCGACACTTTGAGGGCGGCCGGGCTTTTGTCGGACTATGGCGCTAAAATAGCCGAGGTGGCCGAACAGCTTTATTACCAGCAGCCAATCAATCAGCTGAAGATACTGGGAGAACTGCTGAGCCGTTTAAAGACCGGGGCAAAGGGCAAGCTGGCCTACATGTCGCTTACCCAGGAGCTGATCAAAAGATACGATTTCGACCTGTCCGAAAGCGAGGAGTTCGTCAAATACGCCCTGGCGGTGAAGGGGGCCGAGGTGGCCATACTGTTCAAGGAGCAGGGCGACGGAGTGATCCGGGTCTCCTTCAGGGCCAAGGGCCGGGTGGACGTCAACCAGCTGGCCGGCAAGTTCGGCGGCGGGGGGCACATCTCGGCGGCCGGGGCCCGGCTGAACACCACGCTGGAGGACGCGGTGCAGAAGGTGGTGCAGATGGCGGAAGCGGAACTAAGTAGTAATTAAGGAGAAGAAAATGATAATATCACACATTAAATTAAAAAACTGGCGTAACTTTCGCAAAGTAGACATTGACTTAACCGAGAGAGTGTTTATGGTTGGACCAAATGCCTCTGGCAAGTCGAATTTTCTAGATGTATTTAAATTTCTGCGGGACATAGCAAAACCACAGGGTGGTGGGCTACAACAAGCAGTTAAGGATAGGGGAGGAGTTTCAAAAATAAGATGTCTGGCGGCTAGACAAGAATCTGAAATAGAAATTGAAGTGCATTTAGCAGAAGCACATTTAAAGCCATCAATCTGGATATATGCGATAAGTCTTAAACAAGAACCTCGTGGGGCGAGAAAGCCATATATTGCATATGAAAAAGTATGGCACAAAGATAAGTTAATTTTAAATCGACCGGATGAAAAGGACGAAAAAGATGAAGAAAGAAAAACAGAGACGCATTTAGAACAGATCAATGCGAATCAGGAGTTTAGGGAAATAAATAAGTTTTTCAACTCGGTGTTTTATTTACATTTAATTCCCCAACTACTGAGGCATCCGGAATCCTTTTCTGGACCGGCTTTGCCAGGTGATCCATTTGGCAGGAACTTTATGGAAAAGGTAGCTAATACACAAGAACGCACAAGAAAAGCTAGGCTTAAAAAAATTGAAGAAGCATTAAAAATTGCAGTCCCGCAATTTTCACAGCTTAATTACATAAAGGACTCCACAGGTGTACCTCATTTTGAAGTTAGGTATGAAAATTGGCGTGCAAAAGGTGCAAAACAAAGAGAAGATCAATTTTCTGATGGTACTTTACGTTTGATAGGCCTTTTATGGTCCCTTCTAGAAAGCGACACATTGCTTTTATTGGAAGAACCTGAAATGTCTTTAAATAGTGGTATTGTTAATAAACTTCCAGGCATCTTTCACAGAATGCAAAAACAAAAAAAGAGACAAATAATTATTAGTACTCATAGTGATGACTTATTATCAGGGGGCAGTATAGGTGGCGAAGAAATATTATTGTTGAAGCCAATTGGAGAAGGGACAAAAATTGAAGTAGCATCATCTATTACGGATATAAAGAAATTATTGGAAACTGGGTTAAGTATGGTAGAAGCTATAAAGCCACACACACAACCACAAAATATCGAACAATTACAATTTCAATTTACAAATGAAACCTAATATAACGGTATATTTAGCAGTGGAAGATGCACTAAGCGAAGCAATCATGAAAAAAATTATACAACAATCTTCCAACAATTATTCTATAGGGGCTTGTTATGGTAAGCGGGGGAAAGGATACCTCAAAAATCTAACACAAAGATTAAATAATTCCTCGGGGAAAGTGCCATTTATCATAATAACAGATCTTGATCAAGATGAATGTGCGCCAAGTTTGTTTAAGGAATGGATACCAAAGGCAAACAATAAAAATATTATATTAAGAATAGCTGTTCATGAAGTTGAAGCGTGGTTATTAGCTCATAGAGAAGCTTTTGCAAAACATTTGGGTATAGCATCAAAACTTATACCAACGGATGTTGATGGTATAGTAAAACCAAAAGAACAATTAATAAGTATAGCAAGGCGTTCCAGGTTCCGAATTATAAGGGAATCAATTGTTCCCAAACCACACAGTACCGCAAAAATAGGACCTGATTATAATGGAGTATTGAGCGAATTTGTGTATAAACATTGGGATTCAAACGAAGCGAGAAAGAACTCAAAAAGTCTAAATAAGGCAATAGAGGCTTTAAATGTTTTTAAGCCAATTGACTAACATATATATGTCTTGTGCTTTTTGTGGCTATTTAAAAAGGAAAACAACATGAAAAACTGGGGAATCATCTACAACCGCCAGCGGCCCGGGGCCGAGAACGTGATCCGGGAGCTCTCGGCCTGGCTTAAGGACCACGGCATCTCCCCCGTCATCGAGCAGGGCATCAAGCTGGAAGGCTTTCAGTGCGCGGCGGATAGTGAAGTGGCCCAAAGTTGCGAATTGCTTTTGGCCCTGGGCGGGGACGGCACCATCCTGCGCTCGGTCCACCTGATGGGCCAGCAACAAAAGCCCATCCTGGGGATCAACCTGGGCTCGCTGGGATTTCTCACCGAGACCTCGCAGGACCAGATGTGGCAGAGCCTGGAGCAGGTGGCCCGGGGGCAGTACCAGATAGAAGAGAGAGCCATCATCAGGGGTAAAACCGAGGGCCAGGAGTTCTTCGCCCTGAACGACTTTGACATCCGGGTGCCCACCCGGCTGGTGGAGCTTTCGGTCTCAGTGGGCGGCGAGTTCCTCAGTCGCTACTATGCCGACGGGATGCTGATCTCCACCCCCACCGGCTCCACCGCCTATTCCCTTTCGGCCGGCGGGCCCATCGTGGAGCCCACCATGGAGGTGATGGTGATCACGCCCATCTGCCCCCACACCCTTTCCATCCGGCCGATGATCGTGTCAATGGACAAGACGGTGGAGGTCACTGTCCACGGCAAGCGGGAGGAGGCCATCATGGTGGTGGATGGGCAGCAGCGCTTTTCCTTCAAGGACGGCCAGCAGGTGGTGTTCGAGAAGGCGGAGATCAAGGCCAAGCTGGTGAAGACCCAGAAATCATCGTTCTACAACATTCTCCGCACCAAGCTCAAGTGGGGGGCCCGGGGCGAGGACGGGAAATAACCAGGGGAATCTTATGGGACGCTGATCCCCGCAGATTTACGCGGATAAAATTATTTTACGGCACGTAATGCGCTTCTGTCCCAAAGCTATCGTAGCATACAATAAAAGGAGCCCATAAAATGAAAAAACAATTCTATATCGTCGCGACGCTGATTCTCATAACAGCCCTCAGCGGCTGCGGGAAAAAGACCGGGATCGAGCCGGTGCCGTTCGGCGGCGACACCACTCCGCCGTATGTGACCATCAGCTATCCGCCCGGCGACACGGTCCAAAGGTTCGACCGCCGGCACACCATCACCATCACCTTCAGCGAGGGCATGAAACAGTCCACGGTGCCGGGGGCCTTTTCGGCCAACGGAGTGACGGGCAGTTTTTACTGGCTGGGAAACACCGTGACCTTTGTTCCGGACACCGCCTTTGCCGCCAATGACACGGTATTTGTGTCCGTCACCGGCAACGCGCTGGACCTGGCCGACAACGGGCTTTTGCCGGCCTTCAGCAAATGGTACCTAACCTCCGATTCGCTGGATACAATAGCCCCCACGGTAGCGGCCCACCAGCCGCTGCCCGGATCGGAGGGCGTATCGGTCGGGACCAACGCGGTGGCCAACGCCTCGGAGCAGCTGTCCGAGTGGTCGGCAAAGGCAATGACAATGAGGGACTCTTTGGGCAACGAGATCGCGGGCAATTGCGCCATATCCGTCGGGCCGGCGGCGATAACCTTCGGCCCCGGCTCCGATCTGAAATACAACACCCGCTATTACGTGACCATAGACACCACCCTGCGCGACCTGTGCTGGAACCGGCTGGCAACACCGTATACCTGGTCCTTTAGGACGGAACTTGACACGGTCAAACCCCGGGTGGTCTCGGTAACCCCGGCGGCGGGGGATACCAATGTCACGGTGAATACCACAATTACGATAAAGTTCTCCGAGCCCATGGACAAAACCACGGCCCAGGGTTCATTATCACTAATTCCCCCGGTCGCTTTCTCGGGTTTCGCCTGGCAAGGGGACACCCTGATGACCACGTCCTTGGCCGACACCCTTTCCTTCAAAAAACAGTACCGCATCAACGTGAACAATACGGCCCAGGACGTGAACGGGAATACTCTGGTCTCCTCGTACAGTGCCACTTTCACTACGTTACGGGGCCTGTTGGTGCTGTGCAATACGGCCAACGAGATATACTCGTACCAGCAGCCGGACCTGAAATTTGAAGGATACTTAAGGCCGTACACATCACCCCGCCAGATCCGGATCTCGGGCGACGACAGCCTGGCCTATGTACTGACCCGGAACGGGGTGGAGTTCATCCAGCTGAAGAATCACAACAACCATGCGGGAACCGTCAACCTGCCCCAGACCTGTTACGGCCTGGCCCTTTCGCCCAACGGGTTGCAGCTGGCCGTGACCGACACGACGAATGACAGCCTGTACATCATCAGCACCGCCACCATGCAAAAAACCGGATCCGTGAAGACCGGCGCCATTCCCAAAGGTGTTTGTTTCAATCAGGGCGGAAAAGTTGCCGTCCTGTGCTGGGGTAAAGTTGAGATATACACTTCCAGCCTGGTGCTGCAGTATTCAACCATCGTGCCCAACAACGGAGAAGAATTGGTCAAAGGCAACGGGGACACCCTTTACGCGGCATCCGGCACCGGTCTCTCGGCCATAAGTTTTAGCGACGGTTCCAAAGTATTCAACGACCTGACCGGCCTCAGCAACCATCCCTTCGGGCTGGCATTCTCCCCGGACGGGGCCCACCTGGCCCTGGCCTGCTACGACGAGCAGTCGGTGAGGATCTACAGCTCTACGGGAGGGGCTGTGGCCTCGGTAACGGTGGGCACCCGGCCCAAGGGTCTTTGCTACAGCCCGGACGGGACCAAGCTCTATGTCTCTAATTCCGGTAGCAGCAATATATCGGTCATCTCCCGCAGCGGCAACACCTATACCCTGTCAAGCACCGTGGCGGTTGGCTCCGGGCCCTGGGGTATAGCGGTCACCCCGTGATTACTAAACCGCGAAGACGCAAAGGTCGCGAAGGTAATTTACCTAATGAAATATTATGACAAAATCTTGGTGTTAATTGTTTAGGACAGTATGCTCACCAAACTAACCGTAAAAGACTACGCCCTGATAGAATCGCTGGAAGTGGACTTTGCCCCCGGCCTCAACATTTTGACCGGAGAGACCGGCGCGGGAAAATCCATTTTAATAGGCGCCCTGGGGCTGGCCCTGGGCGAGCGGGCCGATCTCGAAAGCGTCCGCACCGGGGCCAAGGCGGCAGTGGTGGAGGCCGAGTTCCAGGTCAAGGCTTACCGCCCGGCGGCTGAATTGCTCAAGGAATTGGAGGCCGAGGCCGGGATCGACCCGCTGATACTGCGCCGGGAGGTGAACGCCGCCGGCAAGAGCCGGGCCTTCGTCAACGACAGCCCGGTGAACCTGGCCGGCCTGAAGCGCCTGGGCGACGTCCTGCTGGACATGCACGGCCAGCACCAGCACCAGTCGCTGCTTTACGAGGAGCGGCACCTGGATTACCTGGACGCCTTCGGGCATCTGGAAACATTGCGGGGGCAGGTGTCTCAGCTGTTCTCGGATTACCACAGGACCAAAAAACAGATGGACGACCTGATCCAAAAGGAACAGCTGACCCGGGAAAAGATAGACCTGTACCAGTTCCAGCTGAAGGAGATCACTGACGCCGGCCTGCAGGCCGGGCAGGAGGAGGAGCTGGAGAAGGAAAAGTTCATTTTAGAGAACACCGAAAAACTTTTCGCCAATGCCAACCAGGCCTACGAGCTTTTGTACGACGGAGAAGGTTCCATCATCGAAAGGCTGGGGACCCTGGAGAACCTGTTCACAGACCTGTCATCCATAGACGAGCGCCAGAACGAAAGCCGGGACGCGGTCCAAGGCTCGATGGCCCAGCTGGAAGAGACCGCCCGGTCTTTGCGCCAATACCGGGACAAACTGCAGTTCGATCCCGAGCGGCTGGAGGTGATCCGCGACCGGCTGGACCTGATCAAAACGCTTAAGAAAAAATACGGACAGAAGCAGGGAACCATCGAAGCGGTGCTGGAGCACGCCCAGCGGATCAAGCTGGAGCTGGACAGCGTGGAGCACGGAGAGGAGATAATTGCCAAGCTAAGGGCAGAAATGGAAAACGAAAGGCAGAAATTGGAAAAATCCGCCCTGGAGCTCTCCTCCAAACGGGCCGAGGCCGCCCAAAAGCTTTCCAAGGAAGTGATCGGGCAGCTGAAGGACCTGGGGATGGAGAAGGCCGTGTTCAAGACCGAGGTCGCTCAAACGCCGGATACAGACGGGCTGGTGGAAGTCAAAAAACAAAGGCAGAAAACGGAATCGCGGGGCATTGACCAGGTGCGGTTCCTGATCTCTCCCAACCCCGGGGAAGACCCCAAGCCTTTGGCCAAGATAGCTTCGGGCGGCGAGATCTCCCGGGTGATGCTGGCCATCAAGACCATTTTGGCCGAGGCCGACGCCGTGCCGGTGCTGGTGTTCGACGAGATCGACGCCGGGATAGGCGGCCGGGTGGCAGAGGCGGTGGGTCATAAGTTGAAGGAGATCGGCAATAAGCGCCAGGTGCTGTGCATCACCCATCTGCCGCAGATCGCGGCCCTGGGTGATTCCCACTACGTGGTCAGCAAGCAGGAGAACAAGGGCCGGACCATCACCAATGTGCAGCAACTGGACCAGAAGCAGCGGGTGGAAGAGCTGGCCCGGATGCTGGGGGGGAGCAAGGTTACGGAGACTACAGTTAAACATGCGAAAGAGATGCTGGGAGTGAAAGACTGAGCCGGTCACTTCGGCAGGCTCAGTGCCCGGGGGAGACAAGAAATGAATGAAATGAATGAATTGAGTTGGTGTGATTATGAAAGGTTATATGTACATTTTGCAATGTGCAGACGGCAGTTATTATACCGGAAGCACAAAGGATCTGGAAAAGAGATTGAGCGAACACGATAATTTGCTTGGGGCAAACTACACGAGGAAGAAACATCCGGTCCGATTGGTTTATTACGAAGCGTATACCAGGATTGATGAAGCATTTTACCGGGAAAAGCAGGTGCAAGGCTGGAGCCATGCATAGAAGAAAGCGTTGATTGAGGGGAACAAGAATAAACTGCCCCTGCTGGCTAAAAATTATACGCAGTTTGGGAAGTATAAAGAACCGGTTGTTTCGACAAGGCTTCGGCAAGCTCAGTCTGGCAGCTCAACAACCGGAGATGATGGCTGAGCCTGGTTTGTCGGTGGCTGATCCTGGTTTGTCGGTGGCTGAGCCTGGTTTGTCGGTGGCTGAGCCTGTCGAAGCCACCGCACTCATGAAAAAATTATCAATTAAATAAACTCGGAGAATCTCTTCATGTTCCACACTTTTGCCAAGGGCTCCGTCTGGGGCCTGATGCTGGGATACGACGTCTTCACCAACCTGATCATGTTCGCGCTGGTTTACCTGTCCATCTATTCCTGGACGGTGATAATATTCAAGCACCGCCAGTATAAGAAAATGCGCCGGGCCAACAAGATATTCCTGGAGGTCTTTCGCCAACGGAAGACCTTCAACGATCCGTTCAAGGCCGGCAACCCCGATTCCCCCGATTTTGCGGTGCTGGCCGAGGGCCTAGCCGAGGCCCAGCGGCTCTCGGGCGGCGAGCAGGTCTCGTTCCCCCTGGAGGTGCTGCCCAACATCCAGGCGGCAATGGAGCGGGCCATCGGCCAGCAGGCCGAAACCTTAAGCAGCCGGCTGATCTCGCTGGCCTCCATCACCAGCATCTCCCCGCTGATGGGCCTGCTGGGAACGGTCTGGGGGATCATGATCGCCTTCATCGACATCAAGAACTTCGGCTCCACCAGCATTCAGGTGGTGGCCCCCGGCATCGCCGAGGCCCTGGTGACCACCATCACCGGGCTGGTGGTGGCCATACCGGCCTCCATGGCCTACAACGCATTCAGCACCAACATCCGCCAGATGACAATGGAGATGGAGAACCTGTCCTCGGAATTTTTGGGCGACCTCAGGATGCACTCGGTCTACGGAGGAAAATGATGCGCCGCGAGCGTTACAGCCTGCCGCCGCTGGCGGCCATCAACATCACCAATTTGATCGATGTCTGCATGGTGCTGCTGATAGTGTTCATGATCACCGCGCCCATGATGCGCTCCGGAGTGGACGTGGCCCTGCCCAAGTCGGAATCCACCAAGCCCCAGGCGGAGGAAGGCCTGACCATCACTTTGACCTCGGGGGGCAAGATCATCGTCTCCAACCAGACAGTTTCCCAGAGCGCGTTTCCCAAAGTGGTCAAAGGGATGCTGGCATCCAATCCCAACCAGCCGGTCTACCTGAAGGCCGACAAGACTGTGCCCTACGGGCTGGTGGTGGAGGTGATAGGGCAGCTGAAGGAGCTGAAGGTCACAAATTTAGGGCTGGTAACAGAACCCAAATTAGGAAAATGAGACTTCGACAGGCTCAGTCTATAGGGTTAACTAAACCATTATGCAGATGAACGCAGATATTAAACGATACCAATTATTCGGCTGGGATTACGAGCATTTCAGCCCGTTAAATGAGGATGAGATCAGTTGGTATAAGGGCTACGCTCAAAAAACTGGTGGCCCAATACTGGAATTAGCCTGCGGCACAGGCCGCTTATTAATAAAATTGGCCGAGGCCGGTTTTGATGTTGCCGGGATCGATCTTTCCGCCAAAATGCTTGCGGTGGCCGGGGACAATATAGAAAAACTGCCAACGGAAATAAAAAGCAGGATCAAGCTTGTCAAAGGCGACATAACTGATTTCGACCTTGAACGGAAATACGGTTTGATATTTATTGCTGATAATTCTTTTCGCGAGCTTCGCACCAGGGAACAACAAATATCTTGTTTAAAAGCAGTTCACAACCATTTGTTGCCCAAAGGTGCATTTTTGCTGACGGTCAGGCGATTTGATCTTTCAGGTTTTACGGATGGCAAAAAAGGAACGCCTTGGTCAAAACCGCTTCCCGACCCCGCAAGCGGACATACGGTATCACGAAAAGTGGAATTCACATTGTCGGATGACAAAAAGCGGGTAAATGGAACATACTGTTATAGGATGACCGATTTGCAGGGCACAACGCGGTTTGAGGAATGTCCCTTTGTTTCTCCGGTTTTGCAGGAAGCAGATTATTTTGCGCTTTTAACTGAAACTGGTTTCAAGCCGGAATTGTTTTATGACTTTAGCGACCAGAAGAATAACCAAGGGCAAACGCTGTGCGTTGTGTGCAGTAAATGAGTGTTTCCGCTAACGCGAACTTTTAACCTCTCCTTGCCTTGCGGCATCCCTCCCCTCGAGGGGAGGGAAACAGGGAGAGGTCAAATAAAACCTGACAAATGAAAAAAGCCTTCTTCATATCATTCTTCATTCACCTGGCATTTCTGCTGGGCATCTTCGGCGCTTCCTACGTGCTGAAGGCGTCGGCCAAGCCCATCTATCCCCAGGTCTATAAGGTCAATCTGGTCTCGCTGCCGGCTCCGGTGCCGGAGGCGGCGGAATCCCCGGAAATGGCAGAACCTAAGATCCCGGAAGAGAACATCAAACCTGAACCTGCCCCCAAGAAGGCGAAACCGCCCGAAAAGAAAAAGCCGGTCCCGGCACCGGCCAAAACGGCATCGCCAAAAACCAGCACCGCCGGGCTTCCCAAAGGTATGAAGATCCTGTCCTCCGAGGGCGGCGTGCCGTCCGATTCCTATTACCTGGCGCTGATCCTGTCCAAGATCAGCCAGAACTGGAACAACCCCTACCAGGGAAAAAGGGAGACGGTGCGGGCCCTGATCTATTTTAGGATAGACAAAAACGGAAAACTGCAGGAAGTGAAGATCGAGAACTCCTCCGGCGACGCCATCTTCGATCAGTCGGCCCTGCGGGCGGTGTACGAGGCCAAAGTATTTCCGCCGCTGCCCGAGGAGATGAAGCTTTCCACCCTGGGGGTGCATTTTGAGTTTGAGTACGTTAAGTAAGGCCGGACCTCTCCCTGTCTTCCGACATCCCTCCCCTCGAGGGGAGGGAACGAGGGTGAGGTTTGGCAATTGTAGAAAAACAAAACACAGTTCACAAAAGATATGAAAATAAAATACGTTCTCCTTATTCTGTTATCCACAATACTGTGCCAGAATGTTTTTGGCCGGGCGGACGTCTACCTGAAACTTTCCACCTCGGAACGGCGGCAGTTGGAACTGGGCATTGCGCCCTTGCAGGCCCAGGATGCCAAGGATCATCCAGAAGCTATAGTTAACGCCCAGAAGATGCTGGAAATCATCGGCGACGACCTGGCCTTTTCCCTTTACTTCAAGCTGGTCTATCCACCGTCATTGCTGGAAGGCTATGGGCTGAAGAAGGGCCGGCTGGATATCGGGGCCTGGCAGATGCTGGGGGCCAGGCAGGTGCTGATCCCGGAGCTGAAACAGGAAAAGAAGAAAGTTATTCTTAAACTATCGGTCTTCGACCTGGGCATCCAGCGCCAGGTCTTCAGCAAGGACTTCGAACCCGACGGCTCAAGGGCCGCGGCCCACGCCGCCAGCGACCTGATCATCAAGAACCTGAGCGGCGAGGACGGCGTCTCCTCCACCAAGATAGCCTTCAGCCTGAAAAGCGGAAAAAACAAGGAACTGATGCTGGCCGACTACGACGGCGGCGGTTTAAGGGCCCTCACCAATTTCAATTCCATCAACATCTCGCCGGACTGGCAGCCGGGCGGCGGGGCCCTGGCCTTCGTATCATTCTACCGCAACCGCACCGACATTGTTTCTTTGAACCTGGCCAGCGGCCAGACCGCCATCATCTCCCAGACCGAGGGACTTAACACCTCACCGGCCTGGTCCCCGGACGGAAAGTCCCTGGCCCTGACCCTGTCCAAGGATGGTAACGCCGAGATCTACCTGCTGTCACCGGAAACCAAGGAACTGCGCCGCCTGACCAACTCCTGGGCCATAGACTGTTCGCCCTCCTGGTCGCCTAACGGCCGGGAACTGGTCTTCAACTCCGACCGGCCCGGCTCGCCCCAGCTTTATATCATGGATTCTGAAGGCGCCAACATCAGGCGCCTGACCTACCAGGGCGGCTACAACACCTCGCCCAGCTGGTCCCCCCGGGGCGACAAGATAGCCTTCGTCTCCCGGATCGACGGAAGATTCCAGGTCTGTACCATAGACATCACCGGGGACAACTTCGTCCAGCTGACCTACGAGGGCGACAACGAGGACCCCAGCTGGTCCCCGGACGGCCTGCACCTGTGCTTTTCCTCCAGCCGCACCGGCAGCCACCAGATCTGGCGGATGCACTGGGACGGCAGCGCCCAGCAGGCCATTACCAACAACGGCGGCTCGTACATGCCGGCCTGGGGCCCGGTCCAGTAGGGTGTTTCAGATTGAATAAAATGCGGATTTGTTATATAATGACATCTATCTTCCTTTAACCCTTGAAACTAATCTTTAGTCTAAATACAAAACCAAAGGAGTTCAATGAATAAATATTTTACCGTAATTGCAATGTGCCTGGTTCTGGCGCTTGGTTTTGGCTGCACCAAAAAACAGACCGTGAAGCAGGAAGAACCCATCAAGCAGCCGGAGGTTTCTATCCCGGCTCCGGTGGCCACACCGCCGGCCGAGACCCAGCCGGCGGCGCCCAAGATAGAATTCAAGACCATATTCTTCGCCTTTGATTCCTATTCCCTGAACGAAGAGGGCAAGGCTTTGCTGAACCAGGCCGGCGGTCTGCTGCGCAGCTATCCCGAAGTCGCCTTAAGGCTGGAAGGCCACTGCGACGAGCGGGGCACGGCCGAATACAACCTGGCCCTGGGCGAAAAGCGGGCCAACGCCGTCCGGGAATACCTGGAGAACCTGGGGGTCAGCCGCTCCCGTCTGTCCACCGTCAGCTTCGGCAAGGAAAAGCCCGCCGTAGCAGGCAACGATGAAGCCAGCTGGGCCAGGAACCGCCGGGTGGAGATCGTTCCGGTAGCCAAATAGTATTTCCCGGAAAAGACAGGATTTACATGATTGACAGGATCACTTAAAATAGCGGGAACCACGAAGACCAACAACCCTTTGACATTTTTTTATCTTACAACAATAATTTCAAAAACACATCATGAAAAAATCATTGCTCTTGGTCTCACTATCCCTGGCTGTCTTCATGGGCTGCGGGATGAAGAAGGAATACATCCGGGTCACCGATCAGCTGGATTCCATCGAGGTGCGGGAGAAGAAGATCGACCGCCGGACCGCGGTGATGGACAGCCTGATCCAGATCCAGATGGGGATGATCTACGAACTGCGGGCCGAGCTGAGGAGCCTGTCGGCCTCGGCCGGGGAGAAGTGGAGCATCGCCGAGCAGCAGCAGGAGGACAACAAGTACCGGCCCCTGCCCATCGGCCCCAACCAGCCGGACCCCAAGGGGCCGGCCCCGGAGCCGAAAGCTGAGGTCCCGTCCGAGACCAATCCCAAGAAACTTTACGACGCCTCATACCTGGACATCACCAAGGGAAATTACGACCTGGCTTTGGCCGGGTTCAACGAGTTCCTCAAGCGGTTCCCCAAGCACGACCTGGCCGATAACGCCCAGTACTGGATCGGCGAGGGGTATTACGCCCAAAAGAAATACGAACCGGCTTTGACCGAGTTTGAAAAAGTGGTGGGAAACTATCCGGGCAAGGACAAGGAACCGGCCGCGCTTTATAAGATGGGCCTGTGCCTTCAGGAGATGGGCGACAAGGCCAAAGCCCGGCAATACTGGCAACTGCTGGTAAAAAAATATCCCAAAAGCCCCGAAGCCGCCCTGGCCAGTGACAAGCTGAAATAAAGGTTCTCCCGGAAAATGCAGAAATCAATGAAAAAGGCCCTTCCTCCACGGAAGAGGCCTTTTTTGCATCATTTTTTTGTTGACTTTGAAATATGGCGGGGTTAAACTTATAGATTGTGGTAAAAACGTTCAGGCAAGTTCTCTTTTACCACGGAAACACGGAATTTACGAAAAATATTTCATCAAATTATAAAGTTTAACGGAATTATTCCGTGTTTTCAATACTTCGGTGTTTCAGTGGTAGGTTCTCAGTGAATCCCGATAATAATCGTTAACCATCATATAGCAAGGAGCAATATGCCGGTCAATCCCAAAATATTCAAGGCCTACGACATCCGCGGGGTCTATCCCAATGAGCTGGATGAGGACCAGGCCAAGGAAATCGGGCGGGCTTTGGTGGACCACCTGAACTGCAAGACAGTGGCCGTCGGCCGGGACATGCGGACCTCGTCCCAGCCGCTGTTCACTGCCCTGGCCGAGGGCATCACCATGCAGGGGGCCCAGGTGATAGACGTGGGGCTGGTCTCCACCGACGGCCTGTATTTTGCGGTGGGCAAGTTCGGCTTTGATGCCGGAGTGATGATCACCGCCAGCCACAATCCGGCCCAGTACAACGGCCTGAAGATCTGTCAGGCCAACGCCATCCCGCTTTCCGGCGACGAGGGATTGAACCAGATGCGGGATCTGATAAACCAGGGGAAACTCAAGACATCGTCCTCCAGGGGAACCATAAGGCAGCAGGATATAGACCAGGATTATATTACCCACTGTCTGTCGTTTGTGGACCACAAGAAGATCTGGGGATACAAGATAGCGGTGGACGCCGGCAACGGCATGGCCGGGCGCACCGTCCCGCCGATCTTCCGCCAGCTGCCGGGAACCCTGGTTCCGATGTTCTTTGACCTGGATGGGACCTTCCCCAACCACCCGGCCAGCCCCATTGAGCCGGAGAACATCGCGGCCCTGCAGGAGACGGTGGTCAAGCAGAACTGCGACTTCGGCGCGGCCTTCGACGGCGACGCCGACCGGATGTTCCTGGTGGACGAGAAGGGCCGGGCCCTGGCCGGCTCGGATGTGGCGGCCCTGGTTTCCAAAGTGCTTTTAAAGAAGAACCCCGGCTCGGCCATATTGTACAACGCCATCTGTTCGCGCTGCGTTAAGGAGACCATCGAAAAATTCGGGGGACTGGCCGTGCGCAGCAAGGTGGGCCATGCTTTGATCAAACCGCTGATGCGGGAGCATAACGCCATCTTTGGCGGCGAGCACTCCGGGCATTTCTATTTCCGGGACAACTGGTTCGCCGATTCCGGGCTGATAGCCTTTCTGGTCTGCTGGCAGCTGATCTCCGAGGAGAACAAACCGTTGTCGCAACTGGTGGACGAGATAGACCGCTATGTGCGGATCCCCGAGACCAACACCACAGTGCAGGACATCCCGGGCAAGCTGGCCGAGCTGGAGAAGATATATTCCGCCAAAGGCGCCCAGCTGGACCATCTGGACGGTTTGACCATTTCCTATCCCGGCTGGTGGGCTAACATCCGGCCCTCCAACACCGAGCCGCTGCTGAGGCTGAACGTGGAGGCCGAGTCGCAGGCGTTGCTGGATGAAAAGGTGAAAGAATTGTTGCAGGTGATACGGGGTTAAGTATTATTAAATTTTGGAGGAAATATGATTGTAAAACGATCCTTTTGCATAATATCTATAATATTCTTGGCATCTTGCGTTTCTTTACATCAAAAGCAAAGAAAATCTATTGCCGAACAAACAGAACACGATTATACATATTTTGTAAAAGATACCGTACGTGTATATTTTTCCCCATATGTAATGCTTGGATATTGTTTGCCTTGGGATAGCATTGATCAGGCACGTCGAATAAATAATGATATTGTTAACAAAGGGTATGGCTTGTTGTTTAAATATGGAATTGTTACCGGAGAATTATTTTATCAAGCTTTAAACAAGGATAATTCTTTTAAACAACCAATTCGCAACATGTCAACTTATCCTTATTGTGATTCATTGCCACAATATTTAAAAGATATTTATTCATATAATGGGCCGATACTAAAAGTTCTGATGTTTATAGAGCAAGAAAATGATACAATAAAAGGGCCAAATATCACAACTTATAAGGTATATGCTACACCTGATAAATTGGAAGATGGTTGGGGTGCTTGTCCGATATTTAAATTGGTTATTGAATCAGACAAGAAATACAAAGACAGGAACGTAGAATTATTCTTTAAAAAATCCAAGTTATTATTGCTCGAATATTTAGGTTTTGAAATTTAAAGTATTATTTTGCCAAATATTAATAGAATATTCTTAAAAGGCTTCCGACCCTACCTTTGGATCATAGGCCTGGGGTTTCTCCTCTATTTTCAGGCCCTGGGTCTGGGCTATGTTTCCCTGGACGATGAACATCTGATCGTCCAGAACTATCCCCACATCTCAAACCTTGCCAACCTGCCCCAGGCCTTTCTCAAAGACGTCTACTGGCGCAACCCCGGAACCTACTACCGCCCGCTGTTGAACGTGTCCCTGATGCTGGACGCCGCCTGGGGAGGCACAAAGCCATTTGCTTATCACCTTACCAACATCTTACTGCACTTAGCCTGCGGCCTGCTTATATTTGCTTTCTTACAGAAAATCGGGTTTGGCCGGTTGAGGTCGTTTGCCGTCTCGTTGTTCTACCTGGCCCACCCGGCGTTGGTTCAGGCCACGGCCTGGATCCCCGGCCGCAACGATACCATGCTGACCCTGCTGATCCTGACCGGGTTCATATTTCTGGTGCGGTATCTTGAGAAACACAGGTTCTACGATCTTTTGGGACACTTTATTTTCTTCGCCCTGGCCTGCCTGACCAAGGAAGCGGCGGTGGTCTTTCCGGTAGCAGGATTAATTTATATCTGGGCAGTTTACAAGGAAACTCCGTCTCTCAAAAGGGCAATACCATTGATCTCTGGCTGGGCCGTCATTCTGGCCGGCTGGTACTGGCTGCGGTGGATAGGCATCTCTCCGGCGGTCAACGCCCACGAAAGACAGTTTGCAAGCTTTAAGGAAATACTGACAGGGTTGGTCTCCTATACCGGCAAAGTCTTTTTCCCCTTCAACCTCTCAGTCCTGCCGCTGGCCGGAGACGTCAAGCTGTTCTGGGGCCTGTTGGCAATGACGCTGTTGCTGGCCTTGGCGCTGGTCAAAGGGATCCACAACCGGAAAATGTTCCTCTTTGGGTTGTGCTGGTACCTGCTTTTCCTGCTGCCCACCTTCGTCAAACTGGCCGGGCAGATAAATTATCTGGAGCACCGGCTCTATCTGCCGATGGCCGGCCTGATGATAATGCTGCTGGAAACGAACTTCGTCCGAAATATTTCACTGAAGCCGGCGCTGATGGCCGGATTGCCCGTCCTTATTGTCTTCGGGGTGCTGGCGATAGGGCACATTGCCGACTTTAAAAGCGACCGGACATTTTGGTGGAACGCGGTGAAGACCTCGCCCAATTCCGGCCTGGCGCATCAAATGATGGGAAGGGCCTGGATAAGGGCCCTGCAGCCGGCCCTGGCCGAGCGGGAATTCCTGAGAGCTTCGCAGCTGGACCCCGGCGGGACTTCAATACCCAACGACCTGGGGCTGCTCTATCTGAACCATGGCATTTACCGAAAGGCGGAAGAACAGTTCAAAAAGGTGCTGGAGCTTGACCCGAATCACGCCAACGTCCGCAACAACCTGGCGCTGGTATATTTCAACCTGGGGATGCTGGATTCTTCGCGCCATCAGCTTCAGGAGGCCATCAGACTTGATCCTTCGGCCCCCCAACCGTACGACAACCTGGGGGTGATCTTCATGCAGGCCGGCCAACTGGATTCGGCCGAACTTTATATCAACAGATCATTGTCCCTGAATCCCGCTGACTCGGCGGCCCGGCAGCATCTTTTCCAGCTTCAACAATTAAAGGGAAACAGGTAAATGGCCGAGAAAAAGACAGAGGGAACGTTTCTTCCGTATATTACTTCCTCCTGGCGGCCCTACGCTTTGCTGGCCCTGGCCGTGTTGGCGCTTTATGCCCAGACCCTAGGCTTCGGCTATACCGGCCATGATGATTTTCAGCTATTGAAGCAAAAAGCCCACCTGCTTTCCAATCCGGCCAACATCGGCCGGGCCTTTACCACCGATGTGGTCTGGGGTCATCAGGAAATATACTACCGCCCGGTGCTGACGCTGTCCTTCATGGCTGACGCCCTGTGGGGCGGGGTCCGGCCGTTTTCCTTTCATCTGGGAGATATCCTGATCCATCTGGCGGCGGTGTTGCTTTTGTATGTGTTCATAAAAAGGCTGTCCGGCAGATCCCTGACAGCGCTAATGACGTCTTTACTCTTTGCGGTGCACCCATTGCTGGCCCGGGCGGTGGCTTGGATCCCCGGCCGGAACGATTCCTTGTTAACCGTCTGGGTTTTGGCTGCGTTCATTTATTTTATAGATTACAACGATCAGGGAAAAGGCCGCAATTACCTGCTGCACCTCATTTTTTTCTTCCTGGCCCTGCTGACCAAGGAAACCGCAGTATTTGTGCCGGTTATGGCCTTGCTGTTCCATTATTTGATTTTTGCGGACAAGAAAACTCGCTCCAAAACAAACCTTGGTTTGTTGATCGCCGGATGGGGGCTGTGTTTGTCCGGATATTATTTATTGAGGCATAACGCCATCTCAGCCGGGGCCGGCTTGTCTACTGCCAGGTTCAATACCTTAGCCGAGAATCTGACCGGTTTTGTCAGCTATGCCGGCAAGATATTTTTCCCCTTCAGGCTTTCCGGAGACCCAATCCCGGCCGATCTTACCCTGGCCTACGGGCTGGCCGTGATAACCCTGATCTCCAGTTTATTCTTCCTGTGGGGCATAAAGAACCGTGGGAAATTCATTTTCGGGCTGGCCTGGTTCCTGTTGTTTTTGCTTCCCACTTTTCTGGGCAATACCACTTACGCCAATTTTGCCGAACACCGGCTTTACCTGCCGTTGTGCGGTCTGGCTGTGATGCTGTTGCAAGTAAACATCAAGATCCAGGGCCGGGCCGCCAGGATCATCGCCGTTGGTGTTTTTGTCCTGGTCCTGGCTCTCTTCACCCTGCTAAATGTCCTGCATACCCGCAGTTTTGCCAGCGGACTGACCCACTGGGGCAAGACGGTCAAGAATTCCCCCCATTCCTATCACGCCCATAATATGCTGGGCCGGTGGCACGCCGAACGGGGGAATTGGGAGCCGGCAGAAAAGGAATTCAAAATATCATGGCAACTGAACCCCGCCCATACCGCGGCCGGCAATGACCTGGGTCTTTTGTATCTGGCCCAGGGCCGGACCGCAAAGGCGGAAAGCCTGTTCACTTACATTCTGCTAAAAGATCCCAACAGCGCCGGGGCCAGGAACAATCTGGGTTTGATCTATATGGACCGGGGCCAGTGGGACCTGGCGCTGGAACAGTTCCAGCAGTCGGTAAAATTGCAGCCCCAAAAGGCCCAGGGGCAGGACAATCTGGGGCTGGCCTATTTCAAAAAAGGGATGTGGCCCCAGGCTGAACAGAGTTTTCTGGCGGCCCACGAAATTGACCCCGGCGATCAGAAAATAAATTATCATCTGGCCTCCCTTTACTATATAATAAAAGATTATCCCAGGGCCGTCTATCATTATGATCTGGCCTTAAGCCAGGGTCTGGCGCCAGATCCCAGAATAATGGAGGCGTTGAAGCCCTACCGGCGGTAAAGTTGTTGCGGGAACAACAAGCTTGGACCACAAGGTCAATTCCGTTTTTTAATCCAGCAATTATTTCATGAACACCGAAATCCTCAAATATCCCCTGGGCGCCATCGACACCCACCTCCACAGCCGGATCTCCTGCGATTCCGAGATGGGCCTGCAGGCCGCCTGCCGCCAGGCCCTTAAGCTGGGGCTGAAAGCGCTGGTCTTTACAGAGCACGCCGACTTTGACCCCTCGGATCAGGGCTGCGGTTTTTATGATGACCGGAAGTATGATGAAGAGCTGGCCGAGGCCAGGGTGGCCATGGGCCGCTCGCTGAAGATCTACAAGGGCGTGGAGGTCACTTACCAGCCCCAACGGCGCCGGCAGATCCTGGATTTCATCCATCAGTACCAGTTCGACTTCACCATCGGTTCGGTGCACATGGTGGGCTCCAAGGATATCTCCCGGCCGGAGCTGGCCAAAAAACATTACGGTTCAGCTGAAGAGGAACAGGCCTACGGCGAGTATTTCCAGGAGGTGGAGAAGCTGATAGACAGCCGGCTGTTCGACTGCCTGGGCCACCTGGACCTTTGCAAAAGATACGGCCACCTGCATTACGGCCCGCTGGTCTACAAAAAATACGAAAAAAGCTACAAGAAAATATTAAAGCATCTGATCCAGGCCGGCATGATGCTGGAGATCAACACCTCGGGCCTGCGCCAGCAGGTGAAGGAGACCTTTCCCCCCTATCCGGCGGTGCTGGAATACCTGAAGATGGGCGGCACCAATCTGACTATGGGCAGCGACGCCCACCGGGTCCAGGACATCGGCCAGGATTTCGCAAAGATCCTCCAGGACCTACCCCAACTCAAAAAACTAAAGCGCAAATGAAAATAGCTTTGACCATTGCCGGCTCCGACAGCGGGGCCGGGGCCGGGGTTCAGGCCGACCTCAAGACCTTCGCCGCCTGCGGGGTCTACGGCATCAACGTCATCACCGCCCTGACCGCCCAAAACACCCAGGGCGTGTTCGGCATCTTTCCGGTCAAGCCCGAATTCATCAGCCGGCAGCTGGAGGTGTTGCTTAAGGACATGGGCTGCCAGGCCGTCAAGACCGGGATGCTTTTCAACCGCCAGGTGATCGAGGCCGTGGCCCACGACATCCGCAAGCACAAGATCGGGCCCCTGGTGGTGGACCCGGTGATGGTGGCCAAGGGCGGGCATTCGCTGCTGCAGCCCGAGGCCGAGGCGGCCCTGGCGTCCTGTCTTTTCCCCCTGGCCTTTTTGGTGACCCCCAACCTGGACGAGGCCAAGCGGATCTCCGGGATGAAGACCATCGCCAGCCTGGACCAGATGAAGGAGGCGGCCTTCAAGATATCGGTGCTGGGGCCGCGCCACGTGCTGATCAAAGGGGGGCACCTGCCGGGCAGCGCCACCGACCTGCTGTTCGACGGCCACAAGTTCACCGTACTGGAAGCACCGCGCATCAACACCTCCAACACCCACGGCACCGGCTGCACCTATTCGGCGGCCATCACCGCCTTTCTGGCCCGGGGCGAAAAGATAGACGCCGCCGTGGCCAAGGCCAAGCGCTATGTTACCGGGGGAATAAAGAATTCGTTGTCCATCGGACACGGCCACGGTCCGCTGGATCACTTCTGGGAGACAACCAAAGGCGAAAGTAAAAAATAGCTGAAGCAGGCATTATTAGTTAACATGTGAATAGTGAGGTGTATTTCCAATGCTATTGTCATTATCCGAAATTAAAAACGGCGAATCAGGGCTGATAGATCGCATCTCCGGGGGGCCTGGACTCCAGGCCAGACTGGAGCGGCTGGGACTTCATTCCGGACTGAGAATAACCGTGGTTTCCAACTTCGGCCCGGTGGTATTGTCTTCCGCCAACGGCCAGGTAGCTATCGGAAAGGGTATGGCCAGTCACATAAAAGTGACGGTTGACGATTCCAAGGTGCTGCTGTTCGGCAACCCCAACGTCGGTAAAAGCGTGGTGTTTTCACGCCTGACCGGGCTGGGGGCCGTTTCCTCCAATTATGCCGGGACCACGGTGGAGTTCTCAAAAGGGACCATCTGGGCGGAAGGCAAAAGGATGGAGCTCATAGACGTGCCGGGGGCCTATACCCTTGAGGCCACCTGTACTGCGGAAGAGGTGGCCAGCGATTTCTGCACCAGGGACCAAGCCGATCTTATCGTCAATGTGGTCGATGCCACCAATTTGGAACGAAACCTTTATCTGACCCTGCAGCTGTTGGAAAAGAAAATACCGCTGATTGTGGTTCTAAATAAATGGGATATGGCTCACCGCAAGGGCATAGATATCAATGTTGATGAGCTGTCCAAACGGTTGGGTGTAAAAGTCGTTCCGGTGGTGGCCGTGACCGGCCAGGGTTTGCGGGAGTTGATGTCGGCCGTGGCCGCAGCCATGCAGGGTAAAATACAACCGCCAGATTTTAAACCCATCGACCATCAAGAACGCTGGCACATAATAGGGCACATCAGTCAAGAAGTGCAACGGATAACCCACAAACACCCCACTCTGCTGGAGAAGCTTGAGGATGCCAGTGTCAGCCCCTTCTCCGGGGTGCTGATCGCCCTAGCCGTCATGGTTGTTTCATTCTCCATAATCCGCCTGCTGGGAGAGGGCCTCATCAGATACCTGCTTGACCCGTTTTTCAAGAACATCTATGGGCCACTAGTCCAAGAATTGGTCTCACTCCTTCCCTGGCCGGTAATCCGCCATCTGCTGGCCGGCCAGACCCCGGAGTTCATGGAATCTTTCGGGGCATTGACAACGGGGGTCTATATACCAATTGCCATAGTCCTGCCCTATATCGTTTCCTTCTATCTAATATTGGGGTTATTGGAGGACATCGGTTATCTGCCGCGCCTGGCGGTGCTGCTGGACCGGACCATGCACCGCCTGGGGCTCCACGGATATGCGGCCCTGCCGCTGGTGCTGAGCTGCGGCTGCAAAGTGCCGGGGGTGTTGGCTTTGAGGGTGCTGGAGTCGCGCCGGGAAAAGATCCTGGCCCTGACCCTTTTGCTGATGGCCGCCCCCTGTCTCCCCCAATCGGCCATGATAGTATCGCTGTTGTCCAGCTTTGGAATGGGATATGTTCTGATGGTTTTCGGGATCCTGATCCTGGTGGCCGTTGTCAACAGCCTGTTCCTGAACCGCATCTTAAAAGGGCAATCCCCAGAGATTATCATGGAAATTCCCTCATATCAGGTCCCTCATGCCGGCACCCTTCTCCGTAAAACCTGGCTCCGCGTTAAAAGCTTTTTAAAGGAGGCCACTCCGCTGATCGTGCTGGGTGTGTTAGCGGTGAACATCATGGAAAGGATGGGAACAATAAGATTTTTAGGGCGCCTGGCCAGGCCTCTGGTGGTTAATGTTTTGGGGCTGCCCAGCGAGGCGATCAGCGTTATACTTTTCGGGTTTCTTCGCAAAGACATATCCATTGCTTTATTGGCCCCCCTTAGTCTGTCACCCAAGCAGGCGGTGATAGCATCGGTATTCCTGGTGTTGTACCTGCCGTGCCTGGCTACATTTTTTGTGGCCTTCAGAGAGATCGGATGGAGGGGGATCGTCCGGGTGCTGGCTTTGACCTTCAGCTGGGCGGTAGCGGCGGGATTTCTGATCAATATCCTTTGGGTGTAAATACTAAAAATCATAATTGTTCGAAGACCACATACAGTACAAGCCATGCCCTTTCTCTTCTTTGCCAATCCCGCCGGCCTCTGGTTCCTGCCCCTGGCCGGGCTGCCGCTTTTGATCCACCTGTTCCGGAGACGGCGGGCCGGAGTGATTCCGTTCCCCGATATCCGCCTGCTGCAGCAGGTCCAAAACGCCGCGGTCCGGCCCAGCCGGATCAGGGAATACCTGCTGCTGGCGGTGCGCACCCTGATCATCATTCTTCTGGCATTGTCCCTGGCCCGGCCCGCAGTCAACCTGAATCTGCCGGGATGGCTTAGCGGGGCTTCGCAGACCTGCGTCATCATCGTCGACAACTCGGCCAGCATGGCGGCCGTCAGCCGGGATACCACTATGCTGGAAAGGGCCAAACAAAGCGCCCGGCAGATATTCAACGGGCTGGGGCCCACCGCCAGGGCGGCGGTGGTTTCGGCCGTGCCGGGCAGCCCGGTGGCCTGCGGGCTGTCTTCCCCCTCCATGGCCGAACGCGCGGTGACCGCGCTGCCCCAGACCGAGCTCGGCACCGATCTGGAGGGTGCGATCTTATCTGCGGCAAAAATTTTGGAAAACTCCCAAACCTCCGGCGGCCGGATCATAGTCTTCTCAGACCTGCAGAGAACGGCCTTCGGCCCCAAACTTTCGCCCCTTGGCAAACTGCCCGGCGCCCCGCTGGTTACGGTACACCGGATAAAACCATCCCGGACTTTGAACAACCTGGTCTGGCAGAAGGTTCAGGTCAAACCTTTGATCAAAAAGGTCATCGTTCGGGCCAGATCCAAAAGCGGACCAGCGCCCCAGATCGGGCTGGCGGCCGGGGGCAAAACCATATATCAGACAAAATCCCAGCCCGCCCCGGACGGAACCATCACCTTAAGTTTTGGCCTGCCGGCCCGGGACTCGCTCTGCCTTTTTACTTCCGGCGACGACCTGCCGCTGGACGACAAATATTACCTGGCGGCTGCGGTCCCGGGCGTTAAAAAGGTCCTGCTGCTTTTGGACGAGAATGATAGCGGGGGCGATCACCTCTACCGGGCCTTTGCGGCCATGGCCCCGGCTGGTTATGAAATAAAGCGGGCCGATAACTGGAATAACCAATATTCTAAAGGCTTTGACCTGTTAGTGGTGGCCAAAGCCTCAATAGACAGGGCTTTGACGGCCGACATCATAAAATCAGCGCATAACGGCGCGGGTTTGCTGGTTGCGCCTCCAGTCAATTCCGGCCGGGGACAGTACCAGGAACTGCTGAAAAAGATTTCCGACATCACTCTTTCGGGCCTGGCGGACTCGTTATCCCATAACCTCTATCGTCTGAACAAAACCGGCAGAGATGAAGACATATTAAGCGATCTCAGCCCGGCCGAGCTGGAGGGGGTCAGAATAAAAACATATTGGAAAGCAGTCACCAGGGGAAATGCAGTTTTGACCATCAATCAATCGGATCCGGTTCTGATCTTTGGCTCCGGCCCGAAACATAAAACGGCGGTTCTCCTGACCGGAGGACAAACCGGTTTTGGCGATCTGGTTTTTAAACCGGCCTTTCTGGTGATGCTGCTGCAAACCGCAGACCACCTGACCCAAAAAACCGGCCGGCAGTCGGTGACCGGATCAGAAGGAACCGACCCCGGCGGAAACCCGGAAACCAGGCAAAAATCCGGCTGGTCTAGAATGGGGGGAGGAGTGCCGGGAGCGGTGAACATAGCGGCTGAGGAGTCGGACCTGGACCCGGTTTCCGATCCGGAGCTTAATATTGTCCTGGAAAACACATCGTGGCAGTCTGCCGCAACAAGCCCCGGAGCTTTTCCGGCACAAAGCCCGGCAGCCAGATTGTTCATTTATTTGGCCGGAATAATGCTTATTTTGGAGATGGTTTTACGGACGACCTCAAAAACATGAAAAAAACTCAAAAATTTATTTGACAAAACGCTTAAAATGTGTTAATAATTATGTTCTTGAGGTCTAAAAGCTTATCCAGCCGGATGCCACTTTATTGTTTGAGAAAAAACGCCCCGGCGGTCAGTTGTCATAAACGCAGAAGATTTTAATAATTACAACAGAAAATCCAGTTCATCCGATAAAAAATGCCCGGGGGATTTCAAAGTATTTTAAACAAACATAAAGTAAGGGGAGAATATTATGGCAGGCAATAAAAGCCCGAATTTGAGCGGAATGATAATGGTGCTGGCTCTTTCGGCGCTGGTGACGGTGGGCGCGGTGCTGGGCGTGGCTTTGGGCACCTGGCCCGGGGGCGCTGCTCCTGCCGCGCCCGGTGCGGCCGATACCAAACTGGAGCTTTTTGCCACCTCGGTAAGCCGCCTGGCTGGTTTTATATTCTTTACCTATCCCGACGAGGTGAAGGATTATATGCCTCACGTGCTCTCCAACCTTAAGGATAAAATGCCGGCAGTAAAATCCATCATTGTTATGGATCCCACCGGCCTTATAGTCGGTTCGGATAAAGAGGACGAAGTGGATAAAAACTACCAGCTGCCCAAAGGCGCCAAACCGGTGACCCAGGACAAGCTTGATATCCAGGACCTGGAACCCGGCAAACAATTGATAGCTATTCCGGCAGTGTATAACGGCAAGATCAAGGGCGGGCTCAGGATGCTGGTGGAACTGCCCCAGGCCAAGAGTTCCGGGGGCGGCAGCAAAAGCATGGTGATCATCATCGGCCTGGTGGCCATGCTGATCGGACTGATCGTTCCGATCGCAGCCGTACCGGCCATGACCAAACAATTGTCCGCGGCCTCGGCGGGCCAGGTGCCTGCCGGAAAAGCCCAGGCCATGAAGGCCGAGGAGAACTCCATCAACACCAGGCTGGAATCACTGCGCCGGGAACTGGGCAAGGCCGAAGGGCTGAAGTCCGAGCAGGACGGGTTGGCGGCCGAGGTGGAATCTTTGCGTAAACAGCAGTTCGAGGAAGGTTATAAACTGGAAGGCATGAAGAAGGAAGTGGCCGAGCTGGGGGCCCAGATGGAACAGCGGCGCCAGTTGCTTGAAGCCACGCCCGAAGAACGCCACGCCCAGCTGACCCAGGAGGACCGCGATTTGATGCAGAAGATCATCAACCATAAAAAAGAAGAGCTGGCCCTGGCCCAGAAGATCCAGGATATCCGGCGTAAGGTGATAGAGCTGGAAAAACGCACCAAGGCCTAAATAATCAGCAAAGTTTGGGCTGCGGTAATATTAAAAGACGGGGCAGAATTAAAATCTCCCCGTCTTTTGCTAAAGGTTGGTTAAGAGGGAATTATTTTCCCCAGAAGGCAGAACCATCCGGGCCGGACATGATCCGGCAATAAACCACCATGATGCTTTAATGAAAAAATTCGGCGCCCAAAGCCTGCGGACTTTTTTATACCAGGCCCTGAGCATGTTGCTGGGCCTGGCCTGCGGGGTGATAGTAGCCAGGTATCTTGGTCCCACCGCCAAGGGAGCCATTGCCCTGTACGGCCTGATCGCCGGATTTTTGGCGCTGGCGGGAAACCTGGGCCTGGGTCTGGCCAATGTCCACCTGGTCGGCAGCGGCCAGATAATCCCCGGACGGGCCTGGGCCAATTCCCTTTATCTGGCTTTGCTGACGGGCTCTCTTTTGGCCGTGTTGACGATATTTCTGTTCCCTGTCCTGGGCATCATCGTTAAAAGACCGGTGGACATGGGCCTCCTGGGCATAGTGCTGTGCGGAGTTCCGTTGCTGCTGCTGTTGGATTATCAGATAAACCTGCTGCGGGGGGTAGGCGATCTGGCGGGATTCAATCAAGCCGGATTGATGCGCCAGGCCGGGCGGCTTTTAGCCCTGGGCCTGCTGGTGGTAGTATTCCGGAGTTTGGATCCAAGCAAGAATGTGGCCTCGGCCTTGTGGGCAGCCAATATTTCAATTGCCATGGCGGTACTGTGGAGCGGTTACCGGCTCGCTAAAAAAACCGCATTATCGCTGGTTCCCACATGGCGCGGCCTGAAAAAATCATTAAGCTACGGGCTGAAGGGCCAGCCCGGCCAGATAATCCAGTTCTTCAATTACCGGCTGGACCTGATTCTGCTGGCATTGTTCTGGACCAACCGCGAAGTGGGCATCTATGCCACCGCGGTTTTTTTGGCGGAAATGATCTGGTACATACCGGCAGCGGTCTCCACCGTGCTGCTGCCGGCGGTCTCCTCGGCAGACTCTGAGGCCCGGGCCCGGGACATCAGCCTAAAAGCCATCCGCCATACCGTATTTTTGAGCCTGGCCGCCGCCATCGTTTTGGCGCTTTCGGCCCAGTGGCTGATAACAACTCTATACGGACCGTCCTTTGCTCCGTCCGTCCGGGCCCTGCAGGTGCTACTTTTTGGGGTAGTGATGCTGGCTCCGGCCAAGCTGATAGTCAGCCATCTGGCCGGGGTGGGAAAATCCCAATATGTCAGTTATCTGGCCTTAATCGGGCTGGGCCTGACCCTGCTGCTGGACATCATCCTGATACCCAGGTTCGGGATTATAGGAGCGGCCTGGGCCTCGGCCGTGGCTTACAGCTGCTCCGGTCTGCTGTCGCTGTACTGGCTCAAGCGTCATCTTATGGTGGAGATAATTCCCAGCCTGATATTGAGCAAAGAAGACTGGCAGGAATACCGGGAGCTGATCAATCTATGAAAAAGGTGCTGCTGCTGACCTCGCTGGAAGTGCCTTTCCGCGGCAATTTGATAGAAGGGCAGTTCCTGTCTCCCATACTGGGCGCCGGGGGAAATGAATCCGGCCTGAAATTCAGGTATCTGTCGCTGGCCCCGGTCCTGTTCTTTGCCGGGCGCCGACGGCCCATTAAAACATATCTGGCCGGGCGGGCCAAGCGGAAAGAGATAAGATCATTCACCTCCGGCTTGGGCTGCCGGACGGATATCTGGCCGATATTGTTTCCGTTGTTTCCCCGGGATTTCAATTTGACCCGGGCCAAATATTACATCTATATGGCATCAGCGCTGGGGCCGTTCTTCGTTTATCTTTCATTCTTCCGTCCCGATCTGGTGATAGCCCGCAGTTACCCGGCGGCCTCCCTGGCCAGGCTGGCCAAGAAATTCTTCGGCATCCCATACATATTTGACCTGCGGGGGATGTATCCCGAGGAATCGGTCAATGCCGGGATATTTGCGGCCGGATCGCAGGAGCACCAGTTCTGGAAAAAAAAGGAAAGATCCCTGATATTCCAGGCGGCATTGAACATAGTGGTATCGGAGCCGTTTGCCGAACATCTGAAAACCATCGATCCCGAAGCCATTTCCAGGGTCATTCCCTGCTGCGTGGATACGCAAAAGATCGGCTACGATCCAGCCAGCCGGGAAACAATAAAAAACAAGTATGGATTAAAAGACAGGTTCGTGCTGTTGCACCTGGGCTCGTTCGGCACTCCCGGGGACCGCAGCCTGGAGGCAGCCTACCTGAAACGGTTCAAGGAGGCACGACAGGATGCCTTTCTAGTAGTGGTTTCGGGCACCCCGGCCTTTGCCGGCTCGATCCGCCAGGCATTTAAGGAGGCCGGCCTTAAGGAGGAAGATTACCTGCTGGTCAATCCCACTTCGCCGGAGCATCTTTCCGAGATGCTGGCCCTGGGGGATGCCGGCCTGATCCTTGAACGGAAAGCTTCCAACACCAAGGTCTGCCTGTCGGTCAAGCTGGGGGAATACTTGGCGGCCGGCCTGCCGGTGATTTGCACCCCGTTCGTGGAGGGCGCGGCCCGGCTGATCAGGCAATATGATTGCGGACTGGTGGTGGATCCCGAGGCCGGTGAATCCCTGGAGAAGGAAAGAGAATTCTTACAAACCCTGCCACTTCGGCGGAAGAACGGGTTTAAGCTGGTGGACGAAGTGCTTTCCCTCAACCGCTGCCATGATCTGTGGCGGCAGGCCATCAAACAGATAATCTAAAAAAGAGTTATATCATGTTTAAAAAAGTACTGGTGCTGGCGCCCCATACCGATGACGGTGAGTTCGGCTGCGGGGGATTCATGGCCAAACTGCTGAAGCAGAAGGCCCAGGTGCACTATGCCGCGTTCTCCTCGGCCGAAAAATCGCTGCCCAAAGGGGCCGACCCCGGCACCCTTAAAAAGGAGCTGCAGGCGGCCCTGGACAGCCTGGGGCTTAAGAAACAGCACCGGACCATCTATGATTATCCGGTGCGCGATTTCCCCCAGTACCGCCAGGCCATACTTGACGACCTGATAAAACTGAAACGAAAGATCAACCCCGACCTGGTGCTGATGCCCTGTTTCA
This sequence comes from bacterium UBP2_UBA5202, assembly GCA_002412795.1. GTDB lineage: Bacteria > Edwardsbacteria > AC1 > AC1 > EtOH8 > UBA5202. The sequence continues at coordinate 9,292 of DHVS01000027.1, read as the reverse complement.
ACGATACCCACCAGGACCATCTGACCATCGCCCAGGAGGGTTTCCGGGCCTTCAAGGACCGCACCATCCTGGGTTACGAGATCCCCTGGAACAACAAGACCTTCGAGACCCAGTCCTTCGTGCTGCTGGAGCCGAAGCACCTCGAAGCCAAGATCAGGGCCCTGAAGTGCTACAAGTCCCAGCTGGGGCGGTTTTACGCCAATCCGGAATTCATCAGGGCGCTGGCCACCACCAGGGGGACGCAGATCGGGGCCCGTTATGCCGAGGCCTTTGAGGTCATCCGCTGGGTGATACAATAAGGCATATGTCTGATAAAATTTTTTAGAACCAAAATGAGCAACCAGCTAAGAGAACATTAATATGTATGATGAGAAATTGGTACATGCCCTGGTATTGGATATGTTAGGTATTGATGATGAAACAACGGATATTATTATTAAAGAAACAAGAGTAATGAAATCATTTCAAACCCGTCTTGTTAAAAAATACCGCAAACAACAAATAAAAGAAAATGAAACAATGGATGCATTAACATATTTATTCAAAAATAAATTTGTCGTTGTAATTGACCCTGAAAACGGAAGACCTGCAAAGAATATCAAAAGCATTAATATGGGAAGCCCCAATTTGGTGTGGCGAATAACTGAAAAAGGACGCAAATACTATGAAAGTATTTATAATGCTGTTTGGATTGATTGACTGAAAGACACTATATACTACAATCATTGTAATTAATCGCGGACAATTTACAATTATGGTTGTTGCCTGTCACCAGCCGAACTACCTGCCGTGGGCGGGCTATTTTTATAAAATGGCCCGCTGCGATGTGTTTGTCTTCCTGGACAGCGTCCAGTACTCACGCACCTCTTATACCGCCCGGTGTTCCATCAAGCAAAGCGACGGCCGGGCCGGCTGGCTTTCGGTGCCGGTGCTCAAAAAGGGCCGTTTCTTTCAAAACGTCAGCGAAGTGGCCATAGACAATCAAAGGCCGTGGCAGTCGGAGCACCTGAAGACCCTGAAATCGTGCTATTCCCGGGCGCATTACTTCAAAGACTATTCCTGGCTGCTTGATCTGGTTTACCGGCAAAAATGGGGAAACCTTTCGCAGTTGAACCGGACGGTGATAATTAAACTGGCTGAGCACCTGGGGTTGAAGGCAAAATTCATAAATCTGTCCGAATTGAAAAGCGAAGGAAAATCCACCGGGATGCTGGTCTCGGTCTGCCTGGCGCTTAAGGCCCGGGAATACATCTCCGGATCAGGCGGGCAGAACTACCTGGACAGGGAACAGTTCCAACAGGCCGGCATAGGGCTTACCTATACAAAATACCAGCCCCAGCCGTATCCCCAGCCTTGGGGAGAATTCGTGCCGGGGCTGTCGGTGTTGGACCTGCTGTTCAACTGCGGCCCGGAAGAAACCAAGAAACTAATCATCCTTTGAGCCTGGCATGAAAATAATACTGGCCGGAGTATTCAACGTTCCCTGGTCCACCAACCATTTCATGCAAAAGCATCTGGAACGGCTGGGGCATCAGGTGTTGCCGTTCGAGCTGGACTGGTCGCACCCCCGCCCTTTGGCTTTAAACGAACGGTTGTGGTTCAAACTCTCTTCCTCCATCAAAGCTCAATCCCTGGGAAGGAAACTGCTGGGCCTGGCCCGGTCCCAAGAACCAGATGCCGTGGTCATCGTCAAGGGAAAGCGCCTGGACCCGGGGATAACAAAGCAGCTGGCCCGGCAGACGCTGGTGGCCTACCGGTACATGGACGCCCCGCTTCACCGGTATGTGGCAGAGCATTCCAAAGCCAGCCATCTTACCTTTGTCACCGGAGAGCATCTAATAAAACCACTTTCCCGGATCACCGGACGGGGCAATGTTCACCACCTGCTGGAAGGCTGTGATCCCGAGGTCCACAAACCCGCAGGTTATGCTGAAAACTATGTCTGCGACGTGGCTTTTGTGGGCGCTCCGGCTCCCGACAGGATAGACCTCCTCAGAGCCTGTCACCAGGCGGGGTATAAGGTAAAGATCTGGGGCCAGCCGGGCTGGCCCCGGGATCTGGGTTACACCGGGGAATTCGCCTACGGCCAAGGATTGGCCAGGGTCTGCGCCTCGGCCAGGATCGTCCTGGGTGTCAACAGCCGCAACGACTGCCCCGGCTACTTTTCCGACCGGGCCTTGCTGGTGCTGGCCTGCCGGGGTTTTCATCTGACCCACTATGTTCCGGGGCTGGAAAACTATTTTGAGGACGGCAGACACCTGGTCTGGTTCAGGGATCAAACCGAGATGCTCAAAAAGATCAATGAGTACATTCAACAGGACTCCGCCCGCAGTGAAATCGCCGGAGCCGGGCAGTCGCTGGTTTACCAAAAGTACACCTGGGAAAGATCCCTGCAGACAATGACGGGGACCATAGAACAGAAGAAAAGCTGATGCGTTCTGAAGTGCTGGAAATACTGCAGTGCCCAAACTGCCGTCGAAGCGACTGGCGGCTTAAGTCGCTGAAGCAGGACGGCCGGGAGATCCGCCAGGGAAGCGTGGTTTGCCTGGTGCTGCCGCAATGTTTATCCCATAAACAACGGAATTCCGGATCGTCTGGTTGGGTCCCGTTCCCGGATAACCATCGCTCAAAGATTTCAGCCGTCAATAAATGGAGAACGGGCCAACTTTGCCCAACTGACAGAACGGTTGCCGCCCGGGCGGTGGCCGGACTGCCCCTGTCGCTTTCGGCCAGAAAGATGAAATGAAACCAGGCTTTTCAATAATCATCCCCACCTACAACACCCTTCCTTATCTGAAACTTTGCCTTAAAAGTTTTAAGGAACACTCGGCCCATTCCCATCAGATAATAGTCTGCGCCGACGGCTGCAGCGACGGCACCAACGAATATCTTAAGACATATCCCGGGATCGACCAGGTCATCCTCGGCAAAAACCAGGGGATCTGCAGCGCCACCAACCAGGCCGCCCGCCTGGCCAACCGGGAGTATCTGTTCCTGGCCAACGATGATCTGGTGGCATCACCCGGATGGGATGAGGCCTTAATGAAGATGGCCTTGCCTGACCGGGTTTTAAGCGGCGTTCAGATAGAACCGGGATGGGTGCCGGTGGCGCCCTGCCATATCAAACGGGATTTTGGGCAGACCTTCGAAGAATTCCGGGAGCAGGAATTCTTAACCTATGCCGGGGCCGAAAACCAGCAGAAACAGAGAGCTTTTGAACCAGGGGTCAATTATCCTTTTTTGGTCCACCGGAAATTATGGGAGCAGCTGGATGGATTGGACGAATGCTTCAATCCCGGCCCCGGCTCGGATCCCGACCTCTTCTACCGGCTGGCGCTGAAGGGGACGGATTTTTTAAGGGTCCGTTCCTGCCTGTTCTACCACTTCGGAGGACGGGCCTCGCGCTTTGCCGGAGAGTCGGGCCGCCAGTCTGATGCCTGGAAACAGGCCGCCGTTGCCAGCCGCAGGGTTTTTGCCAAAAAGTGGGGAAGGCCCTGGGATTTTGGCTTCGGCCGGGTGCCAAAAATAAAAAGGCCGGGGTCGCTGGCCTTTTTTATCTGGGGCGGCATCGGCAACATGATAATGGCCCTGCCGGCCATCGAGGCAGCCAGAGAGGAACTGCCCGGGGCCAGGATCACGGTCATCGCCCAAAAGCAAGCCATGCTCCCTCTGCTTCCTTCCGGGATTCAAAACAAACTGGCGATAGATGATCTGCAATACCGGGGTTTGAAGGGATCATGGAAATTGATCCAAGATCTCCGAAAACAAAAACCGGAAATCACCCTTACCAGCCAGCCTTTCCCGCGATTTAGATACTGTCTGGCCGCCCTTATCTCCGGCGCCCGGGACAGGGTTTCGCCGGAAAGAAATAAAAATTGTTTTTGTAACCTGAAAATAAAAACCACATACCGGCATTATCTGGAACGCAATCTGGAACTGCTGCGGGCGGCCGGCATAGACCGGAAATTCCAGGGCTATGGCCTTTCTCTTGCCCCGGAGGAAATAAAACAGGCGGAGGAATTACTGCACCAGATGAAAGCAGACCCCTCCAAGCTGATCGGCCTGCATCCCGGCGCGGGGAATCCCCAAAAAAGATGGTCCAAAGAGAACGTCATTGCCTTGGGAAAATTATTAACCGGACAGGGATTTTTCCTGATGATCTTTGGCGGGCCGGAGGAAAAGGAATTGGCTGAACAGGTGGCCCTGAAGACCGGACCGGGCGCGGTTACCATGTCCGGCGGCCGGGATCTGAGGGCCACGCTGGCCCTGATCAGACATTGCCGGGCCTTTATCTCCAACGACAGCGGGCTGGCCCACTGCGCCGCAGCGCTGGCGGTTCCCACCCTGACAATCTTCGGCCCCACCGATCCGGCCTTAAGCCGGCCGTACGGCCCGTCAGCCAGGGTCGTTCAAACCCAGGCAGAATGCAGTCCCTGCTATCGTCCGGCCGGCAAGTACGGCTGCCGGGCCGCCGGGCCGCCGTGTCTTTCCCGGATCTCCCCGGACATGGTTTTCGGGGAATTCCAAAAATTCTGTCAATCAGCCAAGGCCTGGTAAAAAATGTATTACCAGGCCTATTTTATTGACTTTTTACACAGATTATGTTAACATAATCTGTTATAATTCAAGGCAATAGTGAAAGTTTTATTTTTTGATCATTCACCGGTTTACGGCGGGGCGGAGCAAAGCCTGTTTTCGGTTTTGCCGGCCTTAAAACCTCCAATAGTGCCGGTTTTACTGGCATCTCAGGGCAGCAGGCTGGTAAAAAAGGCCCAAGACCTAAAAATCAGCTGCCGGACCATAAAAATAAGCCCCAGGCTGGCTTTAATATCACGGAGTCAGCTGGGCGGAAATTTCTTTAATCCTTTATTATGGCGGGACATCTCCAGCGCCAAAAGGGAACTGGCCGCCGCCGTTGATCTGGAAAACCCTGACATAGTTTACGCCAATACCCTGAAGTCAGCCGTCATACTGGGGTTCTGCCGGAAGAAGATCGAACAGCCGATGGTGTGGCATATCCGCGATATAGTCTCCGGGCCGCCGTCGGTTTTGCTGGGGCTGGCCGGCAGGATCAGCCAACCGAAGCTGATAGCTGTTTCCCGGGCTGCGGCCAGCCAGCCGGCCCTTAAGTTCGGCGTTACGGCTCCGAAAGTGATCCACAACGGGATAAACCAGGAAAAATGGGTCTTTGACAGCCGGCAGCAAAAACCGGAAGAGATCAAAACCAAACTGGGGGTCAAGCCGGGAGAATCCTTGATCGGAGCATTCGGCCAGCTTTCGGCCTGGAAGGGGCAGGAACACGCCATCAGGGCTTTGGCCCATCTAAAACGGCGGGGGTTCCTGTGTAAATTGCTTTTGGCCGGTGATGCCATTTTTGCCGAACAGGGCTACCCGGAACACTTAAAAAAAATGGCCGGTTCGCTGGGCGTCTCCGGGGAAATAATTTTTTCCGGCTGGCTGGATAACCCCGCCCCTTACATGGCGGCGGCCGATGTCATAGTTCACACCCCGGTAAAACCGGAACCCTTCGGCCGGGTGCTGATAGAGGCCATGGCCCTGGGCAGGCCGGTGGTGTCGGTTATGAGCGGGGGGATACCCGAGATCATTGACCACGGGCGGAGCGGTCTGCTGCTGAAAAACCACGGGGAGCTGCCTTTCGTGCTGGAAAAACTGTTATGCCAGCCGGCCCAGGCCAAGGCTTTGGGGGACGAGGCCCGGCGCCAGGCGCAATCAAGGTTCAATCTTTCGGATACGGTTTCAAAGATATCGGATTTTTTGATGGAGGCCGGGCGGTGAACATACTGATCACCGGCGGAGCCGGAATGCTGGGCCACCTGCTGGTGAACCGGTTCAAGTCCCGGCATAGGGTGATCTACACCACCCATCGGGATGCCATTAACATTGACGGGGCGGAACAAATGTCCTGGGACCTGACCCAGGGACGAAAGGCTTTAAGCGGAATAGATGCGGTGATCCATACCGCCGCCATGACCAATGTTGACGGATGCGAAAAAGACCCCGGGCAGGCCCATCAGTCAAATGTAGCGGCCACCCGCAATATGGTGAACTCAGTCCCCGGCGCCCAGGTCATTTATATTTCCACCGATTTTGTGTTTGACGGAACCAGGGGAAATTACTCGGAAAGCGATGTTCCTTCGCCGCTGTCCGTCTACGGCCGGACCAAACTGGAGGGGGAGGGAGAGATCCCCCAGGGGGGATGTATCATCCGCACCAGTATTTACGGGCTGGGCAGCGGCCCCCAACGGCCGGGGATGGTGGAAAAAATGATCGCCCGCCTGCGGAACGGGGAAACGGTAAACGGTTTCACGGATCAGATATTCACCCCGGTCTCCACCGGAAACCTGGCGCTGTTCCTGGAAGAGATAATGGAAAGGCGCTTGGCGGGAATATACAACATCGGCAGCAGCCAGCCCTGCACCAAATACGAATTCATGAGGGCCGCCGCCCGGACTTTCGGATTCGATCCGGAAGCAGTCAAACCGGGCCTGTCCTCTGCGGTCAACTACCTGGCGCCCCGGCCCCGGGACGTATCGCTGGATACGACCAAGGCCCGTAATACATTTAAAACTGAAGCCTGGGACCTGGAAAAAAGTTTTGGATTCATAAAAACGCAATACCTCTGCCACCAAGACACTAAGACACAAAAGCTATGAACTATAAACCGCTGTCACCAATAGAAGAGGAGCAGGCAAAGAAAATCGTAGATACCGCATACGCTGTGCATAAAAAACTGGGTCCAGGATTGCTGGAAAAAGTTTATGAAGTTTGTTTTTGTCATGAATTGTCAAAAAGAGGATTAAAACATCAAAGGCAAGTAGATGTGCCGATTGTTTATGACGGCATAGCATTTGATGAAGGCCTTTGTTTAGATGTCTTGATAGAAAAAAGCATCATCTGTGAATTGAAAGCCGTAGAGCAGATGAATCCCGTTTGGGAGGCGCAAATACTCAGCCACTTAAAGTTGACCGGCAAACGTCTAGGATTCTTAATCAATTTTAATGTGTCTGTTATAAGAAATGGCATTAAACGATTTATTGTGTAATCTTGGTGCCTTAGTGCCTTTTCCGCCACCGCAAGCAAGTCCAAATAGGCGGATCTGCCTTTGGCATGAGTGGCGAAATATTATAAAATTGAATGGGAGATCGAAGGGTAATGGTAGTGCGCAAGCTTGATATCAAGACAGACCAGCGGGGCTGGCTGGCCGAGATCCTGCGACGCGAGAACCTCCATCCGGGCCGGGAGGCCTTCGGCCAGTTCTTCGTTACCACCGCCTATCCCGGCATCTCCAAGGGGCACCACTACCACCTGCGCAAGCACGAATGGTTCTGCGTGATCAAGGGCCGGGCGCTTTTGGCGCTGGAGGACATAGACACCAAGCAACGGACCGAGATCGTAATGGGCGAGGACAACATGGTGACGGTGGAACTGCCCCTGAGGTCGGCCCACGCCATCAAGAACACCGGCCAGGAGATGATGTACCTGCTGGCCTATACCGATGAGCCGTTCAACCCCGAGGACAGCGATACCCATTCCTACAAATTGGATATCTAAAGCTTTTCGAATATCACAAGGAGCATTGTGTTTTTAAATAAGAAAGTACTGATAACCGGCGGTACAGGCTCCTTCGGGCATTACATCGCAAAGATGCTTTTGAAGGGGAAACCCAGGAAGATCATCATCTTCAGCCGGGACGAAAAAAAGCAGGACGACATGCGCTACGAGTTCCGCTCCAGCCCCCAGGTGGAGTTCGTCATCGGAGACGTCCGGGACTACGCCTCGGTTAAAAGCGCGATGAAGGGCGTGGATGTTGTCTTCCACGCGGCGGCCTTAAAGCAGGTGCCTTCCTGCGAATACAATGTCCGGGAAGCGGTGCTCACCAATGTCATCGGGGCCCACAACATCATCACCGCCTGCCGGGAGGAAGGGGTGCCCCGGGTGATCGCCATTTCCACCGACAAGGCGGTAAAGCCGGTAAACACCATGGGCATGACCAAGGCCCTCCAGGAGAGGCTTTTCATCTCGGCCAACCTGGAAGCCGGCAGGAAATCCCCGGTCTACGCCTGCGTCCGCTACGGGAATGTGATCGGGTCACGGGGCAGCGTCATCCCCCTTTTTCAGAAACAGCTGGAACACGGCGGTCCGCTGACCATCACCCATCCCGGCATGACCCGTTTCGTGCTGACCCTGGGCCAGGCCATAGACCTGGTGTTTTGGGCGGCCCTGAAGGCCAAAGGCGGCGAGATCTTCGTGAAAAAACTGCCGGCTCTGCTGGTAAAGGATCTGGCCGAGGTGATGGCCGGGACCGCCGGCAAAAAAATTGCCATCAAGAACGTTGGGGTCCGGCCCGGGGAAAAGATCCACGAAGCCCTGATATCGGAAGAAGAATCAATGAGGACGGTGGATTCCGGCAGCCATTATATCGTCCTTTCGCCCCTGGAGGGATCGGATCCGGATGGTCATTACCGCAAGCACAAGACAGTTGAAATATTTGAATACAGCTCGGCCATCGCGGAAAAACTGAGCAAACCCAAGATACTGGAACTGTTGCAAAGGGAGGGCTGGATCAGCCGGTCCGGCGGGAAAAACATAATCTGATGAAAAGAGGATCCCCCCAAATCAAGATAGCAGTATTAGTGATGGCGCTGGCGCTGCAGATTACCGGAGTTGCCTTTGCCCTGAATGCCGACAGTTTGGGAGGCAACCCATGGACAGCCTATTTGCGAAGCAACTCCGCCGATACCGCTGGCGGACCGCTGTGGCTCAATGACGTGAGGCTGATATCTTCGTATACCCCGCCGGGTGAAGGTTATGCCCAAGTTTGGAACAATTACGGCAACCAATCGGTGATGGCATACAACTACAATCCGGTCGGCCAGGGGATATATGCCATCAACAAGGGGGTTAATGACGGGCAAACCCCGCCTTACCGGTCCTCGTACTGGCTGGACATGCGGTCGGACTCCAGCGGGGGGATGATACGGCTGGACTGCAACAACAGCGCCTTGGAGGGGATGCGGGTGCTGGGGGTGCGGCGGGACAACATGGGAATAGCGATCTACAACACCACCGGCACTGCGATCTACAATGACCACGGGGGCGACCAGTTTGGGGTGCGGATAGAGAACAACTATATGTCCACCGGAACCGGACTGTGGATAGACAACCAGAATACCGGAACGGCGTTGTATCTGTCGGATACCAAGAGCGGCCGGATGATAGTGACATCCCAGGACTCGGCCAACAAGCCGGCCATCACGGTGGGCTACAAGTA
>DHVS01000010.1 GCA_002412795.1 bacterium UBP2_UBA5202 | reverse complement strand
ACACACAACAAACCCAAGAGAGCCTAAATTAATAACAATTTGATATACGACGAAAACAACCTCATAAAACAGGCCCGGGCCGGAAGCCAGAGGGCCCTGTCCCAGATAGTGAAGCGCCACCAGAACGGGGTCTATTCCCTGGCCCTGCGGATGCTGGGCAACCGGGAGGATGCCGAGGACGTGCTACAGGAGACTTTTCTGGCCTTTCACAAAAGCCTGCCCCGGTTCAAGGGGCTTTCCACCCTTTCCACTTATTTTTACCGGCTGGCCACCAACTTCAGCCTGATGAAACTAAGGCAGAAGAGAACCCGGCGGCCAGAGCATCACACGGTAGACCTGGAGGAGGCCGTTGAAGAGCCGGATAAGAAACCGGATCCCATGCAGAGCACCCTGAGCCTGGAACTCAAACAAAGGCTGGACCAGGCCCTGCTGCAGTTGCCGGAAAAGGAGAGGGCGGTGTTCATCCTCCGGGATGTGGAGGATCTGCCTGGCGAAGAAGTGGCCAGGGTCTTAAATATCAGCCTGCCGGCCATGAAATCGCGTCTGCACCGGGCCCGGAATGTCTTAAAGGAAAAATTGTCACCCTATATCAGGGGATCGGAAACATGAGCGCCATTAAAAAAAACTACCGGAAACACCATTGCCGGGGGATGGGGGCGGTGTTCTCACAATACCTGGACAAGGAGCTGGCCCAACAGGTTTGCCGCAAGCTGGAGAAGCACCTTAGGGATTGTCCCGACTGCCAGACCTATTTTGACACCCTAAAAAAGACCGTCACCCTTTACCGGGGCCTGGGGCATCAAAAGGTCCCGCCGGACGCCCAGCGCAGGCTGTACAAGGTCATCAGGCTGGAAGCCGGGAAAAAAGGCGAAAAAAAATGAATCCAGGATGACGGACACGGCATCTAAAATTAAAGATAACAAAATCAAAAAATATATGAACAGGAGAACTAAAATGGGGGCGATACATTTAACTGACGGCACCTTCGATCAGGAGGTTTTAAAATCAAGCACACCGGTGCTGGTGGATTTTTGGGCGTCCTGGTGCGGGCCCTGCCGGATGGTGGGTCCGGTCATAGAGGAATTGGCGAACGACTACCAGGGCAGGGTCAAGATCACCAAGGTGGACGTGGATGCCAACCCGGAAAAATCAGGCCAGTTCGGCATCCGCAGCATACCCACCATGCTGATCTTCAAGAACGGCCAGGTCATAGATACCCTAATCGGCGCCATGCCCAAGGCTGCCATTGCCGCCCGGCTGGATGAGGCCATCACCAAGTGACCCCGGGCCTAATTCCCGGTCACCCCAGATAACCCTTAAAATGGAGGTCATCATGAAAAGGAACGAGAGTACTGCCGACCGGATAATCCGGGCCATAATAGGAATAGCCCTGCTGGTCTTTGGACTCATAGTAACCGGAACCCTGCAATGGGTATTGCTAGCCGCGGGGATACTGGCGGTATTCACCGCCATCACCGGGTTCTGCGGACTGTACAAACTTCTGGGCATCAGCACCTATAAAGAGCAGGCCCCGCCCCGGAAATAAACACCAAAATTAAAAACCCTGTTCCCTCGAAAGGATAAATATGCCCATCTACGAATACAAATGCACCAAGTGCGGCCACCAGTTCGAAAACCTTACCAACACCTGCTGCGCCCCCAGCCCCAAGTGTCCCAAGTGTCAGGCGGAAACCGAAAAGCTGATGTCCACCTTTGCCGCCTCGGTGGACGGCGGGTCCGGGGGACACGGCCATGACGGCGGCGGAAGCTGCTGTTCCGGCGGGGGCTGCAGCTGCGGGTAAGGTGGAAAATCCGGGACGCAGATTCCCGCAGATTTTATAGATCAGAGGTTCCGGCCTTAAAAAACTATAAAAAGTATTTCAAATGCATATATTAGCGGCCTAAAAAACATGATAGTCATAAAATCAGAATACTGCCCCCAGAACCATCACTGTCCCTCCCTGCGGGTCTGCCCGGCCGGAGCCATCAGGCAGGAAGGGGTCAAGGCCCCGTACATCGACCAGAAAAAATGCACCGATTGCGGCCTCTGCGTCCAAAGCTGCCGGGTATTTCAGCAGGTTGTCACCCCTTCGACGGTAAATAAATGAGCGATACTAAAAATTACGACATAGCCATTCTGGGGGCCGGTCCGGCCGGAATGACCGCCGGGCTGTATGCCGGGCGGGGCGGCCTCAAGACCGTGATCATCGAAAAGATGATGCCCGGAGGCCTGGTGGCCAACACCGAGAAGATAGACAATTATCCCGGCTTTCCCGAAGGCATATCCGGCTTTGATCTGGCCCGGAAAATGGAACAGCAGGCCAAAAAGTTCGGGGCCCAGATCATCTCCGCCCAGGCGGAGTCCGTCGTGCCGGAGGACAGACACCAGCTGATAAAACTCTCCGATGGAACAACCATAAAATCAAGGGCCCTGATCATTGCTACCGGGGCCTTTCCCAAGACCCTGGGGGTGCGGGGAGAAAAGGAACTGCTGGGCAAGGGGGTTTCCTACTGCGCCATCTGCGACGGGGCTTTCTTCAAGAACCAGGCGGTGGCGGTGCTGGGCGGGGGCGACTCGGCGGTCCAGGAGGCGGTTTACCTGGCCGGCCTGGCCTCCAAAGTGACGGTGATCCACCGGCGCAATGTCTTAAGGGCGGCCGAATCCATCCAAAAGGCGGCCTTTGCCAACGACAAGATAACCTTTGCCTGGAGCAAGGATATTCTGGCCATTGAGGGCAGCGCCGGAGTGACGGGCATAAAAGTCATGGACAAACAAACGCTGGCAGAAGAGGTGATCCAGGTCACCGGGGCCTTCATTTACGTGGGCTACAAGCCCAGCAGCGACCTGGTAAAGGACATTGTCAATACAGACGAACAGGGGTACATCATCACCGACGACCGCATGGCCACGCCGGTTCCCGGTATTTACGCCTGCGGAGACGTCCGGCAGAAGCTGGTCCGGCAGGTCTCCAGCGCGGTGGGGGACGGCGCCACCGCCGCCATTGCCGCCCAGCAGTATCTGGAATTCAAGTAAGGACACGGCATGCCATGTCCAATAGCATATAACTCAATAACAAAAGTAAGGGCAATTCATCCAACTACGTTTGTTTAGCCAAACTTCGTCGGACGCGTGAATTGCCCCAACCAAAGGAGAACTGTCATGGCCGAAAGAAACCAGGTCTACAAATGCGAAATCTGCGGCAACATCGTGGAAGTGCTGCACGGCGGCAAGGGCCAGCTGGTCTGCTGCGGCCAGCCGATGAAGCTGTTCACCGAGAACACAGTTGACGCCGCCAAGGAAAAACACGTTCCGGTGATCGAAAAAACCGCCGACGGCTGGAAGGTCAAGGTCGGTTCGGTGGCGCACCCCATGGAGGAAAAACACCAAATCGAGTGGATCGCCATCTACGGCGGGGACCGGGTCCACCGCAAGTACCTTAAGCCCGGCGACGCTCCGGAGGCCGAGTTCCTGTGCCCGGCCCAGGAGATCACCGCCAAGGAATTCTGCAATCTGCACGGCCTGTGGTCGGCCAAACAGTAACCTTTACCGTGTCATTCTGAGGATAGCTTCCCGCCTTGCTTTCGAAGAATCTCCATAAGTATTGTTAGATCCTTCGATGGTCAAGCCAATTGCTAAACTCAGGATGACAAGTTGCAAACAACAAAGAAAAAAAGAGAAGGATAACAAATGAAAAGCATCAAAGGGTCCAAGACCGAGAAGAACCTGCTTAAATCATTCGCCGGGGAGTCCCAGGCCCGCAACCGCTACACCTATTTCGCCAGCGCCGCCCGCAAGGAAGGCTACGAGCAGATAGCCAATTTCTTTGTGGAAACGGCGGAGAACGAGAAGGAGCACGCCAAGGTGTTCTTCAAACTGCTGGAGGGCGGGGACCTGGAGATCACCGCCGCCTACCCGGCCGGGAAGATCGGCAGCACCAAGGAGAACCTGGAGGCTGCGGCGGACGGAGAGAACATGGAATGGACCACCATCTACTCCGACTTTGCCAAGACCGCCCGGGACGAGGGTTTCGAGGACGCAGCCGTGGCCTTTGAACAGATCGCCAAGGTGGAGAAGTTTCACGAGTCACGCTACCGCAAGTTAGCCGGAAATCTGGTCAACGGGGAGGCCTTCAAAAAGAAATCAGCAGTCAAATGGCACTGCATCAACTGCGGGTACGTGGCAGAAGGCGCCGAGGCCCCCAAACAGTGCCCGGCCTGCAAGCACCCCCAGGCGCACTACGAGGTTTTGGCGGAAAATTACTAGGATCTATAAGGAAACCATGAATCCAGGAATTCTTTCACGCTTTCCATGTTTCATTATAAAAAGGAAATCAGATGCCATTAACCTTACAATGGGTAAAAGACCTGCAATTCGTGGCCGATGACGATAAGGGCCACGGCATAGTGGTGGAATCCAGGAAGGACGGGGTGCCGGCCGGATTCAACCCCATGCAGCTGATACTGCTGGCTGCGGCCGGTTGCATGGCCATGGACGTGGTCTCCATCCTGCAGAAGAAAAAACTGGACATCAAGGGATTCCGGGTGCTGATGGACGGGAAGCGGGCCGAGGAGCATCCCAAAAGGTTCACCGAAATGAATTTTGTCTACGAGGTCAAAGGCGACATACTCAAGGCGGCGGTGGATGAGGCCATCAAACTGTCCAAGGAAAAATACTGCTCGGTCTCGGCCACCATCAAGCAGGGGGTGCAGATGAATATCGAAAGCAAAGTGATATCATGATCATCTATATCTTAAAGATAGTGCTGGGAGCCGTCATCGGCGGCGTGGTGGGGTTTCTCTCCTATAAATTCATCGGCTGCCGCGGCGGCACCTGTCCTATCGTAGGAAATCCATGGATATCCACCTTTTGGTGGGCCATGATCGGAGGGATTTTCATGTACGGCGGTAAATTCCCTCCCGCCCCCTGATCATTAAACTCTAATATCAATCATTATCGGAGCGTTAAATGAAAAGATACATCATGATGGTTCTGGTGTCCCTGGCCGTGCTGAGCAGCATTTCATGCGCCGGCAGCAAAAAAGAAACCCCCAAGGCAGCGGCTGGAGCGGTCGCCTGGATGGCGTGGGACCAGGCCATGACCACGGCCCAGACCGAAGGCAAGTTCATAGTGGTCGACGTCTATACCGACTGGTGCCACTGGTGCAAGGTGATGGATGACAAGACCTATGTCGACCCGGCGGTGGCGGGGCTGATGAAGGAGAGTTTTGCGGCGGTCAAGCTGAATGCCGAGAGGGAGAATACCGTGAACTTCAAGGGCAAGGCCTATACCGAAATGGACCTGGCCCGCAGTTTCGGGGTCAACGGCTATCCCACCACCCTGTTTCTGGCCAGCGACGGAACGGTGATAGGCAAGATCCCGGGGTACATAGAAGCCCCGGTATTCAAAAAAATACTGGAATACCTAACCTCCAACTCATATAAAAGCATGAGTCTGGATCAATATCTTTCGGGGAAAAATTAAATGCGGCGGGCTCTGTCTTTGATAGTGGTGCTGCTGGCCCTGGCCGCCATAGGATCCGGATATCTGCGCCGGGAGCACAAGAAGCTTTACATCAACGCCGTGGCCATCTGCTATTCCTGCATCGGGCTGGAATAGGGCCGCTTTTTGACAGGATTTACATGGTTCACTTATAGGATCAAACTGAACCGGAAAAGCAGAAGGAGGGAATATGATCAAGATCGGCCAGAAGGCGCCGGACTTTGTTCTTAAAGACCAGCACAACCAGGAATTCAAGCTTTCCGACATTAAGGGGCGGAAAGTCCTGCTGTCCTTTCATCCCCTGGCCTTCACCAAGATCTGCGCCCGGCAGATGCAGGCGTTGGAGAAGAACCTGAGAACCTTAGATCTTTTGAACACTGTTCCAGTAGGCATAAGCGTGGATACCGTTCCCAGCAAACATGCCTGGGCCAAGGCGCTCAAGGTAAAAAACCTCAGGATGCTTTCGGACTTCTGGCCGCACGGCAAAACAGCTCAGGCATACGGGATATTCCGCAGAGAGCAGGGGTTCTCGGAACGGGCCAATATAATAGTTGATGAGTTTGGGAAGGTGATCTGGATAAAGGTTTATCCCATCAAGGAGCTGCCGGATCTAAAGGAAGTTTTAAAGGTTTTGAGTTTGTAATATGATCACCCTTAGTTATTAGCCCTGCTTTTTAAAAGCAGGGCTAATTTTTATATGGGAAAATGAAAATTTCTTTAACTTTGTTACAAACTGCAATGCTTAGATTTATGCATCTTGAATTACTTGTTTAATTATGAAATTCGAAAAATATTTAAACAGGGTCTTGACAAATTAAACATTTAATGATATAATACAAACGTTTGTTTAAATAAAGGATGATAAAATGACTCCCAAAAATTATTCCCTGCCTGAACCAAAGAGCCGCATATTCAATGCCGCCGCCGCCCTGTTCGTCAACAAGGGCTTTGAAGCGGTGGGCGTGCGCGAGATCGCCAAAGAAGCCAAGGTCAATATAGCCATGATAAACTATTACTTTGGGGGCAAGGTAGGCATCCTGAGGGCTATATTGGAGGAGGCTTACCAGAAGTATCACCAGGCCCAGGCCTCGGCCGGAGATGACTCCACTCCGCCCGAGGAAAGGGCCAGGAACCTGGTCAACAATGTGGTACGGTTCTTCCGTGACAATACCGAGATAGCCCTGGTGACCTTCAACACCATGCTGTTCGATATCCCGGAAATCATGTCTCTCCGGGAAAAATGGGGACAGATGAATTTCGCGGTCATGGGGGGTTTTTTCAGCCAGATCGGAGTGGACCTGAAAGATCCGGTGCACAACAGCGTCTATAACGGTTTTTTGGGAAACATGGTCAAGAGTCATTTTCAACTCAGGTATTTCGTGGACCGGATGCCGGCGGTCGTGACCGGTGAAAATGGTCCCGAAAACAGGGAGACAAACTGGAAAGAACAGCTCAGCTTTGACGATGCTTTTTATGACAGGTATATAGACCTCTTGGTGCAACAGTATTTTCACGGGGTCATTTATGCAACTCAGAATGATAAGATGAAATATAACCGGGGAGAAAACAAATGAAACATAAATCATTTTTAGTCGTATTCATAGCATAAACACAGGAAAACCGTATCCCGAGTATTCAAAGAATCTAAAAAAACCAAAACTTGCTGAAAATTCGGCATATTTTTGGACTAAAAACATAAACAAACGTTTGTCCTTCTTGCGGATTCATATAAAAATGTTTAAAAGTGAGGAAAACATGAAAAAGAGAATAATGGTCATAACAATCACTCTGGGTTTGGCAGGACTTGCCGCAGCTCAGACCACACCTCAAAACATAATCAATGCCAAGGTCTCCGAAGGCTACTGTGCGACGTATCTGACGGAAGTAGCAATCCCGGCCGATTCGCTGCGGCAGGATCAGACCTTGAAAACCAACAGTAATGATGCGATCAAACAGCAGAACACCAAAGAACACAATATTGCCTCAGTGCGGACAGGTTTAGGCAAGGCTCATAAAAGCAAAGCCGGGCTGTCTAAAAAAGGCAATGAAACCAAGACCCGCAATATCCGGACAGTTTACAATTAAAATAACTTAATATCAATAAAGGAGTTGTATATGAAACTGACATTATTCCTATCCGAGGTGATGTTGATGGCCTTGCTGGCCGGATCGGCGCAGGCCCAGACCCCGGCCAAACTTGCTTTGGGTAAGGCCATAAAAAAACAAACCATAGAAGCGATCACAGTACTGCTGGACAGCAACTACGTTTTCCCGGAAACGGCAAAGAAAATGGATCAATTGGTGCTGAAAAACCTTCGTTCCGGCAAGTACAATAAGATCACCGACCCGGAAGATCTGGCCGGGCGGTTGACCGAGGACCTGAGGTCGGTCAGCCATGACCTGCATCTAAATGTCAGGTACGAACCGGGGCAGATAGCGGCCATGCGGGCTGATACCCAAAATAATCAGGTTCCGCCGGAATGGATGAAGAGCATGCAGAGGATAAATTACGGATTTGTCAAGGCGGAGTACCTGCCGGGGAATGTAGGCTATCTGGAACTGAGAGCCTTCACCGATCCCAAACTTCCCGAGGCCGGACAGGCGGCGATCTCGGCCATGAACTATCTGGCCAACGCCCAGGCCGTGATCTTCGACCTGAGAAAGAACGGGGGCGGGCACCCCGAGATGATTCAGCTGTTATCCAGTTATCTTTTCGCCGAGCCCACCCATCTTAATGATATCTATGAACGGCCGGGTAACACCACCCAGCAATACTGGTCCCTTCCGTACATACCAGGTTCCCGCAGGCCGGATGTGCCGGTCTACATCCTGACCAGCAATTATACTTTTTCCGCGGCCGAGGAGTTCAGCAACAATCTTAAGGAGCTGAAAAGGGCCACCATAGTGGGCGAGAACACCGGGGGCGGAGCCCATCCGGTGGATTTCAAGATAGTCAACGATCTGTTCACCCTCTCCCTGCCCTTTGGCCGGTCCATCTCCCCCGTTTCCAAGTCCAACTGGGAGGGGACTGGGGTGATACCGCATGTCAAGGTTCCGGCCGACAGCGCCTTCAATACCGCCTACCTGATGGCCCTGGACACCTTGATCACCAAAGCCAGCGATCCCCTTGACCGGCAGGGTTTGAAAAACACCCGCCTGCTTAAGATCGCGGAGTTTGGCAATTACAGGGTGCCGGAGGAGAAGCTTAAAGACTATGCCGGAAACTACGGCACCAGGATTATCATTTACCAGCCGGGCCAGCTTTATCTGGCCAGGAACGGCCGCCCCGGGTATAAGCTGTTTCCGGTCTCGGACGCAAGTTTCATAGCGGATGTTACAGGTGCCCGGATCGACTTCATCCTTAGTCCGGAAGGCCGGGTCACGGCTTTGGATTTTACGCGGCCCAACGGCGAGAGCATGCGAAGCGGCAAGAACCGGTAAGCCGCTCATTGGGAACGGCCGCCGAATGGAACTGCCGGGCCACAAAAAGGGGATCATTTCGGCAGCCTGGCAAACTAAGAAGGGAGGTCTTAAAATGAAAATAACATCATGAAGATCAATCCGAAGGTTTCAATACCGGAGGCCTAACTATTTTACGGCTTATCAGTTGGGGCAAAAACAAACTGAAATCCATAATGTAAAAAACAATAACAGTTAAAACAAGGAATCCGAAAATGAAAATAACATTGCTTCTGATATTCGTCACCGCCCTTTTTACGGGTGTGACATTCGGCACCCAGGCCAAGGTCTGGACCAAGGTCGAGTCCGATGCAGCGGTCCAGGTAAATCAAACCCCGGCGGAGTTTTCCCGGCTGTATTTGCGTGCCATCGCCGAAAGGTTGGCTCTTGAGGCGAAAAGCGCTTACTGGCAGGGCAACTATAGTCTGGCCAGCCAACTTTTTCATCTGCTGTTAAGGTCCGGCTGCTGTGACTTCAATGACATATATAACCTGGCCTGCTGTTATGGCAAGATGGGCAATGACCAACAGGCGGCCAGATACCTGTGCCTGGCGGTGGAAGCCGGTTTCGACGACTTCGAGCATATCTCGAAAGATCCGGATTTTGAAAAATTGGGAAAATCCCCATGTTTTCAAAAAACCGTTGAAAGGTTAAAACGGGAGATGAACCAGAAAAAAAATGCACTTCCCAACGTTGTGGCCGACAGAGAACCGGCCCAAAATGACCAAGCCGATCCAGCCCCTGCTGCCGGTTCAACATTCGCCCTTGACAATTAAAATTAACGGAGTTTAGGGGGAAACAACATGAAATCATACTGCTCAGCCTTTGCCTTGGGATTGCTTTTAATAGGAATCCTGACAGAAAGCTCCTGGGCTCAGGAGCCGGCCGGGGAAAAGATATCCGCGATAACGAATCCAAAGGTCTTCAGCGTCAGGCAGGCCCAGACTCCGCCGGAGATCGACGGGGTCATCGAAGACCTCTGGCAGCAGGCGGACTCGATAACCGATCTCATCCAGAGCCAGCCGTACGAGAATACCGAGCCCAGCGAGAAGACCGTGGTCTATATGCTGCAAGATGAAGAAAATCTTTACCTGGCCTTCCGCTGCCATGCGGTCAAGAACCCCCCGGTGGCTTGCTTCACCAAGGACGAAGATTATGTGATCGTCAAGTTCGATCCCTTCGGCAGCCGGACCAACGGTTATTTTTTCCTGGTCTTCGGCAGCGGTATTTTCTGGGACGGGTTGATCATGGACGATGGACGGAGTCAGGATCAGTCCTGGGAGGGGGTATGGTACAATGCGGTGAAGATGTATCCAGACAGAATGGAAGTGGAGATGAAGATCCCCTTCAAGACATTGCGTTACAAGAAAGGCCTGGGGGAATGGAACATTCAGTTTGCCCGGCATATCGCCACCACCTTTGAGGACGACTACTGGGCCGGGGTTACTCAAAAGGACGGAGACCTGGTATCACGCTGGGGTACGGCTACCAACATCAATCCAAGATCATCGGGATACTATTTCGAACTGTATCCCGAGGGGTTTTTCCGTTTTGAGGATTTTCGGGGAGAGACCCCGACCAGGAAGTTCAAGGGCAGCCTGACCGCCAAATGGGACCTGACCCCGCAGACCAGCATAAATGCCACGGCCTATCCCGATTTTGCCCAGATCGAATCGGACCCGTCCTCGGTGAATCTTTCCCGGTATCCCACCTATCTTCAGGAACAGAGGCCGTTCTTCGTTGAGGGGCGGGAGATATTCCGTTTCTCGGAATTCCAGGGCAGCGGTTTCTTCCAGCCGCTCAACATCTTTTATTCCCGCCGGATCGGAAAATCCATTAACGGTGGAGCGGTGCCGATAGTCGGGGGATTGAAGGCCACCCACAAGGCCACGGATTGGAACCTGGGCGGGCTGGCGGCCTATACCGAAAAATACGATTATAACGATCCGTGGGGCCAGCCCGCCGCCGAACCGGAAAAGAAATTCGGGGTCTTCAGGGCTTCAAAAAGGATCTTGAATAATTCGGATGCCGGACTGTTATTCAGCGGGATGTCGGTGAACAGCTTGGAATACAACTATGCGGCCGGGCTGGATGCGTCATTTCGCCAGGGACCGAACCAGCTTATCCTGCAGGGGGCATACAGCCAGGCCCAAAGGCCGTCCGGCCCGGATACGGTTAAAAACAGCGGCTGGGCCGTTTCCACCGGATACCGCGGTTTTATTGGCAAATTCCTGACTATGGCGTCCTACGAAGCCATCGACGATTCCTTTGATGTGGGGGATATAGGTTTTGTTCCCTGGGCCGGGCGGCAGCGGGCACTCCTGATCAGCGGTCCGTTCTGGACATTCAAAGAAGGATCTTTGCGTAATCTTTATGTTGCCCCGGGATTCGTCAGGGCCAGGGAACCGGGCTGTCCCAGATGGTCGACCTTCGGCTCGTTCCTGGTGAATCCCAATTGGAGGAACAACTGGGGCGCGAATCTGGAGGGAAGCTACGGCAAGGCATACGAACTCATAAAAGATCCCTTTACCGATTCCAGCTGGTGCATAAATTACATCAGCCGCGACATAAGTTTTAACTTTTGGGGCATGCTGATGGGAAACAATGTCAACGGAGGATGTGATTATAACTACAGCTATAACTATGCCAGAAAATATCTGGCTTATCAGGGTTCGAATTGGCTGACCTTCAGTTATTCAATCATCTCGCCGTTGAGCACCACCCTGACCTCGATGCTCTGGGTAGAATGGGGCCAGGATAAAAAAATAACAGCCATGACCCCGATCTTAAGGCCCCGCATGGATTACCGGATCACGGCCAAAATGACGCTTTCGGTATTCAACGAAATGGTGGCTGCCACCCCCGGGACCGAACTGGGGAGGACCCGGCTTCAGACCGACAGGTTTGGGTTGCTGTACTCCTGGAATTTTTCCCCCAAGAGCTGGCTGTATGTGGCCTTGAACGATTACAACTCGCTGGATTATTCGGTCAATCCCGACGGCAAGATGACCCAGAGATATGCCATAGGAGCCATCAAAGCCAAATACCTGCTGTATTTTTAAATTTACAATACTCAAACTGGAGACACGATGTTCGAAAAATTGGAGAAGATCCTGGCCGGAGCCAAAGCCGATTACATTGACATCCGCTATGAAGAGGTGAAGGAAACAGCCATCGGCTTCAGCGGAAAGGAGCTGACCACGCTGTCGGCCAATGCCAGCGACGGTTTTGTGGTCCGGGTCCTGGACCAGGGCGGCATGGCTTCGGTGACCTTTACCAGGCCGGACGAGGCCGAAGCCGCAGTCAGAGCGGCGGAAGAGAACGCATCATTGTTCTCCCGGAACACGGCAAAACCGGTCCGGATGGCCAAAGCCGAAGCGGTCCGGGACACCTTTGCCCCAAAGCTGGGGGAAGACCCCCGGCATATCCCGATGGAGGAAAAGCTGGAGCTGGTGAGGAAGTACAACAACATCCCGCTGGCCTGGCCCAAAGTGGTGAACACCAGCATCGCCTACAGCGAGGTCTGCCGGAAAAAATACTACCTGAACAGCGAGGGCAGCCGGATCCAGGAGGATCTGCTTACCACCAGCGTCCGGGGCCTGATCACCGCCAGGGAAGGCGGCCTGACCCAGAACATCAGAGTGGGCATAGGCGGCAGCGACGGCTTCGGCGCCATCAGGGGGCAGGAAAGGCATTTTGAAGAAAAGACCAAGCTGGTCCTGGATCTGCTGGCGGCCGAACCGGTGAAAAGCGGATCCTACAGCTGCATCCTCAATCCCAGCCTGGCCGGGGTCTTTGCCCACGAAGCCTTCGGCCATTTCTCGGAGGCCGACATCGTGGAGACCCTGCCGGCCATGAGGAAGAGAATGACGCTGGGAGCCAAGTTGGGCAATGGGATATTGAATATAATCGATGACGCCACCCAGCCCGGGCAGCTGGGTTTCTACCAATACGACGACGAAGGGGTGGAGGTGCGCCCGGTTCAGCTGATCAAGAACGGGGTGCTGTCGGGCCGTCTTCATTCACGGAGGACGGCGGCCGAGTTCGGAGAGCCCTTGAGCGGCCACTGCGTGGCCGAGGATTACCGCTATGCGCCCATCGTCAGGATGGGGACCATATTCATTCAGCCTGGTGATAAAAGCTTCGGGGAACTGCTCCAGTCGCTGTGGGATGGGTTGTATCTGCTGGATGCCAAGGGCGGCCAAACGTCGGGGGAGAATTTCACCTTCGGCGCCAACTACGGTTACGAGGTCAGGCAGGGCAAGATCGGCCGGATGGTCCGGGACATAAACATCTCCGGCAACCTTTACCAGACACTAATGGATATCAGCTCGGTGGGCAGCGACCTGAGGCTTTCACAGATCGGCGGCTGCGGCAAGGGGCAGAGCAACATCCGTTCCTGCAACGGCGGTCCGCACATCATAATCGATAACCTGATAGTGGGGGGCATCTGATGGAAAAACTTTTGGAAATGGCCGGCCGGGCAGCCGATCAGGCCGAGGTATTTTCGACCGAGCAGAGCTCCATTTCGGTGTCCTTCCATGACGCCAAGCTTTACGACATAAAGACCAACTTCCTGTCGGGGGTATCGCTGAGGATAATCAAGGACGGAAAACTGGGGTTTGCCTATACCCGCAATCTAAAGAACCGGCAGGGCCTGCTGGAAAACGCCCTGGACTCGCTCCGGGGAAGGGTGGAGGCGAATTATGACCTGCCGGACACCAGGGTCGGCCAGAGCCTGGCCACCTACGATCCGGCGGCATCCAAGCTGTCCAGCGCAGACCTGTTGGACGAGTCCCAACGAATCTGCGAGATCCTTAAGGCCAAAGCCGCCGGAGAGATCATGGCCGGCGCCTATGTCAGCGTGGATTCCATGCGGATACTCAACAGCAGGGGCGCCGACCTGAGCCAGCGGAATTCCTTGGCCGGTTCATACAGTTCCATCATCTTCCCCGGTTCGGGCAGCGGGATGAGCAGGGAGGTCAGGAGCAGGGCTATGGTAAAAATGCCGGATAACCTGATATCCGAGATGGCCGATCTGTTCAAGCAGGGGCAAAAGACAGTTCAGCCAAAGGGCGGCCGGATGAAGGTCCTGTTCATGCCGGAAAGCATGATCACCCTGCTGTGGCGAATCGTCAGCGGGCTCAGCGGCCGCAGCGTCTATGAAAAGATCTCGCCCAACGCCGCCCGGCTGGGGCAGAGGATATTCAGCCCGAAACTGACCATCTACGACGATCCCCTCAACGATGCCTATCCCGGCGCCCGGGCCTGGGACGACGAGGGGGTGCCCTGCAAGAAACTTCCCCTGATCGAACAGGGCGTGTTGAAGGGCTTTTTCTACGACCTCAAATATGCCGAAAAAATGGGCGCCGCCTCCACCGGCCACGGCTACCGGGGCGACATCTGGAGCGGGGACCCCGTCACCGTAAAGCCCGGGCCGTTCCTGGGGCACCTCTTCATGGAGCCGGGCACAGCCTCCCTGGCAAGGCTTATATCCCAGATCGATCGCGGCATCATCATCGAAGGCGTGATGGGCGCCCACAGCGGCAACATTCCCAACGGGGACTACTCCATCGGCATCGGCCCCGGCCTCTACGTGGAGAACGGCCGGATCGTGGGCCGGGTCAAGGACGCCATGGCGGCCGGCAACATCTACCAAACGCTGTCCAACGTGGTGGAGGTGGGGGAGACATTGTATCCGTCTTTTGAAGGGGCCCGGGTCCCGCCGCTATTGTGCGAAGGTGTCTCGGTGACCACCAAATCTTAAGGGCTGCCGATGCAATGATGGTCCCCCAAGCCAAGGTAAAGAATATTTTAATTCAAAGGAGCAATTATGAAACCCGCCCTGCTGATAGTGGACATTCAAAAGGCTTTTTTTAAGGCCGATCAGCACACCGCCCAGTCGCTGGGGCAATCGGTGGTCTACATTAACAGCGCCATCGGGATGTTCCGGGAATACGGCCATCCGGTGATCTTCATCCAGCAGCTGACCCCGGAGGAAGGCCTGGCGCCGGGCCATCCGGGATTCGAGATCCCGGAAAAGATCAATGCGCTGCCTGCGGACATCCGCATCATCAAACGGCAGGGTAATTCCTTCCACCAGACCGATCTGGCGGAGAAGCTTGGGAAACTGGGGATTGACACCGTGTTCATCGCCGGATACTGTGCCGAGCGTTGCGTGCTGTCAACTTACCGGGGGGCTCAGGACGAGGGCTATGCCGCCATCCTGATCCGGGGGGCGCTGGCCAGCCCCAGCCATGAGAACATCCGTTTCGTGGAGTGCATCAGCGATGTGGTTTCGGTCAGTAATTTAAAATACCTGCTGGCTGAAGGACCATCACCAGTCTTAAACCATAACCAGAAAACATATAGCGAGGCGCAATGACCACAAAAGACAAACTCAGCCGGGCTGAGATACTGCAGTCAGTAAGGCAGTCGCTGGAGCCTCAAAGGCAAATCCTGGCCATGTGGGAGGGCGGGGCCGCCGCCTTTGACCGGGTGGACCGTTGGTCGGACATAGACCTGATGGTGGCCGCCAAAGACGGCCAGGCCGACCGGGCAGCGCAAGATGCGGAAGCCATCCTGAAAAAACTCTCCCCCATCAAAGCCAGGCTGCCGGCCAACCACCCCAACTGGCCGGACATGATCCACACCTTTTACAAGCTGAAGCGGGCCGATGAATTTCTGCTGGTGGACGTGGCGGTGATGCCCCAGAGCAGCAAGGACAAGCTGCTGGAGCCCGAGATCCACGGGAAAGCGCTGGTCCATTTTGACAAAGCCAAGATCTGCCGGCCGTCCAAGCTGGATCGGAAGAATTTTTTGGCCGGGATGAAAGAGCGAAAGGCCAGGCTGATGAACATGTTCGAATTGTTCTCCAATTATGTGGCCAAGGAACTGAACCGGAAGAATTACATCGAGGCCCAGTACAACTATTTTATGACCTTGAACATGCTGGTGGAATCACTAAGGATGAAGCACGGCCCTTTCCATTATGATTTCCGGGGGCGTTATCTGCACTATGAACTTCCTCCCCTGGCGGCGGCCAAGCTGCAGGCGTTGTTCTATGTGAAGGATCCGGCCGACCTGCGCCGCAAGGATGCCCGGGCCAGGCGGTGGTTCAAAGAGGTCATTAAGTCGGTAAGATAATAGAGAACAATAAAAGCCCTCCTGGAACCAGGAGGGCTTTTGACATTGAGGGAGGAATAAATACTAATAGGGCATCAGTTCTATCCGTATATTTTCAACAACACCACCACGAACAAGGAAGTGACTGCGGTCAGTATCAGCGAGAACACGAAGGCCACCTTAAAGACCTTGGTCTCCTCGCCGATTTTGTCTATTGAGGCCGCCGCATTCTGGAGCTTGGCCGGGGAGACCACGCTGGCCAGCCCGCCGCCGAAGGCCAGCCCGGCGGTTACTATGATCAGTCCTTTAAGCGATAATCCCAAATTCTGGGCGGTGGTCATGGTGTACTTGGCGAACATGGCGATGGCCGAGGCCTCGCTGCCGGTCAAAAAACCGCCGAACAGGCCTATGAAGGACACCACCGCGCCATAGCCTCCCCGGAAGACCTGGGTGGAATAGTCGGCCAGCACTTTTATCATGCTGGGCACGGCGAACTGTCCCAGGTTCATGTCGTAACCCGACATGTTCATGATCTCGCCGATGGCGAAGAAGATGGCGGCGGCGAACACCGGCCGGGGGGCCCTTTTCAGCCATATTTTCAGTGATTCCCTCATTTGGGATTTGGTTGGTCTGAGAAAAGGCAGGGCCAGGGCGGTGCTGACCAGGATCCAGGTGTAGGCCTGCCACAGGGCCCGGGTGTCCAGAGACTTGCCGTCGGCGGTCAGGCCGTTGATGGGAAGCTTGAGGGTGCGGTAAAGGAAATTGAAACTGTCCTTGGGCAGGTTAAGCGCCAGGATCAGCACGATCAGTATCAGCCAGGGCAGGAAGGCCTTCCACAGGGGATAGGTCTTTTCGAACTCCAGTTCCTGTGGGTTCAGCCGGCTGCGGTCGATGATCTTTTTACCGGAGGCCTTAAGATACAGGGCCATGGCCGCGATCACCGCCAGGCCGCACAGCACCCCGGTCAGCACCACCAGGTTCTCAAAGCGGTTGGTGAAATAGGCCACCACCCCGATCACTCCTCCGGTCACTAGGCAGGGCAGCCAGCCCCGGCGCACCGCCTGCCACTTTCCCACGATCCACAGCATGCAGAACCCGATCATGGTGGAGACCACCGGCAGGAACATGAAGAAGACCTGCCCGGCCTGCTTAAGCCCGATCTCGTTGCCTTTTCCCAGAAAGCTGTTGGCGATATCCACGAACACCACTATCGGTGCGCCCAGCAGGGCGTAGGTGCAGAGCGAGTCGTAGCCGATCGAGGGCAGGGCGATGGCCACGAACGAGGAGTAGCCCATGGCCAGCAGGATCGGGGGCAGGATGGAGACCGGGGTGGCCCCCACCGCCACCATCAGGGTGCCGAAGCCGATGTTGATCATCATGATCTGCACCGCCTGGTTCCCCCCGGCCAGGGTCTTGATGAAGATGATCACCCTTTTCAATGCCCCGGTCTTCTCCATCACCGCCATCTGCAGCAGCGAGGCGGCCACGATCAGCGAGACCGAGAGCGAACGGACCATGCCGGCCCCGGTGGAGCGCAGGATCACTTCCAGCGAAGTATTGAAGAAAAAGAAGGCGGTCAGCGAGATGGCCAGCCAGCCGGCCAAACCGCTTTGGTCGGCCGGACGCTTGAAGGCTATCAGCATCACTAATATGACGGCGATGGGCAGCAGGGTCAGCAGCAGTTGCCAGATGGACATGTTGGACTCCTATTGTTTTTGGCAGGATTAACAGGATCTTGTTCCTTCCTGTTTTTTGTAAAGGAAGGCTTAATTTTATAGCAACCGCAGGGTGCTGTCAACAGAAAAGCGCCAGCAAGTCTTGAATTATTGCCGGATAGGGGGTATATTGTTATAATGATCAGTACGATCTCCTACTATTTATGAAAGGAATATACCATGGACGTCAAGACAGCCATCCATTCCCGGCGGGCCTACCGCTCGCTGGCCTCGATGCAGATCACCAAGGAACTGGTGGAGGACCTGGCCACAGCCGCTTCGCTGGCCCCATCCTGCTTCAACAAGCAGCCCTGGCGGTTCGTCTTTGCTTACGGCCGGGAAGCTTTGTCACAACTGCACCCGGCCCTCTCCAAGGGGAACGAGTGGGCGCAGGAGGCATCGTTGATCATCGCCGTGTTCAGCAAAAAGGAGCTGGACTGCATAATGAAGGACGGCCGGGAGTATAATTTGTTTGACACCGGGATGGGGGTGATGTCCCTGATCCTGCGGGCCACGGAGCTGGGATTGGTGGCCCATCCCATCGCCGGGTTCGATCCGGCCAAAGCCCGGGAGGTGCTGGGCATTCCGGAGGACATGAACCTGATCACGCTGATCAACGTGGGTAAGCGCGATGAGAGAATAAGCTCCAAACTGAGCCCGGAACAGGCCAAGAGCGAGGCCGTCCGGCCCCCAAGGCTGCCTTTTGGTGAATTTTGTTACATCGATAAGTACAGGGCCTAGGTCCGCTGTTCCCAACGAAAAGCTCCCGTGCTCCGGGGGCTTTTTTTGCTTTACAAAGGGGTTTTATTAGGATATTATTATCATAGGAGGTGGATCCGGTGGAAAAGGATTTTGAGCTCAAATCATGCAATATCTGCCTGCGGCAACCTGGTCCGGGAGACCTGCCTTATATCCGGGAATTGTGGGCCGATGCCGATACGATGAAAGAGGTGGGCGGGCCGATCGTGATGGACGAGGAAAGGGCAAGGCATTGGTTCGAAAAAATGGTCGATCCCGGTTCGCCCGGGGACCGCTATTTTCTGATTATCAACCGGGAGAACCTGCCGGTGGGCGAGGCCAGCTTCCATCGTTTTGACCCCGGCACGAAAACGGCGGAATTCAACCTCAAGATCGAGGCGCGTCACAGATACAAGAGCTACGGCCCTGAGGCGGCCAGGCTTATCCTGGAATACTTTTTCAGCGGCTTTGGCGGCGAGGTGATGGCCGATCCGATCGCGCTGGAAAACACCGCCGGACAAAAGGCGCTCCTGTCAATTGGTTTCGAACACGACCCTTCGCGCAAAGATGTCTTTATGGTGCGGATGACAAAACAGAAGTTCTGTTTGACCGGCCCTGAAAATTAGCATTAAATCAGATCAACAGGAGAGGTAAGATCATGAGAAAAATGACCATTGTCCTGGCAATCCTGGCTTTGTGTGCTTCGGTGCTGCAAGCCCAGCCTGGCTTTGACGAAGCCAAACAATACTGGGAAAAACGGGGGGAACCGGCCCCGCTGAAAAAGGCCATAGAGGTCTACCAGAAGGCCTACGAGTCTGATCCCAGCTATGCCCTGGCCGAACGGCTGGCCTATGCCTACTATTTCCTGGCCGACGCCTTCGAGCAAGGGGAGCAGAAATCCAAGGACTACTACACCGGACATGAATGGGGCTTAAAGGCCCTGATGTTCGATCCGGGATTCAAACAGCGCTATCAGGTTGAAAAGAAGGGCATGGGCGACGCCATCAACGGCGTGCCCAAAGAATTCGCAGGCGGCATCTTCTGGACAGCCACCTGCTACGGCAAGTGGGGCAAAATGCGCAACATCCTCAAGCAGCTGGGACCCGCCAAGCAGGCCCGCAAGATGATCATCTACCTGTATTCGATAGACAAGGCCTTTTATTACGGCGGACCGGCCCGCTGGCTGGGGGCCTTCTACGCGATAGCCCCGGGCATAGCGGGCGGCGACATTAAGAAGTCAAAGCAATATTATGAAGAGGCCATAGCGATGGCGCCGGCCTACTTGGCCACCAAGGTGCTGATGGCTGAGAATTATTACCCGGAGGTGAAAGACCGCGCCGGGTACGACCGGGCGCTGGATGAGGTGCTGGCCGGCGATGCCGGCGCACTGCCGGAGGTGGCGATCGAGCAGAAGGTGGAGCAGGAGAAGGCCAAAAAACTTAAGGCCGAAAAATGGGAAAACTGACGGACGCTCTCTATGATATATTCTAAATCTTTGACAGGAAGGAACGACATTTGGCTAAGCTTAAAATCGGTGTCATCGGAGTGGGCAGCCTGGGCCAGCACCACGCCCGGGTTTGCACCGAACTTTCCAATGCCGAACTGGCCGGGGTGGCCGACATCAATCCAGAGCGGGGGCAGGAGGTCGCCGGGCGGCACAAGGTACCCTTCTTTGCCGACCACAGGGATCTGCTGAGACAGGTGGATGCGGTCAGCATAGTTGTTCCCACCACCTTGCACCATCAGATAGCCATTGACGCCCTGGCGGCGGGGAAACACGTGCTGGTGGAAAAGCCAATTACCGCCACGGTAGCCCAAGCCCGGGAACTGATAACTCTGGCGGAACAAAATAAGCTGAAGCTGCAGGTGGGGCACATCGAACGTTTCAACCCTGCCCTGCTGGCCGCGTCCCCCCATATCCACGACCCCAAATTCATCGAGTGTCTGCGGATCTCTCCCTTTGGCGGGCGCAACACCGACGTGCCGGTGGTGCTGGACCTGATGATCCACGACATCGACATCGTCCTCAGCTTTGTTGACTCCGAGCCGGAGCGGGTCTCGGCCATCGGCTGCAGCCTGGTCAGCGGCCGGGAGGACATTGCCAACGCCCGGCTGGAGTTCAGGAACGGCTGCGTGGCCAATCTTACCGCTTCCCGCATCTCCGGCAAAAAGGAACGCAAGATGCGGTTCTTTCAGGAGTATTCTTACGTCACCGTGGACTTTTTGAATCCCGGGGTCAGGGTCCACAAACTGAAGGGCGATCCCCGCGGGGTTTCCGATATTTCACAAGTAATGGAAATCATCGAACCGAAGATCGGCAAGGTCGAACAGCTGAAGGCCGAACTGGGCTCCTTTGCCGATTGCATCATCAATGACACGATCCCATTGGTGACAGGCCGGGACGGGCTGCGGGCGCTGCAGGTGGCCGAAGAGATCATGGGGGAGATTGAAAAACGAAATCAAAGACTGAAGGGGAAAACATGAACCAAGTTTACCTTGAGAAGCCCGGCCCGGGCAACACCGTAAAAACTTTGGAACTGGCGGGACAAAGGGCAAAAGAGCTGGGGATCAAGACCATCATCGTGGCCACCACCTCCGGGGCCACAGCCCTGGAAGCCGCCAGACTGCTCAAAGACTTCAACATGGTGGCGGTAACGCATTCCACCGGTTTCTCGGCCAAGGATGTCCAGGAACTGTCCGAAGAGAACAAGGCAGAACTGGAGAAGCTGGGGGTCAAGGTCCTTACATGCCAGCACGCCCTGGGCGGGGTCAACCGGGCGGTGCGCTTCAAGCTGAAGACCTACCAGCTGGACGAGATCATCGCCTACACCCTGCGCACCATGGGACAGGGGTTCAAGGTCTGCCTGGAGATCGCGATGATGGCGGCAGATGCCGGACTGGTCTCAGTCAAGCAGGAGGCGGTGTGCATCGGCGGCACCGGCAGCGGGGCCGACACCGCGGTGGTGCTGACCCCGGTCAACTCCCAGGATTTCTTCGATCTCAAGGTTCATGAGCTGATCTGCAAACCGCGCCTGTCCTAGCGGTGCTGAAGGCTCTCAATAAAATGAATGCCGGCCGGCTGGCCGAAGGCTGGCGGCCCTACCTTGGCATCACCCTGCTGGGACTGGCTGTCTACTTCAGGGCGGCCTTCTTCGGGTTCGCCTATTTTGACGACGACCATCTGATACTGCAGAACTTCGGGAACATCTCTTCCTGGCAGAACATGGTCACCGCCTTCAAGACCGACATGAACTGGGAGTCCCCCGGGGTATATTACCGGCCTTTGGTGACGCTGACCTTCATGGCCGATGCCCTGTGGACCGGGAAGAATCCGGCGGGCTATCATTTGACCAACATCTTTTTTCATCTTTTGGCCTCCGGTCTGTTCTTCAAAATCTTATTGCTCCTGGGGTATCCCCGGAAGCTGTCATTATTCTTCGTCCTGCTGTTCGTCAGCCATCCGGTGCTGACCCATGCCGTGGCCTTCATCCCCGGGCGGTACGAAACGGTGCTGGCAATAATGGTGTTGTGTTCGGTAATAGCCTTTTTGAAATATCTTGAAAAACCCGGCTGGCTGTGGCTGCACGGGCTGTTTTTTGCCGGGGCCTTGTTTACCAAGGAAACGGCGGTGATCGTACCGGTGATCTGCGGTCTGATCTTAATCTTGCCATCAAAACGCAAATGGCAGTATAAAAACCTTTGGCCGCTGGCTATGGTATGGTTCGCAGTGCTGGCTGTTTTTATGGTCATGAGATGGCAGGTGGCAAAAGGTGTCACTCCCCAGTTCAACACGCCATATGAGAATGTCATCGGGTTATTCAGTTATCTGGGAAAGATCGTCTTTCCCGTCAACCTGTCGGTGATGCCCATCCCGGCAGACTCTCATCCGGTTTGGGGCCTGGCCACCCTGGTTCTCCTGTTGCTCCTGGCCTTGCTGGGGGGGATAAGCCGGAAAAGATACTTTCTTTTCGGGGCCGTCTGGTTCCTGATCTTTCTGCTGCCGACGGCGCTGAGGACCCTGAATTTTGCCTACCTGCTGGAACAGCGCCTTTACCTGCCCTTGATGGGGTTCATGATGATGTTCATGGAACTGAGGCTGGTCCAAAAATCAGCTGCTAAAAAATGGTCATGGATCCCAGGGGCTGCTGCCCTGCTGCTATTCTCATTTATCACACTGGGACATTCAGCGGTTTACCGCAACGACATCTCCTTTTGGGAGAACGCCGTCAAACATTCGCCCAATTCGTATTTTGCCCATACTGTGCTGGGCCAGCGCTATTACGCCCAGGGCCGGCCCGATCTGGCCGAAAGGGAGTTTCAAAAGTCCCTGGCTTTGAGACCCGGCGACCCGCTGATCGAGAACGACCTGGGCCTGGTCCTGATGGAACAGGGCAAGTGGGCCGGGGCGGAAAAAGTTTTCGTCAGCGCCGTGGGAAATCTCCCGGATGACCCCAACCTGCGCAAGAACCTGGGCTTGGTCTATACCAAGCTGGGCGACTGGCCCGGGGCCGAAACCCAGTACCGGGCTGCCTTGTCCCTGAATTCAAACGACCCCGAGAGCTGGGACCGACTGGCCCTGGTCTGCTACCTTCAGAAAAAATACATCGAAGCAGCAGAATTCTACTCCCAAGCCGTCAGTTCAGGGGGAAAGCCGGATCCCAGGATATTGCAGATCCTTGAACCTTATTCCAAAAAGGAAGGCCGATGAGCCAGGATAACCTCAGTCCCGTAAAAATGGATGAATTCAACCGGATCCAGGACTCGCTGAAAGACAAAAAGCCGCGGGTTCAGGATCTGTTGGAACTGTCCCGGGCCGCCAGAGAGGCAGGCCTGCCCAGGGAAGCCAGGCATAACCTTCTGGCCGCCGGTGAACTGGAACCGGAAAACCCTTTAGTGCTCGCGGCCCTGTCGATGGAACTTGGTACTGATGAGTACCGGGAGTGGCAGGAGGCCCATAAGATGGATATTCCATTCTGGAAGGACATGAAAAGCATCCTCCTTTATCCGGCCCAAAAGGAAGGGTTGATGATGCTGGGTCTGGCCTCGCTGTTCTTTGCTTCCGGGAAAATATTTGAATTCCTCATGTCCGCCGTTCCCCTGCTGCTGATGTTCTCAATAGTTTTTTTTGCGGCGGGCGGGATATTGGGGCTGGTCATTATTCTGGTACTGCCGGGGTTTTATACTTCAATCACCTGGCGGGCGGCTTTGGGCAAGACAGGATTCCCGGATTGGCCTGGCTTCTCAGACGTCTTCACCAATCTTCTGGGCCCGGCCCTAAAAACGATGACGGTGGCCGCCTGGTCCTTCATGCCCCTGATCCTGGTCCTGACATATACCGCCCAGAAAAAAATAAGCCCTTCCGTTCCCCTGACAGTTTTCACCCTGCTGCTGGGCCTGCTGTACTTTCCCATGTCGTTTTTGATGATGGTGATGTCCCAAAAACTTTGGCCCTCGCTGCTGCCCTCGCAGGTGCTGGACTCCATGGCCAAAAGCGGCCGGGATTACCTGAAACTCTGCCTTTTGTTCTGGGCGTTGCTGCTGCCCTCCCTGCCGGCCCTGCTTTTGTGGGAGATACCTTTGATCGGCCCTGTAGTGACCGTATTCACAGGGCTGTACTGCTGGGCCTGCAGTCTGCATCTGCTGGGAAGATTTTACCGGTACGAAAAAGACAAACTAAAATGGTTTTAAACATGAAGATTGAAAGCTATTCCTTCGGGCTGATAAAAATAGACGGCAAGGATTTTAAGTCAGATTTGATCATCTATCCCGACCATGTCGACGACAAGTGGTGGCGTAAGGAAGGCCACCTGCTGCAGATGGAGGACCTGACGGACATCCTCGCACTCCAGCCAGAAGTCCTGATCGTGGGCCAGGGTATGCCGGGCTTGATGAAGGTGGACGGAAAAGTGGAGGAGTATTGCCGGAACCACAATGTCGAGCTGATCGTCCTTCCTACCATGGAGGCCGCGGAAAAGTATAACGAACTGGCAAAGAAAAAGCCGCTGGTCTTAGCGGCTTTTCATCTTACCTGTTAGACGGGTTCCTTTTAATCCCTGGATCAGAAACTTAAAGACCGGTATTCCATTTCGCTCAAATGTCCGTATTCCAGCATCTTCTGGGCGATCCATTTGCGGCGGGTGGACATCCTCTTGCTATCGGCAAAGGGCCCGTATCTCCGGGGATTGATGATGATCGAAGCCATTCTGACGGCCTGCTCCGGCGTCAGCTGCGAAACCTCACAGCCGAAGTAAAAGCGCGAAGCCGCCTGGCACCCGAACAATCCCGGACCCCATTCGATGTAATTCAGGTACAGTTCAAAGATCCTGGCCTTGCTCAATTGGTCGTCCATCCGGCGGGCCAGCACCGCCTCGGACAGCTTCCGGGTCAGGCTCTTGGAGGTGGACAGATACAGGTTCTTGGCCAGCTGCATGGTGATGGTGGAGGCACCCCGGGCGAAAGCTTTCTTTTTCCAGTCGGCCTTGATGGCCTCCCTGACCTCGGCGTAGTCTATCCCCTGATGGGAGAAGAACCCGGCGTCCTCGGCCACCAGCACCGCGTTTTTCAGATGGGGAGATATCTGCCCGTAGGGCACGAACTCCTGGTTGGGCGAAAAAGACTGTCCCCTGGCCCGGGCCTCTCTTCTCCGCTGTTCAATCAGGGCGGTGGTCTTTGGATTCTTGGTCTTCATCCCGTCTATCTGCGGCAAGTGAAGCATGTCCCAGGCCACCGAGGCCAGGACATAGGCCGCCAGCAGTAACAGTCCCCAGATGATCAGTCGTTTTATTTTGTTGGTCAGTCTGCGCATGAGATGAATTATCCTTTATCGGGTTTAAGAAGTCAAGCCATATCCTAACATAACTTTAAACCAGGAGATCAAAGATGCGATACTTGTTCATTGCCGCGGTATGCTGCCTGGCAGCGTTTTCCTTTGTCGGCTGCGGGTCCAGCCGGGCCGACCAGGAGTATCTCCGCGCCGTAAGGCCGCTGGTGGTCCAGTACGCCGAGCTGGCCAACGACTTCAGCAACTGCCTGCCCGAAGATTTCGCCAAGTTCTCGGAAAACATCGAAAACCTGCGCAAGCAGGCGATCCTGGTCTATCCGCCCTCCTCCGGGAAGCTGAGGCGATTCAATGACGATTTCATAAACCTGCTCAAGGAGGCAAAAAAGACAGGGTTTACCTTCGGCACGGAGCTGCTGGACTGCGAGGAGCAGGCCTCCGCCATCAAGGACTTTGACAAAAAGGTGGACATTGCCGACAAGTGGCGGTGGGAGGCCCGGGAATCATCGCAGGGCTTTATCGAGGCCCACCAGAAACTGAAGCCGCTAATGCAAAAGACCTTTGAGTACCCGGTGAACGATATCGAGCTCAAGGGAATTATTGACGACTTCTCCAAGAGGCTGGTCCAATAGACGTACCGGGCTACCCGGCCACGGGAGAAAGACTTTTAATTTAAAACAACCATAGGAGAACTCATGGAACGGAACGAGGCAAAAGCCCTGATGGAACAGACCATTCCCAACAAAAATCTGCAGAAGCACATGCTGGCGGCCGAGGCCTGCATGCGGGAGCTGGCCACCCATTTCAAAGAGGATGCTGACCAGTGGGGCCTGGCCGGGCTGCTGCACGACCTGGACTACGACCAGACGGTGAATGATTTCCCCAATCACGGCAAGGTCACCGCCCAGATGCTGGAGGGCAGGGGCATCCCGGACGAGGTCATTTATTGCATCCAGGCCCACCCCGGGCACGTGGAGGCAAAAAGCAAGATGGACTTTGCCCTGTATGCGGCGGACTCCCTGACCGGGCTGATAGTCGCCGCAGCCCTGATGCACCCCAGCAAGAAGCTGGCCAACCTGGACGTGCCGTTCATCATGAAGCGCTACAAGGAAAAGCGCTTTGCGGCCGGAGCCAACCGGGAGCAGATCCAGACCTGCGACCGGCTGGGGCTTAGCTTGGAGGACTTCGTTGGGAAGTGCCTGAAGGCCATGCAGGGGATCTCAGGGGATCTGGGGCTTTGAAATAATCCGTCATGCTCAAATATCTTAAATCAGTAGAATATATATTAAGGAGATCTGTACCGGAATGAAAAAAATAGTAATGACATTGCTGTTTATTGTTTTTGTTTTATATGGGCTCTCAAAGGCCCAGGGATTTTCTTATGATGAAGAAGATGAGACGATATGGGGTTATACAAATACGGAAATAAATTATTCGATGAACAAACAAAACAACTTTAAGTTATGTTTATTTAATTACGACAAAGCATGGTTCGAGACGGAGTTAATGAGTGTGTCAATAATAACTGCTGCCGACCATAGGAGAAGAGTCTCATCAAATACCTTATTCACAATGCTTTCATTTGCAGCATTGTGGTGTGCTGCTGACAGCAAGATGGATGCAATATTGTTAATACCAACAAGTGTTGTGTTAATAACTCCCATAGTATTGGGTAATGCAAAAGTTTATGCACCTTTATCCAAGAAACATTTATGGATGGGCGGAGGATTGAATACGGATTATTATTTATTTTATGAAAAAAGCCCTGTAATATTTACTGAAATATTGTTCGGATTCAAGATAGGGGTTAAAAAAATAAAAACATATGTTGATTGTCGTTTTCCAATTAATAATAGCTACTTGAAAAAAAATGAACCGTATTTAAATATTGGTTTTGTCTTGGATTCAAGTATTATAGAAAAAGACGCTATAAGGTACGGCAAATAAATAGGCGAAAATCACAATTAATATTAGAGGAAATTAGAAAGTGATGAAGTCCTACAAAGATAAAACCCCCAAGATCAGCTCCGCCGCCTTCGTGGCCGAAACCGCGGTCATCATCGGCGATGTGGAGATCGGAGAAAAGGCCAGCATCTGGTACGGGGTGGCCATCCGGGCGGACATCAACCACATCCGCATCGGCAGGGAGACCAACATCCAGGAGAACACGGTGATCCACGTGGACCTTAACGACCGGGGGCTGGGGGACTGCGCCACCATCATCGGCGACCGGGTCACCGTCGGGCACGGGGCCATCCTGCACGGCTGCAAGATAGAGGACGACTGCCTGATAGGCATGGGGGCCACGGTGCTTTCCGGGGCCAGGATCGGGGCCGGCTCGGTGGTCGCGGCCGGGGCCCTGGTCAAGGAAGGCCAGCAGATCCCGCCCCGCTCCATGGTGATGGGCATGCCGGCCGAGGTCAAGCGGCAGCTGCCGGAAGAGGCGGTGGAGAAGATCCGGGCCAGCGCCCGGCATTATGTGGAGTTGGCGGAAGAGTACAAGAAATAACGGGGTTTACCGGGGAAGACAGGAGCGCCTCCGCTGAAGCTTGCGCCACCGCTGTAGCTAAGGAGCACGAGGTAATAAATATAATAGCGTAAGCGGTTGGCGCTTGAAGAAGCCAACAATTAAAGCGCAGGCGGATTTACATGATTCCCCTAATACGTGGCCTTTACATATTCATCTTTTCTCTATGCGATACCATGAATGGTATCGCTACTAATCATCAACCCTGATAAATCAGGCTGCCATGGCAGGACTCGGCAGAGGCGCTTCGGCCATGCTCAGTGCGAGCCTTGATGGATTGTAGCGATAGTCTTTAGGCTATCGCTATAAAGGAATACGTGAAAATCAGGATTTACATAAGTTCGTTTGCATTTTAATGAAAAACCTAAAAACATATATCCTTGGTCTGGTCCCAAAACCCTTACGGATAACCATCCTGGGGCTGGCATATCTCCTGGTCTGCTATGAACTCCTGCGGCTGGGCTTTCTGATCGCAAACCGCCAGTATTTTGCCGACGTGCCGGCCGGGCAGGTGCTGTGGGCCTTTGTCTACGGCCTGCGCTTCGACCTCTCGGCCCTGCTGATGCTGAACGGGGTCATTCTGCTGTTGTACAACCTGCCGGGGTTCCCCGGGAGGTTTCAATGGTATTCCAAAACAATGCTGGCGCTTTTCTGGCTGATGAACATTCCGGGCTTCATCGTGAACCTGACCGATTACGGCTATTACGGCTTCACCCAGCGCCGCCTGATGTTCGAGCTGTTCACCATGCCCCGCGAAACGATGGACATGGTCCCCAGCCTGGTCCGGGGCTACTGGCCGCTGTTCCTACTTTTGGCCGTGCTGACGGGCTTGTTCATTTACTCCAGCCTGAAGTTCTTTTCCCGGCTGGACAAAAAGACCGCCTATAAATTCAACCCATTCGCCGAATCCCTAAGCCTGGTCCTGATCGTCGGGCTGGCGGTGCTGGGGATCCGGGGCGGCCTGCAGTCCAAGCCCATCCGGCAGAATCACGCCTTCTTTAGCGAGAGCCGGGCGGCGGGATACCTGGCCCTTAACTCCACCTTTACCGTGCTGCGCAGTTTAAGCCAGCCGAAGCTGGCGGAATTCCAGTTCATGCCCCGGGAGCAGACCCAGGAACTGGTGGAGACGATGCTGCGCGACCCCAATGAAACCATGGCAGACCTGGAGTATCCTTTCTTAAGACAAAAGCAATTTCCCGGTCCCGAGCAAAAACTGAACCTGGTGATCTTCATCATGGAAAGCTGGTCGGCGGGGCAGATCGGGGCTATCGCCGGATGTCCTTCGGCCACGCCGTTCTTCGACAGCCTGTCCCGGCAGGGAATGCTTTACACCAACTTCATGGCCAATGCCCAGCGTTCGCTGGAGGCGGTGCCGGCCATTTTGACGTCCATACCGGCCTTCTACAACAACAATTCTTTCATCGGCTCCCGGGCCGAGATGAACCGGGTGCTGGGGCTGGGGCACATCCTATTAAAACGGGGCTACACCACTTCGTTCCACCACGGGGCCAAGGTGGGTTCCATGGGCTTTGACGCCTACGCCCGCACCGCCGGGTTCCTCAAATACTACGGCAAGGAGGACTTTCCCGGACTGGCCGACTCCATGCAGGACGGCACCTGGGGGGTTTACGACGAGGAGTTCTTTTTGGACGCCCTGTCGCGGATCAACAGTTTCAAGAAACCTTTTGCCTCGGTGATATTCTCCCTGTCGCCGCACGATCCCCTTAAGATACCAAGGTACCGGGAGGCCCTGTTCGCAGGATACAAGGAAGACGACAAGTTCCGGCGGGCTTTGCGCTATTCCGATCACAGCCTGAAAATATTCTTTGACAAGGCCCGGAAAGAAGGTTGGTATGAAAACACAGTATTCATAATAACCGGTGATCATCCCTACCATTCCATGCGCAACGACTTTGCCTCCATCTTCCGGGTGCCGCTGCTGATCTACCGGCCTAAAGGTCTGGCGCCTGCCCGGGATGACGGCATCGGTTCGCAGGTGGACATTCTGCCCACGGTTTTGGACCTGCTCAGCCTCTCCTCCACCCACGCCTCCATGGGCAGTTCGCTGCTCTCCGGCAAAAAGGAGCATTACGCGGTGGTGCGCCACGGGGCGGAGTTCGCCGTTTTCGACGACAGGCTGGTTTTGGTCAGCGACCTGGAGAAGGTCAACGGTTTTTATGATCACAGGAATGACAGCGGTTTTAAGAATGACCTGCAAACAGCGAAGCCGGAAGAAGCCGGGAAAATGTTTGAGTATCTGCGGGCCTATATCCAGCAAGCCTCGTATGCCATTGCCCAGGATAGGATCTGCCGGGAAGGGGATACTAAATAGCTGCATAAATCCAATCCAATTCCGAAAAACATTGCAAGGAGGCTTTTATGAAAACCGCGATCGCATCCTATTTGCTGTTAGCTTTGTCAAGCACCATCTCCGCCGACCCGCTGCCCCAGTTCCCCAGCGACACCATCGAGACCAACGACGGCCCGCTGACCATCTACTTCATCGGCCACGCCACAATAATGATGAAATACAAGAATCTCATCATCCATATCGATCCGGTGAGCGAGTATTCAGACTACAAAAAGATGCCGAAGGCCGACCTGATCCTTGTAACCCACGAGCATCATGACCATTTTGATATCCAGGCCATTACGTCCCTGACCAAAAAGGGCACGGCGGTGGTGCTGAACAATGCCGCCCGCAACATCCTCAGGTCCGGGCAGGCGCTGGAACAGGGCGACAGCGCCATCATCCAGGGTATCACCATTAAAGCGATACCGGCCTACAACACCACCGCCGGACGGGACAAGTTCCATCCCCAGGGCCGGGACAACGGGTACGTGCTGAATATCGGCGGCAGAAACATCTACCTGGCCGGGGACACCGAGAACACGCCGGAGATGGCGCAGCTTAAAGAAATCGACATAGCCTTTCTGCCGGTGAACCAGCCCTACACCATGACCCCGGAACAATTTGCTCAAGCGGTCAAAGACTTCAAGCCGAAGATAGTTTACCCATATCATTACGGGGAGACAGATCTCTCGGGCCTGCCGGAACTGTTGAAGGATGTGAAGGGAACGGAGCTGCGCATCCGGCCGATGAAGTGAACGGGGAATACGATCCGCAGATTACGCAGATTTACGCAGATAATTTATATCATACAATATCCTAGTTAGCCCGGAACGAAGCTTCGATAATTGGGTATTGCTTTAAGGGGTGAAAAGAGGTAAAATCAAATCCAGTAAATTAAAGGTACTTAATTTTGAGCATCAGTTATTACTGGCGGGAAGCCATATCCGGCATGCAGCGGGCCAAGCTGTTGAGCCTGCTCTCCGTCTCCAGCATCACGGCGGCCCTGTTCCTGTTGGGCACCTTTCTGCTGGTGACCCTCAATTTCATGAGCGCCGTCAGCAGCCTGAAGGGCAAGTTCCAGATACAGGCCTTCATCAGCGACGGAACGGAGATGAAGAACATTACCAAGACCCGTCTGGTCATCGAAGGGATGGAGGGGATCAGCCAGGTCCGCTACATCTCCAAGCAGGAAGCCCTGGATGAGTTCCGGCAGGAGATGGGCGCGGCCAGCGATTTCCTGGAGGTGCTGGAGAACAACCCCCTGCCCCGGTCATTCAAGGTATCGCTTGATCCCGACCGTCAGAATCCACAGGCCATCGCCCGGATATCCGAGGATATCGCCAGACTGCCGGGGGTGGAAGAGGTGGAGTACGGCAAATCCTGGCTGGTCAAGCTTTACCGGATCGGCAGCCTGCTGGTGGCCATAGATTTTTCCCTGCTGGTCATCGTCAGCGCCGCAGTGCTGATAGTCGTCTTCAACACCATCCGGCTGACCCTTTATGCCCGGCGCCCGGCCATCGAGATCATGAGGCTGGTGGGGGCCACCGACGGCTTCATCCGCCGGCCCTTTGTGCTGGAGGGTTTCCTGCAGGGGGCGCTGGGCAGCCTGATAGGCCTCATCATGCTTTATGCCGGCTGGAAGCTGGTATCCTCCCAGTTCGGGATGCTGAGATTCTTTACCCTGAGGGAATCGGCCCTGTTGTTGGGTTTCGGGGTATTGCTGGGGGCTTTGGGCAGCTGGGGCGCGGCCCGGGTATTTCTGAAAAGGATATAGAACTCAACCCCTATATCTCTCCTTCTCTTTTAAAGAGAAGGGGACGGGGGATGAGTTCTAAGTAAAACACTGGAAGCGTACCTTATTAATATAATTACTGGACTTTGGCAAAATCAGG